>NZ_JBIONS010000001.1:2077500-2695000 GCF_051711865.1 Enterococcus sp. DIV2419
TTTTCCAAATCCTTCAACTATACTAACAGACTACCATATTGGAGTCCTACAACCCCAACAAGCAAGCTTGTTGGTTTGGGCTCTTCCCGTTTCGCTCGCCGCTACTCAGGGAATCGAATTTTCTTTCTCTTCCTGCAGGTACTAAGATGTTTCAGTTCTCTGCGTCTACCTCTAATCAGCTATGTATTCACTGAAAAGTAATATCCTATAAAAGATATTGGGTTCCCCCATTCGGAAATCTCTGGATCATAGCTTACTTACAGCTCCCCAAAGCATATCGGTGTTAGTCCCGTCCTTCATCGGCTCCTAGTGCCAAGGCATCCACCGTGCGCCCTTATTCACTTAACCTTATCAACCTTACGGTTGGGTCTTGATCACTTCTTCTAGCGATAGAAGGTTAATCAATAAATAAGCAATTGAACTTATTAAAAAACTCATTCAACGCGGTGTTCTCGGTTTGTTTTGATTCTTTTTACTTCAATATCCAGTTTTCAATGAACGAATCTGATAGCAAAAGCTATCAATGGAGCCTAGCGGGATCGAACCGCTGACCTCCTGCGTGCAAAGCAGGCGCTCTCCCAGCTGAGCTAAGGCCCCGAACTTATTTGATTGAGAGTAGACCTCTCAAAACTGAACAAAGTAAAGACGAAATGTGTATTTCCGTAATATTCCTTAGAAAGGAGGTGATCCAGCCGCACCTTCCGATACGGCTACCTTGTTACGACTTCACCCCAATCATCTATCCCACCTTAGGCGGCTGGCTCCAAAAAGGTTACCTCACCGACTTCGGGTGTTACAAACTCTCGTGGTGTGACGGGCGGTGTGTACAAGGCCCGGGAACGTATTCACCGCGGCGTGCTGATCCGCGATTACTAGCGATTCCGGCTTCATGCAGGCGAGTTGCAGCCTGCAATCCGAACTGAGAGAAGCTTTAAGAGATTTGCATGACCTCGCGGTCTAGCGACTCGTTGTACTTCCCATTGTAGCACGTGTGTAGCCCAGGTCATAAGGGGCATGATGATTTGACGTCATCCCCACCTTCCTCCGGTTTGTCACCGGCAGTCTCGCTAGAGTGCCCAACTAAATGATGGCAACTAACAATAAGGGTTGCGCTCGTTGCGGGACTTAACCCAACATCTCACGACACGAGCTGACGACAACCATGCACCACCTGTCACTTTGTCCCCGAAGGGAAAGCTCTATCTCTAGAGTGGTCAAAGGATGTCAAGACCTGGTAAGGTTCTTCGCGTTGCTTCGAATTAAACCACATGCTCCACCGCTTGTGCGGGCCCCCGTCAATTCCTTTGAGTTTCAACCTTGCGGTCGTACTCCCCAGGCGGAGTGCTTAATGCGTTTGCTGCAGCACTGAAGGGCGGAAACCCTCCAACACTTAGCACTCATCGTTTACGGCGTGGACTACCAGGGTATCTAATCCTGTTTGCTCCCCACGCTTTCGAGCCTCAGCGTCAGTTACAGACCAGAGAGCCGCCTTCGCCACTGGTGTTCCTCCATATATCTACGCATTTCACCGCTACACATGGAATTCCACTCTCCTCTTCTGCACTCAAGTCTCCCAGTTTCCAATGACCCTCCCCGGTTGAGCCGGGGGCTTTCACATCAGACTTAAGAAACCGCCTGCGCTCGCTTTACGCCCAATAAATCCGGACAACGCTTGCCACCTACGTATTACCGCGGCTGCTGGCACGTAGTTAGCCGTGGCTTTCTGGTTAGATACCGTCAGGGGACGTTCAGTTACTAACGTCCTTGTTCTTCTCTAACAACAGAGTTTTACGATCCGAAAACCTTCTTCACTCACGCGGCGTTGCTCGGTCAGACTTTCGTCCATTGCCGAAGATTCCCTACTGCTGCCTCCCGTAGGAGTCTGGGCCGTGTCTCAGTCCCAGTGTGGCCGATCACCCTCTCAGGTCGGCTATGCATCGTGGCCTTGGTGAGCCGTTACCTCACCAACTAGCTAATGCACCGCGGGTCCATCCATCAGCGACACCCGAAAGCGCCTTTCACTCTTATGCCATGCGGCATAAACTGTTATGCGGTATTAGCACCTGTTTCCAAGTGTTATCCCCCTCTGATGGGTAGGTTACCCACGTGTTACTCACCCGTCCGCCACTCCTCTTTCCAATTGAGCGCAAGCACTCGGGAGGAAAGAGGCGTTCGACTTGCATGTATTAGGCACGCCGCCAGCGTTCGTCCTGAGCCAGGATCAAACTCTCATAATAAAAGTTAGAACAATCTTGCGATTGTTAAGCTCAATTTGTTTGCTAGCATATTGCTTGCTTGTTAAAAATGTTTGTTGTCTTGAATTGAATCAAGACGCCCTACACATTTGGTTCGTCTATTCTTTGTTCAGTTTTCAAAGGTCTACGTTACCTCGCAGCAACTTTTATATCATAACAAACTTTCGTTTGAATGTCAAGAACTTTTTTGAAAAAGTTTTTTAAGTTGTTTTGCTCGGTTGTCGTTGTCTGTTGTGACAACTTCTATATCTTATCATTATCTCAGTTGTTTGTCAACAACTTTTTAAAACTTTTTTGTTATTTTATAACAAGTTTTTTTGATCAAATGATTGATTTAAAAGCAATCTCTTTGACGACTTTGTTATTCTAACATGTTATTTATCTTTTCGTCAAGAAAAATTTTTAACTTTTTAAAACTTTTTTCTTAACGAACTGTTTGTCAGAACAGATATTAATATACCAAGGATTTTTCTAAAACGCAACTATTATTTTGCAGAAAAATAACATTTTTTTCAATTTCGAACGATGAATATTTTCTGCAAAGAAAACATTCGTTTCTTTATCTTATAATCCCTTTTCTCTTACTGAAATGTTCGTTAATCATTCGTAAAAAAAGCAACGTACTTTATTGTACGTTGCTCTCTTCTTTTATTCCAGCGATTGGAATAAAAATTCTAAAGATCGTTCCTTGATGCAATACGCTTTCTGCATCAATACGTCCTTTATAGTTTTCGACTAATTGTTTTGCAATCGATAGTCCTAAGCCATTACCGCCTTTATTTCTTGCACGGGCTTTATCTACTCGATAGAATCGATCAAATATTTTCTCCAAGTCTTCTTCAGTGATTCCTTCACCAAAATCTTGCACAGCTATTTCAAATTCATTCATCGTTCGAGAAATGGAAATATGCACTTCTTTTCGATCTGTTGAATATTTAATAGCATTATCTAATAGAATAATTAGCAATTGTTCAAAGTGATTACGATAGATTTTCAGTTCAACTTCGGTTGGTAAATCGTCATCTAATGTGATATGAAACTCAGGATAAACCAATTGGAAGTTATTAAATACTTGGTAGACTACTTGTTTAGCATCTGTTCGTTCATTTGCATATTGGGTGTCCACTTGTTCAGCGCGTGAAAGGTCAAGCATTTCTTGGACCAAACTCTTCATACGACTAATTTCTTGTAAACTGGCCTTTAATGATTCATCTAAAATTTCAGGATCGTCTTTCCCCCAACGATTTAAAAGGTTTAAATGGCCTTCCATAATCGCAACGGGCGTTCTTAATTCATGGGAAACATCTTCAACAAACTGCTCTTGTTGTTCGATATAGCGTCTCATACGATCTAACATTTCATTAAAGATTTCCGAGATATCTGCTAACTCATCTCTCGTATTAATCTCCGGCATGTGGACATCTGATTGCGGGTCTTTGCGGATTGTATCCATCGTGTCTCTCAATACTTTTAATGGTTTTAAGAAATAAGAAGAGAGGATAAAGCCTAAGACACTACTTACAATCAGAGAAATCACTTCTAAAACTACAAGTGTTAATAATAAATGATTACGAATTTCATAAAAAGAAGAAAGTTCATAAAACGCTTGAATATAGCCAATCTTTTCTCGTGTTTCTTTTGAAAAAATAGGTTCCACGGAATAAAAACCGGTTTTATCAAAAACGGTTCGAACAACAGGTAATTGTCGATCCAATTGTAATAACTTATCATATTCATTTTGTGTTTTAAAAACTAGCTTTTGGTTTGTGTCATACACAGATAAATAAAGTTCTGGTTGTCCTAGTTCAGATATGAAACTGTCCATTTCCATAAACGAACCTTCTACTGCTGTATGCTTATTATAGTAGTTTTCATCTCTTTCACTCGGCGTTTTTAAATAGTCAAAAACGTCTGTTACCGTTAAATTTTCATTGGCATTAGCTAATCGATTTGTTACTTCTGCAATCGTTGCTTCGACATTTTCCTTTTCTTTGGCAACAATAAGACTGACAGAAGACTTATAGGTAATCACCGCAAAAATGGTAAAAACTACAAATATAAAGAAAGAACTTGCGAAAGCCCACTTTATAGTTAAAGATGGGCCTTCCAGTTCTTTTTTAATCGTTCTTTTCATTAATTAGTTCTCACGAACGCATAACGTAGCCAGTTCCACGGACAGTTTGGATGTAGCTTTCTTCTCCAGGTACGTCAATTTTATTTCGTAAGTAGCGGATATACACATCCACAACGTTTGTTTCTACTTCTGTTTCATAGCCCCAAACTTTATTTAGTAACACATCACGTGCCAAGACAACGTTCACGTTTTCCATTAGCGTTAATAGTAATTCGTATTCGCGTTTTGTTAATTCAATCATTTCAGAATTACGACGAACGACACGATTTTCTTTTTCAATTGTTAAGTCACGATATGTAATCGTTGTTTGTTTTGCAACGTTTTTATCGCCCTCAATATCAATACGACGAAGTAACGCACGTAAACGAGCTAACAATTCTTCAATTGCAAATGGTTTAACAATATAATCATCCGCTCCATGGTCTAAGCCAGAAACACGGTCAATTACTGAATCACGCGCAGTCATCATAATAATTGGTGTATTTTTCACTTGGCGAACACGGCGACATACTTCTAATCCATTTAATTCTGGTAACATCAAATCAAGAAGGATAGCATCCCATTCGTTGTTAAGAGCGGCTTCCAATCCTGTACGACCATTGTAGTGTACTTCTGTCGTATACCCCTCATGTTTTAATTCAAGCTCAACGAATCTCGCTAAGTTCTTTTCATCTTCAATAATTAAAATGTTGCTCATTTGATTAATTGTCCTTTCTCTTTAAAAGCTATACTCAAGCTCAACCTTTTTATTCCTTACTACTTATTAGAGAATTACTACTCAATCTATCTGGTTCTTTTTTAAGCCACAGTAAAACCATGAGCATGGTGAGCCACACTCATGGTCTCCAGCGTGTTTATTCTTCGTTGTACCAGCTGTAATGGTAGATTCCTTCTTTGTCTGTGCGTTCGTACGTATGAGCACCGAAGTAATCACGTTGTGCTTGAATTAAATTCGCTGGTAAGCGATCTGAACGATAAGAATCGTAATAAGCAATTGCAGATGAGAATGTTGGTACAGGAACACCTGCTTGAACAGCAATCGCAACAACTTCACGAACGGCTTGTTGATATTTTTTCGTAATTTCTACGAAGTATTCATCTAACAACAAGTTTTCAAGTGCTGGATTTTTTTCATATGCATCGGTAATTTTTTGTAAGAATTGTGCACGGATAATACAACCTGCTCGCCAGATTTTTGCAATTTCACCAAATGGTAAATCCCATCCGTATTCTTCAGAAGCTGCACGGAGTTGTGCAAAACCTTGCGCATAACTCATTAATTTACTAAAGTATAATGCTTCGCGAATTTTTTCAATCAATTCTTTTTTATCGCCTGCAAAGTTAAAGGCTGCAGGTTTTGATAAAATGCCACTTGCTTTTACGCGTTCTTCTTTGTAAGCCGAAATAAAACGTGCAAATACTGATTCTGTAATTAATGGTAATGGTACGCCAAGATCTAACGCACTTTGGCTTGTCCATTTACCTGTTCCTTTGTTGCCTGCTGCATCAAGAATAACATCAACGATTGGTTGGTCGGTTCCTTCATCATCTTTACGTGTCAAAATGTCAGCCGTGATCTCGATAAGGTAACTGTCTAATTCGCCTTCGTTCCATTCTTTGAAAATCTCTGCCATTTCATCAACAGATAAGCCTAAGATTTGTTTCATTAAATCGTAGGATTCAGCAATTAATTGCATGTCCCCATATTCAATCCCATTATGAACCATTTTTACATAATGTCCAGCACCATTTGGGCCAATGTAAGTCACACATGGTTCACCGTCTTCTGCTTTAGCTGAAATTTTTTCAAGAATTGGCGCAACTAACTCATACGCTTCTTTTTGTCCGCCAGGCATGATAGATGGTCCTTTCAAGGCTCCTTCTTCTCCGCCAGAAACGCCAGTACCAATAAAGTTAATTCCTGAGTTTGCTAGTTCTTCATTACGTCGCATTGTGTCTTTGAAGAACGTATTACCGCCATCAATTAAGATGTCGCCTTTATCAAGGTGTGGTAACAATTCTTGGATTGTCGCATCTGTTGCAGGTCCAGCTTTAACCATCAACATAATTCGACGAGGTTTTTCAATTGCATTCACAAATTCCTCAATTGAGTATGTTGCTTGAAAGTTTTTGTCAGGATGTTCTTCAACCACTTCTGTTGTTTTTGATCCTGTACGGTTATACAGCGCAACTGTATAGCCTCTGCTTTCAATGTTTAAAGCAAGATTTTTTCCCATGACAGCCATGCCGACTACGCCAAATTGTTGTTTTGTCATTTTATGACCTCCTATATTATAATCAACGAAAATTCTATGAGCATTCTCTTATAATCCTCACTATTATAACGCACTATCTTTCATATGAAAACAATATAGTGCCAATAAATTTCCAATTTCTTCATATTTTCTTAAAAAAATACAAATCCCCTAGGCTCCATGGTTAGCCTAGGGGATTCAACATTTCAAAAAATGTTTTTATGCTTATGCTTCTTTAGACATTACGTCTTTTCCATCGTAGTGACCACATGCTGGACATACGTGATGGCTTTTTTTCATTTCACCACAGTTTGAGCATGCATTTAAGCCTTTGATTGTTAATTTGTAGTGTGTGCGACGTTTTGCTTTTTTCGCTTTAGAAGTTCTTCTAGCTGGTACTGCCATTGTTGTTCCACCTCCTTGTAAAGATGCGTGTATTTACATACACAATATATTCCAACCTAGCTGTTATCTTCCTCTTCAGCATTATCGCTGAGTAATTCTGATAGTTTAGCCAGACGAGGATCCACTGTTTGTTCTGCTGCTTTCTGCTTACTTTCCAAATATGCTTCTTCTGAAATCACTTCCCAGTCATTGCCACTTGGCATTTCTTGACTGTTTTGTTCTTCTTCTGTAAGCACTTGAATTGGAATGGACAATAGAATGTTGTCTTCGACAGATTCATCTAAATCAATTGTTGGCTTGTCCAATAAAATAATCTCTTCAGCTGCAAATCGTTCATCTCTTGTATCCATTTGTTCTTTTGTCATAAAGACTTCATCGACCGTGATTTGCATTGGCAAAGCTATAGGTTCTAAAGAACGGGATGAAGGAACGGTTACAGTTACCTGAATAGTGTAATGAAGTAAATATTCTGATTTATTGACTGCTAATAAGCCTTCTACTTTGATTGGACTTACATCCAACAAGGTATCATCTCGTTGAAGAAGCTCTTCTTTAAGATGCAATGTTTCTGAAAACACTAGCGGCTCTTCTTTGTATTTATTTAATTCTAACAAAGACCACTTCATAATTATCACTCCTAAGCAACAAAAGCTATTATACAGGGGTATGAAAGCTTTGTCAATGAAATTTTCTTGACAGCCCTTTCTTATTTCCTGTTTTTCTTTCGTTTTTTTTATAATTGTTTTTCTGTTGAAGATAGCTTAGCGCTTATTTAATTAAATAACAAAATTTTTGTGTGAAATAACATAGATAATTTAAAACTAAGACATAATTTTACTATTTGCGCCCAACTCTTTATTTACTGAATACGTGTTTTCTGAACATTTCGTACTACTGTCTTCCTTGTAAAAAAAGCTGAGACAAACTGACGAATCGGTTTGTCCCAGCTTTGCGTCCGAGTACATATTGCTTAAAATCAAATGATTGAATTAATTAGACTTAGATAGCTGTTGTTGCTCCGCGGTAAACAATACCACGACGAGGATCAACAGTAATCACTTCGTCATTATTAATTAATGATGTTGCATCTGCAGCACCTACGATAACTGGAATATTTTGCGCAATCGCTACAACAGCTGCATGAGAAGTTAAACCACCTTCTTCAACAACTAATGCTGATGCTTTTTCAATTGCTGGCATGTATTCTTTATCTGTTGTTTTTGTAACTAAAATAGCTCCTTCAGTCGCTTTAGCAACTGCTTCTTCAGCAGTTCCTGCCACAACGGCTTTTGCAATAATTGCTTCTTCGCCGACACCTTGACCTTGAACTAATTTAGAACCGATCATTTGAATTTTCATTAAGTTTGTTGTCCCTTTTTCGCCAACTGGAACACCAGCAGTGATAATGATTAAATCACCTTCTGAAGCATAACCTTCTTCTTGTGATACTTTTGAAGCTAAATTAAACATTTCATCTGTGCTTGATGGTTTGTCAGCAACTGTTGCGTAAACACCCCATGATAATGATAAGCTACGTGCTTTTTGTTCTGAGAACGTAATTGCAACGATATGTGCTTTTGGACGGTATTTAGAGATCATACGTGCTGTGTGGCCTGATTCTGTTGCCGCAACGATTGTTTGGATACCCAAGTTACGTGCTGTATGGCCAACAGATTGTCCGATTGCTTCAGTCATATCTGTTTTGCTATATAATTTCAATGCGAATGAATCTTGGTTAACTAATGTTTCTTCTGTACGAACTGCAATACGAGCCATTGTTTGAACAGCTTCTAATGGGTAATCCCCTGCTGCAGTTTCGCCTGATAACATTACTGCATCTGTTCCATCGTAGATTGCGTTTGCTACGTCATTTGCTTCCGCACGTGTTGGACGTGGGTTACGTTGCATTGAATCTAACATTTGTGTTGCAGTGATAACTGGTTTACCTAAAGCATTACATTTTTTAATTAAAGCTTTTTGGACAACTGGAACATCTTCTGTTGGAATTTCAACACCCATGTCACCACGAGCAACCATTAAACCATCAGAAACTTTTAAGATTTCATCGATATTATCGATACCTTCTTGGTTTTCGATTTTAGGAATGATTTGGATGTGTGTTGCGTTTTCTTCTTCTAAAATTTTAGTGATTTCTAAAACGTCAGAAGCACGACGAACGAAGCTAGCTGCGATAAAGTCAATTCCTTGACCAATTCCGAAACGGATATCGTTAGCATCTTTTTCAGTGATCCCTGGTAAGTTTACAGAAACGCCTGGTACGTTAACGCCTTTTTTGTTTTTCAAGACGCCTTCGTTTTTAACAACTGTTACGATTTCGTTTGCATCACGGTCGATATCAGTTACTTCTAAATCGATTAAACCATCATCTAAAAGAATGTGTGAACCTACGTTTACATCATTGATTAATTCTGGATAAGTGATTGAGAATTTTTCATTTGTTCCTAAAACTTCTGTCATAGAAATACGTACTGAGTCACCAATTTTCATTGTGATTGCGCCATTTTCCATGTCATTTGTGCGGATTTCAGGACCTTTTGTATCTAGTAAGATCGCTACGCGTTTCCCTGTAATTTTTACAGCTTCACGAATGTTTTTAATACGAGCACCATGCTCTTCGTAGTCACCATGTGAAAAGTTCAAACGGCAAACATTCATACCTGCATTAATTAAGTTTACTAGCATATCAACGGATTCACTAGCTGGTCCAATCGTACATACGATTTTCGTTTTTTTCATTACTAAAACGCTCCTATTCCAAATTTGTTTATACAAAGCTAATAAGATTAGCTAATATACAAGATTAAAAAGAAATTTCATGATTTAACTCATAAAGAGATAAATCTGGTTTGTGTTTATTGTTTTCTAACGTGTCAATAATATCAGCTGCAACTACTTGGTTATCTAACATACCGATACATAAACCGCCTTTGCCTTCTTTTAGAAGTTCAACAGCATATGACCCAAATTTACTTGCTAATACACGGTCACGAGCACTTGGCGAGCCCCCACGAACCACGTGTCCTAAAATTGATACACGCGTATGGAAATCACCGTATTCAGAAAGTTTATCAGCAAATTCATTTCCGCCCATTACGCCTTCTGCTAAAATGATTAAGCAATGTTTTTTCCCGCGGTCGCGGCCTTCTTGAATACGTTTGGCAACGTTTTTCATATCAAAATCATGTTCAGGAATAATGATTTCATCTGCTCCGCCAGCCACGCCTGACCACAATGCAATATCACCAGCGTTACGTCCCATTACTTCGATAACGAATGTACGAACATGAGAAGTCGCTGTATCACGAATTCGGTCAATTGATTCCAAAACAGTGTTAATCGCTGTATCAAAACCGATTGTGAAATCTGTTCCAGGAATATCATTATCAATCGTTCCAGGAATTCCAACAGCGGGGAAACCACGTTTTGTCAAAGCCATTGCGCCATGATAAGAACCGTCTCCACCAATAACAACTAAGCCTTCAATACCGAATTTTTTCAATTGTTCGATTCCTTTTAATTGCCCTTCTTCAGTAGCAAATTCAGGATAACGAGCAGAGTACAAGAATGTTCCACCACGTTGAATCTTATCGCCAACGTCAGCAACATCTAAACGACGGATGTCGCCTGCGACTAAACCGGCAAATCCATAGTTAATACCGTAAACTTCGATTCCATCAAAAATACTTTTGCGTACGACTGCACGAATTGCAGCGTTCATTCCAGGGGCATCTCCCCCGCTGGTTAAAATACCAATGCGTTTCATTCGCTATTTCACCTCATATAATATACTTTCAACTGCCAAAAGAAACCTTTTCGCAAAAATTGATATACAAAAATATTACGTCATTCATTTTACCATTAAAGAACCAAAATGTCTTGAGTTAAGAAGAAAAAAATGAAAAAAGTTGAAAACAACTAGTATTTTTTACCGTAAATCATTTGAAAATGACGTTTTGCTCACCTAAAACGTAAGCTAATTGTTGCTGACTAGCGCTTGTATGAGCGACCCAATTTTCTTCATTTAATACTATTTTCTTTCCTGTTTTTTCAAAATAGACAATCACTGGAATGTGTCCAGCATGACGACTGAGTACCTCTTTCATTTTCTGAAAAACGTCCGTTTGTTCGACATCTTTTGTAATTCTGATAAAACACGTTTCGTCACTAATTGATGTTTCTACTTGTTGCGCTTTTTCTATTCGTTGAACCAATATTTGCAATTCTTGATTGTACGTACTGCGTTCCACTTTTCCTTCCACATAATAAACTTGCCCTTTCTCGACACTCTGTCTTAACTGGCGAAAAACGGTTGGGAACAACGTTAGTGAAATACTTCCTGTTGTATCATCCCCATCAACAAAGGCCATTTGTTCTCCCTTTTTGGTCCGAATCGTCCGAATGTTTTTGACATAAATCAATAATTTCGTGGGCTGATTTTCAACAAGTTCATGAACAAGTTGCGTTTGCTTGGCTAAGCGTGTTTTTTTGAACTCTTCTGTCGGATGTCCTGATAAATAGACCCCTAAATATTGTTCTTCTTGTTCTAGTCGCTCTTCTAGCGGATAATCGGCAATTTCTTCTTCCTTTGGCTTCAACGTTTCTAACAAATCCATACTACCACCGCTGAGAAGAATACTTTGGATATTACTCTCTAAACCTACCGCTAATTGACGGCGATTAGGCGCAATTTCGTCAAATGCACCGATGGCAATCAATGGTTCGATATTTTCAACTTTCAACCACTTACGGTCAATTCGCAAAAGAAACTCATCGAACGTTTTGTACGGTCCATTTTCTCGGCGTTCATTTAAAATATTTTGAATGAAGTCTCGGCGGATTCCTTTTAAAGAACTAAAACCAAATAAAATTTGCTGTTGCTGATTTAGGTAAAAGCTGTAGTGACTTTGGTTAATTGACGGCTGCAAAATCGTCTGCTTGTTTTTTCTAGCTTCGCCAATATATTCTTTAATTTTTGTTGGATTATGACGAACAGAATGCAACAATGCGACATAAAAAGCACTCGGATAATGAACCTTCAAGTAAGCCATTTGAAAACCAATAAAGGAATAGGCAAATGCATGCGAGCGGTTAAAGCCATAATTAGCAAAGCGCTCAATATAATCGTACACTTGGTTAGCTGTTTCTTGGGGATAGCCTTGTTGTAACGCACCATTAACAAAATGATTCCGTTCTTCATCTAGCACATCTTTTTTCTTTTTACTAATGGCCCGACGTAAAATGTCAGCTTGCCCTAAAGAGAAGCCTGCCATTTTCGCAGCAACTTG
Source organism: Enterococcus sp. DIV2419 (assembly GCF_051711865.1). Lineage (NCBI taxonomy): Bacteria > Bacillati > Bacillota > Bacilli > Lactobacillales > Enterococcaceae > Enterococcus > Enterococcus sp. DIV2419. The sequence continues at coordinate 2,089,856 of NZ_JBIONS010000001.1, forward strand.
CATAATCTGCTCTTGGTAAACAATAATTCCGTACGTATTTTCTAAAATGGGGGCGAGACTAGGCTCTGGATAACTAATTTGTTCCAAGCCTTTTTTCCGGCGGATGAAAACATCAATATTTTGCATCGGACCAGGACGATACAAGGCATTGACAGCAGCAATATCTTCAATGCTAGTTGGTCCTAATTTTCTTAATACATTCCGAATTCCAGCAGATTCAAACTGGAAAACACCACTTGTTTCCCCTTTTCTAAATAAAGCCAGCGTTGTTTCGTCATCTAATGGAATCTGATTTAAATGAATGGTTTGATTATAGACGCGTTTAATAGCTGTGAGGGTATCATCAATGATAGATAAATTTCTTAAGCCCAAGAAATCCATTTTCAGAAGACCAATTTTTTCAACATCATTCATAGTAAATTGGGTCAATAAAATTTCATTCGATCCTGGTTGTAACGGAACCAAATTCAAAAGATTTTCATCACTAATTACCACACCTGCTGCGTGCGTAGAAACATGGCGAGGCAATCCTTCTAGCTGAACAGCTGTTTTATAGAGCAATTGATTATTTGGTGAAAAATTGACCAATTCTTGCATCCGTTTTGACTCTTGGTATGCTTCTTCTAACGTAATTTTTAGCTTGTTGGGGACAGCTGCCGACCAACGATTCGCTTCACTCTGGGACAACCCGAAAACACGTGCAACGTCCCGTAAAACCATTTTCGCAGCCATCGTACCAAACGTGGCAATTTGCGCCATGTGATAATGACCATATTTTTGACTGACATAAGCTAAAACTTCCTCCCGCCGATTATCAGGAATATCTAAATCAATATCGGGCATCGTGTAGCGTTCTGGATTCAAAAAACGTTCAAAAAGCAAATCATATTTGATTGGATCTACATCTGTAATTGATAGCACATAGGACACTAAAGAGCCTGCCGCTGAACCTCGGCCAGCGCCTGTAACAATTTGATTGTTATGACAGAAGTCCATCACATCCCAAACGATTAAAAAGTAATCATCAAAGCCCATATTGTGAATGATGGTTAACTCTTTTTCTAATCGTTTTTGGTAAACTTCATTTAGATGAGGCACTCTTTCTGATAATTTTTCTAAACACAATGAGCGTAAATAAGAACCAGCCGTTTGATTATCAGGCACAGGAAAATGCGGTAATAATTTTTGATGTAAAGGAATGTCAACTCGGCAATTTTCAGCTAGCTGAATCGTATTCTGGACCACTTCTGCACCAGCTATTTGAAGCATTTGTTCCATCGTCGTCTCTGCTTCACGCAAGTAATTCAGACCTTCTATTTCCGGTGTTTGGCTTGTAATATTCAATTGATTATTTTCTTTGATGCTCTCAAGAACAGTTACGGCAAAGCCTTCTTCCCTTGTTAAATGACGTACCTCTTGCAAAGCCACGCCAGGTAATTGTTCTCTTTGGTAAAAAGAAAAGAGCGCTGGATTGCGTTGTTGATTCATTGAAAAAGAATGTTCAACAAATAACGACTGGGGATCAAAATATGAAGCAAGTTGTTGGAAAGCGTGAACCGCTTGTTGTTCATCTTCAAAAAATGTTTGGGCGACTTCTCCTTTGGCTGACAAAGTCACGGCAAATAAATCACTTAATAAGGATTGATGTTCCGCTAAGTAAAAGGGACCCTCTGTCGTCATTTTGCTGCTAGATAGTTGCATTAATTGCTGATACCCTTTTAAATTTTTAGCAAATAAAAGCAACTCGGAATGCCCTTCTTTTTCTGCTGGGGTATATTCTAATCTTAAACCGATAATTGGTTGAATTCCCGCTTCTTGGCATGCTTCATAAAATTCAACCGCCCCATGCAAGACATTGATATCGGTAATCGCTAATGTTTGATAACCTAACGCTTTCGCTTGTTTTACATAGGAACGAATCCTAACCGTACTAGATAAAAGCGAATAGGAAGTAACGGTATGTAATTGTGGAAATGACATTGGACAGCTCCTTTTTGAATCCTTGCTATTTTTTGCCTCTTCTCTTATTTTCCTATCGCGGATTCTTTACTTTTAAAGAAAATATGCTAAACTAAGAGCTAGAAAAGAGGTGCTCATATGCGTTATCTTGTTGTATTTTTCTGGACCTTCGCATTAGGCCAAGTCGTTGGATATATCGGCGGTGCATTATCTGGTGGTTCATACGACTTTAAAATGACAACGATTCTATCGTTGGCAACAGCCGTTATTATTTTATTAATTGCACACTTTGCAGTACCGAAAGAAACCAAACCTGTTAAATAAGAAAAAACCAGTTACTAAAGTTATTGTAACTGGTTTTTTTATCTTTTCAACTGTTTAGAGCTTTTTATTTAAAACTTTTCGGAAATTAAAGAAGGACAACCCAATGTTTCCTAAAACGAAACAAGCGGTTACCAGAAAAACAGAAGAATAGCCAAAACCATGGGCAACTGTTGACCCTACCATCGGCCCTAAAACTTGACCGAAATTACTACACATCTGATTGTAACTATAAACTCTACTTACGCCCTCCGTTGGCGTTATTTTACTAATTAACGTATTAATTGATGGCATTAAAGCGCCTGTTGAAAAACCTAAAAGGAATCGCAAAACGCCTAACTGAAAAGGTGTTTGCACAAACGCCATGGGAATGTAACAAATAAAAGAAAGAATTAATCCGCCTAATAAAACTTTTTGGTTCCCAATGCGGTCCCCAATTTTTCCCAAAGTTGGAGAAGAAATAATTGCTGAAACGCCGGCAATCGAAACAATCAAACCACTAACAAATAATACATTCTCTGTATCGCCACTTAAAGATCGAATATATAGCGTTAAGATTGGGCTGATACTTGTAATTCCTAATTGTAAAATTAACGTAGTCACAAACAAACCAATCAATACTGAAACATGATCCATCTTACTAAAAATTTCTTTCGTCGTTAATAAATCCTTTTTCTCAACTGGTTGAAAATCTTCTTTAACTAAAAAGATAGTCAACAACGTTGTAATGAATAAAATAACGCCGGTAATAATAAAGACATTTTCCATTCCAAACCACTGTGCCAACGCACCGCCAATCGATGGCGCAATTAACGTCCCAGCAATTGCACCTGTTGATAATGTTCCTAGAGCCCAGCCATTTTTCTCTTTTGGCGCCTGCGACGCAATCATCGCTGTTGCGTTAGGAATATAGCCGGATAAAATCCCGTTCATAAAACGCATAATCAACAGCCAGTATACATTAGGGACAAATGCTAACGCCCCCATCGTGATCGTCATTCCTGCTGCAGCCCGAATCATCATAATTTTCCGACCTTTTCGATCAGCTAAATTTCCCCAAATCGGTGCAACAATCGCAGCAGCAAACGCCGTGACAGAAATTGCCAATCCAGAAAACAACTCTACTTGACTCTTAGGCGTCCCTAATTGTTCAACATATACTGGAATAAACGGCATAACTAAGCTAATACTCGCCCCTGTAAAAAAGCAACCAATCCATGCGACTAACAAATTCTGCTTCCATTTTATTTTCATACTTTTATCCACCTTATCACCTCTTCACCTACCACTATACTCTAAAAGAGTGAATCTCTCAAAAGAAAATTCTTTTAAAAAAAGTCTGGCAGACCGGCCAAAACGACCAATCTGCCAGACTTCTTAACACTTGGGCTTAAGATAAATAGCTGAACAAATGCAACACCTTCGAAGCTAACCGCTGTTATCTCAGCCTCACTTCTGTTTACTATAAAATAGCTAAGATTACAAAGTTTAAGATAAACAACGCATCAATGACCCAAATAATTGGTGAAACTTCTTTTGCTTTTCCTTTGACTACTTTCACCACTGCATAAAAGATGAACCCAGCAGCAATCCCATAAGAGATGCTATAACATAATCCCATGAAAATTGAAGCAAAAAATGCTGGAATCGCATCTTCTAAATCCGTCCAATTGATGTCTTTGAAAGAAGCTAACATCATAATTCCCACTAAAATTAACGCTGGAGCCGTAGCTTGTGCTGGCACAATAGCAATAAGTGGTGAAAAAAGACTACTTAGGGCAAATAGAATTGCTACCACTACCGATGTCAAACCTGTTCGACCACCCGCACCGATTCCTGCTGCACTTTCTACATAAGTTGTCGTATTCGATGTACCAAAAATCGCACCGATAGATGTTGCAATAGCATCTGCAAATAGAGCTTTGTCCATTTTAGTGCTGAAGCCCTTACTATCTTCTAAAGCTAATTCATCTTCTTTAGAGAAAATCCCTGTTCGACGTCCCGTACCGATAAATGTTCCAATTGTATCAAACGTATCTGATAAACTGAAGGCAATAATGGTCATTAAAACTTGAGGAATTTTTGAAGAATCGCTAAACAATGACTGTAAGCCCTCAGCACCAAAAGCAGCGCCAAAAGTTGTACCTAATTCTTTAAATGAATTGCCCAACGAATTAGCATGCCAATCAACCGAAGCAGTGTCTACCACCCCCATTGGAATTGCGACTAACGTAGTAACCACAATGCCAATTAAAATAGCCCCACGAACATTCGTGACAACTAAAATCGTTGTTAAAACTAGCCCAATTACCGCCAAAATAATAGCTGGATTATCAAAATTTCCTAAAGCGGGCACGATACTCGAACCATTCACAACACCATTTTGAGGTTCTGCTTGTACTGTGAAACTTAGTAAGCCAGCATTTTTCAACCCTACATAAGCGACAAAAATTCCAATCCCACCACCAATAGCATGTTGCAAACTCTCTGGAATTGCTTTAATAATCATTTTGCGAATTTTTGTCACTGTAATCAAAATATTAATCAAACCACAAATAAAAACCATTGCTAATGCTTGTTGCCATGTATACCCCATCCCAAAAACGACCGTAAACGTGAAGAAAGCATTGAGTCCCATCCCCGGTGCTTGAGCGTAAGGTACATTAGCAAACAGCCCCATAATTAATGTACCAATGATTGAAGCAATAATGGTCGCTAAAAAAACAGCCTGAAAAGGCATCCCTGTTTCTGAAAGAATGGACGGATTAACAAATAAAATATAACTCATTGCAAAAAAGGTCGTAACCCCCGCCATTATTTCAGTTGATACCGTTGTCTTGTTTTCCTTTAATTTGAAAAACGTATTCATAATTGCACTTCTCTCCCTTAAAATCCATGTTTTCGAATAATTACTCTTTGATTATAAGAGAATCGCTATCTTTTTACAACAAAATATTAACTATTATATACATATTTCTATATAACGTTCGTGTTTTGTAGATATAAAAAAAGAAAAAGCTTTACATTGCTTCTTCTTTTCCTAATAATTGGATTAGCCCAAACAACAGCATCTGTAGAAACATCATTAATAAAATAAACATTAATTTTTGAAGGGACCAGTCAAAAAAGATAATTTTCACTGTTTCAATTGGACTCATAAAAAGATAGACACTGTGTAATCGATCAAAACGTCCAACATAAATCGCCAAAGCAGACAAGAAATGAAGGCTGGCTTGAAAGCCTATAATTGTTCTATAGCCGCAATAACTTTGCAATTTCTGGCTAACAGTTGTTACTGTTTTCATCCCTAAAAGTCCATATATAACAATCCCGCTAGTTAAGCAAACAAACGCCCACCAATCACCAATTTGGTTTGCAAAAATCGTATTAAAGCCTCGATAAATAGATAGCGTTTCTAAATGAAAAAAATCCGTAAATAGGTACGGCGCATTAGGATAAAAAATTAACCAAGCAAAACCTATCAACCAATCCCTTTTACGTTTTTCTGCGTTTAAAAGATAACTAAGTTCAATTGGAATATAGGCTAACAACACGTTCAACGCCATAAAATGAAAATGCGTAGCAAATAACCACATATAGATACAATAGATTAAGGTGATCACTCGTAAATAATTTCTAGAATTTTTCAAGATGCTCTGCGCTCCTTTTTCAAACGGTTTATTTTAGTGTAGCATACTTCTTAAGCTTTTTTTTAAACCTTATAAATGAACATGCTTCTCCCCTTGATAATCTTCGGTTTTATGCTAGACTGAGTAAAAGGCATTTAGGAGGAATTTTTACTTGAAAAAATTAATTGCTATTGATTTAGACGGCACAACATTAAATGCACAGTCTTTAATCAGTCCAAAAACCGAACAAACACTAAAAAAAGCGATTGACAACGGTCATTACGTCAGTATTGCCACTGGACGTCCCTATAGAATGAGTCATCAATTTTACCAACAACTTGGCCTAACGACCCCTATGGTTAACTTTAACGGTGCTTTAGTCCACATTCCAGAGAAAAAATGGGACTTGGAAAGCGAAGCCAATATTGAGCGTGACCTAGTCTTTGACATTTTGGCACAGAAAAAAGAATTACAATTAGATTTTGTTGCTGCTGAAAACAAAGAAACATTTTATATCGATACGTTAGATGGGTTCGATCCGAAATTTTTTGCTTCCAAAGCAACCTTAGATAATTTACTTACTGCTAAAAATTTACGAACAAATCCTACCTCAATGATGGTTCGGACCACGCCAAACCAAGCTGAAAAAGTTGCTGATACATTGACAAAACAATATGGTGATTATATTGATGTCCGCACTTGGGGCGGTCCAATGCCTATTTTAGAAATGGTCGCAAAAGGAATTCAAAAAGCCCATGGCGTTGATCAAGTGGCGAACTTTTTATCTGTCAAACCAGCTGATATCATTGCTTTTGGCGATGAACATAATGACGAAGAAATGTTAAGTTATGCTGGTTGGGGTGTTGCTATGAACAATGCCACGGATAAAATTAAATCCGTAGCCAACGATGTCACTGAAAAAACAAATGATCAAGATGGTTTAGCAGATTACTTAGAAAATTATTTAGATCTATAAAAGGCTAAAATAAAAGTATTTCTTTAAAAAGAACTCACTTTGGTTTAGCTGATAATCTTAAGATTACAAAAGTAGGGCATAAGTCGAAACGACTTATGCCCTACTTTCGTTTTTCTTATTCCTTCAATGAATTTTGAAACGTGCTGATTTTTTCAGCCAATCTTTGATAAGTAGTAAAAGACGGATGCTGTAGCTCTTGTTCTTCGTTAACGGATAAAGTTTGTTGTGTCGTAATGGCCTTTGTTAGTGCATCTACAAAATGAATAAAAGAATTGTTGGTTTGTTTATTGTATCCTGGTGAATAATATTTCGATTGACGATAAAAAGGCCGCAGAGCTGTTTCTGTGATTTTTTCCTGTTCATCTGAAAAGTATTCATCATAGCTGACATGTTTTATTTTCTGCTCTTCTGTTATCACTTGAAGTCGACCGATTAGGCCATTGCCTAAATCTTCTGCGTAACCGATATACGTTTCTTTCGCTGGCTCTTTTAGCCAAGTGTCCAGCTCTGCTGCTAAAGGCATTAATCCTTCACGCGCAGAAGTTGATGAACCGCGTACCGTATAAAAATTATCTGTGACACGATTTTCGTCACGCATTTGTTTTTCTACATAAGTAATACCATTAACAACGGTGACTAACGTATCGTCTGTACGCGTGTTGCTTGCTTGAAATTCAGGATAATCCGACAGGCGTTTGTTGACACCCGAATAGCGTGTATCATAATAAGGGTCACTAGCAAACTCTGTAAACTCAACATTCAGAATCCGTTGCGTTTCAGGTTCTGTAATAATCTCTACAATGCCGTAATTTCCGCCAGTAAATACACCTTCATTTTTATAATAGTTACCCGTCATTAATCCCAAAGGCGGTTGATTGGACCAAAACATTTTTTCCTTTTTTTCTTCTGGTGTATATTTTGCTGGTGGGGTTGTCCCAAATGTCGTTTGTGTGGCCCCTGTAACCACTTCGTACGTGTATTCATGAGAATCAAAAGTCAATTGATTAGCAATCAGTTCGTCATTTTTAGCCGGCGCTTGTTTTTCCACCGCAGAAGTCGTTTGATTGGTGACGGCAACTTGCTTCACTTGCTTTGTCTCTTGCGGACCACTTGTTGTTTGTTTCGTTGGCTCTTGATCTGGCGTACAACCGACCAAAATAAATAATCCGATAAAAACCAACATTCCTTTAATATGTTTCATTCACTTCTCTCCTTTTTATAAACGCTTAATTTCCTCTTATCTCCAGTGTAGCAAACATTTATAAACCAAAACTGACGGAAAAATGAATAAATAATAAACAAAAACGCTAAGTCTCCTGTAGCTTAAGAGACTTAGCGTTTTTTTATTTAATTGCTTGGCGCTTTTGGCGCAACCACTCTTCTTTAATGTGTTCAGATAGGCGAATCATTCGTTTACCAACTTCACTATATTGGTTAGTAGCTAAATTGGCTAAAGAAATTCGAACTGACCATTTGTCACTCCCGAAAGCATCCGCTTTTAAAAGCATTAATTTTTCTTTTTCTGCTAAAGAGGTTAATACTTTTGTGATCGTCCACGATTTCGTTAAATAACTTGAAAATTCTGGACCATAACGTTTTTCTGTCCAATCTCTAAAGTTAATTTCACAATAATATGCTGTATTTAGACTTGCTAAAGGCTCTTCAATGCCTAAGGTGCGGAACAAGAGCTTTTCACGCGTATGACAAATATCCATCACTTCGTCTTTATATGCTTGACCGTCTTTTAACAAAGCATACAAACTAAATAAAGCCATCATCGCTTGCTGAATAGAAGAAAGTCCCGCTGCATGGTTCAACGCAATATCGCGGCTGTCTGCGACTAAGCGGCTGATAAAGTTAATTTGGCTTGTGTCTGCATTCAATGTAGCATAACGTGCCTGTAATTCCATTTTTCGAGCCACTGGCAATTCTTTTAATAATTGGTCAAAGATGTTCTCTTGACTGACCGCAATAGTCCCCACACGCCAACCGGTAGCGCCAAAGTATTTAGAATAAGAATAGATACAGGCTGTATTGTAAGGTAACTCCGTAAATAGTGAACGGAAAGCTGGCACAAAGGTTCCGTAAACGTCATCTGTTAAAATCATTAACTTAGGGTTATCCACTGCAACGATTTGTTTGATTTGTTCAATGGTAGGTTTTCCCATAGCATTAGCAGTTGGATTGCTGGGATTTACGACAAAAACCGCTTTGATGGACGGGTCTTTTAGTTTATCAATTTCCTTGTTTGAGTATTGATACGTCGTTTTTCCATCAATAATCATTTGCTCTGCTTTGATTTTAACCACGTCAAAATCATAACGTGGTAGTTCTGGAATTTCTAGATAAGGAGCAAACGTTGGTAATAACAACGCAATACGATCACCTTTTTCTAGTAAATAATTATTTGCCAACGTATCAAACAAGTAACAAATCCCTGCTGTACCACCTTCAACGGCAAAAATATCAAACGGTTGTGCTTCGCTGGAAAATAATTCTTGATTTAAATATGCTTTAATCGGTTGTTCACACGCCTTCAAGCAACGAACAGGATTCGGATAATTATCCCCAATCACATAGTCTAACATGGCATCTAACCACATTTCCTTATCCATCCCAAAATAGTTATGCTCTGCTGTCCAAATTTCTTGTAAGAAGGTTGCCCCTTTGCTTGGATTTTCTGCTAAAAAGTTTAAGAAGCGTTGCGTTCTACCAAAACTTGGCTGAATCATACCAGCCGTTTGTTCGCTCCCCTCTCTTAACGTTTCTTTTGTAGCAAATTGACCTAATAAAAAAAAGGCTTCCCTTGGTGTTGGCGCCGTCCAATTAGGATTGCCTCGCCCTGCATTTAACAATGTTTCTAAATTATGATTTTCTTCATGTAATCTCTTCTCTAAAAATAGACTTAATTCAAACGGACTAAGGTTTTCTGTCAATTCATCACTTGTTATCATTTTATCCTCCTGAAGCACACACGGTCATTTAGTATTTAGTATGTAGTCTATACTACTCTTCTACCTCCAGATGTCAACCATTTAAGCGGAATATTCTGACAATTAATAAAAAAGAAACAATCCTTTATAAAAAATAAAGGATTGCTTCTTTTTCGCTGATTAACCAAAGAACCGTTGCATCTCAATTTTTGCTGATTGGACAGAATCAGAAGCATGGATTAAATTTTTGGTGACAGACAACCCATAATCCGCTCGTAAGGTGCCACTTTCAGCATCTAACGGATTCGTTGCTCCAACTAATTTACGCACTTTTTTAACCACATTGTCCCCTACAACGACCATCACAACCACTGGGCCACTTGTCATATAGGCTAATAATTCAGGGAAAAATAGTTCATCTTTTAAATGCTCATAATGTTCCTTCACTGTTTCTACTGTTAGTCGTTCGAATTTAAGGTGCAATAAGTCAATACCTTTATCTTCAAAACGTTGAATGATTTTGCCAACTAACTTTCGTTCAACGCCATCTGGCTTAATAATTACTAAACTTGTTTCCTTCATTTTTTCCATCCCTTTCAAAACTTCCTTTTGCCCTTTCCCAAGGGGTAGCTACAGAATAAAATGAAAGCGGATACTTTGTCAATGATAAATTTTCTTTTCCTTTTGATTAAATAAAAAATTAAAGATTATTCACAAGATTTGTGAATTGTTCTTTCAGTTCTGTATTGCTTGTTTCTTTTAAAAACAAATAAGGTTGCTCCTCTACTGGCTGTTCTTTACTCACATAGACTTTGGCTTCACCATTCACTAAAGTAAATAAATAGACATGCTTCTGGGCAACTTGTGTCGCACTGTCAGAGTATACTGCCACCAGACAATAACCCCCTTCGCTGCCTGTTTCTGACCAATTTAACCAAATGGGATTGTTCCCAATAGCTGGTTGTATTTTAGGTTCATAACTCAATAAATCATCAGGCACTTGAATCGTGTAAAAAGCTACAGAGTGACCTGGTTGGTACGCTTGATAGTTCTGATTGCGTTCTTGACCCCAGGTTTCCATGTATTGTCCTAACTGTTTTGCTTTTTGCTGATTCCAAATCGTCCCTTCTTCTGTAACTAATTCAGTTAATTCTTGTGTTTGCGTTGTTTGCTCTAATTCCAACGCCGTGGTTTGACTAACTTCGGTTGCTGAAATTGCTCTTGTTTCTTCAGTATTTACATTGTTTGTTTGTACGGTTTGTACTTTCTGTGATTCCTCTTTCGATTTTTGCCAACCACAGCTAGATAAAACGCTTCCAACAACCGCTATCATAATAATCCCGTTTAGTTTCATTTCTTAAACTCCTGTTTTTATTTTTATTCTATCGAAATAAACCTAAAATCTCAATCCCTTTCTTTGGATAGTTGAAAACCATTTGGGAACTAGTAATTCTCCACAATTATAGTCCTCTAGTAATTGTTGGTATTGCTGTTCCATAGTCCTGATTTCTTTTTCACCAAAGCTCAGTGCCCAAACTAAAGAATAGAGTCCTGCGTGAAAAGTATAAAGCTTTTGAAACTGCCAAAATAAGGTAGGAACTTTCCCAGCAAAATAACCTTGTAATTGACCATAAGCAAACAATGGCGAAACATTTCTTGAAAAAAATTGTAACTTGTAAAATTCTTCATAAGGATCCCCAAAATCCCATCGATTAAAATCAATCACACCGACCTGCCTAGTTGGCAAGTAAATAAAATTTCCCACATGGAAATCTCCATGCTGATAAACCACAGGCCGTTGTTGCAATAACGGTAATTGTTTTTCTAAATATGAAATTATTGGCTGCTGGTACGGCATACAAAATTGAGATTCCTTATACTTATTTAGTTGACTCTGCTTTTTTTCGTATAAATTTCGCGCAATCTCTCTTTGACTAATCCTTTCAGGCAACAAAAGCTTATGGATCTTGTTTAAATAGCGGCCTGCCTCTACGCCTAAGTTCAGTTGTCTTTTGGGAGAAAGAGCGGGTAAAACATCGCTTAAGTCTTCACCTTCTAGATACGTTAATAACATGTATCCTTGTTCACTTTCAGGAATAGGTGCACATAAAAAAGGTTTAGAACTGGGAAATCCTAACGCCGCTACTTTTTTGATAAATTGATATTCTTGTTGTTTGGCTAATAACTCTTCTTGTTGAAAAATTCGCAATAAAAAGGTTTCTTGATTTTTAGTAACTTTAAACTTTAAATCCGTTGACCAACCACGATGAATAGCTTCAACTTTTTGCCATTGCTGAAACGCTGGAATCTTCTCAAACGCCCTCATTACTTTCGCCTCCATTTCCCTATTGGTTTTAGTATACCAAAGAAAAAAGGCTGGAGACAATTGGGGATAAATTGTCTCTAGCCTTCACTGGTTATCATTTTCTAGTTTTCCTTATATAAATCGTTCCACTCGTTACTAAGAAAGCTCCTCCTAAAACAATCCAGAAAGTACTAGGTACTTCTGCACCTGCTTTTGGTAATACTTTTTTGGGAAGCTGTTCTTGTTTCCCAATCATACTTTTATTAGAAAAAGCATGCGTACTTTCTGTTGATTTGGTTCCCTGATTTGCTGATGAATTCAGCGAATTATCTAAGGATGACTCACTAGTAGTTTTTCCAGCTTTGTCTGGATTTTGGTTTTGATCTTTTCCTTCGATTGGTCCTTCACTTGTTTTTGTTTCTTTGTCTTTATCTGGTTTGCCACTTGCATCTGAGTCTTTATCTTTTTCTGGTTCGCCACTTGCATCTGGCTCTTTGTCTTTTTCTGGTTCGCCACTTGCATTTGGCTCTTTGTCTTTGTCTGCTTCGCCACTTGCATCCGGCTCTTTGTCTTTATCTGGTTCGCCGCTTGCATTTGGGTCTTTGTCTTTGTCTGCTTCGCCACTTGCATCTGGTTCTTTATCCTTATCTGGTTCGCCACTTGCATCTGGGTCTTTGCCTTTTTCTGGTTCGCCACTTGCATCTGGTTCTTTGTCTTTTTCTGGTTCTTCTACATGTGGTTGATTTATCTTGTGGTTATTTTCAAATAAAGCACCTAATTGTAGCAATGTTCGGTCTTCATTTAATGCACTATTAAATTGAATCCCCAAAGGCAGTCCTTCTTTTGAAACGTAAGTTGGTACACTTAATGCTGGATGTCCAAATAAATTTGCTTGTTGTGTAAACGGTGTATATGTGAACGCCGTCAGCCATTGGTCATAAATCAATTGTTTTTGTTCTGCTGGTGACAATTGATCAATTCTTTCCATCTGTGCTGCATGTTCTGGTTTTAGTAACGGATTATCAATACTAGGTGCCGTGGCAGCTGTCGTTGGTGTTAATAAGATAGGATACTGTTGATAAAATTCGTCCATCGCTTGTGCTTGTAAAGCAATATCTGTCCAAGCCGCAGTTGTCTCTTCACTCGTTATATTTTTTCCTGTTTGAAAAAGTGCCCATGTTAACAGTTCTACATCATTTCGTTCAAGCGGTCTTTTTAATTTCTGCCGCGCCATAAAATCGGCAATTCCTGCTGAGCCAGCAGCTACAGTATAATAATTTTTCATTAGACGTTCCCCATCAACAGGGTGCTTCACTTCAACCAATGTGTACCCTTGGTCTTTTAAAAAAGCAACAGCTTCAGCGACCGCCTCTTTTGCTTCGGCACTTACAGGCGTTCCGGCAGGGGATTCTGTTGTATAAGCAATGGGTTGCGCTTGACTTAAATGTCCCGCAGGAAGATCTTTTTTGGTTAATAAGGTTTCAAATAATGCATTTGTATCCGCCACGGTTCGACTTAAACCAAAGTGAACAGTTTGACCTTTTGCACTATTAGAATTGCCAATGATTACTCCTCTAGAAGGTTTCAAACCTACGGTGCCTGTCCAAGAAGCAGGGATGCGGATAGAGCCACCAGCATCACTTCCAGAAGCAATGGGAACAAATGCCGCGGCGACACTAGCACCCGCTCCGCCTGAAGAACCACCTGAATAATGGTTAGGATTCCATGGATTGACGGAAACACCATATAACTTCGAATCTGAAATATTCTTCCAACCTAATTCTGGATAATTCGTTTGACCAATGATTATGAATCCGGCATTTTGTAGTGCTTTGACAAAGGTCGATGTCCCACCAGCTACTTGATCTTGGAGAAAACCAAAACCGTTCGTGTTGCTTTCACCTTTCAAGGATTGTCCTAACCCTTTTAGTAAGAGCGGCACACCTAGAAATGGTTGACCTGTATCTTGTAAAGCTTTTGCTTCTGTCAAAGCCGCTTCTTCTCGTAAAGTAATGACCGCATTTAATGTAGGATTTTCACGTTTAGTGATGGCCAACGCAATTTTTACTAATTCTTCGCTCGTCACCTTTTTTTCTCTTACTAAAGTTGCTAACTCCAGTGCAGTTGCTTGTTTATAATCTGCTTCTGAAAAAGCATTCTCTGCAGAAACAGCTTTTCCATCTGTATCACTATTTTGTATCTCATTTGTGGTTTCAGTGGTTACTGCAACCACATTTCGGCTACTGCTTTCGGCGATTGTCGAAGAGGATTCTTTTTCCTGCATCACCGTTTGGCTAGTAGTTTCAGATTCCAAGTTAGCTACCGTCTGACTGGTTTCTGTTGTTACTGATTCCGTCTCTGTTTGAACGGTTGTTTCTAGTATACTTTCTTGTGCCAACATTGGTACCCCTACCAGTGTTTGGCTAATTAATAAAATAATCCCTAACTTTTTGAACAAAATCGACTTCTTCATAAGTCACATCCTTTATCTATTAATACAGATAAAAAATCTGTATTACTTATAGCATAAATGAAAGCGATTAAAAAGTAAAGTTCTCTTGAACATTCCCATGTTCAACTTTTAGGCTAGGTTCTTTTTATATGCTAAAATAGAATAGAAACGGAGGTTTTTTAATGGAATGGATTGAAATTAAGCACGCAACACAAAATAATTTGAAGAATATCTCTGTCAATATCCCTAAAAAGCAACTAACTGTTGTTACTGGACTTTCGGGTTCAGGAAAGTCCTCCTTAGTATTTGACACATTAGCCGCTGAATCACGTCGTGAACTAAATGATACATTTAGTTCGTTTGTTCAAAATTACTTACCCAAATATGGTCGTCCAGAAGTTGAAAAAATCGAGAATCTTCCTGTCGCAATCGTCATTGACCAGAAAAAAGTAGCAGGCAATTCTCGTTCGACAGTGGGAACGTATACAGATATTTATACGTTTTTACGTTTGTTGTTTTCACGAGCAGGTTCTCCATTTGTTGGTTATTCAGATACTTTTTCGTTTAATCATCCGGATGGAAAATGTCCAACATGCGATGGCTTAGGAAAGATTACCGAAATCAATCTTCATCAGCTAGTTGATTATGACAAATCATTAAACGAAGGGCCTATCGATTTCCCCACATTTACAGTTGGCAACTGGCGGTGGAAGCGTTATGCCCATAGTGGTCTATTTGATTTGGATAAAAAAATCAAGGACTATTCTCCTGAAGAGTTAGCATTATTTTTATATGCTCCACAACAAAAACTAGCTAATCCACCCAAAGAGTGGCCTCATACAGCTTTGTATGAAGGAATCGTCCCGCGCATGCAACGTAGCATATTGCATACAGATGAAGGCAAACGTCATCAAAAATACCTTAATCACTTTGTTACCGTAAAAAGATGTCCTGATTGTTTAGGAAGTAGAGTCAATGAACGTGTTCGTAGCTGCAAAATTAATCAGAAAAGTATTGCTGATGCTGTTGACATGCCACTCACTGAATTACATTCTTTTATTCGTTCAATGGACCTATCCTTAATAAAAACTATTCAAGAAGAGCTACTTGTACGTCTAGAAGCATTAATTAATATCGGTCTCTCCTACCTCACATTAGGACGAGCAACTGAAACACTTTCTGGTGGTGAAGCACAGCGGATTAAAATTGCTAAGTATGTAAACAGCGCCTTAAATGATATTATGTATATTTTAGATGAACCAAGTGCTGGCTTACATCCAAAGGACATCGAACGGATCAGTCGTGCATTGCTCAATTTAAAAAATAAAGGAAACACCGTGGTTCTCGTGGAACATAATCCACAATTAATTAGAGAAGCTGATTTTATCATCGATATCGGACCTTTCGCAGGCGAAAATGGTGGCCATGTCCAGTTTTCAGGAACGTATGACGCATTTTTAGCCTCCAAAACCTTGACTAGTCAAGCGCTTCAAGAGCCGCTCCCTTTAAACGACCAACCAAGAAAAGCAAGGAAGTCTTTATCAATCGAACATGCGACACTGCATAATTTAAACAATCTATCTGTCGAAGTTCCGTTAGGAGTTTTGACTGTTATTTGTGGGGTCGCTGGTTCAGGTAAATCATCATTAGCGGAAGAAATTTATCAAAAAGCCCAGGCTGATAACCAAGAAATTATTCATCTTTCACAAAAAAGCATTACCGCAAATTTACGATCCACACCTATGACCTATCTTAATATTTTTGATAAGGTCCGCAAACTGTTTGCGGAAGAAAATCATGTTAGTCCAGCTTTATTTAGCTATAATTCCAAAGGCGCCTGTCCTACTTGCAAGGGGAAAGGCATAATTGTCTCCGATATGTCTTTTATGGAGGATGTTACTAGTGTTTGCGAAACCTGTCACGGAACGCGTTACAAAGAAGAGGTGCTTCATTATCTGTATAACGGAAAAAATATCGTTGAAGTACTAGCTTTAAGCGTTAAAGATGGCTATGATTTTTTCAAAGACCAGCCTTTTGCTCTTTCATTAAAAAATTTACTGGAAGTTGGCTTAAGCTACCTTAAACTCAATCAATCGCTCTCAACATTATCTGGTGGCGAATTGCAAAGGGTAAAATTAGCAGACACACTTCACCAAAAAAAAGCTATCTATTTAATGGATGAACCTACAGATGGTTTACACTTAATTGATATCCAACAAAGTCTTCAACTTTTCAATCGAATGGTAGAAGAAGGAAACAGCTTAATTTTATTAGAACATCACATTGACGTGATTAAAAGTGCCGACTGGTTGATTGAACTAGGTCCCGAAGGTGGAGAAAATGGCGGACAGCTTCTTTTTACAGGAACCCCAGCAAATATGCTAAATTCCACTCATTCTATTACTAAAGGCTATCTGTAAAATAAAAAGTACAAACGGTGCAAGCAACAAGCACCGTTTGTACTTTTTTTATTTCAACCCAACTTCCATCTTCACAGGTTGGTGATCTGTATATTTAAATTGTTCATCCTTTGTTTTCACGCTATGAACAGCCACATTATCAGAAACAATAAAACCATCAATTACATACACTTGGGATGTTTCATAAGAGCCAGTGTATGGCTTATTAAGCACCCGCACAGTCGGCTGTTGATCATCATAAGCAAGTGAAAAATGTTTAGGTAAGTCTGCTGGATCAATTTCTCCTGGTGCCCAACCAGCTTCCCCTAGGTCAGGATATCGATGACTGCCTTTGAAAACTTGATTAAAGTCACCTCCAGCAATTACATAGTTTCCTTTAGCGTATTCTTGGGATAATACGTCAGCTAACTTTTTGCTTTGAGCAATCTTCCCTTCCCCATTGTCATAGGCTTCCAAATGTAAGTTAAAAACCACTAATTCTTTGTCTGTGCCTTTAATTGGAAAGCGCGTTTCTAGAAGCGCTCGTTTTAAGTTACTAATGCTAACGGGCCAACGAAAGGGATTGGGTAAAGCAATACGTTTGGCCTCTGTTATTTTTTCATTTGATAATGTTAATAAACCACTTTCTACTCGTCCAATCGGCGGCCAAGGAATGGGCACATAATCTACCTTAAAATTATAAGCAAATGCGCTGTTCAGCTGCAGCTGTTTTTGTAATTCTTGCTCTTGATTGACTTCATAAGAACGTTGCGAGCGACGATCGACTTCTTGTAATAAGTAAATCATCGCTGGTAATTCTTTTAAGGTTTCTTCAATGCCTGTTAAATTCTGTTGGACCATTGCCTTATTAACTGGTTGGACAGTTTTGCCACCGTCCATAAAAAAATCTTCTGTTTGTCCTAGGCCAGCATAGCCTATGTTATACGTGACTAAAGAAATGGATTGCTTTTTTTCGATGGTTTGCTCTGAAAATTGTTTATTTATAGCAACTGGTTCAACCGCTCGTGGTCGAAACTCTCGAAAGGTTAAATATCCTATCAAAATTAAAGCTATGCTCAAAAGAAGGACCATCAAGCTACCGAGATATTTAAAAAACTTTTTCATTGATTCCGATGTTCCTTTCACATTATGTCAAACCAAAAGTAGCAATTATCTTCGTTGCTACTTCTTCTGGTGTCATGTTTGAATTATCTATTTTCGTTATTTTTACATTTGGAAATGTACTTTCTAGTTCACCTTCGTGGCTTACTAATCGATGTTCTTTAAAGGTATTGAGTAATTCTTTTCGAGAAAAATCGACATCGCGTTTTGAAGGTTTTGCCTCTAGCCGCTCTGGATGAACATTTCGTTCTAGGCGGATTGATGTTGAAGAGACGAGTTCGACGAAATAAACGGCCTCATGTTTATTAAGAAAAATTTCTGATATTTCTTCTAAAAATTGAAAATCCTGTTTTTGATCAAAAGCAATCACCACTGTAAAAATAATGTTTTTTGTTGTATTTGTGGCTGGATTTTCTACAAAGGCCTGAAAAAGTCCCTTTCTAACGGAATCAGACAATTGAAATGCACGTTCCGTATACCCAAGATAGTTTGCAAATAAGTCAATGGTTTGATGATTAAATAGTAATTTAGCATCTAACTGCTTTTCTAAAGCCTTGCCAACGGTCATTTTCCCGACAGCTTGGGCACCAATTAAAACGATTAAAGACATCAACTTCTCCTCCTCTAGCCTAATTTTTAGGTGGCTATCTTCTACTATATCACACTATATTACAACACCTTACAAAACTGTTCGGAAAATTTTCTGTTTTTTATTACAAAAAAAAGACAAAAGACTCTATAATGAGAGAGGACTCGATTGATTATAGATGAGATAGGTGACGGAGAATGGCAATAGAAAAATATTTTCAAACAATAGATGGCAGTCAAATTTTTTATCAAATTTTTGGCAAAGAAACAAATTACCCCCTTGTGTTACTTCATGGTAATGGCAATGATCATACTTTTTTTAATTATCAAATTTCTTATTTCTCCAAGGAGTATCAAGTTATTGCGGTGGATACCCGCGGACATGGACGTTCCACCAATACACAAAGTCAATTAACTTTTCCGCTTTTGGCAGAAGATTTAGCTGGTATTATTCAACAAGAACACTTAACAAAAATTAATTTATTGGGCTTTAGTGACGGAGCAAATATTGCCATGGTTTTTACCCATTTATATCCTGATTTCGTCAACAAACTCGTCTTAAATTCTGGAAATGTCACCATGTCTGGTCTGAAAAAATATGTAACGATTGCCACTTATTTTCAATATTGGTTTTGTCGTATTGGCGCCTTTTTTTCAAAAAAATTGCGCGCACGGCTCCCTATCGTGGCTCTGTTATTTGAAGATACTGGACTGACAAAACAAGATTTGGAACACATCCCCTGTCCTACTCTTGTTATTACTGGCAGCCGAGATTTAATTGCGCTTTCCCATTCACGGGCGATTGCTGATGCCATTCCTGCTGGCAAATTGGTCTTGGTAAATAAACAAGGTCATTTATTTGCCAAAAACTCACCAGATATTTTTAATAAAACAATCGAAAAATTCTTAAAGGAAATGAAGGTGTCTAAATGAAACAAATTATTCATTGGATCAAAACGCATACAGGATTACTAAAAACACTGTTTGTTATTGCGGTCTCAATTATTGTTGTTGCCCAACTTTTATCAATTGGTAAAACGATCTCATTTGAACAGTTAAAACAGATTTTTGATGAGATTCCGCTATGGAAATTGTTATTGATGATGGTTATCGGTTTAGTTTCCGTTACTCCGATGCTAAATTATGACTTAACATTAAATCGCATTTTAAACTTGAAAGTCTCAAAACGGGAACTCCTTGAATCTAGCTGGATTGTCAATACCATCAATAATATTGGTGGATTCGGTGGTTTGGTCAGCATGGGACTTCGTTCTGAATTTTATGGAAATAAAACAGAGGAAAAGAAAATTTTACCTGCGTTAACCCATATTTTACTTTTTGTGTTATCCGGTCTATCTATTTATAGTATTCTTTGCTTTTTCCTTGTTCAGTTTGATCCAAAGATGGCTTATTTACAGCAATATTGGATTTGGTTATTAGGTGGCGGTCTTTATTTCCCATTACTTTATCTTATTTTACATTTCCAAAAAAATAGTTCCTTTGGTAACCTCGATGCAAAAAATCGCTTATCTTTAGTTGTTTCTTCGTTTTTAGAATGGACAGGTGTTTTAATTACCTTTATCAGTATTGGTTACTTATTAGATGTACCGATTCCTTTAATTGATATTGTTCCTTTATATGTAGCAGCTTCGATTATTGGGATTGCTTCGATGATTCCAGGGGCTTTAGGTAGTTTTGATGTCATGATGATTTTAGGACTGAGCAACTTAGGTGTCGATCGTGAAATTATTGTTTTGTGGTTATTGCTCTATCGTTTATTCTATTATATTATTCCTTTCTTAATTGGCTGTTTGTTCTTTACAAAACACTTAAGCCAAAAGTTGGATACTCACTATCGTCAATTGCTAAAACAAATTACTTTGGAAATTGCCCACAAGCTGGAAGTGGTTTTACTTTATTTTTCAGGAATTATGATGGTACTCCTAGCCACTATTCCAGAAGCCTTCACTCAAGTGCATTGGTTAAGAGATATTAACCCCTTCCGCTCACATATTATTATTCAAATTCCGAGTATTGTTTTAGGCTTTGCATTATTAATTATGGGACGTGGGATTGCTGATCGTGTTAAAAGAGCCTATTATCCAACGATTATTTTATTAATTGGTGCTATCTTGTATTCATTTGTTGTTGACTTTAGTATGTTTTCCATTTTCTATTTAGCTATTTTATTATTTATCGTTATTTTTTCAAAATCAGAATTGTACCGTGAACAACTGGTTTACTCTTGGGAGTGGATGACGATTGATGGGTTTATCTTTGGCTTATTGACTTTGTTATACCTGGTAATTGGTGTTTATAATTTACCGAACTTCCCACACCATCGTCATCATTTTGTGGAATTTTTCTTGTTCCCTTCCGAACGGATCTGGTTGTCAGGATTTATCGCTATCCTCTTAGTTATGAGTTTTAACTTTCTATTTGTTCGCTACCTCCAAGGGAAAAAACACCAAGTTGGTGAGTTTCCAGAAGATAGTATCTTGCATAATATCTTAACAACTTATGGCGGGAATATTGACAGTGAACTTGTCTTTCTTCATGATAAACAGGTTTTCTTATATCCCAAAGAAGAACCGACTGTCTTTTTACAATTCAACACCATTAATAATAAATGCGTTGTGATGGGCAACCCTTCTGGGAACAAAGAAGATTTTCCTGCGGCGATCGATGCATTCCTTAAAGAAACAGATCGTTTCGGCTATGTACCCGTCTTTTACGAAACCAATGAGGACAGCGTGATGTTACTACACGAATACGGCTACGAATTTATCAAAATGGGCGAAGAGGCCTTAGTTAATCTAGAAACATTTACGATGTCTGGGAAAAAATTCAAAGGTACCCGCGCAGTGTTTAATAAAATTACCAAAGCCGGCTATTCATTTGACGTACTCCAACCTCCTTTTAGTGCCGAACAAATGCACGAATTAAAAGCTATTTCGGATAGTTGGTTAGACAATCGAAAAGAAAAAGGCTTTTCACTAGGATTTTTCGATGAAGCGTATCTTCAAAGAAACCCAATTGCTGTTGTCCGAAATGCTGAAGGAGAAATGGTCTCTTTCGCTAATATCATTCCTAGTTACACAAATGAAGTTGGTACCATCGACTTGATGCGTCACCATAAAGAAAAAGCCCCTTCTGGAAGTATGGATTTCTTATTTATTCATTTATTTGAATATATGAAAACAGAAAATATTCATTATTTCAATTTAGGGATGGCTCCGTTAGCCAACGTTGGTCAATCAAGAAAAAGTTTTATTCAAGAACGGATTGCTGCGTTAATTTATGAATTTGGTTCAGAAATTTACTCCTTCCAAGGATTACGCGAATACAAGGAAAAATTTGCTAGCAAATGGCAACCCCGCTATACACTTTATTCTAAAAGCAGCTGGATTGTCTACGTGATGATTGCTTTACTCATTGTCGATCAAAAAAATATTGACTAACAAAAAGAAGCCCAATTAAGTATAAAAAGCTTGGCAACTTCACTGAAATTTAGTGAGGTTGCCAAGCTTTTTAATTTCTTTCATCTAGTTTTTCTTTAATTAAAAAGGCTGTTTCTTCGACAGATTTTGCGGTTACATCAATCACTGGGATACCATACTTCGCAAAAATTTCTTCAGCATAAGCTAATTCTTGTTCAATCCGTTCAACATTGGTATAACTGGTCTCATTACCTAAACCTAAGGAAGCCAACCGACTGCTACGAATCTGTCCTAATGTTTCTGGCGAACAAACTAAACCAATCATTTTTTGTGGATCCATTTCTTCCAAAATTGGCGGCAATGGAACTTCTGGAATTAATGGTAAGTTAGAAACGCGGTAGCCTTGATTTGCTAAATACATACTGACTGGCGTTTTTGAGGTCCGCGAAACGCCTAACAACAATATATCAGAATCAAGAAACCCTTGAGGATTTTTGCCATCATCATATTTTACAGCAAATTCAATCGCTGAGATTTTATCAAAATAGGCACGATCTAGTTGGTGGCGTCGTCCAGGCTCTTCAATAGGATCTACTCCGGCTTTCGCTTGAATTAATTCAAAAAATGGCGCCATTAAATCTAAATATAACAACCCTGTTCGTTCACTAAATTCTTTCGCCGCTGTGATTAGTTGTTTACTGACTAATGTACTGACAACTAAGGCTTTATCTTTTAAGGCATCTTTTAAAATCTCTAATAATTCTTCTTCTGTTGTGACAAAAGAAAAATTGTATCGATTAAGAAAAGAAATATCTGGATATTGTGCGCTTGCTGCAGCTAACAATTTTTGTGATGTTTCTCCAAGTGAATCGGAAATAGTATAAACAATGATCTCTTTTTTCATAATTAAGCTCCCTTATCTATTTTGTGCGGCTTCTTTCGCTTGTTGCGTAATATAGGTTAAAATTTTCGTTTTCGTAATTTTTCCAATAACTTTTTTAGGATTTTCTTTTTCAACGACTGGCAAAGAATCCACTTCGTATTTTTGCAAAGTGTCAGCAGCTTCAAGAATAGTAAATTCTGGTGTGCAGGTTTTCACATGTGGCACTCTTGTCATACAAACAGCAACAGGTGTGCCATCAATATTTGTATTTAAAGAGGCCCGTAATAAATCTTTTCGTGACAAAACCCCTAATAATTCTTTTGCTTCATCCATGACATAAAGAGAACCGACATCATACATAAATAAGTTGGTAATCGCATCTCGAATTGAGGTGTCTTGGGCAACCATCAATGGTGGACTCATGATCTCCTGAACTTTTGTTTGAAAAACATCAAAAAAGAAAAAAGCCTCCATATTATCACTTTCGTAAGTATACCCAACTTTCGGACTTGCTTTTAAAATTCCTGAAAGTGTTAAAAAAGACAAATCAGAACGCAATGTCGCACGTGAAACGGCTAGTATGTCCGAAATGCGTTCACCACTAACTGGCTGATGCTCTTTTACAACAGCGATAATTTGCTCTTGTCGTTTACTTAATTTCATCATTTCCTCCTCAATTCCTCTTAAACAAATTGTACATTCGCTTACAATTATACACATATTCATTGTTTTTTCAACATATTGACAAAAAACTTTTTCTATTGACAAACTTATTTCCGTCTATTATGATGTTTATTGAACATATAAGACACATATTAAACGGAGGTCACGCATGAAAAAGTTTATTTATTCTTTTAACGAAACACACAATGAAGGTAAAGAGACTCTTGGTGGTAAAGGGGCAAACTTGGCAGAAATGACACGCTTAGGTTTGCCGATTCCGCAAGGATTCACGATTACAACCCGTTGCTGTATGGACTATTTGGCAGATGCTACTTTCTTTGAAGAACACTTACAATCAGAAATTTTGAAAGCGGTTAAAAATCTAGAAACTGAAACAGGCAAATCTTTTACCGCGGACAATGAGATTCTCTTAGTTTCCGTTCGCAGCGGTGCTGCCTTCTCGATGCCTGGTATGATGGATACTATTTTAAATTTAGGTTTAAATGATCAACGTGTGAAAAAATTTGCGACCTTAACCTCTCCTGGTTTTGCTTTTGACTGTTATCGCCGACTTATTCAAATGTTTGGAGACGTCGTCTATCACATTCCCAAAGAATTATTTGACCAACAAAAAGAGCGCTTGGAACAAGAGCTAAACAAAAAAATTACCGCTTTTCAAGAAGCAGATCATTTCGCCTTGATTGTCCGCTACCAAGAAGTTTTTGAACAACATCATGTGGTCTTCCCGCAAGACCCTGTCGCACAACTTTTTGAAGCAATCAAAGCTGTTTTTGATTCATGGAATAATCAACGTGCGGTGGTTTATCGAAACTTACATCATATTGCACATGATTTAGGTACAGCTGTCAACATTCAAGAAATGGTTTTCGGCAATCGTGGACTAGACAGTGGCACTGGCGTTGTTTTCACTAGAAATCCGGTCACAGGGGAAAATCAACTGTTTGGAGAGTTTCTTTTGAACGCGCAAGGAGAAGATGTAGTGGCTGGTATTCGGACGCCAGAACCCATTCGTCGTTTACGTTTGACTATGCCAAAAGTTTATCAAGATTTTCGCCATTACGCAGAACTTTTAGAATATCATTATCGTGACATGCAAGATATTGAATTTACCATTGAAAATGAAAAATTATATATTTTACAAACAAGAAACGGGAAACGAACCGCCGCAGCTACGGTTAAAATTGCTTTAGACTTAGCCAAAGAAAATCGCATTACTAAACAAGAAGCACTGTTGCGTGTGACACCTGATACGATTGATCAATTAATTCATCCCGTGTTTGATCAAGAGAAACGACAACACATGGAACGCTTAGCTATGGGACTTCCTGCTAGTCCTGGTGCAGCAAGTGGCCAAATTGTTTTTACAGCAGAAAAAGCCAAAGAACTGACCAATCTAGGAAAGAAAGTCATTCTTGTTCGTCAAGAAACTTCACCAGAAGATATTGAAGGCATGGTTGTAAGCGAAGCAATTGTAACCAGTCGTGGCGGAATGACTTCTCATGCCGCCGTGGTCGCACGAGGAATGGGAACTTGCTGTGTGACTGGTTGCGAAAGTTTAACCGTCAATGAAGAAACCAAACAACTACACTGCGGGCCACAAGTCATCTTAGAAGGAACAATCATTTCCGTCGATGGCTCAACGGGGGAAATTTATCTTGGCGAAATTCCCACAATTTCTGCTGATAATAACGATGACCTTCAAGAGCTCTTGTCTTGGGCAGATGCGTATGCTGATTTAACTGTTCGTGCCAATGCAGAAACTACACAAGATTTAGAGACTGCTATCCGTTTTGGTGCAGCGGGGATTGGTTTAGCGCGAACAGAGCATATGTTTTTCGGTGAAGAGCGTGTCTTGGAAATGCGTCGCCTGATTTTAGCAGAGTCTGAAAAGGAAGCAACCTATGCGTTG
This sequence comes from Enterococcus sp. DIV2419, assembly GCF_051711865.1. Taxonomy (NCBI): domain Bacteria; kingdom Bacillati; phylum Bacillota; class Bacilli; order Lactobacillales; family Enterococcaceae; genus Enterococcus; species Enterococcus sp. DIV2419. The sequence goes on from NZ_JBIONS010000001.1 coordinate 2,115,456, forward strand.
GAACAACTTCTTCATTTTCAACAGGAAGACTTTTATCAAATGCTGAAAGTAGTTCAAGACAAGCCCATGGTGGTCCGCTTGTTAGATCCGCCGATGCATGAGTTTTTACCTCATGAAAAGAATGATATTCAATTATTAGCGAAGCAACTACAACGGTTCCCAGTGACCATCGCCAAACAAATTGAACGGTTACAAGAAACCAATCCAATGTTGGGTCATCGTGGTTGTCGCTTAGGTGTGACCCAACCACAAATATACAAAATGCAAGTTACAGCCTTATTTACTAGTGCCATTCGATTAGTCAAAGAAGGAATTACTGTTTATCCAGAAGTGATGATTCCTCTAATCGCCGAAAAAGAAGAACTTCTCTATCTCAAACGCATTTTAAAAGAAACGATTGACGGTCTCTTTGAAGAACATAAAATGACTCCTTTCCCTTACGAAATCGGGACAATGATTGAACTACCTAGAGCTTGTCTGATTGCGGATCAGTTAGCAGAAGAAGCAGACTTTTTCAGCTTTGGAACAAATGATTTAACACAAATGACCTATGGTTTTTCTCGTGATGATATCGGTAAATTCATTAATACGTATCGGGAAAAGAAAATCATTACCCAAGATCCGTTTCAATCACTAGATCAAACAGGTGTTGGTCAACTGATTCAATTAGCTGTAGAGAAAGCGCGTCGCACTAAACCAAACATGAGTATTGGCGTATGTGGAGAAGTCGGTGGTGATCCGCAATCCATCACGTTTTTCCAAACACTTGGCCTAAACTACATCTCTTGCTCACCTTATCGGGTACCTATTGCGAAACTCGCAGCTGCCCAAGCCAAAATTTTAACCGAACCGGCTGTGACTGAAGAACAAATGGTCCTTCTTTAATTTAACGTGTGTAACAAATGATTCATCCTTACAAGATAAAAAGTGCTAGGAACATCAGTCGAAACGATTGATGTTCCTAGCACTAAATTTTAAGATCAATGATTGTACTCTGGTTATTTTCTTATAAACGCGGCATCTTTTGTCAAGGGGTCTGTTACATCTGATACATATCTTTCTACTTTCATATGCAAATCATATTTTTCTCTAAGTTCCGTAATACGGGTCATCATTGGAGAAGCGTGGTGTTTGTCTAGTGCTTCCTGATCTGTCCAACTATCAATCAGCAGAACTGTTTCTTCATCGTCCATTGGAAAAAAGTATTCATAGCGACTATTCCCTTTTTCTGCACGAATCGCCTCTACAATTCCGCTGGCAATCATTTCTTTGGCAAATTCTCTTGCACGTCCATTTGTCCCACTATAATAAATATTTATAGTAATCGCCATCTGTCTTCCCCCCTAAATTTACTTGCCTTTTTACGTTCCCGACTGGAATTGAACCAGCGACCTACCGCTTAGGAGGCGGTTGCTCTATCCTACTGAGCTACGAGAACAATCTGTTTTAATTTTAGAAGTCTTCACTACATCTGTCAATAGACAAAAAGAAAGTATCCCGCATAAACAATTATGCGAGATACTTTCTTTCAGTGAAACACGTCGTTCTTTTATCTATTATTTTTTTTGCCGCCGATCAAGAATCATTTTTCCTAAATAATAAAGTCCTGTCGCAATAGCTATATATTGCCCAATTTTATTATTGCGTGCAACTTTTTCTTGTTTCGTTTTCGCCATTGTCCCCATCACCTTTCTAAAATAATTCTTTTTACATTTTTATTATAGTAGGTTCTGTCATTTTTTGCGAATAAACACACTTTTAAAAATAATCTTCTAAAATTGGCATGCCTTTGACTAAACGTTGGCCTAAACGTTGAGCTGTCGTTGCATCTCCTTGCAAGCGTTCATAAAAAGATAACGTCTCTGCTGAACGATAGCCCAAGAATAGTTGCGTCCACGTTTGGATATCTGCTTTCAAAGCAGCAGTCCCTTCTTTTTCCACAGCACCTTTAGTCACTGTTGCTTTTCCTTGTTCATCAATTGTCATTGTCCAAATACCTTCATTCCATGGCCCATAGGAATCTTCAATCTCTAAAGAATACGTTTCTTTTTCTCCTGATTGAAATGGATACTTTTCCAGAAATGTTTGTAACTCAACGATTCTTGCCATCATGTAAGGTAAAATTTTTACAGAAGCTGCTGGCGTTGGCATTAAATCATTTAAATCTTTTCCAGCAAAACCATTAATCCAATGGAACGATTGAACGGAACCACTATGTGAGCCAATAAACCCAGCTAAAGCTTTAAAAGCTGTATTAGTTAAATAGTTCCATTCTACGATTTCAAAGGTGCCAGCAGCTATCCGATAAATCACATAGCCTTCTGCTTTCCCTTCTGACGAATAATAAATCGCTTGATTATTTGGTTTACTTGCACGATTCAGCGTATAATCCAGCCACCAAGTTTCACGGATCACACCACCAGAGTGCGCTCTTTGATTTTCAAGGTATACGTCTTTAATGACCTCTTTACCGTCAGCCCAAGAAACTCGTTTAATGGTACCCGGAACTCGTTTAACACGTGGCCAATCTTCCGTTTTAATTGTATACTCTGCTTGTTCAAATGTTTGTTCATAGCCATATTGACGATAAAATGGATATGAAAACGGTGCTAAGTAAGAAAGGGCAACCTTTTGTTTCGCTAAATCAGCCAACATTTCTTTCATAATAGCAGAGATGCCGCCTTCACCACGATATTCTGGATAAGAAGCCACATAGCCAATTCCAGCCATGGGATAGCGGACACCATGGAAATTCACTTGAAAAGGTGTCGCCATCACTTGACTTGTTAATTGCTCATCAATTAGGAAGCCATAGCTTTGCGTATGTGACAACAATTTTTCAAAACGTTCTTGGCGTTCCACCGTGGGTTCCTGATTAAAAGCATAGATGACAAGATCAAACATCTCTTTCATTTCTTCTTTGCCCATTTTTTTGACTCTTTTAGTTGTCATTTTCTTTCCTCCTCGCACATTGTATCAATTCATTTTATCACAGAAACGGTTCTCTTTCTAAAAGCCGTTATTTGCTGTCATTTCTTTGAACCAACGACCGCTTTTCTTAATGGTCCGTTTCGCATCATCATCTAAATCCACAGCAATGAAGCCGTAACGATTTTTATAGGCATTAAGCCAAGACCAGTTATCCATACACGTCCACATATGATATCCTTGAACATTACTACCTTCTTGAATCGCTTGATGCACCCATTTCAAGTGATCCTGCACGAATTCAATCCGATAATCATCTTCAATGACTCCTTGTTCATTGACAAAGCGTTCTTCTCCTTCTACGCCCATGCCATTTTCTGAAATGTAGCAGCGAATGTTGCCATAATTTTCTTTTAAATTCATTAATGTATCATAAATGCCTTTTTCGTAGATTTCCCAGCCACGGTAAGGATTCATTTTTTTGCCAGGCATATCGTAGACATCATAAAAATCTTCTGGAAGTAAGCCTTCTGGTCGTGTTTCAACAGGTGTTTCTTTTGCTTTGGCACGACGTGGTTGATAGTAGTTTACTCCTAATAAGTCCACAGTATTTTCAGCAATTATTGCTAAATCTTCTGGCGTTGTTTCTGGCAACAAGTCATTTGCTTTCGCCCAAGCAACCATATCTTCTGGAAAATGGCCTTTAACAGCCGGGTCTAAAAACGAACGGTTAAAGAAACCATCGACAAATTTAGCCGCATTTACATCGGCTTCATTGTGCTCATCACGAGGATAAGTCGGCGTTAAGTTTAAAATAATGCCAATTTCACCTGATAAGTTCATAGAATGATAGACGGCAATCGCTTTGGCACTAGCTAAAGCTTCATGATAGAGTACTTGAATCCCTTCTTTTAGATTCACTTTATCAGGATAATGCCAGCCATACAGATAACCACCTTCAACTGGTACAATTGGTTCATTGTGCGTAAACCATTTTTTCACGCGATCGCCAAACAATTCAAAACAGGTTTTGGCAAAGTCAACATACAAATCAACCACTTCACGGCTTTCCCAACCGCCTTTTTCTTGAAGTACCATCGGCATATCAAAATGATACAAGTTCATAAAGGGCTCAATCCCGTGTTCTAATAAATCATCAATGACTTGATTATAAAAATCAACTGCTGTTTGATTGACTTTTCCTGTTGTAGGATCTGGAATTAAACGGCTCCATTGAATGGATGTTCGAAAAGAGTTATGTCCCGTTTCTTTCATTAACTGAATATCTTCTTGGTATTTTTTATAAAATTGTGAGGTCTTATCTGGACCGACTTGTTGAAAAAATTTTTCTGGCGCTTCTTGATACCAAAAATCCCAAATATTTTGACCTTTACCATCACCTTCAAAAACGCCTTCTGTTTGAGGACCGCTGGCTGCAGAACCCCACCAAAAATTTTCTGGAAATTGATATTTCATGTTGTTTGCTCCTTTACGATTTAATCATTAAAAAAAGGATTGAACCCTCCGTAAGAGTCCGGACGATTCAATCCTTCGATTTTTTACTCAGCTGCTTCTGCGGCTGCTTCTTGTTTCAAGTATTGATCTGTTGCTACTTTTACGAAAGGCATGTAGATCAAAATAGAAATCAATAAGTTAACAGCTGCTAAAACTCCGCCGGCGATACTCTTCGTTGCTAAAAATCCGCCAATAATTGGTGGTGTTACCCAAGGTGGCATAAAGGTTGCAGCTGGTACTAAACCAGTTGCTGTCGCCACATACGCAACAGTTACAAGAACCATTGGGACTAAAATGAATGGGATAAACATGATTGGGTTTAAAACAATTGGTAAACCGAACATGACTGGTTCATTAATATTAAATAGTCCTGGTGCTAAACTTAAGTTTGTAATGACTTTGTATGGTTTGTTACGACGACCTACGATAAAGATAGCAATTAACAGACCTAATGTTGCCCCTGTTCCACCTAAGTTTACAAATGAATCAAAGAAAGGTTTGTTTACAATATAAGGAATTGCTTTACCTGCTTCTAAAGCTTTAATGTTCGCATCAATCGCTGGTACGTTGATTGTTTGCATTAATGGGTCAACCATGTTGGCACCATGTAAACCAAAGAACCACAAGAATGGTGTAATGAAAGCTAACAATAATGCTGATGGGTAGCTGTTTGCAAGTCCCATAAATGGTTGTTGAACCGCTTCATAGAATGAAATAACGATATTGTCGATTCCTAAAGCAAATAGAATTGATGTAATTAAACTAAATAAACTGATTGTAATCATTGCTGGTAATAAAGCCGCAAATGATTTTGCTACTGCTGGTGGTACACCATCAGGCATTTTGATAACTAATTTAGGATTGCCAGATAAACGTTGGAATAGTTCTCCTGAAATAAGTGCAATAATCAAAGCAATAAATAATCCAGTTGCGCCCATACCTTCTAAGCCGCCAACTGCGAAGAATGAAGCTACAGAAACTGTACCGGCTGCAATGCCGTCTTTTCCATAAGATTTAACTAAATTGTGTGCTACTAAAAAGGCTACTAAAACGGCAAAGATTGCGAATGTACCGTTCCAAATGTTGCCACCAAAGCTTTTCCAAATTGGTGCATCGTTATACATCATTGGGAAAATTTTGTTTAAAAAGTCCTCATATCCTGGAATTGGAATATTATTAATTAATACCGCCAAAGCCCCTAAAATCATTAATGGCATCGTTACGACAAACGCGTCACGAATTGCTACCAAGTGCCGTTGCGCTGCGATTACTGACGCTTTCGGCATAAAGTGTTTCTCCATCCATTGAACAAATCCGTCCATTGTTATTCCTCCTAATTAACGCTTTCTCAAGCGCGTTTTTCTTATAAGACGCATTGACAACGAGATTACTCGTTATCAATACGGCGATAAAGATCGATAATTTCTTTTGCTAAATCTGTAAATGCAATCGCAGTCATTAAATGATCTTGACTGTGCACTGTTAACAATGTTACTTGCATGTTATTGCCTTTTGCTTCTTCTGTTAACATTCCTGTTTGCGAATGATGTGCATGTACAAGTGATTCTTCTGCATCTGCAATTTTTTTGTCTGCTAATTCAAAATCCCCCGATTTTGCTGCGGCAATCGCTTCCATTGCATCGCTTTTAGCATTTCCGCCATACATGATTAAACCCATGATTGCTTCTAAGTTCTGTTGTCCGTCCATTACCTCTACCCCATTTTCTGCTCTAGTTTGATGATCCCATTAATGAAATTGCTTGATCTAAAACTTTTTCGCCATTCATCATGCCATAGTCCGCCATGTTAATTACATCTAAAGGAATCCCTTTTGGTTGTAATTTTTGTTCAAATTGCCCTTTCATGAAACGAACTTGTGGGCCTAATAATAAAACATTTACCTCTTTATTTTCCAAGTTTGTATCTGCTTCAGAAGCCGATACTGCAAAGATGTCTGCTTCCATGCCACGATCTTCTGCTGCTTTTTGCATTTTTGTTACTAATAAACTTGTGCTCATTCCTGCGGAACAAACTAACATAATTGTTTTTTTTGCCATTTTCCTTCATCTCCTAAATTCTCTTTGTTTTGCTTTACACCTTTATATAAGCAAGAAGCGTGCCAAGTTTTAACACATTGAAAACATTGATATGACAACGTTTTTAGATATGGAAAGCGTGTACACACTAAAAATAAAACGATTACACACAGCTTTTTTGTGTGCGTTTCCAAAATAATAGGGCAACAAAAGAAAGTGAGCGATAAGCCGAAACGACTCATCGCTCACTTTCTAAAGCTGAAGAGAATCAACTGGACAAAAGCCGCTTTTTCCCTTTAAGCAGTTTCCATCATTTTAAGCATTTTATAAAACTGTTTCTTTTTAAAATAACTTAAAAAGATACCTAATACTGCGTCATTCAGTTTTTGTAACGCCCCATAAGAAACCATTGTTTCTGTATAACGCAGTTCACAGCTTTTTTCATCAATTGGCTGGAGCTCATACCGCACCGAGAAATCATTTTTAGTTGTGGATGTTCGAAATTGATAGGTCTTATTTTCTACAGCTTCTTCAATAACTATTTTCGCGCGACTATTTTTACTATATTCTTTGATATATTCAAACTTACGTAACTGCTTTCTTGTAAGAGTTTTGCCTGTTTGCTTACGGATATCAAAAATAACAGAATTCATTAATTGCGTGTAAAATTCATCTGCTGAAATAGTTAATGTTTTCGTAATTTCCATTACCGTTTCACCTCATCCTTTGTCGCCTCTTCTTCAGCAACTTTTTTTCCTTTAAAAAACAGGTAACCACCAAGTCCAATGAAAAAAATCCCCGTTGTCAGACTTAATAAATCATAGTTTAAGGAGCTGGGATTCAACGAATACAAAACAATCAAGAAGCCAATACTACATAAAAATAATCCATTTCTAATCATTTTCATCCATCCTATCTTTTTAGACTACCGTTGCTTGGAAGTATAAAACGCCACCCCAAGGTTGTTCCTTAATCAGCTGTTTTGCAACTTGTGCAGCAGTTTCAGGGTCTCCTTCAACTTCAAAAAATAACTTAATACCATTCTTTTCTTTAAAAGTAAATGTTTCATTTTCCCCTTGATATGCCTCTAATAAAGTAATAATTTCCTCTTGCTTCATTGCACTTGCAATCGAAATCATGCCGCTCGCTCCTTTCTATACAAGTAATTGCTGTTTTTATTGCCTATTGCTCACTTTCGCCTAATGCAGGATCCATTTTGTTAGCAGCGATAACAAACGGTGTCCAAATCAAGAAAGTGACTACCATACATACCAACGCTACGATTGGTGCGCGCCAGTCGGCACCTGTCGCTAAGAAAGATAATAGCAACGGCGGTGTCACCCATGCGACTTGTTGAGAAACTGGGGCGACTAGCCCAAGATACGTTGCAACCCAGCCAATTGTAGTAGCAACTAATGGCGCAATTACAAATGGAATAAACATAATTGGATTAAGAACAACTGGTAAACCAAACATAATCGGTTCATTGATATTAAAGATCCCAGGTCCTAATGATAATTTACCGACTGTTAAATAATCTGCTCGTTTGGAGAATAACAAGATTGCAATAATTAGGACAATTGTACCGCCTGAACCACCAAACCAAGCAAAAGCATCAAACGAACCACGGACCCACATGTAGGCTTTACCGTCGTCAATAGCGGCTAAAACCGCAGCTGTTCCTGTTTTTCCTTCATAACCTTTTTGGAAAATATCAATATTGATTAATTGTGCTTGTCCCCAAATTCCTTCAAGAACTGGTGCCAAAACGTTTGGACCGTGAATACCAAAGAACCAGAAAATTTGAACAAAAACCGTTACAATTAACACAGCTCCTAGTCCTTGTGATAACCCAAGAAACGGTTCCGCGATATATTTTTGAATTAAGTCAATTAATAATTGACCGCCTGAAAGTTTTGACACCGTAAAGTTAATAATTGCTACGACATACAACGCGATTGTTGCTGGTAAAATTGCCGCAAACGCTTTTGAAACTGCTGGCGGAACAGAATCAGGCATTTTTATTGTTAAATCCGCTTGCATTAATTTACAAAAAATAATGGTTGATAAAGCGCCCATAATCATCACTGTAAAGAAAGCGTTACCATTTAGATGGTTGAGATTTAACCAACCCCATGGATTGACAGTCAATTGATTATTAGCAATTGACGCACCAATTTCTGCCCCATTAATTGCGTTGGCAATCTTTTCTGGCACTTTCACAGCTAATTCAGCTGTGTTATTTGGTGCAAAAGCAACACCTGAAATTAAGGTAGCTAAACTGACAATCCCACCAGCTAGCTCATTCACATTGTATGCTTTCGCTAAGTTATAGCCCCAAGAAAAAGCGAAAATCAAACCAGCGATAGCCAATGTACCATTCCAAACAAAACCATTAATCCCAATGATGACATTCAATACTGCAAAAATACCTTTGTCTGCTTCCAAACTTGCCGCATAAGTTGAGACAAACTCTTGGGGAAGATCTCGAATAATTGCGTTAATCATTACGGCGACTGATCCAGCCATTGTCGCAGGTAATGTACCAATAAAAGCATCCCTTAGTGCCACCAGATGTTTCTGTGCACCAATTTTTGCGGCAGTTGGTAAGATATATTTTTCCATCCATGCCATTAATCCGTTCATTTTTATTCCTCCTGTATCCATTTATATTTATTAAAAAGGCAGTAGCCTCATTAAACGAATGAATCGAGCGTACAAAATAAAACCTTTGGTAACATGCACTATCCTTGTTTGCTATTCACTTTTCTTAAACATTTTAATTCCTTATCCCATTAATGAGATTGCTTGATCTAAAACTTTTTCGCCATTCATCATGCCATAATCTGCCATGTTAATTACATCTAAAGGAATCCCTTTTGGTTGTAATTTTTGTTCAAATTGCCCTTTCATGAAACGAACTTGTGGACCTAAAAGTAAAACATTCACCTCTTTATTTTCCAAATTTGTATCTGCTTCAGAAGCCGATACTGCAAAGATGTCTGCTTCCATACCACGATCTTCTGCTACTTTTTGCATTTTTGTTACTAATAAACTCGTGCTCATTCCTGCGGAACAAACTAACATAATTGTTTTTTTTGCCATTTTTTCTTCATCTCCTTAAAAGTTATGACGTTATACACTTTATTTATAGCAATAATTGTGCCAAGTTTTTTTCCTCATTAAAATACTGATATAACAGCTTTTGTCATCAAAAAAAGCGTGCACACACTAAAAGAAAACGCTTACACACATGAAATTGTGTGTAACTTACAAAAAGAAAACATCAAGAAAAAAGAGAGCGTTTTCTCATTTCTTGATGTTTTTTTATTTATTATTGTTTACTTTTAATTTCATTTTCTAAAAACATTTGGGTAACATGCGCAACTTCCGCTTCTGGAATCGTCACACGATACGCCCGTTCAATTAACATAAAATTCGTGCGTACGACATCGATTTCTAAACGATGTGTTTTAACATATTCCGCTAAGTTTGGAAAAGTTCTTGCTTCTTCTCCTTTAATTAAAGCATCTACCAGAAAAGCCAAATGAATCATGATTCCGGCATCCACCCCTGGTTCAACAATAATATGCATGTCTGTTTGTATTTGATGAACTGTTTTTTGTAACATGAGAATTAATTTTTGTAAGGAGTCCACAGAAGTAATGACGCCACTTAGTGAATGAACAATTGTATCAATCGCCACTTCATCACTAGCAATCCGTTTCAGTACATTTAATTTTTCATCATCAAAAATATCATAGACAGAAAAGAAAGGAATATTTTGATATTCAACATCCACAGTTCCCGCAATGGCCTTAATTTCATATTCTTCCATCAAGTTGTCGATATGTTTTTTAAATGTTTCTCGTTCAATAAATTGCATTTGAATCAGTTCTACTTTTGTTTCATCAATAACGGGTAAGATTCGTTGGTATAGTTTTGCGGCGACCCCTTCTCCTGTAAAGCACGTCACGATTACTGCTTTTTTTACGTTTTGACGTTTTTGCAGACTAGAGCGAAATTGTTCTCTCACAACGCTTTCAAAAGAAAGTTGAATATTTTGGTAAATGTCCTCTAAACTTCGTCCCACGCTTGCCATTCGAATAGCTTCTAAGACAATCATTGTGCTCGTCATTGTAATCGCCTTCGTTCGGATACCTGTTTCTTCAAACAACATATTTCCAAACGAATTTAATGAACCCATATCGGTCAGTAATAAAATCCCATTATTTAACGATTCTTTTTGCGTAATTACTTGGTTTCGTAATTGTTCATACATTGTTTGAACTTCCATCGTTAACGGCATATTCATCGCTGTTCCGATTGACGTTCCTAAAAGTTCTTGGGCGGTTTTCAACATACTTGAGGCAGTAGAATCCCCATGCATTAAGACGAACACACCAACATTATTTTCTGGAGTTCTTTCTTCTTTACCGACATTAATAGATAAAAACATACTAATAAAGCCAATTTCATCGAAAGGAATCTCTATGTTGTTCTCTTCTTCAATAATAGAAGATAAATCTAAGGCTACTTGAAATTCTTTTTTCATGTTTTTACGGACATTATTTAAATCAGGATGGACAATCACATGACCTTCTTTGACACGTTCAATCGTACTTTGTAAATGAAGCGCAAAGGCAAAGCGCGCAGTTTCGTTGTACGTGTGTTCCAAACGCTCTTCTGCGATATCATAAAGACGATTCGTTAAGTCCCAAATAGCTTCTGGTAATAACTCCTTATGTAAAGAATGTTGGGTTAATTCTTCGACATAATTTTTAAAATACGCATTCATATCTTTAGAAATCAATTCTTCTAAATCAACATTTTCTAAGTCAGCTTCAGACAAGTCAGCGACTTTTTCTTCGATTTCATTATAAACTTGCATGTCTCTAGCTGGATCTTGCGACCAAACAATTTTGTTGGTACCTGGCTGGAAAGATAAATAATTACTTTTACTATCGACAAATTGATCCAAGCGTTCAGGTACTTCTTTAATTTTTAATAATCCTTTTTGGACAGGTAACGACAAATCCCGTTTACGGATAACCAAGTGTTCTAAATTGTGCGTCCGATAATAAAGAAATGACTTAGCACAAACTAATTTTAAGTCCCGCTTCACCTGACCAATATTTCCTTCTGCATCGTATAACATGAACGCCAAAACTGCTTCGCGTTCGATATCAATTTGTTGGCCCAAACGTGTTGCCTCTTGCTGAATAAATAACGAAATGATGGCATAACGCTCATCTAGCGTCCGTGCATCTAAAGATGGCAATGTAATCGACATCGGAATCCGCCGATTAAAAGTGGTTAAAAAGTTTTCTGAGGATTCCGTTGTCGCACCAATAATTTGAACAGAGGCTTCATAGGTTTGGCCACTTTCTCCTAATGGACGGTACACGCCTTTATCAATAAACGTAAAGAGCATTTCTTGACCTTCTGGCGGTAAGCGATGAATTTCATCTAAAAAGAGAATCCCACCATCTGCTTTTGCCATTAAACCTGGACTATCTTCATTCGCACCAGTATAGGCACCTTTTTTTACGCCAAAGATATGACCAAATAATAATTGTGGGTTTTGTGCATAATCAGCACAATTAAAAGAGACAAAAGGGGCATCTTCATCTAAGGTTTTTGAATCAATGGCAAAACGGTACATACATTCAGCAAAAAGAGATTTCCCTGTTCCTGTTTTCCCAAAAATAATCGTATGCAAACCTCTTGGTGGATATAAAATAGCCGCCTTGGCCTGCTGAATACTCACTTTTAAAGAATCATTGGCACCTACTAATGTGTCAAAACTAACAGAGGTAGACTCATCTACATGGACTTGTTCTCCTTCATTGATTGTTGGCACTGAATAGATAACAGGACGTCCAGTACTTCTAGTAATTTTCTTTTCTTTGAATAATTCATTTAAATAACGGCTGGCATTACTGCGATCAATCATTAACTGTTCTGCTACCGCTCCTGCCGTTAAGCCAGTTTCATTTTTTTGAAGTAACGCTAAGATTTCTTCCTTCCGAGATTTCATGGAATCCTCCTCGATACAACGTTCTGCTTGAAGCTCGTAAAGCGTTATTTCTTCGCTTTACGAGCTCCTTTGTTTTTCGTGTTTTTCTTTTTGTTTTTCTTCTTTTTGCGTGTTTCTTGTGGTTCTTTGACAACAGAATTTACTGTTTCTGGTTTTCTTTCTTTCGTACTCTTTTTTTCTGAATACGTATCTTTGACTACGTTCTTTTTTTCTAGTTCATCTTTGGCTTTTGGCTGTTCATGAAGTGCACCATCATATAAAAAGATTTCCTGATAAGGAATGGCCAATTGTTTCATCAAACGTTGATAATCCCTTTTGGTGCCATCGTTGATAAACGTAATCACTGCCCCTTGTGCACCCATCCGGCCAACGCGACCAGAACGATGAATATAGCTCTCTTCGGTTAAAGGAACATCTACGTTTACGACGTAAGGGACCCCTGTGAAATCTAAGCCCCGTGCCGCAATATCCGTGGTTAATAACAACTTCACTCGTTCTGCTTTAAATTGATCGATCGCCAATTTACGCAACTGTTTACTTTGATCTGAAGCCAGACCAATAGCTGGCACATTCTCATAAACTAATTTTTCTTCTGCTGCACCTAAATCAGCAACTTGATTGAAAAAGACCATGCTTCTGAATGCTTCTGTATGGGCCAAACGACGTAAGTAATCAGCTTTTTTTCTTGGTGCTAACCGAATAAAGTAGTGGGCGACTTGACCTGCTGAAGTATCTTCTTCCGTCACATCAATCACCTGTAATTTTTGGCTTAAAGATTGCGCTTGATTCACGACACGATCAGCAGTCGCTGAATAAAAAACAAGTTGGTATTCGGTTGGTGTGTGTGTCAAAATTTGCTTGGTTAAACTTAGCTCTTCCTCTTGGAAAAGTTGATCAACTTCATCCATTACGATTGTTTTTAACAACTGAGCTTTGACTTTTTTATTCTTCATTAACTCTAAAATTCGACCTGGTGTTCCGATTAACACTTCGGGACGTTTTTTTAACTTGTCAATCTGGCGTGAAACATTTGCCCCACCGATTAACGTTTGAACCGTTAATTGAAGTGGCTTAGCCCAAGTCCGAGCAACTTCAGCAATTTGCATAGCTAATTCTTGAGACGGAGCAATAATCAACAATTGATTTCCCTGTCCTTTTTCAACAGTTAAGAGTAAAGGCAGCATGTAAGCAAGTGTTTTTCCAGTTCCTGTCGGCGAAATTCCTAAAACATTTTCTCCTTCGCGAAGGGGCGTAAAACTTTTTTCTTGAATTGTTGATGGTTCGTTAAAGCCAGAAGCTTGCCACTGTTCTTGCCAAGCCTCTGGAAGTTGTTCTAAAAATCTCATATTGTTCCTTTCCTATCGCTTAATTCTTATTTATCAGCATCAAAAATAATGCCGGCACTATGACGTAAATCAGTGACTACTTTATTGACATTTCGAGCAAGCTCAACCCATTCTTCATACTTGGTGCCCCAATACTTATCTGTTGGGTTATTTAAAACTGCTGCAAAATCACGGGCTTCTTCAATCATTGGATTATCGGCTACTTGAATATCTAAGACATCACGTTCTTCATGTGCGCGATCATGGTACTCAGCCGAAGAAATAGCATTGACACTATCTAAAATCAAGGTCCCATTTTCAAAGTAAATTTCGGATGGCGCAAAAGAATCACTAATTTTCCCAGTGTTTAACGTCACGTCAAACTGATCATATCGTAAAATAATTGTTCCTAAGCCATCGACACCTGTCGCAATTTTACTAGCAAAATAATGGCTTTCGTTTGGTACGCCAAACCAGCCCAAGGCTGCATAAACTAAATAAACGCCTAAATCTGCTAAGGCTCCCCCAGAAAAATGAGGAGAAAAAATATTTGGCTCTTTGCCTTCTAATACTTGATCATAGCGAGAAGAATATTTCATATACGTAAAATTCGCACCTAAAATTTGGTTTTTTAATGGCAATAATTCAGCAATTTTTTGGAAACTTTGCTCATGAATATTACGGGCCGCTTCAAAGAAATACACACGATTTTTATTCGCTAATTCAATAATTTCTGCCATCTCATCAGGCGTTGAAAAAGCTGGTTTTTCAACAATTACATTTTTTTTCGCTAAAATTGCTTGTTTCGCTTGTTCAAAATGTAATGAATTTGGTGAGGCAATATAAACCGTATCCATATGTGCAATACCAAAAAACGTCTCTAAATCAATTGCATATTCCACATCCCCATAGCGAGAACCAAATTCTTGTGCCGTTGCTAGTTTCCGAGAATAAACAGCCGTTAAATCATACGCACCCGTTTCTAAAGCTGCTGCAACAAATTGATGACTAATCCAATTGGTACCAATTACGCCTAAATGTATCATAATCAAAAACCTCCATTTTTTGTTTATTTACTCTCTTTATAATAGTAATCTCTCGTACAAAAGTCACGTAATTACCCTGCCTTAAAGCGCTAGGAGTTCTTCAAGTTATTTATTAGGATCATCAAATGCCTGTAATAAATCAAAGGTTACCTGTGACTTAAGTTCAATCGTTGCTGGTGTTACGTGGCAATTGTAAGCAAGGACTTGCACACCTTGATCAATTGCAGCACCCACATTTTCAGCAAAGGCGGGTTGCATCTCTTGGTGAATCGTTGCTTGCTTAATTTCTTCAAATTGGACCACAAACAAAATGTAACAGCGGTAACCCGCTTTAGTTGCAGCCATTAGTTCAGTGACATGCTTCAAGCCACGAAGTGTTGGCGCGTCAGGAAAAGCACCGATGCCTTTATTTTCTAAAGTCATGCCTTTCACTTCGACAAAAGCTTGTTCGTCTGCATCCGTTTCCACTAGAAAATCAAATTTTGAATGTGCAAATCGTTGCTCACGTTTAACAGTTTGGATCGTACCAACTAAACTAGGAAGCACAATTTGACCATTTTTTAACGCTTCATTGACTAATGTATTCGGTACTTGGCTATCAATATTAATCCAAAAAGAACCTTTTTTTACTGCAATCAAATCGTAATCTGTTTTTCTTTTAGGCGATGGTTGATAACTAAGCGCCACAATAGCACCTGGTAAAAAAACTTCTTTCCCTCTGCCAGTATTTTTGACATGTGTGATTACTTCTTCATTCGTTTCCATTAAACGACAGTGTGCAATAAACCGATTGGGTCGTTCGATAAAATAAGCAAGTTGGACATTCGGGTACTTCATACACAGACTTCCTTTCTTACACACTATACCATAAAAAAACAAGGAAAAGTATAGACCAAAACCAACAATTTTACTATCTTGTGTCAATCATTAAATATTTGTCAATTCTCAGCGATTTAGTCGAATATTTTAGACAATTTCTATATAATAAAGGTAACGAAGACGAATAAATGAAAATGAAGGTTAGGAGGAATTTCTTTGAAAAAACATTGGACTTTCTTGGTTGGTGCATCTTTACTTACTGGATTAGCAGGCTCTATCCTCTGGAAAAAAAATAAACAGCTCCCTTCCCCACAGGAGCTTCAACACAACTATACTGGGCATTGGTGGTTTGTAGACGTGAAAAAAGCCACGCAACACACCTTAGAAATCACCTCATCTTTCAATGTTTTCATTGATGGCAAACAAACGCATGCCTTGCTTGTTGAATTAACCCCTAAACGCTTAGTTATCTTAGACAAGTTAGGTTACCATTTAATCATTCAATGTGAAAATGGTGTCCCTGCGACGCTTTACGATGAAGCCGACGACGAAACCTACACACTAGAACGGGCCATTTACAATTAATAAATCACCCACGACACATAAAATGAAGTATGTGCAGTGGGTGATTTATTTTTTTACATCCCTTGCAAAAGCATTCAGAAAGTTTTCTTACAACTTGAATATTATTAAATAGTCAAATGCGCCTTTTTCTGATAAACTTAGGATGATGTTTTTTTGAAAGGATGAGCCCCTATGACACCAAATCGCGAAGACTATTTAAAATTAATTTTTGAACTAGGTGGCGACGAAGTTAAAGTGAATAATAAACAAATTGTTTCTGGACTCGATGTTTCGGCAGCTTCGGTTAGTGAGATGATTTCAAAGTTAGTAAAAGAAGATTTGGTTGAGCATTCTCCTTATCAAGGGGTACAATTAACTGAAAAAGGCTTAAAAAAAGCGAGTACGTTAATTCGCAAACACCGAATCTGGGAAGTCTTTTTAGTAGAGCACTTAAATTACACTTGGAATGATGTGCACGAAGAGGCAGAAGTTTTAGAACATGTTACTTCACAGACGCTTGTGAACCGTTTAGCGGATTATTTAAATCATCCAGAATTTTGTCCACACGGTGGTGTTATTCCCGAAGATAATCAACCCATTCATGAGGAGAAACGCCAAACGTTAACAGACTACCCTGTTGGCACAAAAGTTCGGATTGCACGTGTCTTAGACGAAAAAGAATTACTGGATTATTTAGTTTCCATTGATTTAAATATTCAAGAAGAATATACGATTAAAGAAATTGCTGCATATGAAGGACCGATCACCATTTATAATGAAAACAAAGAATTATCCGTCAGCTTTAAAGCAGCAAACACAATTTTTGTTGAGCCGTTGATTAGAGAAAGTGAGGAAAACTAATGAATGAAAAAGTAGCATTATTTACTATTTTCGGGGGGACAGGTGATCTTGCCAAACGTAAATTGTATCCTTCCCTGTTCCGCTTATATAAAAAAGGATTATTAGCTGAGCGTTTTGCGGTGATTGGTACCGCACGTCGGGAATGGACAGACGAATACTATCGTGAAATCGTCCGTGAAACCATTCAAGACTTAAATCCCACGGCCGAAGAGGCAACTGAATTTTCTAGTCATTTCTATTACCAATCACATAATGTGAATGATACGGAACATTATAATACCTTAAAAGAATTATCTGATCGCCTAAATGAACAATACCACTTAGAAGGCAATCATGTTTACTATTTAGCTATGGCCCCTCAATTCTTTGGAACCATTGTTAATCACTTGAAATCACAACATATTATTTCGGAAGAAGGCTTTGATCGTCTAATTATCGAAAAGCCATTTGGTTCTGATTATGAATCTGCCTACGAATTAAATGAAGAAATTCGTGCTGCATTTCCTGAACAAGATATTTTCCGAATTGACCATTACTTAGGCAAAGAAATGATCCAAAATATTTCAGCCATTCGTTTTGCCAATAATATTTTTGAATCACAATGGAACAATCGTTACATTGATAATGTCCAAATCACCTTCGCTGAAAGCTTAGGTGTCGAGGATCGTGGCGGCTATTATGACCACAGTGGCGCACTAAAAGATATGGTTCAAAATCATATTTTACAAGTCGTTGCTTTGCTTTCTATGGAGCCTCCTGTTGCCTTTTCTGAAAAAGAAATTCGGACTGAAAAAGTAAAAGCTTTACGTGCCATCCGCCTTTATTCTGAAGAAGAAGCCCTTCAAAATTTCGTGCGTGGACAATACGGCGAAGGTCAGCTAGCTGATCAAACATTTGCAGCCTATCGTGATGAACCGAATGTGGCAGAAACTTCATCCACTGAAACTTTTGTTGCTGGTAAATTTTTAATTGATAATTTCCGTTGGTCTGGCGTCCCTTTCTATGTTCGCACAGGTAAACGATTAACTGAAAAAGGTACACGCATTAACATCGTCTTTAAACAAGTACCTATTAATGTCTTTAAAGATGATACGTGTGAAGAATGCGATAAAACCGATTTACCACCGAATGTTTTAACTATCTATATCCAACCAACTGAAGGATTTTCATTAACCTTAAATGGAAAAGAAATCGGTCAAGGGTTTAATACAACTCCAGTGAAACTTGATTTCCGTCAAAGTGCTGAAATGACTGAAAATAGTCCAGAAGCATATGAAAAACTTCTATTAGACTGCCTAAATGGCGATAGTACAAACTTCTCTCATTGGGACGAAGTTGCCCAATCTTGGCGCATTGTTGACATTATTCGACATGCTTGGGATAAAACAGACGTTTCTTTCCCTAATTATGCCGCTGGCACAATGGGCCCGCAAGCTGCCTTCGACTTATTAGAAAAAGATGGCTTTACTTGGGAATGGCAACCAGATAACTGGTACCGTGACCGCGGTCAACTTGATCAATAAATAATCCAAAAAAGATCCGCTAGTTAACGACTAGCGGATCTTTTTTCTTGTTTATTCGAATCCTTCAGCAACCGCTTCTGGATAATTTTCTTCAACAATGTGTGCACAACGGCCACAAAGTGTTGGTAATTTTTCATCTGAGCCGACATCTTGACGAACGGAACGACAACGGTCACACGTTTCGCCTTCTGCTTTTTCAACTAAAATAGCCATGTCTTCAAATTGAACAGCTTCACTAGGTGCTACTTCTTTTGATACTTCAAAGTCGGAAACAATTAGTAATTGAGCAATATCTGCATCAACAGCTGTCATTAATTGACGAATTTGTTCATTTGGATAAACGGTCACTTTAGCTTCTAACGATTTACCGATTAATTTAGAATGACGAGCTTCTTCCAACGCTTTTAAGACATTGTCACGGAAATCCATAAAGGCTGCCCATGTATCCATCAATTCTTCTTCATTAGTAAACGTTTCGTAACCTGGGAATTCAGCTAATTGCACATACTCTTCTTCTTCTTGTAAGAAACTCCAAATTTCTTCCGCTGTATGTGGAATAATTGGTGTCAATAATTTTGTTAATGAAACCAATGTTTGATAGAAAACAGTCTGCATACAACGACGTTGATAATCGTTTTCAGCTTCAATATAAACGACATCTTTCGCAAAGTCTAAATAGAAAGAAGATAAATCTACCGTTAAGAAGTTCATAACCGTCCGATAAATATGCATGAAATTATATTTTTCATAACCATTTTCACGGATTTCTTGAATGACTTGATTTAAACGAACCGTCATGTATTTATCTACAGAACGTAAATCAGCATAAGCTACAGTATGCTCAGCTGGATTAAAATCACTCGTATTCGCTAACAAGAAACGCATAGTATTACGGATTTTCCGGTACACTTCAGATACTTGGTTTAAGATATCCATTGAGACACGCACATCGGCTTCCGCGTCAACACTACTTACCCACAAGCGTAAGATATCTGCCCCCATTTGGTTGATAACTTTTTCAGGTAAGATAGTATTGCCTAACGATTTACTCATCTTACGGCCTTCGCCATCGAGAACCATCCCTTGAGAAATGATTGATTTATAAGGCGCTACCCCATTGATAGCAACACTTGTTGTAATACTTGAGTTAAACCAACCACGATATTGGTCAGAACCTTCTAAATACATATCTGCTGGGAAAGTTAACTCTTCTCTTTCTCGTAAAACTCCTTCATGTGAAGAACCTGAGTCAAACCAAACGTCCATGATATCTGTTTCTTTGGTAAACTCGCCATTTGGTGAACCTGGATGTGTAAAGCCTGCTGGTAGTAACTCTTTTGCTTCACGCATAAACCAGATATTTGATCCATGTTCTGCAAATAAATTCGCTACATGTTCAATTGTTTCTGGCGTAATGATGGCTTCCCCGTTTTCAGCATAGAAGATCGGTAATGGTACACCCCACGCTCTTTGGCGAGAAATTACCCAATCACCACGGTCACGAATCATATTATACAAACGTGTTTTTCCCCAAGGAATTAGCCAGTCAACTTTCTCAACTTCATCTAAAATATCTTGACGGAATTTAGAGATTGAAGCAAACCATTGTGGCGTTGCACGGTAGATAACTGGTTTTTTGGTACGCCAATCATGTGGATAACTATGCGTAAAGAAATCTAATTTTAATAACGCGCCTTTTTCTTCTAATAACTCAGTAATCATTGGATTCGCTTTGTCATAGAAAATTCCTTCAAAACCAGGTGCTTCATCTGTAAAGACCCCACGGCTGTCAACAGGAGAAATAACAGGTAAATCATATTTACGGCTAACGATATAGTCATCTTCACCATGTCCTGGTGCGGTATGAACTAAGCCAGTCCCGGCATCTAGCGTCACGTGGTCGCCTAGCATAACAAGTGATGTTCGATCATAGAATGGATGTTGAGCTGTCATACGATCTAATTTTTCACCAGAAAATTCTCGCAAGACTTCTACTTCTTCCCAACCAACCGCTTCTTTAACTGTTGCTAATAAATCTTTAGCAATTACAAATTTACGACCGTCTGCCTTCACTTCAACATACGTAAAATCAGGATTAACTGAAATACCTAAGTTGGCTGGTAATGTCCAAGGGGTTGTCGTCCAGATGACGAAGGCTGTCTCGTTATCTAAAAGACCTTTACCATCGGCCACATTAAAAGCTACGTAAATAGAAGGTGATTTTACATCTTTGTATTCAATTTCTGCTTCTGCTAAAGAAGATTCACTTGAAGGAGACCAATAAATTGGTTTTAAGCCTTTATAAATATAGCCTTTTTCTGCCATCTTACCAAAAACACAAATTTCTGCTGCTTCATACTCTGGATCTAACGTAATGTATGGATGTTCCCAATCGCCTGACACACCTAAACGTTTAAAATCGTTACGTTGTTTATCGACTTGTGATAAGGCATACTCTTTACATTTTTCGCGATACTCAGCGACAGTCATTTCTTTACGTTTAACCCCTTTATTGGTTAACACTTGCTCAATTGGTAAACCATGAGTATCCCAACCAGGCACATAAGGAGAACGGAAACCAGACATTGATTTTGAACGAATAATAATATCTTTACTGATTTTATTCAAAGAATGTCCTAAATGAATATTTCCGTTTGCATACGGAGGGCCATCATGTAAAACAAAGGTTGGTTTTCCTTCGTTTAATTTTTGACGTTGTTCATATAAGCCTTTTTCTTCCCAGTCTTTTTGCCATTCTGCTTCACGGTTTGGCAAGTTCCCACGCATTGGAAAAGCTGTTTTTCCTAATTGCAATGTTTCTTTCATTTTCATATGCATTTGCCTCGCTTTCATTTTATCGATTTAATTGTGTTAGTTCATACTAAAGATGAACGATAGCTGATAAAAGTAGATAAAAAAAGAGTACTCCATCCCAAGGGACGAAGTACTCGTGTTACCACCCAAATTCAAAGTAGAGTTACCCCTACTTTCTCTGAAATTGATAACGGTAATTATCCGGCAGTTCCTACTCAAGTGTTCAGAACTGCATCTAGGATAGAGGATCTGTTTAATGCCAGTGTCTGTCAAACTTTCACTATCATTGACTCGCTGCTAAGAATAAACATTAAACGTTCTGTTCTATCTATTTTGATTCTTCTTCAATTGTTTCTTCAGTGACTTCAATTACAGGCTTTTTTTCTACTACAGCATCTGTGTTCTCTTCAGAGTTTACAACAGTTTCATTTTCGTTGTCAAGGTCTTGTTCATCAAGAATTTCCTTAACTGCTGTATGTTTGTCTCCGACATAACTAGAAAAAGGCTTTAAAATCTCTTCCCACTCTTCACTCTTCACTTGCTCTAATTGAGTTTCAAGCATTAAGCTTAAGCGTTGATGGAAGACACGTGTTTTCTTCTTCAAGTCTTCTGTTTCCCCAGCTAATTGACGGGCACGTTCAATTGCTTCTGCTAAGATTTGTGTTGATTTCGCTTCAGCATCTGCAATCATTGCATTTGATTTACGTTCAGCTTCTACCAAGGTTTCTTTGGCTTGGTTATCTGCCGAAGTGATAATCATTTCTGATTCTTTATTGGCACTTGATTTCACTTTATCAGCGGTATCTTGTGCAACAATAATTGATTGGTTCAATGCATCTTTCAATTCATTGAAGTATTGTAATTTTTCTTCTGCGTGTTTTAATGATTTCTCAAGTTCACGATTTTTTTGTAATGCATCTTCATAATCACGTGTGACTTGATCTAAAAAGTCATCTACATCGTCTTGGTTATAGCCTCTCATTTTTGTTGAGAAGTCTTTGTTTTGAATATCTAATGGAGTTAATGCCATATTCCTTCACCTCTTTGGATTATTTTTGTAAAACCCCTTATGAACACATTCTCATACTAATCCTGAAATAGCAAATATCTTACTTTTTTTATTATACACAACTTCGTCTGAATGAACAGCCAAAATGGTTTTCTTAAACAAAAGTTCGAGATTATTTTCTCAATACCCCTAAGAGGACACGAAATTTTTCTTTCTTGGTTTTTCCTTCTAATTCTTGAATTTGAAGGCGCCCAAATCCCCGTATCGAAACAATATCTAATAAGTCTAAAGCAAAATCTGGTCGTGTCGTTTCTGTCCAATTGACTTTTACTTTACCAGATTCGATCAATTGTTTTGATCGCTGCCTTGAAATATTAAATACGGCGGAAATCACACTATCCAGCCGCAAAGAGCTCATAGTCGTTCGCTCTTCCTGCCAACCATCCTTCGGTATCAAAATTTGTGTATAATCCCGTTCTTCTAAGCGAACAGTAATTTTACCAATTTTGTCGACTTGGTTAACAACGAAGCCAGCTACTTCTTGTGCTATAAAAACCTGCCACTTATCACCATCGGAAATAATATCTCCAAAGGCTTCCCTACGAACCCCAACATTCATCAAGGTGCCTAAAATTTTCCCATGAGATAATGTCGCAAATTTAGATGGATAAATAATTTCAAATAATACAACACCAAAATCTGTCTCTTCTGGTATGTAATACGCTGGATAAATCAAGCAGCGTTTTCGTTCTGCTTGCTCATAACCACCATAAAAAGTAAACGATAAATCACTGTTTTGTCGAATCAACGTTTCCAAAATATACGCCTGTCTAGGATCAAGAAAGTCTGTCAAATAAGGCGCGTATTGCATCTCCACTTGCTCTAGCCAATCCCCGACAGTGTCAATAAAAGGATGTTCATCTTTGCGGAAATGTTGATACACATTTGCGTTCATAGATAAATCATCCTTTCTAAAAGTTATTAATAAACAATAGCTCGTAAAATGACTGCTAAGCCACCCGCTGCTAGGTTAAGGACAATAATCCCTACCATTACGTTAAATCCAACCATTCCAATCCTTAAATTCAAACGGTCAAACAAACTTAAGTATGGTTCACAAATTCTAGAGAGCAAACGCCCGAAAGCAGAATCATATGCTCCTGGAAACCATGAAAGTAGCGCGTAAATCACTAGTAATCCTGAATAGATTTGAACGCCTTTGTATAATAGAGTAATCAGTGTTGCGATAATAACACCTCCCTAAGGCTTAGAAATCAAAGAATTGTTTGTTGGCTAAAGATTGTGCTGTCGCACTATCAATTTCCATATTCGCTGGTGTGCATAAGAAGATTTCATTGCCAACGCGCTGAATATCTCCGTCTAAAGCATACACAGTACCAGTTAAGAAATCAACGATGCGTCGTGCTTGGTCTTCTTCTACTAATGTAAAATTAACTAGCACAGCTTCTTCAGCAAATAAATGTTTCGCAATGCTCATTGCTTCTGAATACACACGTGGTTCAATAATAGTAATTTTATGTGTTTTTGCATTGGCGGTGCTTTCTTGTGCTCGTCTTGTATTCGTAGTCGCTGATTGATTAGAACTACGCATAGAAACCACTTTTTTCTCTGTGTAAGCAGCTTGTTGTGTGTCTCTTTCTTGATGCGCTTCAGCAGAACGATAGCGTGCAGAAGGTTTTTCAACTACAGGCTCACTTTGTTGTGTATAAGCTGGCTGACTGTAACTTTCCTGTTGTTGAACAGGGCGTTGTGGTTTAGGCCGAGCTGCACGACGCGGTGGTTCATTAACTGCTTTGCGCTCTTCATATTCTTCGTAGTTATCATAATAATCATCTTCTTCGCCAGATAAGCCAAAAAAGCTCGATAACGCATCCTTGTTAAAAATTGACATAAATTCCTCTCCTTTACGCATCTCTGAATAACGCTGTTCCGATTCGTATAAAAGTTGCACCTTCTTCAACTGCGATTGGGAAATCGTTACTCATTCCCATGCTAAGTTCTGTACAAGGAGCAAAAGATAAATGTTTCTCATTTACGGTCATTTGCAGCTCTTTTAATTCTCTAAATGTTGCATGTAATACTTCTTCACTTGCCCCAAAAGGTGCCATAGTCATTAGACCGACGATTTGAATTTTGTCCAAATCAGCAAGTTCTTGAATGAAAGGTAAGACGTCTTCTTTACGAAAGCCGTGCTTGCTTTCTTCCCCAGTTATATTCACTTCAACAAAACAACGAATAACTTTCGTTGCTCTTTTTTGAATTTCTTTGGCTAGACTCAGACTATCTAATGCATGAAAATAATCTATCTCATTAATAATTAATTTTACCTTCCTACGTTGTAAATTACCAATTAAATGCCACTGAATATCATTAAATTTTTCCAATCCAGCTTTCTTTTCTAGTAACTTATCTACTCGGTTTTCAGCTAAATTCTGGACACCAAGCTGAACAAGCTCTGCTGCTTCCTCAATTCCTACTGATTTAGTGACGCCAATCATTGTCACATCAGCAACAGAGCGCTGTGAGCTTTTGCATGCTAGCTGAAGTTGATTATTAATATTTGTTAAGTTTTCAGCTATCATTTCTAATCGATGCTCCTTATCGTTTTCTGCGGAAAAATGGTGGCGTACTTAATTCGTCATCATTGTGATTTGGTTCTTCACGGTGGAATGTGTCAAATTCTTTTTTGTCTACTTGTTCTAATGAAGATTCATCAACTTTTGGACGTGTATTTTGTTCTCTGCGAATATCCCAATCGCCAAAAGCACTTGCTTCTTCTTGTGATTTTGGTTGATCCATTTCCACAGATTGAGTTGTTTGTTGCATTGGTTGAACCGCTTGTCTTGTTTGACGGTGCGGTTTTCTATCCTTTTTTGATTCATCAATACCTGTAGCGATTACTGTTACACGAATTTCGTCGCCTAAATCTTCGTTAATTGATGTACCTAGGATGATGTTCACATCACCTGAAGCAGCATTTGTAACGATATCTGAAGCATCTTGCGCTTCAAACAAGGTCATATCTAAGCCACCAGTAATGTTTAATAAGACTTGTTCCGCACCATCGATTGATGTTTCTAACAATGGTGAAGAAATAGCTTTTTTCGTTGCTTCAATTACACGTTCTTCGCCGCTCGCTACACCAATTCCCATTAAAGCTGTTCCTTGGTTTTCCATCACTGTTTTCACGTCAGCAAAGTCCAAGTTTACGTAACCTGGTGCAGTGATTAAATCTGAAATCCCTTGAACACCTTGACGTAATACATTATCAGCTTCTCTAAATGCTTCAAGCATTGGCGTTTTCTTGTCAACGACTTCTAATAAGCGGTTATTTGAGATAATTAATAGTGTATCAACGTTTTCTTTTAATAAGGCAATTCCTTCAGCAGCAAAACGACCACGTTTTGGACCTTCAAAACTAAATGGACGAGTTACTACACCAACTGTTAAAGCGCCTAATTCTTTAGCGATTTTTGCAACTACTGGCGCAGCACCTGTACCAGTTCCGCCACCCATACCAGCAGTAATGAAAATCATATCCGCGCCTTGTAATGATTCTGAAATCACTTGTTCACTTTCTTCTGCAGCTTTTTGGCCAACTTCAGGTTGTGAACCGGCACCTAAACCACGAGTGTATTTAGGGCCTAATTGAATCACTGTTTCTGCTTTTGAATGTTTTAATGCTTGAACGTCTGTATTGGCTGTGATAAATTCCACGCCTTTAACGTTTTCTTCGATCATACGGTTTACAGCGTTTCCGCCGCCGCCACCTACACCGATAACTTTAATGACTGCACCGTTGTTAATGTTATTGTCTAATGAAAATTCCATGATATCGTATCCTCCTGTTTGTGTGATTAGTCGAAAATGTTCGAGAAGAAGTCTTTGATTTTGCCTGTCACTTTTTCACCAGACTCACGTTCGTTGAATTCTTCGTATTCTTCTTGAGGCTGTTCAGCATATGTGTCATAGCGAACTTCTTGTTGGACAGCGACTGATTGTGCTGGTTTCGATTTTTCACCAGGGATTGCATATTTGGCAATGTGATAAATATCGTTTAGTTGCGCTGAATATTCCACAATGCTAATGACATTAGCAAAGACTGGGTTACGTAAGCCCATGTGATTTGGTACGTATAGTTTTACGTTGGCTTCAAAAATCTCTTGCGCCAAATCGACAATACCTGGCATACTAGCGGCGCCACCAGTTAACACAACGCCTCCAGGTAATTCAAACGCATCAATTTCATCCAGAACTTCTTTTGATTTTCTCAAAATTTGTTCCACACGCGCTTCAATAATTTCTGAAAGGTAACGTTCGTCCACTCTTACAGGCTCTGACTTACCGATAACATCAACAGGAAACTCTTCGTTTGCTGAAGTTCTTTCTGGATAAGCATCCCCATAATTAATTTTTAAGGCTTCGGCGTTGTTAAAAGAAGTATTCAATACGATTGAGATATCTTTCGTGATGAACTCGCCGCCTTCTTGGTTAACATGAGTAAATTTCAATTGTTTGTCGTGGATAACAGATGTCGTTGTTTGACCGCCACCCATATCAATGACAATTGTTCCAAAGTCTTTTTCGCCATCTGTTAAAATTGTTTCCGTTAAAGCAAGCGGTGTAATCACTAATTCGTTAATTCCTAAGCCAGCTTTTTCAACACATTTACGGATGTTATGGATGATTGTTTTTGGTCCAGTATAGACAACGCCAAACATCTCCATGCGAACGCCAAGCATTCCACGTGGGTCTTTGATGCCTTCAAAGCCGTCGACGGTAAAGTCTTGCGGTAAGATTGCAACAATTTGACGTTCAGGAGGAGTTGAACGAACCAAAGCTGCAGATGCGACGTTGCGCACATCCTCATCTGTAATTTCTTTTGATTCACTGCTAACAGCTATCATTCCTTGACAGCTTTCTACTTCTAATAAATTCGCTGGTAATCCAACATTTACGCTTTTAATTTGAATGCCGGCTTTTTCTTCGGCTTGTCGAACGGCCCGTTGGATTGCTTGAACTGTTTGATCAATATCGACGACAATCCCTCGATTCAAACCGTCTGATTTTGCATTTCCAACGCCGATGATGTTCATTTGACCTTCAATATATTCAGCGACAACTACTTTGACAGAAGTTGTACCAATATCGAGGCCTACATACATTCCTGTTTTTGCCATGAACGGAATTCCTCCTCCTATTAATTCCAATATCTAAGCGGACAAAGGCGTCCGTTTAACTATCTCTTTTTTAGTATTATTCACTTCTTCCAATTTTACCATAAAAATGGGGGTTTTAGAAAGCAGATTATACGAATTTGTTCGTTAATTTTTGAAACATTTTTGTAAAAAACTTATTCTGCTTGTTGCACTTCTTGATTTTCTCCATTTGTCGGCGTACCGTTATTCGCTTCATCCGTTGCTACGCCTGCATTTGGGTCCACAACTTCTTGATTTTCAACCGCTGAATCTTCGGAAACTTCACTACCCGTTTCTTCACTTTCTTTTTCATACGGATAAGAAAAAATGCCGACTTCCATATCAACGATTCCAGGTTTGTCCATTTGCTCGGCTACTTGTGAATAATAAGCCATTTTTTCACTTAAATCAGAAATATTAACAATCACTCGATTTCCATCATTCATATAGACATTAATCAAGTCTTTATTGGTTTTGGATGGTGCATATTTAATTTCTGAAATTCCTTGTTTAATTTCTTGAGGTAATTTGTTGTAAGAGGCCATTAATTCAGGGATTAATTTATCCTCTTTGAAATTCTCAAAAATTGGTTTGCCACTTTCAGCAGCTTTGGTGGTTTCCGCCAAAGTTTTACCATTCTCTAAAATCGGATGATAGCCGCCTTTAGTCGCAGCAAGAGCGACAATTTGATACTCTTGAATATCAATTTTAAATGAATTAATACCATTTAACTTAATGTTCGCCTTTTTTATAATTGGAAACTTTTTCTGAATATTTGCAGAAAAATAATTTCTATTTGAATACTGCTCCCATAAGCCACTGCCCGTTTCAAGTTTTGACTGCTGAATAATCGCTTGGCTCTCCACACTTTTGTTACCTGAAACTGTTACTTCACTCAATCGACTAAGAGGCGAAACAAAATACAATGCCACTAAAATGGCTGTCCCTAAACAAGTTAAAATAAAGGCTAAACGCCTATATAAGCGCTTGTTCCGTGTTTTCTTAACGTTCGGTAAACGATCTGCAAAATGCTCCTCTTCTTCCACTGTTTCTTGTGGAAGATGTTGTTGAGGCTCTTCTTGACTTTGTTCTTGTAAAGTGATGGTGACTTCTGCTTGTTCGTTTTCACCTTTTGAAGCAGCTTCTTCCGCTTGCTTCTTCAAATATTCTTGGTTTTGTTTTTGCCAAGGTGTCAGTTCAGGTTGAGACTCTTCCGATTTTTTTGGAGGTAATGGTTTTCTTTTTTTGAATATATCGTTCTCGTTACTAATCTTCCACACCTCCTATCTCAGACTAACGTTTTCACAACTTGATACAAACGATCACTTGCATCTGGGATGCCTTCCCCTTTGGACGCCGTTGCCATCTGTTGTCTTTTTTCATTGTTTAATAAAATATCATCTATTGCCGCAACTAAACGAGCGCCGGTCAATTCTGCATCTGGAATCATTTCAACAGCACCAACTTTTACTAAGCTTTGCGCGTTTTTCGTTTGATGATCATTCGTGACGTAAGGACTCGGAATTAAAATTGCTGGTAATCCTAATGCGGTGAACTCCGCAATTGAGGTTGCTCCTGCACGTCCCACCATTAAATCGGTATTAGCCATCACTTCAACCATTTTATCAATATACGGTTGCACACTTATGTTTGTCAATTTCTTTTCAGAAAGCTTTAGACTTTCTTGAAGTTCCTGATAATATCTTTCTCCTGAAGCGTATAAAACTTGATACTCTCTCTCTTCAAACAAAGGAAAGGCCTGTTCAAACGCTTGATTGATTTTCAAGGCGCCACGACTTCCGCCAAATAAAACCACCGTTTTCTTTGCTGGATCCAAGCCAAACTCTGATAAAATAGCTGATTTTTCCACCGTTACGACTTCTTGTCCCCGCGGGTTCCCTGTTAAAATTGTTTTTTCTTTCGGGAAAAAACTAGCGACATCTGGAAAACAAATTGCAATTTTATCCACATAACGACTTAAAAATTTATTTGTCATTCCAGGGATACTATTTTGTTCATGAATAATTGTCGGTATTTTTAATTGGTGGGCCGCATAAACCACTGCACCAGAAACATAACCGCCTGTACCAATGACCACATCTGGTTGAAATTCACGAATAATTTTTTTTGCTTTATTAATGCTTGTTAAAAATAAATAAATTGTTTTAAAATTTTGAGGACTTAGCGAACGCTTGAATCCTTGAATTTTAATCGTTTTAAATGGAATTTTCGCCTTTGGCACAATTTGACTTTCTAGACCATTTTCTGTTCCCACATACAAGAATTCTGTTGCAGGTGCTTCTTTTTTGACGTGTTCGACGAAGGATAACGCAGGATAGATATGCCCACCTGTGCCACCACCAGTTACTAGTATCTTCATTTTCTCACATTTCACTTTCTTTTAATTGTTGAACAGCTTGCATAAAGGCTTCCCCGCGTACTTCAAAATTCGGGTATTGGTCCCAACTTGCGCAAGCAGGTGATAGTAAAATAGTATCATCTTTTTCCGAATAATCAAAGGCAATGGTAACCGCCGTTTGAACATTTTCAGCAAATAAAATTGTTTCAATGTTCGCTTTTTTAGCAGCTTCCGCCAATTTTTCTTTGGTTTCTCCAAATAAAACAATTGCTTTGAGTCCCAGCAGAGCAGGAACCAATTCATCAAATGAGTTACCGCGATCCAAGCCACCCGCAAGTAAAAGTAGCTTTTGGTTGTCAAACCCACTTAACGCCATCTCTGTAGCTAAAATATTGGTTGCTTTTGAATCGTTATAAAAACGTCTTTGCTGAACTTCGCCAACAAATTGCGTTCGATGGGGAACGCCCGAAAAGTTTTTCAAAGTTTGTCTAATCTGAACATTCGATACATTTTTTAATTTAGCTACACAAATCGCTGCGAGTGCATTTTCAATATTGTGACTGCCAGGAATACCTAACTCATCGGCGGGCATAATATATTCTTCATTAAAATATAATTTCCCATCTAAAAGATAAGCCCCTTCTACTGCTTCTTTCGTTGAAAAAGGCAATACGTTGGCAGCTGTGGTTTTGGCTAACGTTTGAAGCTCTACTTGATTCCAATTTAAAATCAAGGTGTCCTCTGCGGTCATGTTTTTTTGAATGGCCCATTTTGCAGCAACATATTCTTTCCGCGAACCATGATAATCCAAGTGTGCTTCAAAAATATTTGTAATTACTGCAATTTGTGGGTGAAACGTCTCAATTCCCATTAACTGAAAACTAGAAAGTTCCATCACAAGATCATCCTTGGCTGTTGCTTCTTGAGCCACCGTACTCGCTGGAAAACCAATATTTCCCGCCAAACGTGCCTCACCAGCCGTTCTGTCAGCGTTTAGCAGTAAACCAATCATCGTGGTCGTGGTTGTTTTACCATTGGTGCCCGTAATGCCGACAATTGGACATTCGGCAATTTGACCTGCTAATTCCACCTCAGTTATGATAGGAATTTTCCGAGTTAGTGCTTCTGCCACAAGTGGATTTGTATAAGGAATACCAGGATTTTTAACGATTAGTTCAAATTCTTCATCCAACAATTCAATTGGATGCCCCCCTGTAACAACACGAATACCCAAGGTTAATAAATCTTGGGCGTCAGGGTTTTGATCAAATTGTTTTGCGTCATTAACGGTAACGAGCGCACCTAACTCATGTAAGAGTTTCGCTGCGCTGACACCACTTTTAGCTAGTCCTAAAACCAACACTTTTTTGTTTTGATAGGTTGTTATTTTTTTCATTGTCAATTTCCCCTTTGATAGATTAGAAAAGAATCCATAATGTGATTCCTGAACAGATTAAACCGACAGACCAAAAGACAAAATCAATTTTCCATTCAGACCAACCACACATTTCAAAATGGTGATGAATTGGTGACATTTTAAAAATCCGTCGACCAAATAATTTAAATGAAGCAACTTGTAAAATAACACTTGCTGTTTCACAAACGTAGACAAGTCCAATTAAAAGTAGCGTCCATTCTTGATGCAAAATAATTGAAATTGCTGCTAACAATCCACCTAATGCTAATGAACCAACATCACCCATGAAGATTTTTGCTGGTTTTCTATTATAAGGGAAAAAGCCAATCAGCCCACCAATCACACTTAGGCAGATAATCACAACATCAAATTGTTGTTGTTTCCAGGCAATAATTGCATAAGTACCGAATGAAATTGTTCCTAAACCAGCAACTAAGCCGTCAATCCCATCTGTCAAATTCACGGCATTAGAAAAACCGACTAACCAAAAAATAATAAACACGCCATAAAAAATACCTAACGGAACTTCTGCTAATCCAAACAAATCTAAGGTGTCTGAAAAGCCTTCACTTCGATAAACAAAGTAGAAAACCAACCCACCAAAAATTTGACCAATTAATTTTTGACGAGAATTCAAGCCCATGTTCCGTTTTTTAAAGACTTTAATGAAATCATCTAAATAACCTAGCAAACCGTATAATACTAAAATAAATAGAATAATTAGTAGAGACGGTGTAAATTGGTGGAAGAACAACCCCATTGCTAGCGAAGTAATCAAGCTGGCTACAAGGAAAACGACTCCCCCCATTGTAGGGGTACCTGTTTTCACGCTATGCCAAGTTGGGCCATCTTCACGAGTAACCTGCCCTTGTTTTTTAATTTGAAAATAGCCAATGAATAGTGGCATTACGCTCACTGTAATGGCAAAACTCACCACTATGGGAATAAAAATCTGTGTCCACTCCATGTTATCTCTCCTAATTATTCTACGTTATTATTCTGTGCCTTCTAAAGTCACGGTTAATTTTTTCTCCGTAATTTCAGTTTCAGCAGCGATACTTTGTTTCGTCACATAGCCTTCACCTTTAAACTCGACAGTCAAACCTAATAGATCGCCAAACTTGGTAACATCGCTCTTCGACCAGCCGGTTAAATCAGGCATATAGTTCGTTCCATTTGTGATCAAAATCAATTTCTGATTAGGCATTAATGTTTGACCAGACGGTGTTGATTGTTTCTTGATTTTTTCACCATCACCGATAATCACAGGATCCACCCCGTTCACTTTGGCATTGGCCAACGCTTCCGCTGGTGTCATGTTTTTATAATCAGCAACTGTGACTTTATCAGAAGCTACTTTCGTTGTTTCCGGATCTGTCTCTTTAATGTCTAACGCTAATTTCATTAATGGGTTTGCAATTGCCGCCATTGCTTCTGAAGGCGAACCTGATTTTGCTTGTCTAAGTGTAATATACAAAACATATTCAGGATTATCCGCTGGGACCATTTCCACTACAGAAGACAAGACTTGACTTGCTCCATCAACGTACCCTTTACCATCTGAAATCTGGGCAGTTCCTGTTTTGGCAGCAACATGATAGCCTGGTACTTTATAAATATCATACGCAATCCCGTAAGTCGGGTCTTCAACAGTATCAATCATGTACGTACGAATCTGTTGAGCTGTTTGCGCTTTGATTGGGGTTCCTACGATTTGTGGTTCCGTAATCGTTTCTTTTCCTGTATTTTTGTCAACAATTTTGCTGATGTAATGAGGTTGCAACATTGAACCGTCATTTGCAATAGCTGAGAAACCTTTCATCATTTGGAAATTAGTAACCGTAATCCCTTGACCAAAAGCTGAATTGGCCCGATCAACAATATTATTATCTGGAAGTTTCCCAGTGTGTTCTGAAGTTAAACCTGAATGTGTGCTTGAACCAAACCCAAATTTTTTCAAATATTCGACCCACTTGTCGCCACCCATTCGTTGTTCCAAGTTCACCATTCCGATATTACTAGACCAAGAAATAGCTTGACGATAAGTTAAAGACGTTTTGTCTTTTAAATTGCCGACATCATGGTCGTTAATCGTGGTGTCACCAACAGTGATACCACCTATACGGTTAAATGATTCATTTGGATTAAACAATCCTTGCTCAATGGCAGCCGCCGACGTAAATAATTTAAGCGTTGAACCAGGTTCATACGGACTTTCAACCAATAGGTTCTGCCACGTGCCATTATTGTCTAATCCTTGTTTCGTTTCAGGATTAAATGTTGGCCGTTGAGACATGGCAACAATTTCGCCTGTTTTTGCTTCCATTAACATGGCAGTCATGGAAACTGGTTCATATTTTTCATTAACTTGCGTCATCAAATCTTCTAAGGTATTTTGCAAGCGACTATCTAGCGTTGTGTAAATATCTTGACCATCCACTGCTTTTTTCTCTTCCGCCACAGTTCCTGGTAAGGCATTACCGTAAATATCTTTTTCAAAATACACACGGCCATCGGTTCCGCTTAAAATATCATTATAGGCCTGTTCTAGTCCCATCGCGCCTACTAAGCCTTCTTTATCATCATCTGGATTGGCTGCTTTTGTATAGCCAATAAAGTGAGAAGCAAACTGCCCATTGGGATATAATCTGGCTGGATGTTCATTGAAATAAACACCTGAGATTTTTTTCTTTTTCAAATCTGCTTCAATTTTTTGGCGTGTTTCCAAGGTAATATTTTGACCACCCGTACCAAACTCCACTTGATATTGTGTTGACCCATCTTCATGGATCCCATTATTCAAGTATTTCAATGCTGTTTTTTTGTCTAGTTTGGTATATTTCGCTAAAATTTCAGCAATATCATCGAAGTCTTTTTTCTCCGCATATAGCTTTTCATTATTTTGTCCCGTATATTTTTTTGATAATACGACATATAACGAATAAGAAGTAGCATCTTCTGCGATTGGATTACCATATCGATCTAAAATTGATCCTCGCTTAGCTTTTACCACTTGGCTTCCTTCATATAGAGAAGCTGTTTTTTCCTTTAGTGATACACCGGCTACTTTGCCTGTTGCCACAATGTATGTCGTTCTAAAGGCAAATAAAAAGAACAATCCAATACTCGTAGCGAATAAAATGATGCCTACTTTTTTACGATTGTTCATCGGATTTAAGTTTTTCTTTTTCATGAATTGTTTAAATTTATGTCTTTTACTCATTATTTAACAGTCCTAACATTGTCGCCGTTATTTTCTAGTCCTTGTTTTTTAGCGACATCTTTGATTCGATCTGATTTAGAAAGTTCGCTTCTTTCTTGTTCCAATTTCAAAGCGTTATCTTCCTTTTCTTTAATGACTGCTTGTGTTTCTGTAATATCGTTCATGGTTTGGACAATTGTCGTTCTTACTTGAATTGTCGCAATTGCAATACCAATCGTTGCACAAACTAATACAACACCGATTAATTTTTCTAGTAAAGAGACATTTTTTAGTTTCTTTTTGGGTAATAGAGTGGGGACAGGTAGTGTTTCCTCTTGCATTTTTCTGTCTTGCTCTGTTGCCACAGTTGGCTGATCCATTTCTGGTGCTTCATAATGGAAATCATTTACTTTCTTCAATTCAGCCATGTGTCTACCCCTCTCTCTATCTAGATTTTATTTTTTCGGCAATGCGTAACTTCGCACTTCGTGAACGATTATTCTCAGATAACTCACTGTCACTTGGTAAAATTGGTTTTCTGGTAATTACTTTTAATTCTGGTTGAAATTCTTCTGGTACCACTGGAATGCCTGGTGGCAAATCTTGTACCGTACTGTATTCTTTAAACATTGTTTTAACGATACGATCTTCTAACGAATGGAACGTAATCACACTGATTCTGCCATTTTTCGCTAGCAAATCAATTGCTTGTTCTAGCGACTCTTCAACTGCCCCTAATTCATCATTAACGGCAATGCGAATTGCTTGGAAAATTCGTTTTGCAGGATGTCCACCTTTGCGTCTTGCTGGAGCTGGAATCGCCGTCTTAATAATCTCAACGAGTTCGCCTGTTGTTTCAATTGGTTGCTTTTCGCGAACACGTTCAATTTCTCGAGCAATCTGTTTCGAAAATTTCTCTTC
Organism: Enterococcus sp. DIV2419; assembly: GCF_051711865.1. NCBI lineage: Bacteria > Bacillati > Bacillota > Bacilli > Lactobacillales > Enterococcaceae > Enterococcus > Enterococcus sp. DIV2419. The sequence continues at coordinate 2,151,054 of NZ_JBIONS010000001.1, forward strand.
CCCATAACGAAAGAAAATTTTTACTAACTCACTATAGCTATACGTATTCACCACTTCGCGAGCCGTCAAGGGTGCATCTTGATCCATGCGCATATCTAAGGGCGCGTCTTGATGATAGCTAAAACCACGTTCTGCTTCATCTAATTGTGGTGAAGAAACACCTAAATCGTATAGAATCCCATCAACGTGGAACACCCCGTGTTCTGCCAATTCTTCTTTAATATTTCTAAAATTTGATTTGATGAAGGTCACTTGACCTTTGTCTACATATTTCTGCAAACGAGTCTTAGCATGTGCCAACGCTTTTTGGTCTTGATCAAAGGCATATAAATGACCGCGCTCATTCAATTGTGTCAGTAAGTATTCACTATGTCCGGCACCACCGAGTGTGCAATCTACGTATACGCCATCCGGCTTCACTTGTAATCCATCCACTGTTTCTTTTAAAAGAACGGTGTAATGGCGAAATTCTTCAGTCATCATTTGCCTCATTCCTAAAATCCAAAATCAATCATTGTTTCTGCTAATTCATCAAAGTTTTCTTCAGCTTCATCAGAGAATGCATGCCAACGTTCGTCACTCCAAATTTCAATTCGGTTAGAGACGCCGATAACAACACAGCCTTTTTCTAAACTGGCATGTGTTCGTAAATTCGCTGGAATATTGATACGACCTTGCTTATCAATCTCACATTCTGTTGCAGCGGAATAAAAGAATCGTACAAAGGTACGTGCATCTTTCTTAGCTAAGGGCATTTCTTGAAGTTTTGCTTCAAGTTGTGACCATTCATTTAAAGGATAACCAAATAAACAGCCATCCATCCCTCTCGTTACCACAAATTTTTCACCAAGTTCCTCACGAAACTTTGATGGAACGATTAGGCGGCCTTTGGCATCGATATTATGTTGGTATTCACCCATAAGCATAGCCAATACACCCGCTTTTCCACTTGATAGAACAAGTCTACCACATCCCACCACTTTCTACCACTATAAATCTAAAAACTTCTATTTTTTAACTGTTATTTAAAATTTCTGTAATATTTACAGGGTTTTATGTAACAAGCATCATCCAACAAAAAATGTTATTATAACAAGGTTTTTACTATGTTTTTTATCAAATAACCCCCAAAATAACAAAAAAACCCCACGGAGTGGGGAGTTGTGGGGGACATTTTCCCACAGCGTATTTCCCCTATTGTCTCCACGCTTTATTACAGTAGATAATGACTGATATTTAGCAAGATAAGCAACACATACAACACAAACGTTAGTAAAAACGTCAACCGCCAAAACATCTTGAAATATCGTCTATATAAAATCTCTCCATAATAATAAGCTTGAAACAGGGCAACAGCGACTCCTAATAACAAAATAGAAATCACAAAATACGGCATAATCGATTCATCATAACTATCTTTGGATAACTCATGGATCCCTATGAATAAAAACGGAATGGCCAAATCCGGTGCTTTTATTTTCCAACGTTCCGTTAGGGAAAAAGTGGACACGAGAAAATTGCACGCAAAGAGCACAATTACCGGAAAAATATACCAAAATAACATTATTGCCGAAAACGACACCATTCTCTCAACAAATCCTTTCATTCCACCTGCTATAACTATACTTCATCAACGTTACACAGATGTTTCATTTCGTTTAAATATATGTGCTAAAAGCCCTTTTTGCTTGCTTTTTCATATAAAAAACGGATTACTTATCAAACCATTTTCAAAACGAGGCCTCACCTATCGCGGCCACTTATTTTTGAATGTTTTTTATAAGCTTTTCTTCTCGTATTGTGTCATACTTCTATTATAATGGATTTAGAACAAAAAATGTTGATTCGGGGTGAATCTTTTGATTAATTATTTATTATTGAAAAATGACTATTTTGAACCTTGTTCACCAGACGATGAAGCCCTAAGTTGGATTTCGGTAGAATCTCCTACAGAAGAAGAAATCGAGCGTCTCGTCAATCAATACCACTTACCAACAGATTATCTTACCGGCGTTTTAGATGATGAAGAAAATGCTCGAGTGGAAGGTTTCCGCCACGAAAAATTACAAACGCCTACGTTACTTTTATTTCGTTATCCCAAAGCTAGTATCAGTCCTAGTGGCTATCTGCAAGTAGAAACGGTGCCGATTGCTTTAATCGCAACCGTCAATAACAAACTAATTACTGTTAGCAATGGGCCTAACGACATCGTTCATGGGATCCAAAAAGAGGCGTTCACGCATCAAAATCTTTCTATTGAAAAGGCCTTAATTTTAGCCCTTTCATGGAAAATGGCCCTTTCCTTCAATAAAAACTTACAAGCACTTATCCAACAAACCAACAAACTTGAAGGAGAGCTCCAAGTAGCCACAGAAAATAGTCAATTGTATCAGATAATGGACATTCAAAAAAGTCTAGTTTATTTCGAAGCAGCTTTAACGGATAATTTAAAAGTATTAAAACGTTTATATAGCGCTGAAATTTTTAATCATCCAGAAAAACATTTGCCATTTTTAAGGGATATTCTGATTGAACTAGAACAAGGACTGAATACGACTAAAATACAACTAAAATTAGTTGATAACATTAGTAATACTTTTTCAGCAATCGTTTCAAATAACTTAAATAATGTCATGAAAATTTTAACATCCTTAACAATTGTCTTGACCATTCCGACCATCATCGGAGGAATTTACGGCATGAATGTGAAACTCCCTTTTGCAGAGCATGAATATTCTTTTTGGATTATTTTTGCTATCACTACCTTAATCTGCGTAATTAGTATTCGAATTTTAAAGAAAAAGAATCTCTTATAACTTTAGGTTGCTGTTTTCAGGAAAAGGTTGTACACTATTAGCAGAAATTAAAAAGGACGTGTCATTTATGAACGACAAAGAACAAAGTCGCTTTTCAAAAATCACGAAAGTCGTGGTTTGGCTAATGCTGATCGCAATTGTAGGTTCAACTGTTTTAACAGCGATTCTTAGTCTTTAAACTGGAGAACTTTTTCACACATTAAAAGTAAAAAAACAGCCCCTTCTGTAGTGACCCCAAAAAGTTAGACTTTTTATAGAGTGGATTTTTCCACTCTATTTTTATGCAGTTTTTTGATTGAATTGTCGAAATTCTACTGGGCTTTTCCAGTTAAGTTTTTCCTTGATTCGGTGATGATTGTAATAATAAATGTAGTTCTCAATTGCTTCTCTCAATTCATTTTGACTTTGATAGATTTTTCCATAGTACACTTCTTGTTTTAGGATACTGAAGAAATTCTCCATAGGAGAATTATCTAAACAGGTTCCTTTTCGAGACATACTTTGAAAGATATTGTTGTCCTTTAATGCTTGTATATAGACATTCATTTGATAAGCCCAGCCTTGATCAGAGTGAAAGGTGCGCCGATAGGGACAATCATTTGTTTGAGAAATTGCTTCTTTCAGACCTTCCATAACTGTTTTACCATTTGGTTGAGTAGAAAGGCTATAGCTTAGAATTTCACTATTATACATATCCATAAATGGATCTAAGTATAGTTTTTTCTGACGAAAGATGCCTACGTTATCTGCTTCAAAGTACTTAAATTCAGTTGTATCAGTTGTAATTTTTTGATGAGGAACAGAGGTTTTAAATCGGCGACGAATCAAATTTTTAGCGATTTTACCAACGGTTCCTTTATAGGAATTATATTTTCTGGATTTCTTAGTAAAAGCTTTGACTTGTAACTTTAACTTTTGTATTAATCGCTGGACTTTCTTTTTATTCACTTGAAATCCACGTCGTTTCAATTCTTGGGTCATCCTTCTATAGCCATAATGTTGATGTTTTTTACGAATCGCTTGAATTTCTTCTTCAATGATTTGTGTTGAAGCTGTTCTGTCGAGGCGTTTTTGCCAGTACATGTAAGTAGATTTTGGAAACCTTAGGGTTTCCAAAATATCTTTTAATCGAAAGTGTCTTCGGAGACTGTGAATGATTCGTGCGATTCGTTCATTTTTTGTTCGTCCTCTAAACGCAGTCTCCTCAATTCTTTTAAATAGGCATTCTCAATTTTTAACATTCTATTTTCTTTTTCTAGTTTCTCTACTTGAGATCGTTCACTTGGTAATGGTTGGCTTTCCTTTTGTTTCTTCTTAGGCATGGTAGGTGGACGTCCTTTCTGTTTAGAGAGTCCCTCTATACCAAACTTCTGATACGTTCTAAGCCAATTCGCAATCAATGATGGATTGTTCATTTTTAGAAGATTAGCTACTTCTTGATAGGACAACTCTGTTGTTAAATATAACTCTATCGCATCTAGCTTAAATTGAACAGAGTAATTCTTATTTTTTTGACTGCGAAGTAGGCCTTCTTCACCAAGTTCCTTATAGGCATTTATCCATTTGCTTATTTGAGAACTATCTTTAAACCCATACTTCTTTGCGAGAAACCTTAGACCTCCTTGACCAGATAAGTAGTCATAAACAAGTTTAAGTTTAAATTCAAAACTGTATTTTGCCATACAAAAAAACCTCCAAAAGTTAGATTTCTAGGTCTAACTTTTGGGGGTCGGCTCATTCTATCAATTGAAGGGGCTGTTTTTTTACTTGCTCAAATAGAGCGGCTATTTTTTCGCCATCGCCAACAGCTCTTGTGCATGTTCAATGGTTAATTTCGTAATTTCACTTCCTGCGAGCATACGCGCAATTTCGTTTACTCGCTCTTTTTCAGATAAAATTCGGACGCTTGTTTCTGTCCGACCCGCCACGATTTCTTTTTCAATAAAATAATGTTCATCGGCAACGGCCGCCACTTGTGGCAAGTGCGTGATACACAACACCTGCGAATTTTCTGAAATTTGATAAATTTTATCGGCAATCGCCTGTGCTACTCGGCCACTGACTCCTGTATCCACTTCATCAAAAACAATACTAGTGATCCCTTGCGTTTGAGAAAAGATTGTTTTCATAGCCAGCATCACTCGCGAAAGTTCTCCGCCAGAAGCCACCCGAACTAACGGTTTTAATGGTTCCCCTGGGTTAGTAGTAATATAAAATTCTACTCCGTCTAAGCCATTTTCTTGTAAATGCTCAAGTTCTGTAAAGCGGACTTCAAATTCAGTTCGCTCCAAATATAGTTCTTTTAATTCGGTTAAAATTTGTTGTTCGAGCTCTTTGGCTAGGCGCTTTCGTTCTTTTCGTAAAGCTAACGCTTGTTGATGAGCCGCTTGTTGTTTCTCTGCAAGCAACGCTTCTAAGTCACCTGTACCACCTTCCAAAAAATCAGCCTCTGCTAACTCTTTGGTGATTTCTTCATAGTAAGATAAAATCGTTTCGATCGAATCACCATATTTACGTTTCATTTGACGGATTAATTCCAAACGATTTTCTACTTCATTCAAGCGGCCTTCATCTAGTTCTAAGCCATCAATCAACCTAGAAAGATCTCCACTAGCTTCTTGTAGTAAGTAGTAAGCATTTTGAACAGTATCTGACAATGATTTATATTCTGGATCAAGGGATTCAATCGAAGCGAGTTCATTCATACTTGTTCCGATTTTATCCAAACTACTATCGTCTTCACCATTTAGTGCGGCATAACTAATCGTCAGTGCATCAGCAATCTTTTGAAAATTGTTCAGTTTATTGCGTTCTTCTAGCAATTGTTCTTCTTCGCCAGCGACCAACTGGGCACTAGCAATTTCATCACTTTGAAAATGAAGCATGTCCATTCTTTGGGCAAACTCTTTTTCATTTTTTTGTCGCTTTCTGACTTTGGCTTCGAGTGCGCGATACTCTTGATATGCCCGTGTATATTTTTCTTTGACTGCTAAAAGTTTTTTCCCACCAAATTCATCTAACATATCAATATGACGTTCACTTTGCATCAATTCTTGATGTTCATTTTGGCCATGAATATCTACTAAATATTCCCCAATTCTTTTTAAATTAGTAATGTTGACAATTCGTCCGTTGACACGGCAAACATTTTTACCAGAAGCGGAAATATCTCGTTGAATCACTAAAGAATCTTCTTCTGTTTCAATACCTAATTCTTCTAATAATTGCTTTAATTCTTGACTTTTCGGCATTGAAAAAAGTCCTTCTAAGGTGCATTTATTTGCTCCTTGACGAATATAATCACTGGAGCCGCGTCCGCCTGTGAGTAATCCCATTGCATCAATAATGATGGATTTCCCCGCACCCGTTTCTCCCGTTAAAACGGTCATACCCATTTGAAACTCTAATTGTAACGAAGAGATAATCGCAAAATTTTTCACGGAAAGTTCTTGTAACATCTTGTTCACCTCATTCTTTATAGATAGCTTAGCAGCTCTTTATGAAGTTTTTCTGCCGCCTCCTCAGTTCGTGCAATCATGAGAACACTATCATCATCGTTGATGACGGCAAAAAGTTTCTCTTGGTAATTCTTTTCGATTAAACTACCACACGCCGCCGCATTGCCAGGAATGGTTCGTAATACGACATATTTTTCCATTTGTTCTGCAGCTACAAAGGCATCTTTTAAAAGCTTTGCAAGTTTAGCACTCGTATTAGCTTGTGTTTCTAATGGAAGGCTATACCGATAACCCCCTTCTGCAGAAGGAACTTTAATTAGTTTCATATCTTTAATGTCGCGAGAAATTGTTGCTTGTGTTACAGCTACGCCCTTTTCTTGTAAGTAGTTGACAAAATCTTCTTGCTTTTGAATATTTTTTTCAGTCAATAAACGTGTAATTAAACGGTGTCTATCTTGCTTTCTCATGGCGCCGCTCTCCTTTTCAGTTTACTCTTGCCCTCATCATAGCTTATTTTTATGCATTTTAAAAGATGAATTACTAGATTTATACAAAAAAGAAGCTTTCACCTATAGGCGTCCACTTCTTTCTTCTAACTTTTCTCATCATTCCGCTAATTTTTGATGCGCATGCGCGACAACTTCTTCAATGGATTCTGTTGCTTGATAGGATCCTTCTCCTTCAACAGAAACTAAGTGTGCCAAAAATTCAATGTTTCCTTCGCCACCAGTGATTGGTGAAAAATCTAAGTTTTTCACATCATAACCGTTATTCATGGCAAAGCGTGTAATTTCCTCCACAACCATTTGATGGGTTTCTGGATCACGCACGATTCCTTTTTTCCCAACAAACTCTTTGCCAGCTTCGAATTGCGGCTTAATTAACGCCACCACACTACCGCCTTTTTTCAAAATATCATGAAGAGGTGGCAAAATTAAGCGTAACGAAATAAAGGAAACATCAATCGTTGCAATATCCGGCACCCCTTCGGTGAAATCTTCGGGTTTACTATAGCGAAAATTGGTACGTTCCATTACCACCACGCGTTCATCTTGCCGAATTTTCCATGCTAGTTGGTTATAGCCAACATCTAAAGCGTAACTCAAACGAGCCCCATTTTGTAAAGCAACATCGGTAAAACCACCTGTGGAGGAACCAATATCTAGCATTGTTTTGCCTTGAACGTTGATTGCAAAAACATTCAGTGCCTTCTCTAGTTTTAAGCCCCCACGAGAAACATAAGGCATTACTTGGCCCTTAGTATGTAAGGGTGTCTCCACAGAAATTTTTTCCCCTGGTTTATCTAAACGTTCATTTTTATCATTGTAAACCAAACCAGCCATCACACTACGTTTGGCTTTTTCTCGTGTTTCAAATAGTCCTTGATTAAACGCCAAGACATCGACGCGTTCTTTTTTCATAAGTGCCTTCTTTCTATCTCAATTGTAACTGAGTTAACAAGTTTGCTAAATGTTCTTCTGAAAAATTGGGAACATTTGCTTTGATTTTTTCTAAAACAGCGCTGCCTTCTGCTAATTGATGTGTTAGCGCATCTTTCGCGCCAGCAATCCCTAGAAGAGCTGGATACGTACTTTTATTCAACGCTTCATCTCGGCCTACTTTTTTACCTAAATCTGCTTCTGTACTTGTGGCATCTAATAAGTCATCACGAATTTGAAAAGCCAAGCCATAGTGATGCGCAAACTGTGTCAGTAAACCAATGACTTCTTCTGTTTGATTAGCTAATACGCCCCCGGCAATTAAGGCGAATTCAATTAGCGCTCCAGTTTTCTTTTCATGAACAGCCGCTAACTCTTCTAAAGTCAAGCTGACTTTTTCTCCTTCAATATCACCCATTTGGCCGGCAACCATGCCTTGATTTCCCGCTGCCTTTGCCAGTTGTTGCATCAGTAAAACTTTTTCACTTAAGCCTAATTGGCTCAAAGAAAGTAACTGAAACGCGCCTGTTAATAAGCCGTCCCCTGCTAAAATGGCAGTCGCTTCACCAAACACTTTGTGATTGGTTGGTTTGCCACGACGTAAATCATCATCGTCCATTGCTGGTAAATCATCATGAATTAATGAATACGTATGAATCATCTCTAAAGAGGCAGCCACTTGATAGTCTTGTGTTTCCATCTCTTTTTGAAAAGCGGCCACTGTTGTTAACACTAATAGCGGGCGTAATCGTTTGCCACCTGCGTGTATTGAGTAGAGCATTGCTTCTTTCAAACGCTCATTTTCAGTATATTCTGCGATAAAATCGACCATGACTTTTTCAACCAACGGTAAATGCTGTTGACTAAAATTCGTCATTACGCTTCCTCGCTCTCTTCAAAAACAATTTCTTCATTGTTTTCTGTCATCATTTTCGTTAAAGTTTTTTCCGCTTTTTCCAATGTATCTTGACATTGTTTACTTAATGCCATGCCCTCTTGAAAGGCAGCTAAGGCTTCTTCCAAAGGAACATCTCCTCGTTCTAAGCGCTGAACGATTTCTTCTAAGGCATTTAATGATTCTTCAAACGTTTTTTCTTTTGCTGGCATGTTAAAACTCCTCTTTTTTCGCTGTTATTGTTTCGACGTTTGCTTGAACTGCACCGTCAGCATAATGAATCGTTAATTGATCTGCTGGCTGTAACTCGGTAACAGTTTTAACGACACGGTCCTCTTTTGTAGTATAACTATATCCTCGACCCATAATTTTGAGTGGGCTGAGTAAGTCTAGTTGTTGAACAGCAGACGTGAATTGCTTTTGTTTGTTTAGGAACAATTGTGTCATTTGTGTTTGCAAGTTTCGTTGTAAAAATGCCAATTGTTGCTGACTTTCTCTTAATTGTCCCTTTGGTGTCTGTTGTTGCAATTGAGCGATAATTCCTTGGGCTTGACGTTGTTTTTGGTGATGAATTGTTGTCATTGCTTGGAAAAGACGTTGCGTCATTCGATCTAATTTAATCGTTTGACCTTCATAAAGCCGCTCAGGTTGCTTAAACACATAAGAATTTTGTAGTCGTTGGAAACGTTCTGTTCGTTGTTGTAAGAGATATAAAAAGCTTTGTTCTAAACGACTACGCCGTTCACTAATTCTTAATAGTTCTTCATTTAAAACTGGTACCGCTAGTTCCGCTGCTGCCGTTGGCGTTGCTGCACGAACATCTGCTACCATATCGGCAATTGTCACATCTGTTTCGTGACCAACCGATGAAATAATCGGTGTGGTGGCAGCATGAATGGCTCGAGCCACTTTTTCTTCATTAAATGGCCATAAATCCTCGATTGAACCACCGCCACGGCCGATGATCATCGTATCAAAATCGCCTTGCGCATCGGCTCGCTGAATGTTCCGCACAATGTCATCCGCCGCCTGCTCGCCTTGAACCAAGGTTGGAAAAAGGACCAGTTGTGCAATCGGATACCGTCTTTTGACTGTCGTAATGATATCCCGAATAACAGCACCACTAGGACTTGTAACCACAGCGATTCGTTTGGGATAACGAGGCAACTGTTGTTTAGGCCCTTCAAAAAGTCCTTCTTTTCCTAGTTTTTCTCTTAATTCTGCCAATGCTTGATAAAGTGCACCTACACCATCTGGTTCCATATGTTCAATATAAATTTGATAGGAGCCGCTGTTTTCATAAAGCGAAATCCGCCCCACCACCATGACTTTCATGCCTTCTTTTGGTTGAAACTTCAATTTTTGAAAGGCTGATTTAAACATAATTGCAGAAATCTTCGCATGGTCATCTTTTAAACTGAAGTACTGATGCGCGTTCGCTCGGAAGCGAAAGTTCGAAATTTCACCTGTTAAATAGACACGTCCTAAGTAAGGGTCTGCATCAAATTTACGTTTTAAATACTTCGTTAAGGCTGTTACTGTTAAATATTGTTGCGTCATTTTTTCACCTTACTTTTGTTTTTTTGCTGCCTCGACTGTTTGATACATTAACATGGTAATCGTCATTGGGCCAACACCTTTGGGAACCGGCGTGATATAGCTTGCAAATTCAGAAACTTCATCGAATGCTACATCACCAATCAGTTTTCCTTCTTGATTGCGATTCATACCCACATCAATCACTACCGCACCTGGTTTCACGAACTCTTTGGTGACAAAATGCCCGCGTCCAATTGCTACAACTAAAATATCCGCTTCTTTTGCAACTTCTGCTAAATGTTCAGTTTTAGAATGGGCAATCGTCACGGTCGCATTTTTCATTAACAACAATTGTGCCATTGGCTTGCCAACAATATTACTTCGACCAATAACCACCGCACGTTTACCTGTTAAATCAATATCATAAGCTTCAAACATCTTCATAATTCCATACGGCGTGCAAGGAATCATTTCAGGTTTGCCTACAAACAAACGGCCTAAATTCATTGGATGGAACCCATCTACATCTTTTTTGGGATCAATCGCTAATAAAATCTTTTCTTCATCAATATGTTTTGGCAAAGGTAGTTGTACAAGAATGCCATGAAAGCGTGAATCTTGATTATATTTGTCAATCTCAGCCAATAATTCTTCTTCTGAAATAGTTTCTGGTAGTTTTTCGACCTTTGACAGAATGCCAATTTTGGCTGCTGCACGTTCTTTATTTCTCACATACGTTTGGCTGGCAGGATTTTCCCCAACTAATAAAACAACTAATCCTGGTTGGATGCCTTGTTGTGTCATCTTTTCTACATCTTTTTGAATCTCTGCTTGCATTTGATCTGCTAATTCACGACCGTTAATTACTGTACTCATTCCTTCGCTCCCTCTATTGTTTCTTTACTTCTTTAATAGTATTTATTTTAGCATATAACCCAGTATCTTAACACCAGTTAGATAGTAAAAAAAGATTCAGAGCTTACGCCTCTGAATCAATTTCTTTCATTACATTTGATAACACACCATTAACAAATTTACGCGAACGGTCGTCGCTGTATTTTTTACTTAACTCAACGGCTTCATTTAATGCCACAATGTTTGGCACATCTGAAACGTATAGCATTTCAAAAATAGCTAAGCGTAAAATAACAATATCTATTTTTGCTAAGCGTTGCATAGACCAGTTATTACCTAAATGGTTCGTAATCACTTCGTCTAGTTCTGCTTTGCGGCTACACACACCGCCGACAAGTAAATCTAAATACGTAGGGACTAGGTCTTCGCCATCTTCACTAACGATTTCCCGATTATCATAAGCCAATGCATAATCAATGGCATCTTGTTTGGTTAAATCAGCATTAAAATCTAAAGGAAAAAGGGCTTGGAGCGCTTTTTCACGAATCTCGTGACGGGTTAATTCTGTTTTACTCATTCTCTTCTCCATCTTCATCTTCTGGGAATAATTCATTTAAGTCTGGTTGAGGGATTTTTTCAGGTACTACCGCTACAACATGAATATTCACTTCAACTAAATCAATATCTGTCATAAATAAGACTTGTTGTTTCACACGGTCTTGCATTTCTAACGCAACTTTTGGCACAGAAACACCGTAGTTCAAGTAACAATAGATATCGACTTTTAAGCCTTCTTCTTCTGTTCGTAAATATACACCTTTGCCGTGTGCTGCACGGCCTAATAATTCATTCACATTATTGGCGAACGTGCCACGCATCCCATAAACGCCCTCTACTTTTGAAGCAGCGATTCCGATAATTACTTCAATGACTTCAGGAGCGATCACGATTTCTCCTAAAGAATCGTTTGCATTGATTACAAGATTTTTTTCTTCTGACATTTGGTTGTCCTCCTTATCTATTACGCACAAAATCGTTAAATAAACGATTTATTTGATGAATCACTAAGTCTCTTAAGGATTCTCTTTTAAGCAACGGATGATTCTTAAAAATTAAAACAACACTGGTTTCTTCAGTTAGTTGTGAAAGAACGTCCAAATTTTGCTTATCAATACTCGTTCTTAGTTTATCATTAATTAGCCTATTTCGCTACCAGAAAAGCTAAGTTCTGACTAAAAGAACAGATAATTTCTTGTCATAAATTTCTAATTCAAGGCTTTAGACGTAAAAATAAGAAAGACCAAGTAATTTTGGCTTTCTTATTTTTACGTCTTTATTCTTCAGGATAACGTTCCATTAGTTTCGTCCGATGCTTTTGCATAATCATTTCTAAAGAGATGTCATATTTATCCGCTAAAATAAATAAATTATCCAACACATCGCCTAACTCTTCCGTTAAATTTTCCAGATTCTCTTCATCCGCCAAAACTGTTTCATCCGGTCGATCACGGCCAATTTCAATTGTCCGAATGGCCCGACAAACTTCGCCGACTTCTTCTGTTAAAAAGTTGGAACGAATAAACGGATCATATTGATACCAGTTACGTTTTTTATAAAACGCGCTAATAAACCGCTGATACTCTTGGATATCCATGTTCTCCCAACCTTTATAAAATGATTAATTCTTTTAGCGCATGTGTTAATACACGATTACCTTCAGCAGTAATTAATAAATCGTCCTCAATACGCACGCCACCAATTCCTGGCAAATAAATTCCAGGTTCGTCCGTAATCACATTCCCTGGTACAAATTGTTTATCTGCTCGGAATGAAACATTTGGTCCTTCATGAATTTCTAACCCAATGCCATGACCAGTGCTGTGACCAAACGCATCGCCATAGCCATAGGAAGCAATATGATCCCGTGCAATCGCATCTAATTGAATGCCCGTCAACCCAGGTTTAGCTTCTGCTAACACTTTTAATTGTGCTTCTAAAACAATATCATAAATTTCTTTTAGTTTTGGCTGAATACTACCAATAGCGAATGTCCGTGTCATATCAGAAACATAGCCTTCATAATAACAACCGAAATCTAAAGTGATTAACTCACCTTTTTCGATGACTTTATGGCTAGCAACGCCATGTGGCATCGCTGAACGTAGACCGCTGGCCACAATTGTCTCAAAAGAAACACCACTGGCTCCTTTTGAACGCATGAAGAAATCTAATTGATTAGCCACTTCAATCTCTGTCATTCCAGGTTTAATCATCTCTAAGACAAAGGCAAATCCTTGATCCGCGATGGCACACGCTTTTTCAATAATCGCTACTTCTTCTTCATCTTTCACTTCTCTTAATTCTTCAATCAAACCCATTACAGGAACTAATTCACATGGTAAAATTTCTTCCAATAAGCTATAATCAGCGAAACTAACTTGCGTTTCTTCAAAAGCTAAATTATCTAATTGCAAACGTTCAGCTAAATCTGCTACTTCGTCAAAAATATGTCCTGTGTTTTTAACGATAGTAAAACCAGTTGCTTGTTCCGCAGCTTGTTCCGTATAACGAAAATCCGTTACAAAAAAAGCTTTATCTAATGTAATCATTGCCAAGCCTGTTGTCCCAGTAAAATTGGTTAAATAACGTAAATTATACGGACTTGTCACTAAAAATCCTTGTAAATTATTTTCTTTCATTAACTCCCGTAGCTTTTCGACTCTTGCCATCATTGGTTCGACCTTCTTTCTTTTTTCTCATTTTTCATTATAGCAAATTTGCTTCAGAAAAGCATGAATCACCAAAAAACTTCATCGAGAAAGTTTACTGAAAATTTTACCTTTCCTTATTTTTTGCTTAACACTTTTGTAGTAAACTAATTTAGCGATTTCAAGGAGGAAATTATGAACGTTTATTTATTTCTGGCACTATTTTTCATTATTATCGGCATTTTAAGCTATAGTTTTTTTATTGAACCTAACTGCTTAGTCATACACAAAAATCAAATTAAAGTAACAGAATCAGGGAAAACCTTACGGATTGTTCAACTCTCTGATATTCATTTAAAAAAGAATTATTCTGTGAAAGCCTTAAAACAGATTGTTGAAAAAACAAATACATTACAACCAGACATAGTCGTTTTTACAGGAGACTTGTTCGACGATTATGCCCGTTTCGGTATCGAAATTCAGGATGAAGTGAGTCAACTTTTCCGTAAAATTAACGCCCCATATGGCAAATTCGCTATTTATGGCAACCACGAGTATAGCGGGTTAGATACCAATTTTTACGAAACAATCTTAGAAGCTGCTGACTTTACCGTACTAAAAAACACGGGCAAATTATTGCCTCTCTCACACCGTATCTCCTTGTACGTCGCTGGTTTAGAAGATTCGTTATATGGACAAACCGACTTAGCTGCGGCTTTGGTCAACCGCCCTACTGGAACGCCCACACTGCTACTAACCCATGAGCCAGATGTCGCAGACTCAGCAGTCAACAAAAACATTGACCTTATTTTAGCAGGACATAGTCACGGCGGACAGATTCGCTTGCCTTTTTTCACTTACAAAAATCAGCTTGCTAAAAAATATACACATGGGCTTTATCATTTAGAAGATGAAACGCCGCTAATTGTTCACCCAGGAATCGGAACCACTAAAATCAGCGCACGCTTTGGTGTCTTACCAACAATTGAACTGATTGAGTTAACTATTTAACTATGCATTAAAAAGACCGCCCCATGTTAGAGAAAAATTCTCACGTTGGACGGTCTTTGATTATGTTCGATTAATGATGAAAATCTTGCTCGTGATCTTCTTCTACTTTCGCTTTTCCTAGCGTATAAAATTTGCTGCCATTTAACCCGAGAATAAATAGCACAACCACTAGTAAAAGAATTGATAAAGATAACAATAAAGTCTGCAAGCCATCGCCATGTGCAACCATTAATTGACGTAAAATTGCGGTTAAACAAATTAAAATCAAATAACGAATCGGAATATGGTGTCCTTCTTGAATATAGCGAAGAATCATCATAATAAACTCAAATAACATAAAGAATGAAATAATTTCTTGCATGATAACTGAAAAATTATCCGGCGTCATTGGCTTCATGAGATATGTAGCGAGGTCAACTAAATAACTAGCCATAAATACTAATAAGAAAACTCCTAAAATCCCTAATACAATATCCAAAATCAAATTCACGTACTTCTTTACTACACTAAAATTCTTCTGCATAATACCCTTCTTTCTTTTGACTCAATTATTTTATAACAAGCTTGTTATTACATTAAATATATCATCAATTAACCTTGTCAGACAAGCAGTTAAACCCAATGTGAGATTTTTTTTATTTTGAGATGTTTCTTTATTTTCCGGCTAACCCTTTATGCAAGACAAAAAAAGCTGAATCCGGAGATTCAGCTTTTTAATCATATTAGTTAGCTACTGGATAAACTGATACTTGTTTTTTGTCGCGGCCTTTACGTTCGAAACGTACCACACCGTCAACTTTTGCAAATAACGTATCGTCGCCACCGATTCCAACGTTCACACCTGGATAAATTTTAGTTCCGCGTTGACGGTATAAAATTGAACCACCTGTAACTGTTTGGCCATCAGCACTTTTAGCGCCTAATCGTTTAGATTCAGAGTCACGGCCGTTTGATGTAGAACCGCCACCTTTTTTATGGGCAAATAATTGTAAATTCATAGTCAATAACATAGTCTGCACCTCCTATTTCTCAGTGATTGTTTTTATTTGAATAAATTCAGTATTTTCGTTCTCTATTGATTGTAAACCTAATAAAAGATTTTCTAATAGAATTTGGGCAATATTTTTTTGTTCCTGATTGACAGTTGTTAACATCTCGACATAAAGGTAGCCACCTTCTACATCATCAACTTCGACAATCGGTTCAAAACCTGCTAAGGCATCAATCCCATTGACTGTGCTAATTGCTAAGGCAGAAACTGCCGCGCAAACCACATCGCTGCCATAAGGACCTGCTTCAGCATGCCCGGTTAATTCGAATGAAACGATTCGGCCGGAGCCTGTTCGTTTAAAAGAACCTTTAATCATTGATAGGCCTTCTTTCCTGTCAACAAGAGAGATTAAGCGTTGATTGCTTCGATCATAACTTTTGTATACGGTTGACGGTGACCTTGTTTACGGTGAGAGTGTTTTTTAGGTTTGTATTGGAAAGTCACGACTTTCTTTTGTTTGCCGTGTTTTTCAACAGTTCCTTCAACAGTTGCGCCTGCAACAGTTGGCGCACCAACTTTTGTAGATTCGCCACCTACTAAGATAACTTCGTCAAAAACAACTTTCTCGCCAGCCTCAACGTTTAATTTTTCAACGTAGATTGCTTGACCTACTTCAACTTTCACTTGTTTACCACCAGTTTTGATAATTGCGTACATGCTATACAGCACCTCCTTCTTCTAGACTTAGACTCGCCATCCCAAGTGATGATTGCTCATGCTTAAAAACTTGTTCTGTGCGGTTGTAGCTGTGGAGACCACAATTACAACACTAACTATAATAACAGAACCAGAAAACCTCGTCAATATAAACTCTCTATTTTCTTCACTTTCTCTCTCCAAAAAAACTTCTTCTGTTATTTAAATTTCCGATTGACTTTCTAACACTACTTCCATTATAATTAGCTTTGTTGTGTTACAACTATTGTCATAGTAGCTCAGCAGGATAGAGCATCCGCCTTCTAAGCGGACGGTCGGGGGTTCGAATCCCTCCTGTGACGTAAAGGGTTTAGTATTGAAACCTACCAAAAAAGCTTTTTTCAGCTATTTTGGTAGGTTTTTTTGTTATTGTAAAGACGAACTGAGAACGAGTATCTCTCACGTTTTGGATCATAGTAATATTATTTAATTTTTCTGTATAGTAAATAGGAATTTTTTTCCTTTAGTAGCTTGACGTTGAGCAATTTTGTCTTTAGTAATGGTTGTTTAGCTCAATTGGTCATTCCTAACGAAGGCGGATACTCTCTCCTAATTGTTCCTCTCTTTTTTTAGCTCAACGAGTCAATCCTTCAAACTATTCACATGAAACATACTAAGATTATTTTTAATTTTGCTTTCACAAACTCTTCCTCTATACGCAGCTTTTCTAATTCATTAATTTTTTTAATCATATCGTTTGGTATTTAGTGGATAAGAAGAAACACGAAAATAGAAGAACCTGAAATCAGGTTCTTCTATCACGATTCACTACTAAGTTAACGACTTCGACTATTTGACTTCCGTATAACCATATCCTTCATAAAGTTTAATAACTGATTCTAATGAATACGTATCATCTTTTGTCGTAGAAATTTTTTCCATTTCTGCTACATTCACTTCATTTTTATCATTTAAAACAATATCAGAATATCCAATAATTGCTGTGAAGGTATCTCTTAACTTGCTATCCGTTCCTGTAGAATACTCTTTTATAGTATAGATGCCAATTAGATTACCATCTGTATTAGAACTAGAGTACCAACCGTTATCCTCATCTGAATTTTCTTTAGCAAATTGACGATACATTAATTTGTTTAATGTTATTTCATATTTAGAAAAATATTCAGAGTCTTTGTATTGTCTTTTGACTTCTTCATCAATCATCCGTTTAATGTCTTCTAAGTTGGCAATGTCTGTTGCTTCTTCAGCAACCTTTGCTAATCCTTTAACTTCAAATTCAGGGGCAAACTTCTTATCAAGTACATATCCTTCACTACTCAGCGCTTCTTCTAATTCCTTTGTTTTCTCAATTTTAGCTTTGTCACCATTTTTCAGTTTACCATCATTTTCAATCGTAAATGTTATAGTATTTAGTGGCGAATCAAATGTGTTATCAATTTGTGTCACACCTCGTCCGCTTACACCATTAAAATTAATTACTAAGTGTTTTTCTACATCCTCTGATGTTAATTTTTGTGGCTCTTCAAGTCCCTCGACTACAACTTCTTTTTCACCAGATTTTATTTTTTTCGTTTTCTTTTCATTAACTTTAGCTATGACTTTCACTTTATCGCCATTAGATAGCTTATCTGTTTTATCAAGCTTAATTTTAAAAGAATTATAAAAATCAGACATTTCTTCCTGTTCTTTTTCATCTAAAAAATCGGACTCTGAATCATACTTGAAAACATCCTTATTTAATTTTTCTGTATCAATAGTATAAGTAGCTGTCCCTTGAGTATCCATCCCCATAAATTCTACATCCACATACTCTGTTAAATCTTTAGCCGAACCACATCCACTTAATAAAAAAAGACTCCCTAAAAATAAAATTAACTTTTTCATTATTTATTCCCCAATCTAAAAATAATTATACCCTATCAAATATATAAATATTAAATTGTAAAAGCAACTGATTATTCAAAAAATCAGACAGATAAATGATTATGTCTGTTTGTTATTTATCCAAAGATATAAACAAAGACAGAATCACCTTTAAAGGCAATTCTGTCATTATTCTTTTTAGAGTTTATCCAATTCTTTTTGATATGTTCTCGTCCATTCACGTTCTTTTTCCTCTAATTGTTGTCTATAACGATTTCCTTCTTGACGTATCAGATGATCACTTTGTTCCATTGCATGGTAAAATTGCTGTTTGTGCCATTGATCATTTTTCGTTAAATAATTGACTTTATCTACCAATTGTCCAGTTTCTCTTCTAAAGTTTACTAATTGATTACTCAGCACTTCTTGTTGGCGGTGAATTTTATTTTTTTCTTCATAATATTGTTCTTCTAAATATTGCCGTTTTCTTCGCTGTTCCTCCATTTGTCGGTCACTCTCCCTTGACAGGTGTTTTTAAATTTGGTCTCTGGCTTCCTTTTAAAAATTTTTCTGCTGATTCTGCACTTTTCCCCTGCAAAGCTCCGTTCAAGGCATTAGGTAGGGCGCTATTTGTTTGTTGAAACATGGCTTCTGAAAGTTCTTTCAAACTTGCGGTTGTGTTTTGTTTGGTTGTAGTAATTCGTGTTTTTTTAGCAGTAATTACTGTCTGGATTGCTACTCGTTCACGAGCTTTTTGTTCTACTTCTAATTTTTCTTGAAATTCTCTTTCATCCATAAGAAAACCCTTTCATTTATTATTTTTGAAATAAACTACTTCTTGCTTGTTGATCGTATGCTTGAATATTTTTAGCAACAGTTGTTAATTTTCCGCTAAAATCAGTTAATTTTTGCTTGTATTGCTTGGCTTGGTTGCTAGTATTTGTTGCTTCAGCGCTATCCCAAAGACGACTTTTTTCGTAAGGAGCAATCATTGCTTGGACTTCTGCATAGGATAGATACTGTCGGATATTCATTGCACTTTCACGAATTTCCTTTGAAACTGTCTGGACTTCATCTTCTGCTTCTTGGAGGATATTTTTCACAAGTAGTTCGTATTCTTTTCCAGCTTGCTGAGCTTGTTTTGCAACTAGTTCTGCTAATTCACTACGTAATTCAATCTTTTGACTACCTGAAGCACTGGCTAAACTTTTCTGAATACGACTCACTTTCCCTTGCCATTGGCTGGCAATTTCTGCTTCGTGAATGATTTTTTCATATTCTTTGATGATTTTCTGGCGATTTTCTTCAGATAGCAGACTTAACAAAAATTGGAGGCTGTTTTTAGCTAATGATTCACCTGAAGCATCCATGATTTTCCCTAAATATTTATCAATAAGTTTGGAAACTTTTACTCCTGCCGCAAAAATGTAGCCATGTTCCTTTAGATCGGCTTCTTTGGGCGTACCATCAGGATTTAATTGATACTGACCAAAATCATGACTAGAACCGTATTTGTCCGTCAGATCAAAAGTAGTGGTGAACGTTTTCGGTAATAGATAATGCACCCGACCAATTTCATCTACCCCTTTTTTATTTCGATTCAACATGGAGACAATATCAAAAGCATTTACATAATAATCAATTTTCCCTTGTTCTTCTAATTGTTGAAGATTTTCCTGAGCTTGTTGAGACATTTTATTAATGCTTTCTCGCGCATCAGGCCCTTGAAACAATACTACTTTATCAATTTTAGCGAGATCTGCTTGGGGGAGATTGGCCACCGCTTGAATAGAAATCATGGTTCCTAAAGAATGACCTGTAATCGACATAGTCGCATTAGGGGCTTTAGCACTCATCTCCATTATCTTTTGATGCATGGCTTCATTGGCTAATTTTGCTTGAGGCAAATAGGCATTAAATAACGTAAAGGAACCATTATTATTGACCCAGTCATTCAAATTATTCCCTGACCAACCTTTTTTCACGTCCATTGAAACGCCGTCACTACCGCGAGTGGCAAAATATGTATGCTGCGTTTTTGGACTCAAGGTCGGCGTATCTGTTACATAATAAGAATTATAGCCAGCTTTCTCATCTGTTAATAACCCTTTTTTATAAACCGTTTCCCTACCTACCCAGTTTTTTTCTTTGATTGTTTTTATAGTGTTGTCGGGTTGGAGGTAGACAGTACTGGCGTCATTTCCGTGGGCGTCTTTGGCGTTGGGAAAATGGAATGTAGCATATTTTTTTATTTCCATTTCTTTCAATTGATTATCGTCAAGTTTAGCTAACGATTTAGACTGAGGTCGCCCTTTATACGAAGCTTGGGATAAATTGGCATAAACATTATAATAATTTGCTAAATCACTCATATATATTCTCCTTTAATTTATGTTACTAATTTTCTTAGGATCTCTCACATTGTCTACAAAAATATTAATCCAAAAACCATTTATTTTTATATTTCTTCCGTCATAAATATTGGTTTTAATTGTTAAAAATTCTTTTGTAAATGCCATGCCTTTATCTGATTTAACCGTATTCCAAAGGTACTCAACACTGGACACTTTATCTAACTCTGATTGTTTAATATAATCCGTCATTTCCTCTTCATGCTTTTTCAAAAAAGCAATTTGTCTTTCTTTTTCTATTGGTTCGTTCATTTTTTTCACTCCAATCGTGCCGATTATGGTTATTGCTATTATTGTTGCGATTAATATACTAAATTTTATTCGCTTTTTATTTTTCACTTTTTCACCTCCTTAATATGTATGGGGAAGAGTTACTATGTGATTTTTTCGATTTTGATTATTTTTGATTGACTTTTCCTATGTTAATAACCCTTTTTTATAAACCGTTTCCCTACCTACCCAGTTTTTTTCTTTGATTGTTTTTACAGTGTTGTCGGGTTGGAGATAGACAGTACTGGCGTCATTTCCATGGGCGTCTTTGGCGTTGGGGAAATGGAATGTAGCATGCTTTTTGGTTTCTATTTCTTTTTTCTTTTCAGGTGTTAATCGGTCATGAGGAAAAGAGTATTTTTGAGGTCTTCCATTATAAGCTCTTTGAGCTAAATCGGCATAGATATTAAAATATTCCTTTAAATTAGCCATTGTTGTCACTACTTACTTAAATATTTAGTATCTTTCAAAATTTAATATTTTTGTCGGCTTCTTTAATGAGTCAACATCAATTAACAGTTCAAAGATTTCTGTATCATTATACAAACCAGTAATATCAATCGTATAAACTTCATAAGGAATTCCACCTGCATCTCGTTGATACGTACTGTAGTTTTCATAGTCAAAACTCACTTTTTTTACTTCAGGTTGTCCTTTTTTATTTTCTGAAGTAATATAGAATTTCTGAGATTTAATGTACTCCGTCATTTCTTCTTCATGCTCTTTCAAAAAAGCAATTTGTCTTTCTTTTTCTGTTGGTTCGTTCATTTTTTTCACTCCAATCATTCCAATTATGGCTACTGATATTACTGCGATTAAGATACCAAATTTTATTTGCTTTCTATTTTTCACTTTTTCACCTCCTTATTATGTATAGAAAAGAGTTTCTATATGCTTTTTCCGATTTGAATTGTTTTTACAGTATTATCAGGTTGGAGATAGACCGTGCTAGCATCATTTCCATAGGCGTCTTTGGCGTTGGGGAAATGGAATGTAGCATGTTCATTTATCTTAAGATCTTCTTTTTGAACTTGTGTCAATTTAGCAAACATCAACCCTTCTTTTCGACCGATGTATGCTCCTTGAGCTAAATCAGCATAAATATTAGTATACTTTTCTAAATTTGCCGTTAAATTTCATCTCCTTAACTATGCAATATTTTTTATCTCAGTCGGATTTTTTACATTATCTGGAAGCACATATATTTCAAACCCATCTAATTTTTTACCAGTACCATCAAAAATAGATACTTCAACAGCTATAGTTTTTGGGCTAAAAGCCATACTTTGAACTTCAATCACTGATTGCCAATTATACGTAACTTCTTTAACATCATATTTTTTTAAAAGTACATGTTCACTGTCATACTTTACATACTCCGTCATCTCTTCTTCATGCTTTTTCAAAAAAGCAATTTGTTTTTCTTTTTCTGTTGGTTCGTTCATTTTTTTCACTCCAATCGTGCCGATTATGGCTACTACTAGTATTGTTGCGATTAATATACCAAATTTTATCCGCTTTTTGTTTTTCATTCATTTAGTCTCCCTTTGTATCTACATACAAGAATTAATCTTTCGCTTTCTCCTTTTATTCCATTGTTTTATCGAGATTTTTACAGCCAGTTTTTCTTTGTTTACAGTTTATCAAAAATCAATCTGGCATTTTCTCAATTTTTTTAACGTTAGATTAATTATTAGAGAATATTGCTGTATTTCTATGACACACTAACTTTCTATCTCCAATTTTTTACTGTCTTGTTGATCACTACAGGATCATTGGTATTTTACTTCTATTGTAAAATAAAAAAAGAGCGTGGGACAAAAATCACTTTGGATTTTTGCTCCACGCTCAAAAACTAATAAACGGCGGGAACAGAAGCAACTCCTTCGGAAATAAGCCGAAATTCTCCAAAAATTAAAGAACAATTTTCGGAAATCCCTTCTTATTTCTCGGAGTTAAACACTTCTGTCCCGACCTCTCCTTACTACATTTCTTTTTCTAAAATTTCTGTTCGCTCTTCAAAATTTAGTTCTTGGTTAATTTGATGTACCATCCACATGTAACCAAATGGATCAACAAATAACGAATTTTGAATAGCTCCTTCCATCATTTCTGTAACTGGTTGCATCTCAATGCACTTATTTGCTAAGGCTTTTTTATGAGTTTGCACAATATCTGCTACCGTGATATTGAACCAAATTGTATTGGGATGTTCTGAATCTGGTGCATTTAAACCAAATTCTTCATTAGCATCTAACATATGGAACCGAGTATCATATAAGTTAAACACTACTTCATTCCTTCCAACAGGATACTTTGTCGCTTCAACTACATGGACCTCAAAGATTTCTTTATATAAAGCTAATGCCTTTAAACTATCACTAACAATAAAATCAATTTCTGTGCCTGTAATCATTGATTGTTCCTCCTTAAAATTTTTTGCAGCAGAAAACTACTTTTTATTTCTGTTTTCCGCAAACCCTTCAGAATTTCTTAATACTGGCTATTTTCCACTTCGTTATTCTTTTTTAGAAGTTCTTCGATTCATTTGTTTCAACACTTATTTTTCTGGCACTGGATATTTCACCGCATTTTTCTTCAACTTT
Source organism: Enterococcus sp. DIV2419 (assembly GCF_051711865.1). Lineage (NCBI taxonomy): Bacteria > Bacillati > Bacillota > Bacilli > Lactobacillales > Enterococcaceae > Enterococcus > Enterococcus sp. DIV2419. The sequence continues at coordinate 2,174,633 of NZ_JBIONS010000001.1, forward strand.
TCTTCGATAATTTCGTCCAAATCAAACCCTAAATTATCAGCCATCATGTAGGAGTAAATGAGAACATCAGCCAATTCTTCTTTGATTCGTTCTTCTTGTTTGATGCCTTCTTCTGCTGTTTTCCATTGAAAAAGTTCTAACAATTCTGCTGCTTCTAAACAAATTGAGAGCGCCAAATCTTTTTCATTATGGTGGGGGCGCCAATTTCTTTCATCACGAAATTGATTAATTTTTGCCATTGTATCCATTTGTTCCCCTGCTTTCTTATTCATTTGATGGCAACTGAAACCCATCGAACGTTTCACCATCATAGTATTTTAATAACTGTTCTGTAGACAATAATGAGGAGGTTATTTCTTCCTCTTCAACAACTGCTTGATTCTCTTCTCTATACAACAAATAAGCCTGTAAAAGCTGTTGGTAAAGTTTTTTTCGTGAAGAGGCTTCCGCTGAAAGAAACGTTAATTCTTTTAAGTGTCCGCGATAGACAGGCAAATCATCAACGAATTCGATTGGTAATTCTACTACAGTTAACTGAAATTCTTCAAAGACTTCTTCGTACATCTGCCATTCCTTCTTTCTGTCGATATTGTTTTGGGGTCATGCCCATTTCTTCTTTAAAACGTTTATAAAAAAAGGCTTTGTCTTGATAGCCGATTCGTTCAACAATCGTTTGAATCGATAAATCTGTTTGCTTCAAGTAGTTTTTCGCCAATTGGATTCTGTAGGCTAAGACAATTTCCGTAAACGTTTTGTTTGTTTTGTCTTTTAAAAAATTCGATAAGTAATTCGGATGAAAATGAAATTTAGCGGCGACTTCTGCTAAAGTGACATGCGCAATCTGTTGCTCAATATACGCTAAAATCACCTCAACACGTTGATGATTCGACAAATAATTATCTTGCATCTTTAAAGCTTCTCTAGGCAGTTGACCTAGTTCCACCACTAGCAAAACAAAGGCCGCTTTGGTCACTTTATTATTAAAATAGGCCATTTTCACAATTTGTTTCAGTAATAATAGCGAATAGACGTGGACATCCGAATTTGGCTGGCTGGCAAAAACGAAATATCGAGGAATGTTTTCAAATTCACTGCTAGCAATTTCTGTAAAAAAACGATACATGACTGGTTCTTCCGCCAGCTGATTTAAGAGCGTATCAAGAAAATAGTGCTTTTTAAAATAAAATATAATCATAGACATTCCTTGCCCCTGATAGCTAACCGAGGTGGCCTCATTGACAATCATGACTTGACCAGCCGAAAACGAACACCTTTGTTGATCCAAATAAGCATAGCCGTCTTGCTCTAAACAATAGAGCATCCGAATAAATCCTTTCGGAACGTCAATGGTTTCCGAAGATGCCAACATAAAGCCCGCAATTTCTCGATGCGGATTTTCCTTAAATTGCGCTACTTCATTCTCAAGAGCATTGGTAGTGGTTAAATAACAATCTAAGGTCTCTAAAAACTGATAAAATGCTGCATATTGCTCTTCTTTGCTTGCCAATTAATCACCTCATAATCCAACACTTTTTACTTTACTCCCTCTATTTTTTTCTTTGGCGTTTCCTTCTATACTAGATACATGGTAACACGAAAAAAGAGATTCAACAGTTTTTAGGAGGAATTTTTTATGAAAATTAGTTTTATCGGTGCTGGAAATATGGCATCCGCTATTGCCAAAGGTGCGTTAAAAAAGCAATTTATTGCCGCAGAAAACCTTTATTTTTATGATATTCAAGTCGAAAAAACCGCCGCTTTTGCACAAGAAATTGGTGCACACGCGGTTTCTTCACCACAAGAAGCCATTGCAGTAGCTGACTTAGTTATTTTAGCGGTGAAACCGCAATTCGTTCAAGCAGCTTTACTTGAAGTAAAAGAAGCAATTTTAGACAAGCAACCGTTAATTGTTTCCATTGCAGCAGGTACGACTATTGCAGAATTGTATCAACTGTTTGAGACTACCCAACCGCTTCGTCTTGTTCGTGTGATGCCCAATATGAATGCGTTGATTGGCGCGGGTGCAGCAGCTGTCTGTGGTAACGCTTTTGCATCCCCTGAAGACATCCAGACTGTTTTATCGTTGTTTCGAGCAGTTGGCCAAGCTTGGGAATTAGAGGAACAGTATTTTTCGATTTTTACTGCTATTGCAGGTAGCACTCCTGCGTATGCTTTCTTATTTATTGATTCGATTGCCCGAGCAGCCGTTAAAAATGGTATGAACAAAGAGTTAGCCTTAGAAATTGCTACACAAGCTGTACTAGGCAGCGCTCAAACTTTGGCAAATAGCACAGAGAATCCTTGGACTTTAATCGACCAAGTCAGTTCCCCTGGTGGAACCACGGTTGCTGGGATTGTCGAATTAGAAAACAATGCGTTTATTTCAACAGTCATCAAAGGGATTGAGGCCACCATCCTTCGGGATCAAGAATTAGCCAAACAAGACTGAGAAGAATAGTTACATGAGCGAGTAAATAAGAAAAAGCGCTGAAAATTCAGCGCTTTTTCTTATTTTAATTGAATGAGTAAGCCAAAATGATCACTGACTATCGGTGTTTTCCTACCATCAAAAATTACTTCATATTTTCGTACGTGCCACTGTTTTGGAACAAATGCGTAGTCAATCCGCAAGGCTGCTTCATTTTCTTCCCAGCCATCTATTTTTTTCTCTACTGTCGCTTCACCGCTTGTCTCTTCCGCTACAACAAATGCATCTTGAATCGGCAAGTAACTATTTTCCACTAATTGATAGCCAGTTGTACCAGCTGGGTTGTTTAAATCGCCTAAAATGACTAACGGTTGTTGCCCCGTCGCTAAGTATTTCTCTAATTGTAGCCATTCATAGGCAAAACCTGTACAGGGTGTTTCCCACCAAGAAAAGTGACCAGAGACAACAGTAAGCGTACCTTTTGAACTCTCTGTCTCCGCCACTAAGATTTTTCTTGTTCGATAATTCGTTGGTTCTTGGCTTTCTGAAATAAGGAGAGCTTCACTAGTCAACGGACATTTCGAAAGTAGTGCGTTCCCTTCTTCATAAATAGCATAACCAATGTGGCTCATTTCCCAACTCCAATAATAGTTTTGGCCTTTTTCAGCTAGATATTGAACGATTAGATATGCAAAATTATCTTCATGGATCGGCGTTTGGGTCGCTATGGGACAAAAAGTAGTTAACTGTTCTAACGGCACTTTCTTGGAAGCGACTTTCTGATTCACTTCTTGTAAGGCAATTATTTCACTTTCAGAAGATAAAATCACCTTGGCAATCTCCTCTAATTTTTTTAATGGTTCTTCTTCTAACCAGCTATGAGTATTGATTGTTAAAAGATTCATCTTTTCCCCTTCTCTTACATGTTATTAGGTCTGTGAGTGGGACAAAAATCACTTTGGATTTTTGCTTCACGCGCAAAACCTGATAAACGGCGGGAACAGAACCAACTCCTTCGGAAATAAGCCGAAATTATCCAAAAATTAAAAAGCAATTTCCGGAAATTCCTTCTTATTTCTCGGAGTTAAACGGTTCTGTCCCGACCTCATACCTAATCATTTAAATTTCAATCTGTCCGATCACAGTTCCCGCAGTGGTGGTTCCTAGTTGATGAATAACTACTTGTTCCACTTTGTCGCTGTTTGTAAAAGCGACAATAATCGTTGTTTCTTTGCCAGCTTGTTCAATCACATCCAAGTTCATTTTAGCTAGTTTCGTCCCAGCTTCCAATGATTGTCCTTCTTTAACAAAAGATTCAAAAGCAGGTGTTGCCATTTCAACTGTATCAATTCCCATATGGACAAGTACTTCAATACCTTCTTCTGTTTGTAGCCCAATCGCATGTTTGCTTGGGAAAACACTTAGAACTTTCCCCGAAATTGGTGCCACCACCTCTCCTTCTAGAGGCTTAACTGCAAATCCATCCCCCATCATTTTTTGTGAAAAGACAGGATCATTGACTTGCGCCATTGGAATAACTTCCCCTGTCGCCACAGCCACGAAATCTTTTTTCTTGCCTAAAAAATTCGTTGTTGGCGTTCCTGCTGTACTTTCTGCTATAACCGGTTCTGGAATGTCAACGCCGGAAGCTAGTAAATCTTCAATATCGGATTTTAAAACATCGGCTTTTGGTCCATAAACGGCTTGAACGCCATTATCTTTCACAATCAAGCCCATTGCACCTGCCCCTTTCCACGCCTCTTCCGAACCGACTTTTTCTCGATCCTTTACACTGACACGTAAGCGTGTCATACACGCATCAACTTCTTTGATATTTTGTTTACCACCAAGTAAGTAGACAATTTGCGCGATTTGCTGATCGACGACGCCTGAACCAGCCGCGCCAGATGCGATTTCTTCGCCGTTATCATTGTCGTAGTTTCCATTTCTTCCAGGTGTTGCGTAATTGAATTTTTTAATTAAGAAATTGGCTAAGAAATAAGTGACAACACCAAAAATGATGACCATTAAAACAAAATTGATTAAATCGCCACCTAAACCAGCTTTTATTGCTAGCGGTGTTCTTGTTAACAATTCAATATTTCCAAACGAATGCACACGCAATGGTAAAATATCAGCCATTGCAAAAGCAGCACCTTGGATCACGGCATAAATCACATAAAGCGGTACTGCAGCAAACATAAACATGAATTCTAACGGCTCTGTCACACCAGTTAAGAAAACAGCTAAAGCAGCAGAAAAATACATTGATTTATATTTAGCTTTTTTATCTGCATCGACATTACGATACATCGCCAAAGCCATCCCCATTAAAATTCCTGAAGAACCAATCATTTGGCCTACTTTGAATCGAGCTGGTGTCCAATTTTCTAAGACAAACTGATACTTGCTCATATCACCAGCACCTTTAAGATTCACTAAGTCTGTTGCCCAAGCCAACCATAAAGGATCTTGACCAAAGACTTGGGTTCCAGCTTGTGCGCCAGATAAAATTTCATACGTTCCACCTAATTGTGTATAGTTGATTGGAATCGTCAACATATGATGTAATCCAAAAGGTAATAATAAACGTTCCAACGTTCCATATAAGAATGGCGCTAAAATAGGTGCACTATCTTGAGATTGCGCAATCCATAACCCAAAATTATTAATTCCCGCTTGAATATTTGGCCAAATAAGTGCTAATGCAATTGAGACAATTGTTGACCATAAAATAACGACAAATGGGACAAACCGTTTACCATTAAAAAATGATAGCGCATCTGGTAATTTCCGATAATTGTAATACTTGTTGTAAGCCATCGCACCGACAAAACCAGCAATAATCCCTACAAAGACGCCCATATTTAATGCCGGAGCTTCTAAGACACTTGTAAAGAATCCCTTCACCATAATCTTGGTGCCAAATAAGGTATGCGTGAAAGCTTGTTCATCAGCCAACATTTCATTTGTTACACCAAAAATGGCTCCAGTAATACGATTGATTAAAACAAAAGAAATCCCCGCTGCAAATGCTCCACCTGCACGATCTTTGGCCCAACTGCCACCTATTGCTAACGCAAATAGTAAATGTAAGTTGCCTATAATTGCCCAACCGATACTCTCTAGAACTCCGCCTGTTGTTACTAACAAGCCTAAATTAGGATCGATTAAGGGAAGCGATTTCCCAATACTAATCATTAAACCCGCTGCTGGCATTACTGCCACAACGACCATTAAAGCTTTCCCGAATTTTTGCCAAAATTCAAAACTAAACATTTTTTTCATTCCTGCCACTCCTTACGCAATCGGTTTCGTTATGTTGCCATTATATACTCCTGTTTCCTTTTTGTAAATGCTTTAATTTCAAAAATATTGTGGAAAACAACTCCCTACTACTTAATCCTTTTTTATTTTGTCTTTTAATAAAGCAAATAAAGTTCCTTCTATCCTACCTTTGTTTCAGCTTTTATTCATAAGATTACACTTTTTAAGCATTGACTATTGACTAATGCAATCGGTTGCGTTTATGATAGACCTATCAATAAAATCACTGAGGGGGATTCTCATGAAACAAATCAAACGTTTATTCCAAATTGATCCTTGGAAAATCCGTACTACACACTTAGATAAAGAAAATTTACGTTTACAAGAATCATTAACAAGCATTGGAAATGGCTATATGGGGATGCGGGGAAATTTTGAAGAACACTATTCTGGCGACCACCATCAAGGAACCTATTTAGCAGGTGTTTGGTATCCAGACAAAACACGTGTTGGTTGGTGGAAAAATGGTTATCCTGAATATTTTGGTAAAGTGATTAACGCAATTAATTTCATCGCAATGGACTTACAAATTGATGGACAAACAATTGATTTAGCCACTACACCTTACGAAGATTTTTCTTTAGAATTAGACATGCAAAATGGGGTCCTTTCTCGGCAATTCACCATCCAAACACCAAAGAATAAAGTGCGCTTCTCTTTTGAACGTTTTTTAAGCTTAGAAAAAAAAGAAGCAGCTTACATCCACTTAACAATTGAAATGCTGGAAGGTACAGGCACAATCACTCTTCACTCAAAATTGGATGGCGATGTTCAAAATGAAGACAGCAATTATGAAGAACATTTTTGGGAAGAAATAGCTATTGAAACACAAGAAACACTTGGCTTTGTCACGACTAAGACCATTCCTAACAACTTTGAAATAGAGCGTTTTACAGTGACTGCAGGCATGCGCCATTTCATCGATGGAGCCTCTGTTGTGCCTACATATACACAACAGCCCTTGGCTTTAACCGCAGAATTGACAGTGTCTTTAAACGAAGGCGAAACGACCGCCATCACAAAAGAAGTGCTTGTCGTTACCAGTCGTGATGTGCCAGAAACGCAACAAATCACACGAGTAAACGAATTATTTGCAGAAATGACTACCTTGTACCCTGAAGCAAAAGCTGGGCAAGCTGCCGCTTGGGCAAAACGTTGGCAATTAGCTGATGTTGTTATTGAAGGAGATGACGAAGCCCAACAAGGCATCCGTTTTAATCTGTTCCAACTTTTCTCAACCTACTATGGTGAAGACGATCGTTTAAATATCGGACCAAAAGGCTTTACGGGCGAAAAATATGGAGGTGCCACATATTGGGATACCGAAGCATATGCTGTCCCACTTTACTTGGCGTTGGCTAAGCCCGAAGTTACTAAAAATCTACTGAAATATCGCCACAATCAATTGCCTCAAGCCATTCATAATGCCCAACAACAAGGGTTAAAGGGTGCGCTTTACCCAATGGTTACTTTTACTGGTGTCGAATGTCATAATGAGTGGGAAATCACTTTTGAAGAGATTCACAGAAATGGTGCGATTGCTTATGCGATTTATAATTATGTCAACTATACAGGAGACGAAGACTATCTCAAAGATGCTGGTCTAGAAGTGCTTGTGGCAATTGCTCGTTTTTGGGCGGATCGGGTCCACTTCTCCCAACGTCATAACCAATATATGATTCATGGCGTAACGGGGCCAAATGAATATGAAAATAATATCAACAATAACTGGTATACCAATACAATCGCTGCGTGGGTTCTACGTTACACCCGTGAGTCTTATTTAAAATTCCAAGAAGAAACAACGCTCAAAATTGCAGACGACGAATTAGCTAAATGGGCAGACATTGTAGAAAATATGTACTTCCCAGTGGATAACGAATTAGGCATTTTTGTACAACATGACACTTTCTTAGATAAAGATTTAATGCCTGTTTCTGATTTACCACTTAGTGAGCTGCCTTTAAATCAACATTGGTCATGGGATAAAATTTTACGGTCTTGTTTCATTAAACAAGCCGATGTTCTTCAAGGAATTTATTTCTTCAATGATGCCTTTTCTTTAGAAGAAAAACGCCGGAACTTTAACTTTTACGAACCAATGACTGTCCATGAATCTTCTCTTTCACCAAGCATTCATGCTGTGTTAGCTGCTGAATTAGGCATGGAAGAAAAAGCAGTGGAAATGTATCAACGAACAGCGCGCCTTGACTTAGATAATTACAATAATGATACAGAAGATGGCTTACACATTACCTCAATGACTGGTAGTTGGCTAGCGATTGTGCAAGGTTTTGCCCAAATGAAAACGGACCATCAACAACTAAAATTTGCACCCTTTTTACCAGCGACTTGGACAGCCTACTCATTCCACATTAATTATCGGAATCGTTTACTATTTGTTGAAGTTGCAGCAGACCAAGTGGCCTTCACTTTACTCGACGGCCCTGCAATTCCATTAACTGTTTACGATCAAAAATACACATTAAAAGATCGATTAGTTTTACCGATCAGAAAGGAAGAAGTTCATGTTTAAAGGCGTTTTGTTTGATTTAGATGGCGTTATTACTGATACAGCAGAATTTCATTACCACGCTTGGAAAAAATTAGGGAACGAAATTGGAATTTCCATTGACCGTGTTTTCAACGAACAACTGAAAGGTGTAAGCCGCGAAGATTCTCTGCAGTTACTGTTAAAATACGGAAAAAAAGAAGGCACGTTTTCTTCTGAAGAATTTGCCCAGTTAGCGCAACGGAAAAACGATTATTACTTGGAAATGATCCAAGCGATTACGCCTGAAGATGTCTACCCAGGAATTCTTTCTTTATTAACGGAATTACGTGAAGCCAATATTAAAATCGCCTTGGCTTCTGCAAGTAAAAATGGGCCTTTCCTTTTAGAAAAAATGCAATTGACGCCCCTTTTTGATGCCATTGCTAATCCAGCAGACGTCCAGGCAGGCAAACCCGCTCCAGATATTTTCATTTTAGCTGCGAAAGAAATTGATTTGACACCAGCAGAATGTCTTGGCATTGAAGATGCCAAAGCTGGGATTCAAGCGATTCTTGCTAGTGGAGCGCAACCTGTTGGCGTTGGCCGCAAAGAAGAGTTAGGCGAAGGGTTGCCCATTGTGCCAGAAACGAGTGCTTTAACGTTTGATTACTTAAAAAAAGTGTGGCTTGATCATGAAGGATAATCGTATCACCGTAACCGATATTCCAAACACAAACTTAAAAAAAATTACTTTGAAGAACGACTTTTTAGAAGTCGTTCTTCTCAATTATGGCGCGCGCCTCCATCAACTTTTGATGCCAAATAAAAATAATCATTGGGAAAATATCCTTTTATCGTATGATTCGTATCAAGATGTATTAAAGGATCAAAGCTTTTTTGGCGCCACTGTTGGACCAGTTGCTGGACGCATTCGTAATGGCCATTGGCAAAATGGAATATTAGAACAAAATAGCGACGGTCATCATATCCATGGTGGCTCAAAGGGATGGTCTTTTCAATATTGGACAGTCGAGCCCTTTGAAAAAAAGGATATCATTGGCGTTTCCTTTCATTTAACCGACACCATTTCTGGCTATCCTGGACCAATTGATGCCACCATCACCTACCAGCTAGAGGATAATCATTTACGAATGATCAGTACTGGACGGAGTAAACAGGAAACACTTTTTAATCCTACGAACCACGCCTACTTTAATTTATCTGGCGATGGAAAGTTAGACATTCTGTCACATTTGCTATCTTTGAACTGTCAAGGTATGTTAGAATTAGACGATAATAAGTTGCCTACTGGACGGATTTTACCAGCTTCTGAACTATCCATACGTTTTAATGAACTGACACCTATCGAAACAATCCTCCAACGCTATCCAACTGGGTTAGATGATGTTTTCCCCTTAGTTGGCTCTGACTTAAGACAGCCACAATTATGCTTACAAGAGCCTACTTCTGGAAGAAAAATGACGATAGCAACAACGAACCAAAGTATGGTATTATTTTCTACGACTGGTTTTGAGGCTCCTTTTTCTATTAATGGACAAGCGATGCATTCAAACTATGGATTAGCAATTGAACCTCAAGAGTATCCAGACATTGTTCATCATCCTCAGTGGGGCTCTATTTTATTACCAGCTAATAAAAAGCAAACCTACCAAACGGTTTATCAATTTAACCTTCTATAATCACTAAGAAAGGCGTGGCAAAAATGGCAATTACAGTAAAAGATGTCGCTAAGAAAGCGGGGGTTGCAACTTCAACCGTTTCGCGTGTCATTAACGATCATCCAAGTATTTCTGAATCGACAAAAAAGAAAGTGCGAAAAGTCATGGATGACTTAGGCTATGTGCCAAATATGACGGCACGGAATTTGGGTAAACGAATTTCAAGTGCCATTGGCGTAATTTTACCTCCTTTAGATTCGAAAGAACGGTTAGGGAATCCATTTTATTTAGAAATTATGGAAGCCATCAACGAGGAAGCCCGTCTTTATGATATGACTACTGCTATTGCAACTGCCAAAAGTTTTGATGTACTATTGGAAAACGTTAAAAGAATGCATCTTCAAAAACAAGTGGACGGTTTTATTCTTGTGTATTCAGATAGTAAGGACCCCGTCATTGATTACTTATATGAAAACAACATTCCCTTTACTTTAATTGGTCAACCTTACCAACATGAAACGGAAATAGTTTACGTGGATAATGATAATCAATTATTAGGGAAACAAGCGACGGAATTTTTAATTGAAAACGGCCATAAAAATATTTTATTTGTGACCAATACAACGCATGAAAGTTTGTACTTTGAACGTTACTTTGGTTATCAAAAAGCAATGATGATGCAAGGATTAACTGTTTTACCAAGCGTTGCGTTAGAAAAACCTGAAGATTACATGGCTTTTGATGACATTCTTCATCAAAATAATGCCACGGCGTTGGTGGTGATTGATGATATCTTTGCTTTGCGGACGATGCAACTTGCGCAAATCTATGGTTATCAAGTTCCTGAAACGTTATCCATTATTAGTTTTAACAACTCAATCTTTTCAACATTGACACATCCTTATCTAACAAGCATTGACATCGACACGTCAGAATTAGGTCGAATGGCGATGAAAAAATTATATGAATTAATCCACGAAGAATTGACGAATGGTGTCCGTCTCGTTATTCCTCACAAATTAATTAAGCGTGAAACAGTTATTCCTATTCATTAAAAAAGAAGCGTAAGCAGTTTAACACTGCTTACGCTTCTTTTTATGTGTACGCTCTTATTCGTATGTATTACTTTTATAAAATAACTTTTTGCGAAATTTTTTTCCAAAACGTTTCTTCTTTTGCATCAAATTGAGCTGGTTCCCCGTCAGACAATTTTTCATTTAATAATGATAATTTTTCTTGATGTTTTGCATACTCATCTTTTTTTATTAGCTCTAAACGATACGCACGATCCAAGATCGACTCTCGATAGTTAACATTCATTTTCGTTGCCTTCGCCATTTCTTACATTCCTTCCCAAAATAAATTTTCATTTTTTCGTTAAATTCTTCTATAATTATAACAAAAATATCAGAAAAATAAATATGAAACAAACGATAATTGCGAAAATTTTGTTTTTTCATGCAATTATCGTTCGATTATTTAAGAAATTAAAATTATTAACCAATAATTAATCAATCAGCAAACGCATTAAATGAACATCTAAAAATTCACCTTGGTCTGTTTTGGCGCCCCGAGGCATAATTGCCTCTGTTTCAAACCCTAATTTTTTATAGACATGAATCGCTCGTTGATTACGATCCTGTACCGTTAATTCCAAGCGACGAATAACATGACTTTCATGCGCCCAGCGAATAAGTTCTTCCATCAGGATACTGCCCAGTCCATAGCCCCAGTACTGTTTTAAAATACTAATGCCGATTTCACCAATATGCTCCATCCGCTTTTTAGAAGAAGCAGACACAGATGCGGTCCCAATGATCGCTTCTCCCGCTAATGCCACCAATAAAACATTATTTGGCGATTCATAGAGTGTTGCTAGATTTTCAGCCAATTCTGTTGTCGACATGGCCATTCCTCGCTCATCCATTACCAAATAGGGCGTTTCACTCCCAATTTTTGACATCACAGATAGTAATTGATCCGCATCAGTAGGCACTGCTTCTCGAATAGAAAATGTTTGTTCAGTCATATTCGCGAGCCTCCCACACTTGTAGAATCTCTGCTATTCTTTCTTCTGCCAACGGACCAGTTCCGCGGAATTCAAGAACTCTCTTGTCAGCTTCTTGAGAATCTTTATTTAAAATAATTTCTAAATAATCTTCTGGCAATTCTTCTTCAATCAAGCTGCCCCATTCTACAACGGATAGCCCATCTCCTTCAAAATACTCATCTAACCCTAATTCATCCGCACCCTCTTCAACACGGTAGACATCCATATGGTATAACGGAAGTCGTCCTTGTGGATATTCGCGGATAATCGTATAGGTGGGACTTTTAATCATTTGGGAAATGCCTAATCCTAAAGCAATCCCTTTCGTCATTGTCGTCTTACCGGCCCCTAAATCACCAGTCAGGACAATTACATCACCAGCTTGTGCCTTTTGTCCAATGATTTTAGCAATTGCTTCTGTTTCCAATGGATTGTTCAGGACAATGTTCATTTTTTTTGCCTCCCATCTGCAAGAATCTATGTATGAAAGTATACCGAAAATTCAATAAGTTGACTAGTGGCAGCTTCAAAAAAAATAAAGTTGAGGCCCAAGTGTCCTGGGAACCTCAACTTCTACTTTGCTTATTTATCATGCTTCGACATAGTTAATTAGTCGTTCATTAATGTTTGAGCAGCTGTAATGATTGATAATTTATAAACATCTTCTTCGTTTGCACCACGTGATAAATCAGAAACTGGTTTGTTCAATCCTTGTAAGATTGGGCCAATTGCTTCAAAGTTACCTAAACGTTGAGCAATTTTGTAGCCAATATTTCCTGATTGTAAATCTGGGAATACAAAGACTGTTGCTTCTCCAGCAACTTTTGAGTTGGGCGCTTTTAATTGTGCGACAGAAGATACATAAGAAGCATCAAATTGTAATTCACCATCAATCGCATATTCAGGTGCTAATTCTTGCGCAATTTTTGTAGCTTCAGCAACTTTTGTTACTTCTGGTGCTTTTGCAGAACCTTTTGTTGAAAAACTTAACAATGAAACTTTTGGTTCAATGTCAAATAATTCAGCTGTTTTGGCACTATCAACAGCAATTTCAGCTAATTCTTGTGCAGTTGGGTTCACGTTAATCGCGCAGTCTGAGAATAAATATCTTTCTTGGTCACGACCACGAATCATTAAGAAGGCACCACTTGTACGGCTCACGCCTGGTTTTGTTTTAATAATTTGTAACGCAGGACGAACTGTATCACCTGTTGAGTGGATAGCACCACTAACCATACCATCAGCAATACCCATGTAAGTTAACATAGTACCGAAATAGTTGACATCTTTTAAGATTTTTTCAGCATCTTCTTTAGTAGCTTTTCCATTACGGCGTTCAACAAATGCTTCGACCATTTCATCCCATTTTTCATAATCATTTGGGTTGATAATAATAAAGTTTGATGTGTTGATTCCACGAGCCATAGCAGCATTTGCAATATCTGTTGGATCACCAATTAAGATTGGTTCTACTAATTCATCAGATTTTAAGCGGGCAGCAGCACCTAAGATTCTAGGATCTGTTGCTTCAGGGAAAACAATTTTGATATTACGGCGTACGACTTTAAATTTTAAGCTATCGAATAATTCCACGATAAACCCTCCAGTTTTATATTTACAAAATCCATCATACACTATTCTCAAAGAAAATAACAGTTTTTTCTAGCTGTATTAGTCAAAAAAACCAATAATCCGATAAACTTTTCACAAACCAACTCTTCTACACTATAACAGCTTGCACTGTTACACTACACTGTTTCAGGAAGTTGCCAATCAATCGGCGTTTCCCCTAAACGTTCTAGAGCGGCATTCGCTTGAGAAAACGGACGTGAGCCAAAAAAACCACGATGTGCTGACAATGGACTTGGGTGTGGCGATTTGATAATCACATGCCGAGTCGTATCAATCATTTTAATTTTTTCTTGAGCAGGACGTCCCCATAAAATGAAAACAACAGGTTTTTCACGCTCATTCAACTTTTCGATAATGACATCTGTCAGTTGCTCCCACCCTTTACCTCGATGGGAATAGGCTTGACCTGCCCGAACGGTCAACACAGTATTTAATAATAACACGCCTTGTTTGGCCCAGCTTTCTAAAAAGCCATGGTTGACGGGTTGGTACCCTAAATCAGCTTGTAATTCTTTGTAAATATTCGCAAGAGATGGCGGCACTTTCACACCTGGCTGGACAGAGAAACTTAGTCCGTGTGCTTGATTGGGTCCATGATATGGGTCTTGTCCCAAAATTACTACTTTTACTTCTTCAAAAGGGGTTAGTTCTAACGCTGAAAATAAATGATACATATCTGGATAAATCGTTTGTGTCTGATATTCTTTTTTCAAAAATTCTCGCAATTCTTGATAATACGGTTTTTCAAATTCAGCAGATAAAACGGTTTGCCAACTATTGTGAATAATTTCTTTCATAATGCTCACTCCTTCGCTCTCTAAGCATAACGAATTTCTCCAAACCTGACAAGAAATTTCTGGGTACTTTCTCTTGGAAAAACGTGGTAAACTATAGGTAAGCTTTAAATAGATAATGAGGTGTAGAGAATCGATGATTAAATTAATTGCTTCAGATATGGATGGAACACTTTTAGATGCAAAAATGAGCATCACAAATGATAACGCTTCAGCAATTCGCGAAGCGGAACGTTTAGGAATCGAATTTATGGTTGCTACTGGCCGCGCATATACCGAAGCGAAACCCGCGTTAGAAGAAGCTGGAATTGACTGCGCCATGATTACTTTAAACGGCGCCCAAGTGTTCGACAAAGATGGACACTCACTTTTCACGGCTGGGATCGAAAAAGAAACAGTAACAGAAGTACTAACTATTTTGAGTCAACACAATGTTTACTATGAAATCTCTACAAATAAAGGTATTTTTTCTGAACATCAAGAAAAAAGAATTGAAAACTTTGCCGCTCATATTGCAGAATCCATGCCCCATTTAACTTATAAAGTGGCGATTGCCATGGCTTCAGCACACCTATCTTTATTGCATATTACCTATGTTGATCGTTTAGACGACATTTTAAAAGATGATTCGATTGAAGTCCTTAAAATTATTGGCTTCAGTATGGATGGGCCGAAAGTATTAGGTCCTGCTGGGATGGAAGTAGAAGAACTAGATGATTTGGTTGTTACCTCTTCTGCGCTTAATAATATTGAAATTAACCACCGCCTAGCACAAAAAGGGATTGCGGTTGCGCGCGTCGCTAAAGAACGTGGGATTCCCGCTGAACAAGTCATGACTATTGGTGATAATTTAAATGACGTCAGCATGATTCAATGGGCTGGGGTAAGTTTTGCAATGGGCAATGCCGAACTGGAATTAAAAGAATACGCTAAATATGAAACAGCCACTAATTTAGAAAATGGTGTTGGCGAAGCCATCCTGCGTGCAATAAGAGAAGATTTGTAATAAGCACTACCAGTTACAGCACTCATTTATATATAGAAAGGAGATCGTGTCGTGTCTGAATTTTTTATTCAAGAACAACAGTTAGGAAAAGTTACGCGAACCATCGTGAAAGACCAAGCAGGCCGTTCACTTTTTCTATTGGTGGGGCGCTGGGGTACACGAGGAGATGCGCTTTCTTTATATGCAATGAACGGAGAAATTTTAGCCAGTATTAAACAAGTTTCTTGGACTTTTGGTACACGATTTGAGTTATATCAGCGTTTTGAAAAAGTGGGTACTCTACGAAAACTGTTCAATTTAAATGCTGATTTCTATTATGTTCAAGGCCTTCACTGGGCAGTTGTTGGTGATATCAAAGCGCATCAATATTCAATTTATCAAGTCCATAAAAAAATTATGTCAATGGATAAAACCATGCTTTGTACAGGCGACTATTTTGTTTTAACTGTTGCCAATGATGAGGACGCACCGTTGTGCATCTGCATAGCAGCTGTCCTTGACTACTGGTTATATAATAAGAAAAAACAAAAAACTTCCGATGATTTTGGATTAGATTTTGATCCTTTAACGGATTAATGAAAAATAACGAAGCTAAAGTGATTGACTTTAGCTTCGTTATTTTTACACTTCTTTTTGCATATGATTGTATAAGTGACCACTAATAGTCATTGTTGTGACATCTTTAAAGCCTTTGCTTGCGTATAACTTTCTCGCCCCTGGATTGTCAAAATCAACATTTAGACCCAAGGCTTGCTTCCCGCTAGCTTTAGCTACTTCAGGTAAAGCATCTAATAACTTAGAACCAATTCCCATTCCACGGAAACGTTCATCCACAGAAATCGTGTCTAAATACCATTCATTAGGCAAGGTTTCTTCTTCAATAAATAGCCGAACATCTTCTGCTAAGCCATGTTTTTTAAAGACTTCTCTTAAAGGTTCATCAATAATCTTTTCATCTTCCGCAGGATAGCCGACAGCAATCCCTGCAACTTCACCTGCATGTTCATAAACTAAAATTCGTTGATAGCCATAGCGATAGGTTGGATACGCCGTTGCCTCTGCTAATAGGTCAATCATTTGTTCTTCTGAGACTTCTTCTAAAATTGGTAACTCCATATCTTTTAAAATAACTAAGACCAGCCGAGCAATCGCTTGACCGTCTTCTTTTGTTGCCGAGCGAATCATTGTAATTCTCCTTTACATTTAACTAAAAAAGAACTGGCTACTATCATTACTGACTTAGCCAATTCCTTTTATCTTGTCTTTAGTATAACAAATTTATTATTGAATTTCTACTGTAACCTGACGTCGTCCCCAAACATGACATTGGTCTACTGAATCAAAATGAACATCAATAATATTTCCTTGAATAGCGCCACCTGTATCTCCAGCAATAGCAAAGCCATAACCAGAGACTTTCACTAATGAACCTAGAGGAATTACACTTGGATCGACTGCAACTACATTGCTTTGTTTACTTAAGTCAATACCAGTAGCACTTAGATTACTTGCACCTGGCTCACGCCAAGAATAAGCGGTTGATTCCATCTGAAGCACACGACCAGAGCCAGTTCCTGGTGTTGATGATTCGCCTGTCGATGATTCTGTCGTTGATGACGATTCGGATGAACTAGCTGAACTTGAAGATTCAGTGCTACTGCTTTCCGTACTTGTAGAAGAGCTTGATGCTTGACTGCTTGACTCTTCAACAGCTTCGGCTTCTAGTTTAGCCGCCGCATCTGCTTGCGCTTGTTTGTCGGCAGCTGCTTGTTTCTTCGCTGCTTCTGCTTTGGCAGTTTCTGCCGCACGTTTTTTCTGTGCCTCAGCTGCTGCTTTTTCGCTGACTAAGCGTTGTTGCTCTTTCTGTTTGTCTGTCGAAATTTGAGCCAATAATTCTTCATTATTCGCCATTTTTTCTTTTAAATCAGAGACTTTATTATTCATTGAAGAAGCTTCAACTTGTAATTTCTCTTCATTTTGCTTTAAAGTTGTTTGCGTATTTTCAACTTTTTCTTGTAATGCAGCTAACTTTTCTTTTTCGCTAGTTAAGCTTTCAATCTTTTCCCGTTCAAAGTTTTGTAAAACGGTCATGGCGTAGGCCCGATTAAAGAAATCTGATAAATTTTCTGCATCTAATAAGGCTTGCCAAGTACGTTGGTCGCCATTTAATTGAATATCCTTCATACGATCGCCAACAGCTTCTTTACGACGAGAAATATTTTTTTCTGTTTTTTCTATTTCCTCTTTCGAAGTTTTCAACGTATCTTCCGCTTTTGAAATTTGCGTTTTTAAACGTTCGATTTCCGCATATTTAGCATTTACATCGTCTAAGGCTGAATTGATTTCTTTACTAATTAACTCCCCAGATTGTTTCGCTTGCGCTTCTTTTTCTTGCAACGAATCAAGTGATTCTGCTGCTGCAGCGACTGGAAGTCCAAAATTGATAAGCATCATTGTTGTTAAAAATGGTATCAACTTTTTAACCTTCACTAAATCCAACACCTTTCCTAACTTATCTAAAACACCTACTCATTATACTAGTCAGGAGGGCTTGTTTTATTTCAATAATGTTACAATTTATTACAATTTAAATGCAACTCTTTTTTTATCCTGCGTTTATTCATTAGTCCATTTCTATCTCAATTCTTTAAGAATTTCTTAAGACGGCTTAAAAACTAGCTTTTGACGATTTTTCTTTTTTTCATCCCATTAGACCATTGATTGAAATATTTTGTAATATTTTTTGTTAATTATTGGCCCTTTTTCTTCAAATCTTCTAAGAGATGCCGAACTTCTTTGGAATTTTTAATGTTTTTTAAAGTTAGTTTTGGGTAATTGTTAATAAAACGACGTTGTTGGAAATTTAACCGATTTTGGAAATGCTCTTTTTTGGTTCGTTCTTTTAACTTCTGCCAATCAGCTGTAGCGATTTCCATTTTTGTGTTCAACCGTTGCTTAAATTCTTGTTGGTTCGTTTCCAACGTTTGGCCCATCTCGGTAATAAGTTTTTTGAAACCTTGCATGTTCAGCAACGTATAAATTAAGTCAAGCCCCATTACAATCACTATGCAAAGGGCTAAGTAGTTGCCAAAGGTTGCTTGTAAAAAGCTGACAACTTTGGCAATTTCTGGTTGAATAACTTTGACAATCAAGACACAACCCAATCCCCAAAAAAGAGAAACCGGTAAAGCCACACGACCGTTTAAATTAAAAGGTACATCATGATAATCCCACCAAGAGGCATGGAACAGTTTTTCCAAGCCATAACTAGTGACATATTCTAAAATCGTCACTAAAACAGCCGATCCGACATACAATACCAAGAGATTGTTTTCAAAGGGTTCCACAAAATAGAGAACGCTTAAGACCCCAAATCCATAAATAGGACAATAAGGCCCTACCAAAAATCCTCGATAAACAAATTTTTTGGCTTTTAATGAACAATACACCGTTTCCCATAACCAGCCGATAAAGGAATAAATAAAAAATAACAAAATAACCTGACTCATTTTTTCCACGTTTCTGTCACTCTCCACTTCTTTGCGCTTTTCTTCTATTTTAACAGAAGTTGAGAAAATGTAGCGAACAACTTTCTTTCATTGAAAGATTAGGCTACAATGAGAGCAGCAAAGGGAGGAATCTTATGTTTGGTTTATTGAAATACGCAAAAAATTATCGAAAACAAATTATCCTCGGTCCAGTCTTCAAATTTTTAGAAGCTTGTTTCGAGTTAGTCTTGCCCTTATTCATGGCTCACTTAGTCGATGTCGGTATTCGTCAAAACGACCGACAGACTGTCATAGAAATGGCCCTCTGGATGCTTGTTATGTCGTTAGTTGGTTTATTTTTTGTCATGATTTGTCAATATTATGCTTCAGTCGCTTCGCAAGGTTTTGGGACGGAGCTAAGAAATCAATTAATGAAGAAAATTAATCAGCTTTCACACAAAGAATTAAATAGTTTTGGTACAGATACCCTCATCACTCGGATCACAAACGATATCAACCAGCTTCAATTGGCTTTAGCGATGTTTATTCGGTTGGTCATTCGGACACCTTTTTTAAGTATTGGTTCTGTGGTCATGGCTTTTTACATTGATGTGCAGATGGGCTTTCTTTTCCTATTACTTTTACCAATTTTTAGCCTTATTCTCTTTATTATCATTAAAGTGACTGTGCCTTTATATCAAAAAGTCCAAGAATATTTGGATCGGTTAAACCGTCAAATTAGTCAAAACTTAAGCGGTGTCCGTGTGATCCGTGCGTTTGCTAGAAAGGAAACAGAGCAACGACATGTTGATAAAGCTTCAGATGATTTAGGCGATATTTACATTCGTGTATCGAATGTTTCTGCTTTATTAACGCCTTTAACCACTTTGATTATGAATGTTGGAATTTTATTTTTACTTTATTTTAGTGGCTTAAAAGTTTCTTTCGGTTCCCTGCAACAAGGGGAAGTTTTAGCATTGATCAATTATATGAATCAAATGATGCTCGCTTTAATTGTTGCTTCTAATCTCGTGGTAATTTTTACGCGAGCTGCCGCTTCCGCAAACCGTGTCAATGAGGTTTTAACTGTAGAAAGCCAGTTAACAGATACACCAGAATCAGCAAAAACATCTCCACAATTTGGTGATATTACCTTTGACCATGTAGATTTTCGCTATGAACCAGAGGCCGGTTTGGCTTTGGAAAATATCAATTTTACGATTCCTAAAGGCTCAATTCTCGGCATCACAGGACCTACCGGCAGCGGGAAAAGTACCTTAACCCAACTCATTCCCAGATTTTATGATGTGAGTGCAGGAAACCTTTTTATTAATGGTATAAATGTGCGCGATTGGCCGCTCTTTACTTTACGCCAACAAGTTGCAAGTGTTCCACAAACTGCCGTCTTATTTACAGGGACTATTCGAGAAAACTTACAATGGGGCAAACCAAATGCAACTGATGAAGACTGTTGGGAAGCATTAGCTATCGCCCAATGTAAAGAATTTGTTGAACAATTAGACCAAGGGTTAGACACGCCTGTTAACGAAGGCGGAAAAAACTTTTCTGGTGGACAAAGACAACGGTTGACCATTGCCCGTGCCTTGATTAGGAAACCGCATTTACTTATTTTAGATGATTCCTTGAGTGCCCTCGACTATCAAACAGATTTGAATCTGCGCCGTGCTTTACAAAAAGAACGAGCAGAGACAACCGTTATTTTAATTTCACAACGCGTGAGTTCGATTGCTACGGCGAATCAAATTTTAGTCCTAGATAGTGGAAAAGTCGCTGGCCTTGGCACCCACGAAGAATTACTTACTTCTTCTAAAGAGTATCAAGAAATCGTTGCGTCACAGGAGGAGGATACCCATGCAAACTAAAAAAATTCATTTTGGCGCCTTCTCACGTTTTAAGCCGTATTTACTACGCTATCCAAAAGAAATTATCGGCGCCTTAATCCTAGGAATTCTCAGTGGTTTTTCGACTGTCCTCATGACTTATTATATAGGTAAATCCGTTGATACAATGGTTGGTAAAGGACAAGTCAATGCTGCGCAACTCATCAAAATTTTAGGTTTATTAGCAGGGATTTTACTCGTAACCGTTCTAAGTCAATGGCTGATTCAACGTCTCGGTAATCGCGTGTCTTATTTATCGACCACACAGCTGAGAAAAGATGCCTTTGCCCATTTAAATCAATTACCGTTAAGTTATTATGACCAAACGTCACACGGAAATATCGTCAGTCGCTTTACCAACGATATTGACAATATTTCAATGGCTTGCTCGGCTGTCTTCAACCAATTATTTTCCGGCATGGCCACCGTCGTTGTTGCTTTGCTCTTTATGATTCGGCTAAGTCCCCTGCTCACATTAGTGGTTCTTATCAGTACGCCGATTATTTTTATTGTAAACTGGCTTGTTGCAAAAGCTTCACAAAAAAACTTTGCTGCACAACAAACGATTGTTGGTGAAATTTCCGGCTTCGTTTCAGAAATGGTTGGCAACCAAAAAATTGTTAAAGCCTTTCAACAAGAACAAGCTACGCAAGAAACATTTGAAGCATTGAATCAAACGTTGTATGAAAAAGGACAGAAGGCTCAGTTTTCTTCTTCCTTAACCAACCCACTTTCTCGATTTATCGACCATTTATCTTACTTATCGATTGGATTAGTCGGTGGCTTGTTAGTTTTAAGTGGCAATCCTTTAGTCACAGTTGGTGTTATTTCCAGTTTCACCATTTACTCTAGTCAATTTTCTAAACCTTTTATTGAACTCTCAGGAATTACCAACCAAATCCAAGCCGCCTTAGCTGGATTGGAACGTACCTTTGATATGATGGATCAACCAGTTGAACGTCCTGATGCCCCGAACGCAATTGTTTTGAAAGAAGCGCGAGGCCGTGTTGAATTTAAAGACGTTGATTTTTCTTACACGCCGACGCGACCTTTAATCGAAAACTTTAATTTAATTGCTGAACCAGGAGAAACAATTGCCATTGTTGGACGAACTGGTGCGGGTAAATCAACATTAGTGAATTTGTTAATGCGCTTTTACGAGGTCGACCGTGGCCAAATTACGGTTGATACTCACGACATTACTCAAATTACTCGGGACAGCTTGCGAAAAAGTTTTGGTATGGTTCTCCAAGATACTTGGCTATTCGATAGCTCCATTCGGGAAAATTTAACGTACGGAAATCCTGAAGCCTCTGACGAAGAAATTATAGAAGCCATGAAAAAAGCCCATATTTTTGATTTCGTCATGCGTTTACCTCAAGGACTAGATACCGAGATTGGTTCCCAAGGCGTTAAAATTTCTGAAGGACAACGACAATTAATGACCATTGCACGCACGATGATTAGTAATCCGCCGATGCTTATTTTAGATGAAGCGACCAGTTCAGTTGATACATTGACCGAACAAAAAATTCAGGATGCTTTTTTACAAATGATGACTGGCCGGACCAGTTTTGTTATTGCCCATCGCTTAGCAACAATCAAAAGTGCTGAAAAAATTCTAGTTATGGACAATGGTCAAGTAGTTGAAATTGGCACCCATGACGAATTATTGCAAAAAGAACAGGGTTATTATCGTGACCTTTACGAAGCACAGTTTAATCAAAAAGCACAATAAAAAAGAGTCACTTTTCTGGGATGATGAAAAGTGACTCTTTTAATTTTAAATTTATTGATCTAATTCAGATAATGGTTTCCCAAATAAACGTTTAAAGGGAATTTTATTGCCTAAATAATAAGTGGCAATTACTTGAATAGGAAAGAAAATAACTGTTTTAATTAAGCGTGGCACCCACCAAGCAAAATTTGCTAGATTGACGCCATACATTAAACTTAACCACAAAGGAGTTAAAATGATATTAATTAAAACGGTGACCAACAATGTCGCCAAAATCACTCGTTGCCATGTCATTTCTTTCTTATAATAGAAATAACCATAAATAGCACCAGCCAAAAAGGCATTTAAAGTAAACCCAGGAAAATAGCCTGCCTTTGGAAAAAGCAACATTCCTACCACATCAGCCACCGCCGTGCCGATTCCAGCCCAAAAAGGTCCGAAAATCATCCCAATCAATGATTCTGGGATAAACGTGAAACTGATTTTTAAAAACGTTGTTTCATACGCAAAAAAGCGTGAAAAGACAACGACCACCGCAATGAGTACGCCCATTAACGCAATGGATTTTGTGCCAAATTTTTTCTTTGTCATTTTTAGCATCTCCTCTAAGAGCTGCTACATGACGAACCATGCAGCGAATGCGAAAACAAAACCGCGAACATTAAAAAGCTGAACGTGTTGTTCTGATGATAAGCAAAGTAAGAACCTTTGCTTTCTAGCAACACACTGTTTATGTTCTTCGTCCAAAAGGCAACATCCCATCCTTTTAGCACTTAACGCTTTGTCTCCTACTCTGTTATTTTATTTGGACAAAAGTCCTCATAAAATATACCACAAAATAGTCAAAATAACCATTAAGGTTCTCTAAAAAGCTAACGGTCGACGATCCCCTTCATGGATAACCTCACGGAAGTCCGCAAACCCCGCCTCGACACCTCTCAAAAGAATTTCAGCACTGCCGATATTGGTCGCTAAAGGAATTTCATAGACATCACTTAGACGAATCAAAGCCGTCACATCTGGTTCATGCGGTTGCGCGGAAAGAGGATCTCTTAAAAAAATAACTAAATCAATGTTGTCTTCTGATATCATTGCGCCAATCTGTTGATCCCCACCTAATGGCCCCGATTTAAAGCAATGCACGGGTAAGCCAGTTGCTTCCATCACTTTCATGCCTGTCGTTCCCGTTGCATACAATTCATGTTTTTCTAAAATATGTTTATAAGCGGTTGCTAGTTTGATCATTAATGTTTTTTTACGATCATGAGCGATTAAAGCGATTTTCATGTTATCCAACTCCTGTCTTTGTTATATTATAACAAAAGTTTATCGATAAATCCGCTGAGAGTGTTTGCCCTTTGTCACCTTGACGAAAAAGTCTTCTTTTTCTTGTGCAACTCTCCCTTGCTGAAAGACAGCGTTTTCATTTAAACTATGAGTAACAAATCAAAAAGAAAAGAGTGACGTATCAAATGGTGGAAATGGCGCTTAGAAATGTGTATAAAAAATATGATAATGCAGAACATTATTCTGTTACAGATTTTAACTTAGAAATTACAGACCGTGAATTTATCGTCTTTGTCGGACCTTCTGGTTGCGGTAAATCAACAACATTGCGCATGATTGCTGGCTTAGAAGATATTACTGAAGGTGAATTATCAATTGGGGACAAAGTCATGAATGACGTTGCACCGAAAGATCGTGATATTGCCATGGTTTTCCAAAACTATGCGCTTTATCCGCATATGACTGTTTTTGATAACATGGCTTTTGGTTTAAAACTAAGAAAATATGATAAAGCTGAAATTAAAAAACGGGTGGAAAATGCTGCGGATATTTTGGGCTTAACAGAGTACCTACAGCGTAAACCTGCGGCGCTTTCTGGTGGACAACGCCAACGTGTTGCACTTGGCCGGGCAATTGTCCGTGATGCCAAAGTCTTTTTAATGGATGAACCTTTATCAAACTTGGATGCAAAATTACGTGTAGCCATGCGTGCTGAAATCGCTAAACTACACCAACGTTTAGAAACTACGACAATTTATGTGACACATGACCAAACCGAAGCGATGACCATGGCTGATCGAATCGTAATTATGAAAGATGGCTTTATTCAACAAATTGGTTCACCAAAAGAAGTTTACAATACACCCAAAAATATGTTCGTAGCTGGGTTCATCGGCTCACCTGCCATGAATTTCTTCAAAGTTACCTTAAACAATGGGGTTATTTCTAACCAACATGGTTTAAAACTAGCAATTCCTGAAGGAAGAAACAAAGAGCTTGTTGAACATGGTTATGAAGGCAAAGAATTAATTTTCGGTATTCGTCCAGAAGATATTCATAGCGAACAAGTGGCTTTAACGGCAATGAAAGATGCGGTGATTAAATCTGAAGTCGTTGTTTCTGAATTATTAGGGGCTGAATCCATGCTTTATACAAAAATTGGTGATACAGAGTTTATCTCAAAAGTAGATGCTCGTGACTTCCACCATCCTGGTGAAATGATTGACTTAGCTTTTGATATTAACAAAGGACATTTCTTCGACCCTCAAACAGAAGAAGTCATTAAATAAAAAAATCTCGAGGCATCCGTCGCAATGACGGATGCCTCGATTGTTTCTCTTTATGCTAATTTAACCTTCTTCTTTATCACTTTGGGTTGTTTCGCTTCTGTAAAAGTTGGAATATCTACATGTTTACTTAAGGTACTTGCTAAAAAGTAGGCAATACTGAAATCCACCAAACTATGAATTAATCCACCAACGCCCATCAAAAGAAAAATAGAATACATGAAGCCGGCTGTATAATAAGTTCCTGGCAAGTTGCCCATTGTGTAAAATACAGAAACAACCACTAGCTCGGCAGCGGAATGAATCACTCCAATTCCCACGTTAAACAACTGTAATTTCCCATTTAATAAAGTGAATTTCCCCTCTTTATTGATTAAAATTTCTGGATACTTTTGTAAAATCACTGCGCCAATGACTGCAAAAATCAAATGAGATAAGGCCCGCAAAGCAATAATCGGTGTTGCGGATAAGAAAAAACCAAAACCTGTTCCTAGACTAACCGCAATTGCCACCACTGGAGAAATAAACATGGCAATAAAAACTGGGACGTGACTTGCTAATGTAAAACTGGCTGGACCAATGGTAATTCTTGGCATAACCATTGGAATGATAATCCCCATTGCAATTAAAAGTGCTGAAATTGTTAAACGTTTTACTGAGTTTGTTTTCATTAAAACTGCCTCCTAAAGGTGTCATGACACCTTTTGTTTTTCTCAAGTGTAGCTGAACAGCCGCAATGTGTCAAGACACATAAAAGAACTTTCTGTTATTTCTCATAAATAACAGAAAGTTCTTTTTTATACTGGTTTATTTTTTTCTAAAGCATTACTTAAACGAGCGAATTCTTCTAAAGACAATGTTTCACCACGTCTAGAAGGATCAATTTCTGCTTCAGCTAGGCTCTCTTTTAGCCAAGCCACCGTTTGTTCATCTTTCCCATAAAAATGCGTTAAGTTATTCCACAATGTTTTACGTCTTAATTGGAAACTGGCTTTGGTTAATTTGAAAAATTCTTTTTCATTGGTCACTGTCACTGCTGGTGTAGCACGGCGCGTCAATTTAATAATCGCCGAGTCAACATTGGGCTGCGGCACAAAAACCGTTTTTGGCACAATAAAGGCGACACTTGCTTCCATAAAATATTGAACAGCAATTGATAATGAGCCATAAGCTTTCGTTCCTGGTTTAGCAGCAATTCGATCAGCGACCTCTTTTTGCATCATCACAACCATTTCGGCTACATCTAAAGAAGATTCTAAAAAATGCATCATAATTGGCGTAGTAATATAGTAAGGTAGGTTAGCCACCACTTTGATCGGATACTTCTCTTGAAAAACTTGGTTGGTTGTCTCGACCAAATCAGCTTTTAAAACATCCTGATGCACCACTGTTACATTATCATAGCGACTTAAGGTATCTGCTAAGACAGGAATCAAGCGATCATCAATCTCAAAAGCCACAACTTGTGCCGCGTTCATCGCTAATTGCTCTGTTAATGCACCAATTCCAGGCCCGACTTCGACAACATTTGTCTGCTGATTGATTCCCGCTGTTTCTACAATTTTTCTTAAAATATTAGGCTCTGTCAAAAAATTTTGACCTAAACTCTTTTTAAATGAAAATCCATGCTTTTTTAATATTTCTTTGGTTCTGGATGGTGTGGCAATTTCTTTATAGTCCGTCACGCTTGTTCCTCCATGTAGTTATTCTTCGTTTGCAAGTTCTTTTAAAATACGTGTCATGCTTTCTTTCAATTCTGCTTCTGTAATCCGAAACATGCTTAACCGTTTGACTAACTGTTTGCTATTTGTATAGCCAATTCTTAGGTCATCTCCTAATAATTCACGGTATTTTTTTGCATTTGCTCCCGCTATTAAACCATATTCAACTAGTGTTTGTCTAGGAATTTCTTGATAGTCTTCACCAGCTTGAACAGGTGTTACGACTTTTTTTAAGGCTTCAATAATTGCTTCATCACTAGCATGTTCAACCCCTAGGCTACCACCATTTTTTTTAGGCACTGCGACTTTTCTTGATAAAAAAGCATGCTTCGCATCAGGGACAACTTCCATTATTGTTTTACGAATTTTTTCGCCAGAATAGTCTGGATCTGTAAAAATAATCACGCCTCTCGTTTCTTGTGCGTGTTCAATTTGTGTCAAAATTTCATCATTGATAGCAGAGCCAATCGTTTCAATCGTATCCGCTGCAACTACTTCTTGAATGCGGCGTGTGTCGTCTTTTCCTTCAACGACAATGATTTCTGCAACTTTCATTTTTTCCTTCATTTATCTATCCGAAACAAGCGATGAGCGTTGACTCTCGTTTGTTCTGCCACTTCTTCAAAGGTTAGTTGACGCAATTCAGCAATTTTTTCCACTACGTATCGTGTATAGCCTGGTTCATTCCGTTTACCACGATAAGGAACCGGGGCTAAATAGGGTGCATCTGTTTCCACCAACATTCGTTCGAGTGGTACCGCCATCGCCGCTTCTTGAACATCCAACGCCTTTTTAAACGTCACGACGCCACTAAAAGAAATATGCAGACCTAAATCTAAAAATTTCTTCATCCACTCAGCATCGCCACTGAAACTATGCATGATTCCACCAATATCTGAAACTTTTTCATCTTTTAAAATTCGATAGGTATCTTCTAATGCCTCTCTCGTATGCACACTAAACGGTAAATTCATTTCCCGAGCAATCGCAATTTGACGGCGAAAGACTTTTTCTTGCACCTCTTTAGGATCCTCCATCCAGTAATAATCAAGACCGATTTCACCTAATGCGACAATTTTTGGTAACGTTAATTGTTCTTGTAATCGTCGTTCAACCTCTGGCGTATAGCTACCCGCTTCTGTTGGATGCCAACCAATGATACTATAAATATTGGCATATTCCTGACTAAGTAAAAGAGATTTTTCAATCGTTGGTTCATCAAAACCGACCACGGCCATCTCTGTAACACCCAATTCTTGGGCATGTGCAATCGTTTCTGGAATATCATCATTAAATTGTTCTGCATTCAAATGTGTGTGTGTATCAAAAATCATTATGATTGCCTCCTTTATCTCCTCTCTACTTTATCATATTTCTTGAAAAATCTGAATGACTAGGCGACAAGATTCGCCATTTCCTCATAAACAGCGCTTGCATTTATGCTAAAAGTAACGTATACTATTCAGTCATGTTATTAAAAGGAGGAATCTCCATGACCGATGAAAAAATTTATGAACAACAGTATTTAACAACGGTTTATCATGAGCTGCAAGCGGCTAAAAAAGTTTACGAAGAGCAATTGGCGAACACAATGAAAGATGGCAAACATATGCTAGAGGAATTTGGTCGCGATTCTAAGCTGAATTTTGATAGTTATGCCGATAATCTAGAAACGTTTGCCATGTTGGAAATGAAGAACCGTGAAATTGATCAATGGAACTTAAAAAATGAAGCAACGGCTAAAAATTTAGACAAAGTGAAACGCCTATTACAAGTTCCTTATTTTGGCAAAATTGGCGTGACTTTTGAAGACAGCCCTGAAGAGCCAGAAAACTTTTATATTGGCGTAAACGATTTTACTTCTTTAGAAGAAGAAACGCGCATTCACGATTGGCGCTCACCGATTGCTTCGTTATTTTATGACAATGTTTTAGGGAAAACAGCCTACACGGCACATCAACAAACCATTCCTGTACAACTTGATTTGAAAAGACAGTTAATTATTGAAAAAGATCAATTAATCAACTATTTTGACACAACCATTGCGATTCAAGATGATGTGTTATTGCATTCTTTAGAAGAAGATGCTTCTCCTTATATGAAGGACATTACGACAACCATTCAACAAGAACAAAATCAAATAATTCGTGACGAAACGCAGCCACTCCTACTAGTCAACGGGATTGCTGGTAGTGGGAAAACGTCTGCGATTATGCAACGGATTGCTTATTTACTTTATCAACATCGAGCAGAAATTACAGCGGATAATATTTTATTACTTTCACCAAATTCAACATTTATTGATTATATTTCTCAAGTTTTACCGAATTTAGGCGAACGAAATCCCTTGAATTTGACTCTTTTACAATTTTTGCGCTTCACTACCAAAGAATCATGGCCAATGGAAGAAGAAACGGACTATTTCGAACGCATTACTCGCTCTGAGGCAACGGAGCAAGAGCACGTTATTCGTTCAAAAGAATTTGCAACGTTTCTTTTAAGCAATCCTGAAAAAGCGGTTGTGCAGCCACATTTTTTCCGTCCTTTAACTTTTAAAAAGCAGACCTTATTTACTTCAGAAACAATTTTTAAACTTTATCAAGAAACACCAGCTGACTTGAGTATTCGCCAACGAATTTCAGCCACAAAAGAAAAATTAACCAGTCTTTGGACACGGTACTTATTAAAACAAGCCCATTCTAAAAAAATGTTGGATCAATTCCAAGATTTAACAGAAGCTGAACAAGTTCGTTATTTTGGCACAGTGATTACCGAAGATAATGAAAAATATCTGGCTGATTTTGCTTTAAAACGTTTGAAGAAAAAATATCGCTCTATCACTGCCGCTATCAAAAATGATGCTTGGCTAGATCAATGGGCCTTTTTTGAAACGTTTTATTCTTTATTCACTGAAAAATCGTATCAAAAAGAGACAGCTGTTTTCACAGCCGATGAAATTGTGGCCCTTATTTTGGTGAAACATGCATTTATTGAAAACCTCGCCAACCAGCAAATGGCTTTTATCCTAGTCGATGAAGTCCAAGATTATACAGAAGCCCAATTATTATTACTGCTGACACTTTTCCCTAAAGCTAGTTTTACTTTAGCTGGTGATGAAAATCAAGCCATTTTTAATACAGCCATTGAATTTTCTGAAGCCCATGATCTATTGGTTAACGAAACCAGCCGTTCTGTTGGAACCTATCAATTATTAAACAGTTACCGTTCAAGTAAAGAAATTACACGACTCTTCCAAACATTAGGCACTCAACCAGAGCAATTAACCATTGTGCCCATCCGGCATGATGGAGAAAAGCCGACATTTATTCCTTGTGACTCTGCGTCTGACTATCTTAAAGCAATCGTCACTTCCATTGCAACTTTTGATCCGAAAGAAAGCACCGCCATTATTACTAAAACATTTGCAGAAAAAGAACAATTAACAAAAGAACTTAGTGCTTCTCTTTCATTGGAAGAGCATCCGTCACTGCAAGTTTTATCAATTGATATGGCAAAAGGTCTAGAATTTGATAATGTAATTCTTCATAACCCAAATGTTAATCGTTATTCCGACAATAAACGAGATAAAAAAATCCTGTATACTGCTATTTCTCGTGGAATGAAACGGGTCGTTTTACCTTATACCGGCACACTTTCTGAATGGTTTACACCTTACTTGGCAGCCCAGTAACTGAGACTTAAGGCGGATTTTATTTTTAGAAAAACCACTTATAATAGACGAGTAGGTACTGCTTTTTAATTAGCAGACCTACTCGTTTGTTGTCTCTTAAGTTGAGAGGAGTGTGAGAAAGTGAAACAATCACCTGATTTAGAAAATTTTTTAAAAACCTCTATCCAAAAAAATGTAACTATTGAGCGAAAACAACAAAACCAAACCATTTGGCACTGGCTACTGCTTATTTTATTTGGCTTACTAACTTTTGGCTCACTGACACAGCAGTTACTCCTAATTGGCTTGTTTACACTTATTGCCGCTATTGTTAAAGGTCCCTTAATGCTCGTCTGGGGAACCATCTATTCGGCGTTAGTGGCTTTGTTTCCACCTTTTGCTTTAGTCCTATCTTTACTTTTTTTTATAATTAATTTAGGCACCGTTATGAAAAGTTGGCGTATTACTTTAACAAGTGCTTACTTTTATCTAATTCCTTTAGGTTTTAGCCTCTTGAAAACGACCGACTGGGTATCAACGCCTTATTTCCTGACAGGCTTGGCTTTGTTAAGTATTTTAGGGCTGCATTTTATATTAGAGTGGCTCTATAAAAATAATAGCTTAGGCCGTTTACTCACGTGGCAAATTATTAGTGTCCCTTTTTCACTCTTACTGATTATTTTACCAAGTCGCCTAACGAAAGGCCGTTTTGGTAAAAAACGAATACCTAAAAAAGTGAAACTCTAAAATAGAAAAGCCTAGGAAAAATCGCAAATGATTTTTTCTAGGCTTTTCTTCGATTCTTTTAATTTAAAAATTCGTTGATTTTCGATTTTAGGACGTCGATAAAACTGGAGAAAGAGAGTTCATTTGTTTGTGAATATGTCCAATGAGCCAATAACAGAAAAACTAAAATAACCAGTATCGCAACCACTAAAAAGGTTCTAATTCTTGCCCTTCTTTTTCTACGTTGAACTGTTAGCCGTGCTTGTTCCCTTACTCTCATAGCTTCTAAATAATACGGACGCCATTTAGGATCATTTTTTCGTTGCTCATAAAATTTAAATTTATGATAAGCCATCAAACTTCCCCCACATCAAATCACTTTTCTTCTAGTATACAAAAAAAGTAGTAAAGATAAAAGGTTACAATTCACCTTTTATCTTTACCACTTATGCTTTTATGCGATTCCTGCACCATTTGGCATTTCTTTTGGTGCTTCAACAATTTGAAGTTTACCTTCTGGTGATTCAGCTGAAAGAATCATTCCTTGGCTAATTTGACCACGCATTTTTCTTGGTTTTAAGTTAGCCACAATGACTACTTTTTTGCCAATTAGCGCAGCTGGATCTGGATAAAATTCAGCAATACCTGAAAGAATTTGACGATGGTTTTCATCTCCAGCATCTAAACGGAATTGCAATAATTTATCTGCTCCTTTGACTTTTTTACAGTCAATAACTTCGGCAACTTTTAATTCCACTTTATCGAAATCATCGTACTTAATTT
The DNA here is from genome assembly GCF_051711865.1 of Enterococcus sp. DIV2419. Lineage (NCBI taxonomy): Bacteria > Bacillati > Bacillota > Bacilli > Lactobacillales > Enterococcaceae > Enterococcus > Enterococcus sp. DIV2419. Next base: position 2,206,643 of record NZ_JBIONS010000001.1, read on the forward strand.
GTTTTTCTTTCGTTGAAACCAACGTTGTTTCTTCTGGATTCCATTTAATATCCTCTTCTGTAGCACTTTCGCTTTGGGACATTTTCTTTTGAATATACGTTACTTCTGTTTCAATTTCTAAACGTGGGAAAATAGGTGTTCCTTTACTTGTTACTGTTACGTCTGTTGGGAACTCACCAAAATGAATATTTTCCATGTTCATTGTTTCTGGATCTAAGCCTAATTGTTCGAAAATTTTCCCTGGTGTTTCTGTCATGACTGGTTGCAATAAGATTGCCACAATTCGTAAGCTTTCCGCTAAATGGATCATGACACTTTCTAATTCGTTGCGTTTCTCTTCTTCTTTAGCCAATACCCAAGGCGCTGTTTCATCAATATATTTATTTGCACGAGAAACTAGCGTCCAGATTTCTGCAATGGCCGTATTAAATTCCATTTTTTCCATTGCTTCATGATATTTTCCAATAACATTCGCCGCAGTTGTCGATAGTTCACTATCAAATGGGGTAACTTTTGAAGCATAGGCTGGTACTTTGCCATCACAATATTTATTAATCATCGCAATTGTTCGATTCAACAAGTTTCCTAAGTCATTAGCTAAATCATAATTTAAGCGAGAAACGAAATCTTCTGGTGTAAAGACGCCGTCACTACCAAATGGAATTGCTCGTAATAAATAGTAACGTAACGCATCTAGACCGTAGCGTTCTACTAACATTTCAGGGTAAACAACATTTCCTTTAGATTTAGACATTTTTCCGTCTTTCATCAATAACCAACCATGTCCAAAGACTTTTTTCGGTAATGGTAAATCCAAGGCCATTAACATAATTGGCCAATAAATCGTATGGAAACGTACGATTTCTTTCCCAACCATTTGCACGTTCGCAGGCCAATATTTTTGGAATAATGAATCATCTTCTGAGCCATAACCTAGTGCTGTAATATAGTTTGATAACGCATCAATCCATACGTAAACCACATGTTTTGGATCATTTTTTAATGGAATTCCCCAAGAGAAAGTCGTTCTTGAAACGGCTAAATCTTCCAATCCTGGTTTGATGAAGTTATTTAGCATCTCATTTTTACGAGATTCTGGTTGAATAAATTCTGGATGTTCTTCGTAATATTGTACCAAGCGATCCGCATATTTACTCATGCGGAAGAAATAGGATTCTTCTTTAACTAATTCGACTTCGTGACCACTTGGTGCTTTCCCACCAATGACATTGCCTTCGTCGTCACGATATACTTCAGCTAATTGTGTTTCAGTGAAAAATTCTTCATCAGAAACTGAATACCAACCTTCATATTCTCCAAGGTAGATATCTCCTTGTTCTACTAAACGATCAAAAATTTGTTGCACGGCTGCCATGTGATAATCATCCGTTGTCCGAATAAATTTATCATAGCTGATATCTAATGTTTTCCATAATTTTTGAACATCTGCTGCCATTTTATCAACGTACTCTTTTGGTGTCACATTCAACTCAGCAGCTTTTTTTTCAATTTTTTGGCCATGTTCATCCACACCTGTTAAATAAAATACATCAAAACCCATTAAACGCTTGTAACGGGCCATTGCATCGCAGGCGATTGTTGTATATGAATTCCCAATATGTAACTTCCCACTTGGGTAATAAATTGGGGTGGTAATATAAAATGTTTCTTTCTGTGACATACAGAAAAAACCTCCTTTAGTCATTTTCCTAAACCCTCAGGATTTACTCCTAAACAGTATACCATAATTAGACATTATTAAACTATATTTCTTGTCGGTTTTCTCTTGAAAATGAAGAAAATGCCAGAAAGAAAAGAGAGAAACACCTGTCTATTTGACAAGTATTCCTCTCTTTTTTCGTTCATTTTTATTCTTTTGTCTCGAAACGAACGATACTATGGTGTCGTCCATAAAAGAAATAAATAGCCAAACCAATCACTACGGCTACGCCAAATACTTGCCAAGTAGCTAAAGATAATTGGAACATCAAAGCCGCGCAAACCACGATTGAAATTAATGGTAGAACCGGCACAAGTGGTACTTTAAATTCACCTGCTTGCGGTTCTCCTTTCATTGTCCGTAATTTGATAATTCCTAAAGCGAGAAACATCAGATAAAAGAGTGTCACGATATTTGTAAGTTCAGCCAACATCTCCATTGGAACAATCCCAGCAAAAATCATTGCTAAAAATCCAGCTACATAGGTTGCATTCTTAGGTGTGTGCCGCTTCTCATCGATTTTGCTCATAAACTGCGGCAATAATCCATCTTTACTAATCGCATAAATCACACGGGCTAAACTGTACATCATCGCAATCGTCACTGTTAATAAGGTTAAAATAGCGCCAACTGAAATGATTGTCGCAATTGCGCCATGATTAATGAAACGCATCGCAAAAGCCACCGGATCTTTGACCCCTAAATCCGTAAATGGAACAATCCCAGTTAAAACTAACGTAACAACAATATATAACAATGTTGAAATAATAATGGAACCAATAATCCCTTTTGGAATATCTTTTTTCGGATTCTTCACTTCCTCCGCGGCCATACTGACCGCATCAAACCCTAGAAAGGCAAAGAAAACTAAAGCAGCCCCACTGAAAACGCCTGAAAAACCATAAGGAATAAATGGTTGCCAGTTCGTTGGTTTCACATAAAAGATCCCAACAAGAACAAATAATAAAATAATCCCAAACTTCACGAAAACCATTAAGTTATTTAAACGTAACGCTGTTTTCGCTTCTAAAGATACCCAAAAAGTTACAGCTACAACGACCAACATGGCAATCAAATCAATATATGTACCATTTGTTGGATTATAAGCGCCACTTAACGCTTGCGGCAAAGAAAAACCTAAGCTATCCAAAAAGCCATGGACATAGCCTGACCAACCTGAAGCAACGGATGAAACCGCCAAGAAAAACTCACAAATAATCATCCAACCAGTCATCCAAGCCACAATTTCTCCAAAGACCACATACATGTAGGCATACGGCCCACCAATGACCGGAATACGTGATGCAAATTCTGCATAGCATAAACCAGATAAAATAATCGCGGCTGCTGCTACCAGAAATGATAAGACGAGCCCTGGACCTGCATAGCGTTCCGCTGCGACACCTGTCACAACAAAAATCCCTGTTCCTACTACAGCCCCAATTCCTAGAAAAATTAAGTCCATCGTCTTAAGATTTTTTTTCATCCCACCACTGTCATTGACAGGCACAGTGATTTCTTTTTTTCTGAAAATAGACATGTGTTTACCCCCGTAAAAAAAATAAGCGTAAATAAACTATTTACGCTTTCATATACCCTAAAAGAATACCACCTAGAATAACAAAAATGCAACCAAAAATAACATAAAACATTTCTTTTTTTGATTTTCTTTCCCCTAAAAGGAAGATGCCCCCAAGAGTCGAAATAATAATCCCCATTTGTGATAAAGAGAAGCTAATAGCTAAGCCAATTTCACGCATGGTTAATAACATACAAATATTTCCTAAGCCCCAAAGCAGACCCGTCGTCATATTCATCCAAACAAAACGATCAACTTTGACTTTTTTGAAGGCAAAGAAACTAGCCCCCACTAACATACCAATACTTTGTGGCAAAATAATTCCCCACGGATCTAAACCAGTGGCATTAATAATGATGGTATAGACGCCATACCCAACTGTTGAGAAAATCAACGCCCGAATCCCTTTATTAAAATCTAACATACTGTTTGAGGTTTTCGGTTGACTATCATCATCTTGTCGAGCTGTTAAATACACCCCAAAAACTAAAAAGGCTAAAGCGATAAAGCCTACAACAAAGTCTTTTGTTTTTGTCCATTCATGGAAAAAAACAGCCCCTGCAACGGTATTAACAACTAACTGCATCCCAGTTGAAATTGGTAAGCCAACTGAAACGCCCATATATTTCATGCTATGAAATTGTTGATTCTGTCCCAAACTCCAGAATAAACCAGATATAAATCCAACAATTAATGTGGCTGTCGTCAACGTAGGCTGGATAACAAAAAAGACAACAATTGAAAATAGTAATGCGCCGATTGTCATACCTAACGTTTGTTGATTGGCGCTTCCACCAATTTTACCGCTGACTAAACCAATACTGCCCCACGCAATCATGGGCACTAAAGCGATAAGTAAACTCATAATATTCTCCTAACAAATTTATTTCATTTCATTCTAACAATAAAAACGTTTTCTAAACAACTAAGAAGAGTAAGAGAAGTTAGCAAGAAAGTTTTAATAAATAAAAAAAGGCCTATCACCTCTTTAATTTGCTGATAGACCTACTTTTTATTTCACTTCATTATAATAACTGAGGGAAGGGAAAAACAATGTCATCGTCGTACCTTGCCCTTCTGTCGATTCGACTGTTAAATCATGACCTAACTTTTTCGCTAAGCTATGGGCCAAATACAGGCCAAGACCAGTCGAATGCTGTTCACTTTTCCGCCCGTTTTCACCAGTAAATCCTTTATCAAAAATGCGTCGTTGATCTTGCGTCGGAATGCCAATTCCAGAATCTTTTAAAGATAAATAAACACCTTGTTTATTTTTGGAAATTAGGACCGTAATCGTGCCACCTTCTGGCGTATATTTGACTGCATTACTTAATAATTGGCGGAAAATAAAAATGACCCATTTTCGGTCGGTTAAAACCGCTTCATCTTCTCCTTCAATTGAGAATTGCAATCTTTTTTGGATAAAATAATTTGCTTGCGTACGAACAACAGATTGCACAATTTCTTTTAAAGAATATTCTTGAAGTAAATAATCTCGAGAAAAGCTGTCCAATCTAGCATAATATAGGACTTGCTCGACATATTCATCAATTTTCCCTAACTCATTTTCCAATAGATAATATTTTTTCTCTGGAATATCATCTTCGACAGATTGTACCAGTAACGTGATAGCCGCTAGGGGGACTTTGATTTCATGAACCCAAGAGTCAATGTAATCTTTTTGGTCCTGTTGGTTGTTAATTGCTTGCTGCATGGTTTGTTGGTGCTCTTGCAATAAACCGTTAATATACGTTTGGACAAGTAGTTCTTCTTCTTTTTCTGCTGTATTCAAATATTCTTGTAAAGAAGGCGGCTCTTTTTCCGTTGCCAACGAAAGCCACCACTTACGTTTTAAATAATAATCAATTGTTAAAAATAGCGATAAAAAAACACTTTGCAGTAAAAAGATATAGCCAACCACTGTCCAATCTAAGCGGACATTAGGAGCCAACCATAAAATAAAACAAGTTAAGAACAGAAAAAATAACCAACCAATTAGTAATAACCAGCGATCTTTTAAATACTTTAGAATGGTCATTGTCTACTCCTATCTAGGGCACCATATAACCGACGCCCACTTTGGTTTCAATATAGCCAGCAATCCCTGCTTGCTCAATTTTTTTTCGTAAACGATTGATATTTACCGTCAACGTATTGTCATCCACAAAACGTTCATCGTCCCATAAAGCGCGCAATAGTTTTTCACGTGTTAAAATTTTTCCGTGCTTTTTCATTAAAAGATACAGTAATCGGTATTCATTTTTACTTAAATCGATCATTTCGCCTTTGATTTCCATTCGTCCATTGTCCACATTTAAAGTAATGCCATTATGTGAAAGCACTTCACTATCCGTATCGGAATAGTTATAAGAGCGGCGCAACAAAGCATTGATTTTAGCAATTAAAACATCTATCTGGAACGGTTTTGTAACAAAATCATCCGCGCCCATGTTCATCGCCATAATCATATCCATATTGGTACTACGACTCGAAATAAAAATAATTGGTACTTTAGAAACTTCACGAATTTTTTGACACCAATAGTACCCGTCGTACACAGGTAAATTAATATCCATCAAGACTAATTGAGGATTCTCCTCTTGAAAATCATCCAATACATCATTAAAATCGGTTGTTCCAATCGTTTCAAATTGCCATTTTTGTAATTCCTCGCTAATTAATTCTCGAATGGTTGTTTCATCTTCGACAATCATGATTTTAGCCATGCAATCCCACCTCTTTTATTTCTAAATTTTCATCTTTCTTATCCTAACAAACTTCATTCTTTTTGGATATAGGACTTTATGATGATTTTTACACTATTTCAAAAATAGGCGCTAATAATTCCCATTCTGATAACATGATGAATTTACCAACAAAAGCAAAAATACCATCTAATAATAACACAGACATATTAATTCCTAATACAATAGAAGCTTTTTCGACAATTGGCATGGACTTTTTATTTTTCAAAATAAGATATAAAACAAAGTTCGTTCCATAAGTAAAAACTGTTAACAACACAATTAACTCAATCATTTTACCACTTCCTATTTTGGACTTTTCATTTTTCCTTCAATAATTTACTACTCTTAATTATAGCATAATCTTATAAAAAAATCGGCAGAGTCCTAACCCTTAAGATAAACAACAGAATAGAAGCAGCCTCTTTGGAACTCGCAAGAATCGAGCCTTTTTTAAGAGTTGAAGGTCTTGATCCTTAAAAGACAAGCCCTTCAACTCTAGTATGTTCCATGTATTGGAATTGATACCAACGTAACGAAGTGTAGTCGATCAGACAACCTCAGTTTTTCTAATGATTATATTTGTCATACACTTCTTTTAACTGGTTTAAATCTATTTTTTTCATTTGGTACAATTTTTTGGTCACTTCATTTGCTCTAGCTGGATTTGAGTCAGATAAATAACGTTTCAGTTCAGGATTGCCTGTTTGCCAACTGACCCCAAATTGATCTTCCATCCAGCCACACGGCCATTCTTTCCCTTTAGCAGTCACTTGTTGCCATAGCCGATCTATTTCCTCCTGATTTTCACAATCAATATAAATGGAGAAGGCCATGGTAAAATCAAAGTCATGTTTATCTCGTGCATCCATTACTCGAAACGGTTGCTCCTGTAATGTGAAAAGTGCTTGCGCAATATTCCCATCTTCATATTCAACTTTTTCAATTATTTCGCCTGGACCGAAAATCGCCAACCATTCTGATAGAGCTTTGGCTGCTTCGCCATATTTTTCATTAGCAAACATAAAGGTTGGTACAATTGTTTGTTCTTTTCCTGAAAAAGACACTTGCCAAGAGACACCAAATTTGTCCACTACCCAACCATATAGAGGACTAAAAGGATATTCCCCAAAAGGCATCAATATCTGTCCATCTGTTGTTAAATTTTTCCACAACGTTTCTGTTTGTGATAATGTTTTACATTCAACAAAAAATGAACTAGCTGGCGTAAAGGAAAATTCTGGTCCGCCATTTAAACCAATGATTGTTTGGTTCGCCAAGGTAAATTCAATGGTCATTAATGATGTTCCTTGAGGTTGGTGCTCCTCATTAACGTAGTTCGTTTTACTTAGAATCGCACCTTTTTCAAAGATTGTTGTATAGAAGTTAGCAGCTTCTTCCGCTTGTGTGTCAAACCATAAACATGGTGAAAATTTAGGCATTGTGGTTCCCTCCTTCGTTTTCTTTAGTGTAGTCAAAGATTGATAAATAAACAAAGAGAACGTTTTAGTATTTATTCATTTCCGTCTGATAGAATCGATAAATTGCTTGTTTTACTTCTTGAAGCAAGGAGGATTTTAAATGTCCCCGTGTCAAAAAATAAAAGGAACGCCAATACTTTTCACCTAACGTTTGGAAAGGAATTTTTTCAGTAATCGCTTTTCTTGAAAGCAACGATTGCCCCATACCCAATTCCAACATTTTAACAATCATTTCATTATTTTTAACCGTCATGAGTGTTGGGCTTTGATTACTTTCTTCTAAATACTGTTGGGTATAATGAAAGACCCCAGAATCCTTTTCACGTACCAACCAATTCTGATTGGCAGGGTCCCCAGCTAAAACCAATTGATCCTGAATAATTTCTTCACGAGAGGCGCCTTTCGTAATTAATGGTTTTTCGATAAAGCCAAAATCAACTTGATGTTTTTCAACTTTTTCCACTACTTCTTCTGAATTGTTCATTTCTAAAACAAAATTGATTGTTGCATACTGTGTCTGCAAATGCTGCATCAGTTGCGGCAAATAATAAACTGCAAAAGTATTAGACGCAGCAATTCGGCAAGTTTCTTTAGGTAATCTCGCCTGATGAAGAGCTGTTAATGTTTCTTGCCAATCATCAGCTAAATTTAGCAAACGATTATACAAGACTTCTGCTTGCCTAGTAGGGACTACATCTTGTCGACCATTTCTTAAAAACAATGAACAGCCTAATTCTTCTTCTAATTGTTTGATTTGATTAGAAACGGCTGGTTGTGAGATATATAGGCAGGTAGCTGCTTTGGAAAAGTTCATTTGCTCATACACAATTTGAAAAGTCTTTAATAATTTAAACATAGGTATCCTTTCGATAACTTTCTATTATAAATATTATTTTAACTATTTATTTCTCAAATGTAAAAAATTTCGTTATACTGGAAGTAATGAACAAGAAAGAGAGATTTTTTCAATGAAAAATTCAGAAAATGATTATATCCAATCTTTATTCCAAATTCTTCCCGGCTTGCTAACAGCTTTCCTTGTCGCCTGCCTTAGCAAGTTTCTTGCCATCTGGTTACCTAGCTTAGGCGCCGCAACGATAGCTATTTTACTAGGAATCTTTTTGGGAAATACCTTTGTTCGCGGTGCCAATTTAAATCGCGGAACCAAAGTAGCCGAAAGTAAATTACTAGAATTTTCTGTTGTTTTATTGGGAACCACCGTGACCTTTCAAACGATTGCCCAAATTGGCTTACAAGGTGTCGCATTTATTCTCATTCAAATGTCGCTGACCATTATTTTTGCCTATTTGATCGGTAAAAAACTGGCTTTTTCTGATAATATGTCTTTATTGATGGCTGGTGGTAATGCCGTTTGTGGGTCTTCTGCCATTGCTTCGATTGCTCCAGCAATTCAAGCAGATGAGGAAGAAAAAGGCCAAATCATTACTTTAGTAAACTTATTAGGTACCGTTTTAATGTTGACCTTACCCATTTTAAGTGGGATTCTCTATGGTACCAATTTGTTGGCTCGTAGCGCACTAATCGGAGGGACTTTACAATCAGTTGGTCAGGTTGTCGCCAGTGCCAATATGGTCAATGAGAACGCAGTTCAACTTGCGATGCTCTTTAAAATTATGCGAATTGTCCTACTCGTAGCAGTTGTCTATTTATTTGGACGTTTCAAGCAAAGTAAGACGGCAGAATCAGAGGCTGAGTTGGTAGAAGTCACCAAAAAAAGTAGCGCCCTACCTTGGTATGTAGTTGGCTTTTTCATTGCCTGTGTCTTTAATAGTTTGATTCATTTCCCCGTCGTGATCAGTGAGACTGCTCATTTCTTTAGTTCTTGGTTTGAAATTACTGCCTTGGCAGCAATCGGGTTACGACTCGATTTTAAAAAGTTTTTCCAAGAAGGCAAACGTTTCTTAATCTATGGTTTATCAGTAGGAACTGTTCAAGTCGTCCTAGCCATTTTGTTGTTGGCACTGCTACAGTTCTAATAAAAAAGTTTGACGTTAACACGTCAAACTTTTTTATTTCAGCTTATTCATGCTATTATGAATAAGGTTTTATTAACTTAAAGGAGTTTTTCGATGTTATTTAGTATTAAAAAAAGCGAATGGTTAGGCAATGAACGAAATGATCTATTTGCGGGTCTCGTTTCTTCTGTCGCCATTTTACCAGAAGTAATCGGGTTTGCGATTATTGCTGGTGTTCACCCGCTTTCTGCAGTGTTTGCTTCAGCAGTTACTTTACTTGTAATTACTTTTACGGGCGGCCGTCCGGCAATGGTTTCGGCGTCTGCTGGTTCAATGGCCTTAGTCCTTGCAGGCTTAATTCAAGCACATGGTTTGTCATACATGCTTGCTGCGACTATTTTAACAGGCTTTCTGCAATTTATTTTAGGTTATTTAGGTATCCATAAATTGATGCGCTTTATTCCCAAGACAGTGATGTACGGATTCGTCAATGCGTTAGCTATTTTAATTTTCATGGCGCAAGTACAACAATTGCCTCATCAAACACTGTGGTCCTACGGCATGATTATCTGTAGTATCTTACTTATTTATCTATTACCTAAGTTTATTACAATTGTGCCTCCTGCGTTAATTGTTATTTTATTCATGACTATCCTGTCCTATTTTTTAAAAGGTCATTTACAAACGGTAGGTGATCTTGGTGAAATGAGTCAGTTTCATCCAGCGATCCGTTGGCCTAATGTACCCGCCAACTTAGAAACGTTGTGGATTATTTTACCTAGCTCTGTTGCCTTAGCAATGGTCGGGTTAATTGAATCTTTATTGACGATCCCCATTGTGGACAAAATGACAGCGAGCCAAAGTGATAGCCAACGAGAAGTTAAGGCGCAAGGATTCGCTAATATAATTACCGGCTTTTTTGGTGGCCAAGCTGGCTGTGCGATGATCGGGCAAGCGGTCATTAATGTTAAATCTGGAGGACGAAAACGGCTTTCTACTTTGATTTCAGGTATTACCCTCCTTCTATTCATTTTTGTTTTTAAATCCGTGATGGTAGCCATTCCTACAGCTGCATTGATTGGGATCATGATGACAGTGGCAGTCGACACCTTTGATTGGGAAAGTTTGCAGCTTTTCCGAACTTTTGAAATTACTGAAATTGTTATTTTACTCGTGACAGTGGGTGTGATCGTCTATACGCATAATTTAGCGATTGGAATTATTCTAGGTGTTCTTTTAAGTGGTCTTCTTTATCATTTTTTCAAAAAAGAACCAAAAAAAAGTTGCTAGCTTTAGCAACTTTTTTTATTTTTCCCAATATTTCTTCAACGCTTCTTTTTCTATTTTCTTAATGAACGCATCTTTGCCATCCATATATTTATCAATGCTATCGGGGTGTGCTTGGGCCAATTGCTTTTTTAATGTACCATAGGTTGTAGCAATTGACGGATTTTCTCGTAAATAATTTCGAAAAGCAAGATGGCGCAAAATTTCTTGCGTATTGTCAAACTGATAAATATGCACATGATGTGTTCTTTTTATCGGGCCTTTTCGTAAATAACGACGTCCTGATAGCCCAAATTCCCCCATATATTCATAACCGATTCTTTCAAATTCCCCTTGTAACAGGTCTACTTTTTCAATTTCTTCAACAATGACCAAAAAATCAATAATTGGTTTGGCTGCTAAATTAGGCACAGAGGTGCTACCGATATGTTCAACTTTAAGACAATTTTCCTTTAGAATCTGTTTCAACGCTTGGGCTTCTTCTTCAAACTGTTCCACCCAGGCTGGTTGGTATTCAGTAACTATTACCCGCATGATTTCTTCCCTCTTTTCTATATCCGTTTCATATGTAAAATAGGAAACGGATTTCCTTGAGGATCTTCCTTTGATTCACCAATTACTTGAAATCCTTGAGATTGATAGAACTTCACAGCCCCTTCATTTTGTTTATTGGCATCAACAAAGACAATTGATTCTTGCTCTATTAACTTTTTGATAATTTCTCCACCATAGCCTTTACGAAAATAGACTGGGTCAATAAATAACATTTCCAACGTTTGTTGATTTGTTCCACTAAAGCCCACACATTTCTGTTCTTCATTTAACCACATACTTAATTGAACTTGTTGAAAATAATCAGGTAAAACTACTTCGATTTTATCAATATCTGCCTGACTCAAAAACAAATGGGTAGCTTCTACTGAAGAACGCCATAGAGAAATTAATTGAGGATAATCGTTTTTTTTTACTTCTTTTTGGTTCAGCATTTTTAATTCCTCCCTATCTAATAAACAAAGTATACCACATTTTGTCTCTCTCAATTCCATAAAAAATAGTCAAATCAACCGTGTTTTTTCTGTCGATTTGACTGTCTCTCTCTATTAACTCTGATGGCTAAACAAGTAAACTAATCAAAGCCACGATAGCTAAACCGCCTTGTGTTAAAATGATTTTTTTATCACTAGTTAAGCTACCGTACGCCGCCACTAAAATAATATAAATCAATAAAAATTTTGTCATTTCCATCGTTGCTTGCGCAAAATAGACACTATAAATAAGTCCTGCACCGATTAGTCCATTATAGATTCCTTGATTTTTAAACAATGTAGTGACTGATTTTCTTTGTAACTCTTGCTTATCCATTTTAAAAACACGGCTTGTTGTCTCAGATGTTGGTACAATCGTTTCTAAATACATAATGTAGAAAAATTCTACAGCCACCAAGGTTACTAAAATTGTTGAAATTAATGTCATCTGCTCCCTCCTCCCATTCCTTTGAACGAAGTAATTTTATGTAATTTTTGCTATGATGTAAATAGATATGCCTAGCCTTAACGAAAGGAAGAAACCTATGACTTTTCAAGAAACTATTAGCGCCTATATCCAAGAACGTTATCAGATAACGCCCGATTTTCCTTTTAAAAAACACCCAGACTATCTCGTCTTTCGTCATCCTAGAAATGCGAAATGGTTTGCTTTAATTATGCCACTGGATGCACAACTGCTCGGCGCTACCGAGAATAAGCAGCTCACTATTTTAACCGTTAAACTTGCGCCTGAATTGATTGCCTTATTAAAGAACCAACCTGGCTATTTTCCTGCCTATCATATGAATAAAGAGCATTGGTTAAGTCTTTCTGAAGAAATTCCGCTCTCACAAGTTTTTTCATTTATAGATGAAAGTTACCAACGGAGTTATTAAAGGAACGTACTAAGAGTAGATCCTGAGATAAAAATCACTTTGGCTTTTTGTCTCAGGCATAGAAAATAATAAATGTTTGATATTTTGCCCCAACCTTGTTGATAGATAGCACTTTCCTCTGGATTTTTGATACTAACATTTGTTTAAGCATTCTCGCCAAAAACAAAATAGACAATCAGAATCAAGATGAAACCCACGACAATTAGTAGTACTCTTTTTCCATTTTTTTGAGCGGATTTATCTTCTTGGAGTTCTAATGCTGTGGCTAAACGTTTAAGTTCTTCCATTGTAAAGAAACACTCTATTCGTAATAAATTAATTTTTTCAGGTTCAATATTTGTTCGTTCAGAGAGTTGCTCATTGGAGAAAGTTGAATTCTTGACTGCTTCTTTTATGTTTAGAAATTGTTTTTGTTTTGGAGCGACAAAAAAAGCGTGATACACATACGTGACTAGTGGAACGATTACAATAATTAAACTAGTTAACTCGAAAAAAAACGCGATGATTCCTAAAATTGCCATGATTAGTATAAAGCTAAACCCAATTATTTTATTCTTATTCATTTTTAACTCCTTTTTTTGCTAATTTGATTAATTTATTTGAAGTCTACTCAACCTATTTAATATAATTAATACTACGACTAGTCTTGGAAAAATTTTCATTGATGTTCTTTCTGTTCAAGTCATTACAGGTCTTGTTTTTTCTCAATTACGTAGTAAGTACTGGTCTTATTTGGTCTTCGGTTTGCCTTTACTGCCTGTTGGTAATTTGTGATTCTTTTTCAATAATTTATAAATGGTATCAGTAACGAAACAAACTGATACCGTTTATAAATATTAGACTTAACTATTTAGCCCAACAATAGATACAAGTGCCTCTATCTTAACTAAAGACTTTTCCACCATTTATCCGACTTAAAATCATTTGGAATGTTTTCCTCACTAAATTCTTCTACTCCTAAATTTTCTAATTCATCAAACCACAAATTTCTTTTTGAAATTGGCAGTTTTGTACTACACCAAGGACAATAATTTATTTCTATTGATGATTCTTCACCATCGTGAATTATTAGCCCATATTCATCATATTTCGGAATATAAACAATCAATACATCTGGATTTTGATATAATTCAGAATTCAATCCATTATCATCTTTTGTAAAATTATTCATATTTTCGCAACAATAACTCATATTTCCATGTCTCCTTTTATAGGATATTTAATTCTAAGAAAAATCCTTTTTTATCATTTGTTTCTGAAAGCAAGTAATATCGAGTTTGTTTTTTTAAAACACTTTTCAAATATGATGTTGCTCTTCCATATTCTAAAAAGTCAACTAATTCTTTAAAAAATATTCTTTCTTTTTGCTCTGTACTGTCTTTTAATTTTACGATAATTAAATATTGTTCTTCTTTTTGTAAATAGCTGACCTTTTTTTCTAGAATGTACTCTTCCCTACATTCTAAAAAAGAATCTATTTCGGACCAAATACCAATTTCATAACTACAGTCTAAATCACTTTTTAACATTTTAATTTGATTCAAATCCATATATTTACATCTCCTTAAACTATTTCGGAATATAATACCCGCCTTTTTTAGGGGAATGAACAGATATAATTCCTCCAGATTCATTTGTCACTACCTTATTTCCTCTTTTATCTACATATTCCCAAGTTTTCCGTCCAAATCCGTCTATTTTAGACTTCCGATTATTTTTATTATTTGTAATTATAGAGTCAATGACTTCTTTTGAAAAACCTCGTTCATTAGCTCGTTCAGCTCCATGCTCCGAAAAAGAATGTCCTCCTGGAGTTTTGTCTCCAGTCTTAATCTCCTTACTTGAACTACTCGAACTATAATTCCTAGAATTAAAATTATTCTGCAGTACCTTACTGGCATGCGCTCCAATTGCTGCAGTAGCCGCAGTAACTGCGGCCATCTCTGCCACTGCCATAGCTGGTATTGCAGCAGCTGCTGTCCCTCCGCTGGCAACACCTACAAATGCATCAAGAATACCACTACCAGCAGTCCCTGCTGCAAAGGTTAATCCCGCTCCAACATATTCTGTTGCTGCTTGCGCTAAACCTGCTAGCTGTCCGATAAATACTCCTGTATTATAGGCTGGATTCTGCTTAATCCAATCTTGTTCTAGCCATCTTGACAATCTCGAATTGATTGGTAGTATTATCCCATTATTGGATAATGACTGTTTAATAACGCCGGCACCAAAGGCGACCCCGGACTTTGCTTTCTCTACTACTTGTTTTCCTACTTTTTTCGCCGTCTGACAGAACTTCGTCAAAGTATTCTTCAAAGATTGGCCCCAGTTTCTCAGTAAGTTCTGGCCTTCTTTTGTCTTCGATTTGCCTTTACTACCTGTTGCTTTTTGGTAGTCTGCGGTTAAACGTTGTTGGCGTTTGGCTGTTTGTATCGCTTGGATTTGTGCATAGCTTAGAGTACTTTGGCTACTTGGTGCACCGCTTGCGACGGGATAGCCGCTATAGTAGCTGTAGCCACTATAATTGGCGGAAGCTGGTTGCCAATAGTTAGTTCCTCCTCCAGAGAAATAATTACTTACGGTATTATAGGCAGTTCTCACAAAGTTGGTGACACCAGAATAAACCGAACTTGCAACTTGTTTGACACCGTTCCACACGCTACTCGCTACTTGCTTCACACCATTCCAAACAGTGCTGACAACTTTTTTCGCGGTATTATACACATTGCTAACGATTTGTTTTGCTTTATTAACTACTTTACTGGCCGTTTTTTTGATGCCTGACCACACGTTTTGGAACCAATTTTTCTTATGTCCTGTTGGATCGGTATAGTTGATTGGGTTGTTTTCGACATACGTGTAGCCGTTTCGGCTTAATGGATTATCTTCTTCCCCTTCGTAACTGTCTTGGGTCAGGAAGGTGCCACTGTGGCTGTCATAGTAACGAGCTCTGAGGTAATGATAACCTGTAATGTCCTGTGCTTCTCCAGTATACCCATAAGGATTGCCAGTGTCATCTTTTTCTGTTGGTCTGCCGAAAACGCTGTAGTGAGTCGTGTTGGTTATTTTTTCTCCTTGGACTAAACCTGTGACACTGCCACGGGCATCGGTCAAGTATTGATAATCTTCGTTCGTTTGATGATTGGTATAACTGAGTCGTTCATGGCCGTACGTGTACGTCTCTCGTGTTTTCTTTTCATCATCATACGTTTGCAGAACTTGGGTATTTTCTTGATTGACATCATTGACATAGTTGCGCACTTCGTAGTAATTGTACGTATCTTTCCTAGTTGTATAAGGGATTAACACGTCATTCACTTCGGAAGAATAAGTGACTTTCCCTTCACCAGGCCGCTTGCCTAAGCTTGGTGGATTGACTACAATCCCTTCTTCGTTCGCTCGATCTTTCGCGATTTTTTGATGGTGGGCACGTGAAATAGTATCAAAAGCCTCCAACCAAAGATCGCCAACGGTTTCTGGTAAACTTGAAAGTGCTTGGAGAACGTTGCCTGTAAATCCGTACCAGAAAAGAGAATTCTCTTCGCCGTTGGGACTAGTCGCTGGGGATTTACGGCGATCGTCTGGCACGTGTTTCGCTGCGACTTTGCTTTTTTTCTCTTGACGTTTAAAGAGTTGATAGGCGGTCGTTTTTTCTGTGCGACTCGCTGTGAAGACCCGATTATTTTCGCCGTCATAAAGTGCTGCTAATAGTAAGCCTTGATTATCTTTGACTGCTAGTAAGCGATTTTCTGTGTCATAAATATAGTCTAGTGTTTCATCGGTGCCACTTTGTTTCAGACGATTACCGTTCTCATCGTATTCATAAGTGATGGTCTCCTGATCGTTTTTCATACGCAACAGGCGATTGTTGTCGTCATAAGTGAACTCAGTTTTTACTTCTTGCCCAGCAATGGTTTCCGTACTGGTTAATTTATTGCCTGCTTGATCGTAAGTGTAGGTATACGTTGCAAGTTCCTGTTTTTTCTTCTTATCAAAAACGGTCATCTGAACGACTTGTCCTAAGCTATCGTATTCATAAGTTTGTACAACGGTTTTGCCAGCTTGTGTAATGACTTCTTCTGAAATAAAGGTATCGGCATTATATTCATAACGATAGGATGCCAGTTCTTTGCCTTTTTTGTTACGATGCACAATTTCTTCAACACGATTGTCCAAACGATAAGTTAGCGTTGAAGTCGTGCCATCTTTGCGCTTGATTTTGGTCATGTTGCCAGCATCGTCATATTCGTAAGTCGTCGTTTGGTTCTCTTTGTCAGTGACTTTGGTTAAACGGTCCAATTCATCATAGCTGTACTTGACTTCAGACTTGTCGGCGTAAGTCATTTTTTTGATGTTGCCATAATCATCATACGTGTACTTAATCAAGCTGCCGTCGCCTTGGCGGGCACCAGTTATTTCGTCTTCGTCGTTGTATTCGTATTGGGTTTGTCCCGTTAAGTCATTCATGGAAATTCGACGTCCTTCTGAATCATAAGTGTACATCACGGTACCATCTGCTTTTTCTGAATAATTGACTTGCAGCAGTTGATCCAGCTTGTTGTAATCATAGGAAATCGTTTTGCCATTGGCTTGTTTGACACTTTCTAAACGATCGTCCGCATCATAGGTGTATTTTGTGGTGTCATCTAAGCTATTGACTTTTTCCACGACATTCGATAGTTCATCGTATTTATATTTGGTGACTTTACCATTGCCATTGGTCATCTCGGTAATATTGCCGACAGAATCATACGCGTAGCTGGTTGTCGCCGCTTTTGCGCCAGTTCCGGTAGTGGCTTCAAGTAGTTGATCTGCTTTGTCATAGCTGTAGCTGGTCACTCGTTGTCCGCCAGAAGTGACTTTAGTTAAATTGTTATTGCCGTCGTATGAAAATTCATTGAAAGCCCCTTCACTTGAAATAATTTTCGTTAAGCGGTCATCTTGGTCATATTGATAAGCCGTGACTTGTCCAGCGGTATTGGTTTCGCTTGTTAAGCGATCGCCTGCATCATAGGTCTTAGAACTTTTTTGACCTAATGCGTTAATGGTTTCGGTTAGATTACCGTTTGGATCATAGTTATATGTTTCTTTCCGTTGACCGTTAATGGTTCGTGTCGTCAACTGACCGACTGGATCATACTCGTAAGAAGTCTTGCGTCCGGTTGGTGTAGCAACGGTTTTTAATTGATCTAAAACATCATAACTGTAGTTGGTTTTGATGCCACTTGGACTGACGGTTTGCGCTAAATTCCCTGCTTCGTCATAGGTAAACGTAGTCGTTAAGTCTGCTGGATTGGTCGTTTTCAGCAAGCGCCCCGCTTTGTCATAATCATAAGTTGTAACCCGTTTTGATTGATCTTCTTGTTTGATTAAATTCCCAGCAACATCATAGGTATAGCTTTGCGATAAACCTTTCGGTGCCAATTGTTGGCTTAAACGTCCTAATTTATCATAAGTGTAACTGTATTTAGCTCCGTTTGGTAAAGTCCGTTTGATGGCTTGACCGTAAAGATTATTTTCATAAGTTGTTTTGTGGCCGTTTTCATCTGTTTCTGATAAAAGTCCGCCTGCTTGATCATAGGTATATTTACTGATACCACCAGTCGGTTTCGTGATACTAGCAACACGGTTCATTGAATCATAGGTATAGCTAGTACGATTTTCTTCACCACTTGTTTCAGTTAAAAGGTTGCCTAAATGATCATAAGAATACTTTTGGACAGCACCTGTGGGACTAACTTTTTCAGTTAGACGATTCAGAGGGTCGTATTTCAAGGCTGTTGTATTCTTTTTTGCATCGGTATAAAGGATCAAGTTTTGATTGGCATCGTAACCGTAACTGGTTTTTTCGCCCTTTTCATCTGTGATACTCGAGACATTCCCTAAAATATCATAGGTGTAAACCAGCTTCCCGCCAGCTGGATTTGTTTCTGTAACAATTTGGTTGATTGCATCATACGTATAAGCCGTGCTACGTCCTTTTGCATCGGTTGTTTCGGTTAAATTGCCATTTTCGTCATAGGTATAGGTTGACTTCTTCCCTTCGACATTCGTGGACGTCAGCAGATTGCCCATGACGTCATATGTGAATGTTTCGCTGGTTTTGTCTGCATAAACAATTTTTGTAACGTTGTTTTGTTCGTCATATTCATAGGTTGTGACTTCCCCTAAGCTGTTTGTTTCTGTCAGCCTTTCACCCGACGCATTATACGTATAGGCTTCATCTAATCCCTGGTTGTCTTTTAAATGGACCACACGATTACTTGCATCATATTCGTATTCAGTGATTAAACCGTTAGAGTGTGTTTCTTTGACTAACCGATCTAATTCATCATAGGTATTCGTTAATGTGGAACCATCAGGATTTTCAACTTTTTCTGTTTGAGCAGTCGGTGTATATGAAAGCTTGTAGACATTGCCATTTTCATCGGTAATAGCGGTCGGATAGCCTAGTTCATTATATGCATAGACCTTTTTATTACCTAAAGCATCAGTTGCGCTGGTTATCTGCTCAATTTGACTGTAGGAATACTTTGTTTGGTTGCCTAAGCCGTCTGTAACTGTTTCTGGTAAATTATGACCATTATAAGTGGCGCTGGTGGTATAGCCCGCTGCATCAGTTACACTAGCTTGGTTGCCGTTGCCATCATAGGCAATTTTGGTTTGATTGCCTAGCGGATCCGTAATTGTCGTTAAGGCGCCACCTTTTGTATAGCTATAAATAGTTTCTTTGCCACGAGCGTCAATGAACGAAAGAACATTGCCCATTTTGTCATAGGTGTACGTACTTGTTTTTTGATTTGGATACGTGACTTTTGTTACATTTCCTAACGAATCATAGGTATAGTTTGTTGTTCTGTTATTAGTTGTTTCACTTAATTTGTTACCATTTTCATCGTAGGTATACGTGGTGACAATTCCAGCTTCATCTGTCCGTTTAATAATCCAGCCTAAATCGTTGTATTCATTTGATACTTGGGTGCCATCAGGTTTCTCTGCTTTGACCAAATTACCCGTGTCATCATAAGTATTACTGGTCACTTGTTTCAGTGGATCGGTCATTGTGGCGATTTGATTCGTAATGTCGTCATACGTGTAAGTCGTTGTTTTTCCCGCTTCATTCGTAGCACTTAGCAAACGACCTAATGCATCTCTTTGGTAGGTTAATGTTTGGCCAGCCGTATTGGTTTCACTTAGTAAGCGTTGCTGTTGATCATAGGTATAGGTTGTCGTCTGTCCTTCTGGATCGGTCATCTTAATTTGATTGCCCACACCGTCATAAGCATACGTATAGCTACCACCAGTGGCATTCGTCATACTCAACTTGTTGCCAACTGCATCATAAGTGAATGTTGACGTAAAGCCGTTACCGTCTGTTTGGGCTATTACTTGACCAGCGCCATCGTAGGTATAGCTGGTCGTTTGTCCGTCTGGGGTCGTTTCGCTGGTTTTGCGTCCTTCACCATCATAGGTCATCGTTGTGATGCCGCCTAATGGGTTTGTCATGCTAACAGGAAGTCCGTGAGCATTATAGGTGATACTAGTCACACCCTCTAGAGGATTGATAATTTTGTCCAAAAAGGCACCCGAATAACTATAAGTCGTTTGGTTACCCTCAAAATCAGTGGTACTCGTTATACGCCCTTGTTTATCAACAGCAAAGGTCATTTTGGCTTGCTGATTGATTTGGCTAGAGAGTAAATTCCCTGCTTTGTCATACGTATATAATGTCTTGGTTCCATCAAAATCGACTTCACTAGTGATGTGATTTTTCTCATCATAAGTAGCTTTTTTTACAGCGCCGTCAAAACGCGTTTCCGTCAGCTGATTCCCCTTTTTATCATAGGTGTAGCTAGAAGTTTGTCCTAGTTCGTTCATCTCACTGATTAGACGATTCTCGGCATCATAAGCTTTGACAACACTTGTGTCATCAGGATAGCTGATTTGAGTCGTGCGGTATTGTTTGTCATAGTGATACGTTGTGACCGCACCATTGCCGTCTGTTGTAATTGTTTGTCCGTTGCTGTACGCCAACGTTGACACAGCGCCTGTTCCGTCAACTTGTTTGACAACACGAGCTTCTTTATCATAGGTATTTTCAATAATTTTATTGCCATTGCCGTCATACCAAGCAGTCATTAGACCTTCTTTGTTGTATTCATAACGTGTTTTGACCCCTATCGCGTCAGTAAAACCAATCAAATGTCCTTCGTTATCATATTCATAGGCTAATTTAGCGCCGTTGGGTACCGTAATATTGCTGATATAGCCCTCTTCGTTCATGGTAATGTTGTACATGGTGCCAGTTGGATCAGTAATAGCAGTTAATTGAGCATTTTTATTGTAATCAAATTTCGTTACGTTGCCTTTTTCATCTTTTTGGCTAGTTAGCAGACCAAAATAATTAAAGGTTTTCACTTGGTTATCATTGTCTGTGATTTGATACTCTTTCACCTTATATTTTTCTTTGCCATTGCCAAAATCGGCTTCTTTCGTTTCTTTTTCTTTGACTGTCATCGTTAAATCATAACCTGCTGGCGCAAGGTATTCGTTACCTTCTTTTTTAAATTTCAGAATACTGCCATCTGTTCGTGTATAATAAAGGTTTTCTTTTTCATCACTAGTGACTTGTTCATTGAAAGCAAAAGACCAACCACGTCCAAAAAGACTATTGATGTCCGCTCCTTTGGAATTGTACGTTCGCGTAATTTCAAAATTGCTAGTTAAGCTAGGAATCGTAACATCCGTCCGATCTAGATAAAAATTGCCTGTATTCAAATTAATCGGTTCAAAACCGAACTCGCAATGCAGACCACGTCCCATTAATAAGCTATCAATATCTTGTTTGGTTCCATCTGAAAGCTTCGGTGGATTATATGGCTTGTTCGCATTTTTCTTGGGATTGCGAATAAACAGTGTATTATTTTGTAAAAGCAACATGTCTTGTACTCGATTGTCATAAACAATTTGAGCTAATGGTACGCCATAATAAGCAGCGATTTTAGGTAACGTATCATATTGCGTCACTTTGTAAATGACAAATTTTTCACTACTCTTTTTCCCGCTAGAACGGCCATCTTTTTTACTTTCTGCATCAATCGTGTAAACCGTATTGTGGGTTGGCGCGGTAAACGGAATCCCTGTTTGCCAATTAGAAAGTTTATCTCGGTATTTCGTGGTTCCTTTTGGAAAATAAGAGTCAAATAGACTTGAATTAGGATACTTATAAGAATAACTAGCAAACGATTGTCCAGCAAAGTCTTTGCCTTTATCACTCAAGCTATAATCCAAAATCGCACCTGGTGTTGTTAATCCGTCTGCAAAAACACCTTGAAACTGCAATTTCCCTTTTTTATCCGCTGTCATCATGGATCGTAAAGCAACGGTCGTATCTTTAATTGGATAATGGATATCAACTGGATCAGGAATCGACCAATTAATCGTTAAACTTGGGCGTTTATCAGGTGTAAAATCAAATTGTCCTGGACCACCTGTTGAATAGGTCGTATAAAAAGCTCCACCATAATCATTTTCATTGGTTGCCTGAACGACTATCCCATAATTTTTGCTCGTTCCTTGTACCCAACTATTAACCGCATCACGAATATCAAATTGATGCAGCCCATATTTGGCACTACTAATTGCTTTTTCGCCTGTTGGCTCTTGTGATAAGCCGACTGAATTATCCCATGTCAATGTATCAATATTAAAGTCTTCTGTCAGTTTATAACTAGAAAACGTCGCATTGGTTTGCGGATACTGAATGTATTGATACAAATTATAGGTAGCACTATCAATCTTTGCCTCTTTAGGAATTTTCGAAAAGTCATAATTAATTTTTGAATAAATCCTTGTCCGTCCAACATCTTTTGCATTCCCGATTCCGGTCATTTCTTGCGTAATATAGCCAACATAGCCATAGCCGCGCCCTTGATAGGTTCCATGTACTGAACTAGTGACCGTATCAATTAAGTTTTCAGTAGGAACGGTTACTGTTGGATCAATTCGAACAGGATAAACACGTGCTTCATCTGCTAACCATTCTTGACTGGCGTCAACCGTTAATTCATAATGATCTTCTTGTTTCTGAAGACTAAGTGTAATGTCTTCACTTGTTTCACCAGCTTGATCCATCATTTGTGGCGCCGATAAAACAAACAGCACTTCTTTTTGACCTTTTTTCCGAATTAGGACTTGATTACTCTCTAAAAAAGCTGAATACTTTTCAGTAGAAAACTGATACACAAATTGATGTTTTTCCCGCCATTTTTCTAAAATAATTTCTTCTTTGACACCTTTATCCGTCACCGTGTACTGAACATCATCACCTTCGTCAACATTGTTATAAAGAAGCGCATTTTCTTTAACTGTCACATTTTTATAAACCTTATCCTTTGGCTTTAACTCTAACGTATCCTCGCCTTTTGATACTTGAACCCCTTGATTTTGATCCATTTTATCTGGTAAAACGACTGCTACAGGACTGCTATTCGGTTTAAAAATAGTTTTATCCTCTTCGTTCACCGACACCAGACTTAAATCGACAGGAACCTCAATTTCTTCTTCATTTTTATATGTTTTGACGTCACTGTTAATATAGGTGATAAAATGTGTGTCATCTACTTTATAAATCTGTTCCTGACCATTTTCTAAAATCGGCTCACCATATTTTGTTTTTAACGATTCTTCCTCTTTATTAAGCTTCTTCTCTTCGACCTCGGGCAAGTGCAGCGCATATTCTTTGTTTCCATCGTCAATTTTTTTCTTGCCATCTAATTCTGAAGGAGAAGTTTCTGTTTCTTTGACCAATGTGTCCTCTGTTTGGTTCTGGGTCTCTGGAACGACTGACTCTTGAACATTCTCTACCGTTTCTTTATAATAATTTTTTGCCTTATTTTGTTCAACAGTATCCTGAATCTCTTCCGCATAAGCGAAAGGCATACTCCCCATTAATAAATGCACCAACACAACATACTTAATAATTTTTTCTATCCTTTTTTTCAATTTTTACCCCTACTCCCTTTTTTTTGATTGAAATAGCTCTTTATAAACAATTCCAATTGAAATAACTATATCTGTTAGAAACATGACTATCGGACTAATACTCGGTAAAAATATTCGTATCCCTATAGATATACTTAATAAAAAGAAAACCCCCAACAACAATTGTCTAAATAACCGATTTTTCCAACAAAATGATTCATTTAAAAAGTTTTCTAAGCAATAGTAAAGAAAAATAAACCGTGCACTTCCTTGTATATAAGTCGTTAATATCCAAATTAAACGCTTTGTCCCTTCATAGGAAATTTCTGTTGTACGGTAGAGCATTTCTCCCAATAGCCCTAGAAGAACTCCTGATAGAAGCATCACCAACAAATAATTTTTTAAAGCTCGTCGTACTTTTTTCTTTGAAGATACCTTACGATAAAATAGATAAAATAAATACAGGAAAAGACCTACGCCTAGGCTTACTAATGTTACACCAATCCCATAACTAATAATTCTATTAAATGAGTCTTCTAGTCTAGAAGTAACTATTCCATTTAAAAATAAATAACTTCCCATTCCATAAAACATTACTCCTACAACATACAGAGTAAAATAAAATTTCTTTATTCCTTCCCCTAGACTACTCTTCACTTTTGTTCCGTTCCCTTTCTCTTGCATGAACAACAAACCTTCTCTCCCCATCTTTTTCATCACAAGTCGACAATATCAAAAGTTTCCCGTGCGTTTGGGCAACAGATTTACGATAATGGCCTTGTGCTTGTTTTGAATATTCCTCAATCCTTTTCTGGTAATCATTCACAGCCTTTAAATCCCCTAAATGATACGTTTCAAACAAATGCTCATCTGTAAAACGATAGGCTGCAAAAACTTCATACTCAATCACTTCTTGCTGTGTTCGAATGGTAATTCTACGATTCGTCTCAAAAAAATTTGTATCTGCAAAATTCGATAGTGTTCCAAACATCGATCCATCTCTCGTAGAATGTCCATAAATAATCGTGACAGGATCCTTAAAATCTTTCCTATTGACTCCCTCAGTAAAAACCGCACCATAAATGGTTTCATTATGATCAACATCATGCGTAAGATAATAACTATCCTCTGTTAAATGTTGTGCTACAGGATAATGAATACTTGTGCCCTCAACATCTAACTGAGCATACACATCTGAATTACTATGAAAAGCAGTTTGGCTTTTATTAACACTTAATTCTGACTTTATATTTTCTACATCTAGAAATTTCAGCCAACAGATTCCTAAAACAAAAATTAAAACAACAAGCGTTAGAAATTGTTTCAACAAATCCCTCCTAATTAGTTATAAACTTCATACATCTCCAATAAAACATTATCATCTAAAATTCAAAAAATATAAATATAATCATTTAAAATATTATCACAATATTCAAAATAATGAAATAGTAATTAACCTTTAAAAAATCAGCTATAAAACCTTTGAAATAAATAAAAATATTTATTGATTAAAATTAACATCTCCTAGTTGTTTTTATTCGATAAATAAAAACAACAAACATTAATTATAATTAATTATTTATATAATTTTATTAAAATTATTTTTAAGCATGATAATATTTGGCTATTTAAATAAAGATAAAAAAACACCCTACTCAAGGAGTAGGGTGTGAAAGATTATTTAAGCTTATTTGCTTAAAGCGTCTTTTGCTTGTTCAGCTAACGCTGTAAATGCTGCTGCATCGTTAACGGCTAAGTCAGCTAACATTTTGCGGTTGATATCAATCTCTGCCAATTTCAAACCGTGCATTAATTTAGAATAGCTTAAGCCATTCATGCGAGCTGCCGCGTTGATACGTGCAATCCATAATTTACGGAAGTCACGTTTCTTTTGACGACGGTCTCTGAATGCATAGTAATAAGAGTTCATTACTTGTTCTTTTGCTGATTTAAATAAAGTATGTTTTGATCCGTAGTAGCCTTTCGCTAACTTAAGGACTTTTTTACGACGTTTACGGGTTACTGTTCCACCTTTAACACGTGCCATGTTGAATTCCTCCTAATATCTTGTTTCTCTTGACGGTAATCTAAAAGTCACCGAGTTGTTTTATTTCATTCTTGCTAATTGTTGGCGGATACGTTTGTAATCGCCTTTTGCAACCATGCTTGCTTTACGCAATTGACGGCGTTGTTTTTTAGTTTTACCGTGGAAACGGTGAGATGTAAAGGCACGGCCACGTTTTAAGCCGCCTCCACCAGTACGTTTTACACGTTTTGCTAATCCGCGGTGTGTTTTTTGTTTTGGCATGACTAATTTTCCTCCTCAAAATCTTTGCTTCAAGTGAAAGACTCTAACAGTCACAACTGTCGAATATCCTTCTTGTAGAAATTACCAAAAGTCCGAATGTTCGGTCTCTTCGTTTACTTGTCGTTTTTCGGTGCCAGCGTTAGAAACATGCTGCGTCCGTCCATTTTCGCTTTTTGTTCCACTGTGGCGATGTCCGCAGTTTCTTCAGCTAAGCGATCAAGAACTTTCTGACCAATCTCTTTATGGGTAATGGCACGGCCTTTGAAACGGATAGAAGCTTTCACTTTGTCTCCTTTTTCTAAGAACTTACGCGCATTACGAAGTTTTGTATTGAAGTCATTTACGTCAATTGTTGGACTTAAACGAACTTCTTTGACGTTGATCACTTTTTGTTTCTTGCGAGCTTCACGCTCTTTCTTTTGTTGTTCGAAACGGAATTTTCCATAATCCATAATTCGCGCAACTGGTGGTTTCGCTCCTGGCGCTACAAGTACTAAATCCAAGTTTGCAGATTCAGCGATTTGTAATGCTTCTGCTTTGGTTTTTACACCTAATTGTTCACCATCTTGTCCGATCAAACGTAACTCGCGTGCACGAATGCCGTCGTTAACCATCATATCCTTTGCTATGGTCATTCACCTCCAAAATTTTTAAGAGAAAATCCTAACGGAAGTCTGCTTTGTTTGCTAAATGCAATAAAAAAACAGGTTCCTATCCAGAACCCGCCAACAGTCTGCCTTACTTAAAAAAATAAGGAATACTTTATCTAGCCCAGCGATATACTCAACTAAGGCGAGAAGCGGGTGCTTCTGCTTTCATTTCTCAACTTCACTAGTTTACCTTAGATTATCCTAGTTGTCAATATATTTCCTCAAAAAAAAACGAATCTAGCACTAGATTCGTTTGAACTCGTATTTTGATCATTAATAATTAGTGGACTGTCCCAATGTGACTTCCTAGAAACAAATGGTTCAACACATGGTGTACATTTTCTATCCCCTAGGCGATCCCTGTAGTCCCTACAGTTCTTCTATTTATAAGGTTTCTCGTTTAGACAAGCCACGTTCTAAGATTTTTTTGCTTCTAAGATACTCTGAATTTTCTGTACTTTCAGAAAAAGACAACTCTGTTTCGATCTCCTCTGACTCAATACAAATGAGTTCTTTGCCATACCATTGTGCTTTATACAACAGTTTAGCTAAAAATAAAGACCAAGCTAGTTCAGAACGATCATGTTTTGGCGGCCGCTCATTACTGTGATGGGCTTTTTCAATACAAATAACATCGTAACTTGAAACCAATTCCGTTGTAATTTTGTTTAAAATATCCGTCCGTTGGTTGGCTATTTTTTCGCGAATTTTTGCGACTTTTATTTTTTGTTTTTGATAATTTTTTGCTTGCGAAAGATCGACACCTTTTTCTAAAGCAATCATTTTACGCTTGTTTAATTTTCGTTCTTCTTGACGTAGTTTTTGCTTTAAATGCTTTGAACAATAGCTTTTTTCGAAGCTTTCACCATTCGAAAGCAGCGCAAATTTTTCCCTACTGCTACAAATTCCCACCATTTTTTGTTGCTTTGTTTTCGTTTCAATCGGCGCTTCACACAAAATGGAAACATAATAATTGTGACTCGCACTCATAGAAATAGTTACAGATTTTATCTCCCCCAGCGGTTGGCGGTGTACCTTCATTTTAATTAAAGATTTCAATTTAGGTACTTTCAAATAACGATTATCCAAAATTTTGACCGTCCCATGTTGATTGTTCGTAGTGTAGGAATGCACCGTTTCTTTCTTTTTCTTTTTTGGAAAGCCCATCCCTTTTTCCCGATAAAAATTTTTAAAGGCTCGATCCAAATAAACTTGTGCATTCGCCAAAGCTAAACTATCAACTTCTCTGAGGACAGGGTATTGTTTCTTATATTTAGCTGGCGTTGGCATTTTAAACGTTTGTTGAGGATTTTTTCGCATCTCTTTGTAGATATCAATCCGGTCTTGTAACATTAAATTATACACCAAGCGAACACAAGAAAATGTTTTTTGAATAAACTCTTCTTGTTTTGAGGTTGGATAAAGTCTGTATTTATAAGCTTTCAGAGCCTTCATCTCATAACCACCCTACCAAGATAGTTAGAAAAGAAGCTGGTTATAAACCAGCTTTTCTTTTCTTCTCTTCAATTTTTTCACGGTACATTGCAACTTCGTCTTCAGCACAATAAACATAGTGTCCATTGAGAATTTCACGGAGCTCACGATCTTTCCCATCTGCCGCTGCAGGCTGGTAAACGATCCGTTTACGTGTGCGTTCATAGTCTGGATCTGGTAATGGAATCGCAGAAAGTAAACTTTCTGTATAAGGATGAACGCCGAAATTATAGACATCATCACTTGTGCCCATTTCCAATAATTTCCCACTGTGCATTACGCCAATTCGGTCACTAATATGTTTTACCATCGATAAGTCATGTGCGATAAACAAGTAAGTTAAGCCTTGTTCTTTTTGTAAATCTTGTAATAAGTTTACTACTTGGGCTTGAATCGACACATCCAAAGCCGAAATCGGCTCATCACAGATAATGAAACGTGGATTAACCGCTAAAGCACGAGCAATCCCGATCCGTTGACGTTGCCCACCAGAAAACTCATGAGGATAACGCGTACTGTGACTTGGATTTAATCCCACCGTTTTTAAAAGTTCATTGACTTTTTCTTCCCGCTCTTTTGGTGTTTTAGCTAATCCATTGACATCGATTCCTTCAGCAATAATATCATTGACTTTCATTCTTGGATTCAATGAAGCATATGGATCTTGGAAGATCATTTGAACATCGCGGCGGAATGCTTGCATGTCCGCTTTTGATTTAATTTTGCTAATGTCTTTTCCATCGAAAAGAATTTCACCAGCAGTTGGATCATATAAACGAATGACACTGCGACCAGTCGTTGATTTTCCACTTCCTGATTCGCCAACTAATCCAAAGGTTTCGCCTTCATAAATATGAAAACTAATGTCATCAATGGCTTTTACTTCGTCTTTACGACCAACATTGAAATACTGTTTCAAACCAGTGACTTCTAATAGGACTTTTTTCTCTTCTGCCATTAATTACTACCTCCTGGATTTTTTTGACGCTCTGCATAAATTGCCCAACGACGAACAATCTCTGCTGGAGGCGTAACTTTTGGTGCTTGTGGTGCTAATAACCACGTTGCTGCTTTGTGGGTTGGTGATACTTCAAAATAAGGTGGTTCTTTTTCTGTATCAATTTTTAAAGCAAACTCATTCCGTGGATAGAAGGCATCTCCAGTTGGTGGATCTAATAAATCTGGAGGTGAACCTGGAATCGCATAAAGTTTGTCTTCTGTTCCTTCCATCGTTGGCATTGACCCTAAAAGTCCCCAAGTATATGGATGTTGTGGATTATAGAAAATTTCTTCTGCTGTTCCCACTTCAACCAGACGTCCACCGTACATGACAGCGACACGGTCAGCCACGTTCGCTACTACCCCTAAATCATGGGTAATGAAAATAATCGAAGTGCTAATTTTTTCTTGTAAGTCTTTTAATAACTCTAAAATTTGTGCTTGGATGGTTACATCCAACGCTGTAGTTGGTTCATCTGCAATTAGAACTTCTGGATAACAAATTAAAGCAATTGCAATGACAATCCGTTGACGTTGTCCACCAGAAAATTGGTGCGGATAGTTTTTCAAACGTTTTTCAGCATTAGGAATGCCGACTAATTTTAGTAATTCTAATGCTTGCGCTAAGCCTTCTTTTTTTGAGACTTTATTATGTTTGATTAATGATTCCGCCACTTGTTTGCCAATTGGCATCGTTGGGTCTAATGAAGTCATCGGATCTTGGAAAATCATTGCGATTTCTTTACCACGAATGGCTTGCATTTGTTTTTCTGTTTTATGAACAATATCTTGTCCTTTAAACAAAATTTTCCCGTTATCAATATTGGCATTACTGCTCAACAAACGCATAATACTGCGGGTTGTAACAGATTTACCACTCCCTGATTCACCTACGATGGCTAACGTTTCACCTTTATAAAGATCAAAACTCACACCACGAATGGCGTTGACTTTACCTGCAAATGTATCAAAGGAGATTCTTAAGTCTTTAACTTCTAATACTTTTTCCATAGTCATTCACCACTCTTACTCTTTCATCTTAGGATCAAATGCGTCACGTAAACCATCAGCTAACAAGTTGAAACAAATCATGATAACTGAAAGTGTTGCCGCTGGAATCCACATTAAATATGGAAGGAAACGGAAAGTTTTGTATCCTTCGTTTAACAAGGTTCCTAAAGATGCGGTTGGTGGACGTAAGCCTAAACCAATAAAACTTAGGAACGCTTCAAAGAAAATTGCCGATGGGATACTGAACATCATTTGGACAATAATAACACTTGAGATATTCGGTAAAATATGTTTAATAGCAATTTTCCAACGAGATTCGCCCAATGTTTCTGCTGCCATGACAAACTCTTGGTCTTTTAGTTTCATGGTCTGGGCTCGCACAATCCTGGCCATTGATATCCAGTTTGTAATAACCATGGCTAAAACAATCGAAACAATCCCTGGATCAAAGACTGTTAGCATCAAGATCATAACAACTAAGTTAGGAATACCAGAAAGAACTTCTAAAATACGTTGCATCACTGTATCGACACGACCGCCGACTAACCCAGAAATCAGTCCATACGTTACCCCAATCGTAATATCTAGAATTGCCGCGATAAACGCAATTAACAAGGAAATACGTGTTCCCATAAATAAACGACTTAGGACATCACGACCTAAACCATCTGTTCCTAGATAAAAGTTTACGTTATCTGGAACGTTTGCTTGTGCATATTTATCAACTAATTGACCAGCAACTGTTGTTTTACCATTTAAACCATTCACGCTTTCCAAGCCAGGAATTCGTGGTGGTAAGTTAATGTAAGAAACATTTTGTTTCGTTGGGTTATGTGGTGAAACCCAAATGGTAATAATAGAGATAAAGATAATAACTGCTAAGAAACTCATTGAGATAACTGCAGCTTTATTCTTTTTCAAACGACGCCATGAGTCTTGTAAGAAACTTAAAGACGGTGTGGCGATACGCTCTCTTTCTTTTAGAGTTGAAGTGTTTAGAGGCTGAAACTCATCTGCCGGAATATCTTTAATCGCTTGTGGTAGATTATTTTTATTGACTGTTTCCATTAGCCTTTTGCACCTCCTGATACGCGAATTCTTGGATCAATTAAACCATAAAGTAAGTCAACAATCAGAATTACAACAACTAACATTGTTGAATACAAAATAGTTACTGCCATAATTGTTGGATAGTCGTTTGTCATAATTGATTTTACAAACTGTTCCCCAATTCCAGGGATGGCAAAAATATTTTCTACTACTAAAGAACCTGTCATTAAACCAACGGCTAAAGGTCCTAATAAGGTAATCAATGGAATTAAACTGTTTCTTAACCCGTGGCGGAATGCAACTTGCCAGCGACTCAAGCCTTTTGCTTTGGCTAATTCGACATAATCACTATGCAAGACCTCTACCATCTCGGTTCGAATAAACCTAGCCGAATCGGCCATTGGACTCATTGCCAAGGCAATAGTTGGTAAAATTGTGTAGGCAAAACCATTCCACATAGCAATTGGTAAGATTCTTAATTTCATTGCAAAAATGTATTGTAATAATACCGCGAAAACAAAGTTTGGAATAGAACGACCTAAAATGGCTAACAATGTTGCCAACGTATCTACCCAAGTATTTTGACGCATCGCTGCGATAATCCCCAATAAAATACCGACTAACGTACCAAAGATAATCGCTTGTCCTCCCAGTTGAAGGGATGGCCCAATTCGACCAGCTAATAACTTAGCAACAGGTTGGTTTTTAAATTGGAATGAAATACCAAAGTCTCCCGTTACCAGGTTCTTTAAGTAAATTCCGTATTGAACAATCACTGGTTTATCTAAGCCAGATTGTTTATTCAACATAGCGATTGTTTCTGGACTAAGTTTTTCTTGGTTGGTATAAGGCGTACCTGGTAATAATTGCATTAAGAAAAACGTAATCGTTGCGATTAACCACAAAGTGATAATCATGAAAAAGATCCGTTTAAGAAAATATTTTCCAAAACTATTCAATAATGACACCTCCGAGATTTTTTTGACTTCCTCAGTTATTTTCGTTAAAGTAATGACTAGATAGACCACAATAATAGATAGGGTGAACACATGAAAACTTTTAAATGGCCAATTATTACAGCCGTTATTTCCAGTATCGGCATTTTTCTTTACTTATTAATAAGTAAAGAACCTATCACTACCTCCTCATTATCAGATACCTTCTTTATCGTTTCGCTTTTCTTTTTAATTATCGGCATTGCTTTATGGATTATGTCCTCTGGCTTTTTCGATAACTTTCAGCGCTCAATGAAAAACGCGTTTCGTTTTAAAAAGAAAAATGAACCGAAAGAGTTTATCCCGCTTTCAGTCATTGGCGATGCACATCGCTCTTTCTGGCTAAAAACTGGGGGCATCTTACTGATTCTGTCTTTAGGCTTTCTACTATTTTACTTGGTCTAAGACAAGATAGCAAGAGGACCGTTGCCTTTTATTCCATGGCAAAGGTCCTTTTTTGTTTGCTATCGATCTTTTGTCAGGTTATTCTGAAATGTATGCCCATTTGTAGTCATACGTTGCGCCAGCAGGATGAACTGCGACATCTTTGACTTTTTCAGCACGTAAATGCGCTTCTGATTTTTGGAATAATGGTACCACACCCATGTCTCCCATAATCGTTTTCTCTGCATTTAACATATCATCCCAACGTTTTTCAGGATTTGTCGCATCTGCACTACTTGCAGCTTTCACTAACTTGTCAAACTCTGGATTGTTATAACGTCCACGGTTATATGAGTTATCTGAAGCAAATAAGTCTAAGAAACTACTTGGATCAGCATAGTCAGCACTCCAACCACCGATTACTGCATCAAAGTCGCCTTTGTTTGAACGATCTAAACGAACAGAGAATGGAACCGGACTAACCGTTACCTTCACACCATCTAAAGCATCTTGAATTGACCCTTGAACAAATTCAACTGTTTTCTTAGAAGAATCTGCATCTGAAGAAAGAATATCCATTGTTAATGTTGAAATCCCCAATTCTTTTTTCGCTTTTTCCCAGTATTCTTTAGCTTTTTTCGTATCATATTCAATTTGACTACCTGCTTCTTTAGCAAAGTCTTTGCCGCCACTTGGGTCTTTTGCCATATCTGCTGGTACTAAACCGTTTGGCTCGATAGAACCATCCCCTAAGATTGATTCAACTAACGCTTTACGGTCGATTGAGTAAGAAATTGCTTTACGTAAGTTCGCATTTCTAAATGGTGATTTTTCATCACGTTGATTTAGTTCCATATATTGTGTTGATGCTTCTTTTTGACTAACAAAAGCTGGGTCATTGGCCATTTGTTGGGCTAATTCACCAGAAAGAACGACATCGTCTGTTTGTCCATCTTGGAACAAGTTCAACGCAGTTGGTGATTCTTTCACGACATTCACATCTACTGAGTCCAGTTTCACTGTGTCTTTATCCCAATATTGATCGTTTTTCTTGAATGACCATTTTGTATCTGTACCAGGACCATCAAAGCCGTCTAAGACGAATGGACCATTGTAGACAGCACTTTCGCTGTTTGATGCATAATTTTTACCATATTTTTCCACAATATCTTGACGTTGCGGGAAGAATGATGGGAAAGCTAATAAGTAATCAAAGTATGGTGTTGCTTTTTCTAGAGTGATTTCTAATTCTGTATCACTGACTGCTTTAATTCCTAATTCTGATTTATCTTTTTCCCCTTTAGCAATGGCATCACCATTTTTTACAGAGGCATACAGATAAGCATATTCAGAAGCTGTCGCTGGATCAACTGTTCGTTGCCATCCGTAAACATAGTCATTAGCAGTCACTGGTTTACCGTCTGACCATTTTGCATCTTTATTTAATTTAATTTTGTATGTTAGTCCATCTTCAGAAACTTCTGCTTTTTCCGCTGCACCTGCAGGTTGGACTTTGTTATCTTTGTCTAAACGATAAATTCCTTCATATACATTATTTAATGCAATAAAACTAATTCTGTCTGTTGCTAGTGATAAATCAGCTGTTGGCATTTCTTGTTGTTCTGTGACACGTAAAACTTGTTCGCCACTTGCCTTACCGCCACCAGACGCGCTTGAGCTATCTGACGTTCCGCCGCCTCCACAAGCCGCTAAAGTTGTTACGCTAAATAATGTAATCACACCGAATGTTAATGACTTTTTCAATTTCATAGTGTTGCCTCCTAAAATAATACAATCTGTATTTTCTGAAAAATCAGAATTTAATAATTATTTATTGCTATGGAATATATCTTACATTTTTCATATTAAAATTGCAAGTCAAAATGTTAACTTTTTTTAATTTTTCTTCTCTTCCTATCAGAAACCACTCTTTTTCTTCCTGTCTTTTATTGCAATTCTTTTGTCAGTTTTCTAAACATTATGGTAAATTAGGAAGTAAAGGAGTGACAAAATATGAAAAATTCTACGTTTTTAAAGGATTTGTTTGCTATTGATAAAGCAAATGACGAATTATTTCGGTTAGTTGGTGTCGCAATTTGTATGGCAATTCCATTATTAATTGGTTATTTTTCCAATAATTTACTCATTGGGACCTTTGGTTCGATGGGCATTTATACGTTTATTTATTATCAGCCGCTTCCTTTGCCCCAATTATTGCGCAGACTGAATATTGTTGGCTTTTTTATTGTTCTGGGCAACAGCTTAGGAATGCTAAGTCACCATGTACCTTGGTTGATTCCCATTACAATTGCCATCGTCGCTTTTCTTGCACGCTTACTTTTTAGATTGTATGGCATTGAGAAGCCTGGTGCTTTGTTAGTTATCATGTCAACCGCAATGGGAACAAGCAACAATTTTCCTTTACATAAGATTCCCATCATGGCCAGTTTTGTTCTTTTAGGAGTAGTGACCGGCATTATCATGGGCATTGTGCTTCATTTCATCGACAAGCGCCCCTACGTTTTTCAAAAACGGATGTCTCTTCAAGAACGACTTTATATCGATCCCGCTTCTTTATTAGATGCTTTGCATTATGCGGCCATTTTATTTTTAGCGGCTTATTTAAGCCAATCGCTTCATTTAGTCAACGCCTATTGGATGACGTTTACTTGCGCAGCCATTTTACAAGGGGAAAATTTACATTCTGTGATGCAGCGAAATGTTCAACGGATTCTAGGCACGAGTCTCGGTTTGTTGCTTTCTGCAATTTTATTAATGATTCCCTTTACACCTTTACAAACAATCGGTATCATTAGTATTCTATATGCAGCTTTTGAAGGATTCATTAACAGAAACTATGCGATTGCCAGCTTTTTTATTACCCCGATGTCCTTATTATTATCAAATCTTGCACGACAGCAAGTCATTAGTAATCTTTTAAACTATCGATTAGTCGGGATTGTGTTAGGTAGTTTACTTGGTTTTGCCGGCGCTTATGTTTTCACAACTGCGCTACGTTTCTATAATCGGGCCTACTCAATTGATGAAACCTTTGAAAATCAACAAGAAGAAAGAGGCGTTTTATGAAAATAACTTATCCCTTGCCACCAAATCTACCAGAACAACTTCCTCTATTAACGAACTGTCAATTAGAAGATGAGGCAATCTTAGAAAATCATTTGTATCAGCAGATTGATTTACCGAATCAAGAAGTTCGTAACTTAGTCTTTCGGGATGCTGTTTTCGATCATCTTTCATTAGCAAATGGCCAGTTTGCTTCTTTTGATTGTAGTAATGTGCGTTTTGAAGCTTGCGATTTTTCTAACGTCGAATGGCTGTCTGGCAGTTTTCATCGAGTGACTTTCCTTCGTTGCAATTTGACAGGAACGAATTTTGCAGATAGCTATTTAAAAGATTGTCTATTTGAAGATTGCAAAGCCGATTATGCTTCTTTTCGTTTTGCAAATTTTAATCTTGTTCACTTTAATCAGACACGTTTAGTCGAAAGTGAATTTTTCGAGGTCACCTGGAAGAAACTCCTGCTAGAAGCTTGCGATTTAACCGAAAGTAATTGGCTAAATACTTCTTTAAAAGGATTGGATTTTTCCCAAAACACCTTTGAACGCTTGACTTTCTCACCAAACTATTTATCAGGTCTTAAAGTCACCCCTGAACAAGCCATTTATTTGGCAAGTGCCCTTGGTTTGGTGATTACCTAAGAAAATTTTAAAAAATAGCCGAATAACTGGTTCTGTCGGTTCTTTCTTATTAAATTGTTATTAATTTTTTGGAAAAACCAACGGAACCATTTTACTTGTCCCTTATTTTTAGGTAAACTATCTTAGGTTAAGCAATCTCTTTTTTTGGAACAAGAGAAACTTTTGGAATCATTTCCTATAAATCATGAAGAGATTATGACAAACGTTCTTCTAATCCAAGAACGTCTTTTGTCCTATACTCGATTCTACTCAAAAGGAATGTCAGTGAATGAATAAAAAAAAACAAGGCCTCGGTCAAGCGACGGGAAAAATCATTTTAATGGGGGAACACGCCGTTGTTTACGGCGAACCAGCAATCGCCTTTCCTTTTCAAGCGACAGAAATCACAGCCGTCTTTACCCCAGCAAAAACTATGCAGATTGATTGTGCATATTTTACAGGATTGCTTGAAGACGTGCCCCAAGAGCTAGCAAATATCAAGGAAGTTGTTCAGCAAACCTTACATTTTTTAAAGGAAGATACGTTTAAAGGCACTTTGACCTTAACAAGTACGATTCCCGCTGAACGAGGAATGGGCTCAAGCGCAGCAACCGCTGTGGCCATCGTTCGAAGCCTTTTTGATTACTTTGATTACGCTTATACATATCAAGAATTGTTTGAGCTTGTTTCCTTAAGTGAGAAAATTGCTCATGGCAATCCTAGTGGTATCGATGCCGCAGCAACAAGCGGCGCTGATCCCTTATTTTTTACTAGAGGATTTCCGCCCACACATTTCTCGATGAATTTATCTAATGCCTACTTAGTAGTAGCTGATACGGGAATTAAAGGTCAAACACGTGAAGCAGTGAAAGACATTGCGCAGCTAGCTCAAAATAATCCCACAGCAATCGCTGAAACAATGAAACAATTAGGTTCTTTTACTAAAGAAGCGAAGCAGGCAATTTTACAAGATGATAAACAAAAATTAGGTCAGCTAATGACGTTAGCGCAAGAGCAACTCCAGCAATTAACCGTCAGCAACGATATGCTGGATCGACTAGTGGCTCTCTCTCTAGAACATGGCGCTCTAGGAGCAAAATTAACCGGCGGCGGTCGCGGTGGCTGTATGATTGCCTTAACAGATAATAAAAAGACCGCACAAACCATTGCACAGACTTTAGAAGAAAATGGAGCTGTTGCTACATGGATTCAATCATTAGAGGTGAAAAAGTAATGCTTTCAGGAAAAGCACGAGCGCATACAAATATTGCTCTGATTAAATATTGGGGAAAAGCCAATGAAGAATACATTTTACCAATGAATAGTAGTTTATCATTAACATTAGATGCCTTTTACACAGAAACAACTGTGACATTTGATGCCCATTATTCAGAAGATGTATTTATTTTAGATGGTATCTTGCAAAACGAAAAACAAACAAAAAAAGTCAAAGAATTTTTGAACCTTGTTCGTCAACAAGCCGATTGTACTTGGTTTGCAAAAGTGGAAAGTCAAAATTTTGTGCCTACTGCAGCCGGTTTGGCTTCTTCAGCGAGTGGTCTAGCTGCTTTAGCTGGGGCCTGTAACGTAGCTTTAGGATTAAATCTTTCAGCAAAAGACTTATCACGTTTAGCGCGACGTGGTTCAGGTTCTGCTTGTCGCAGCATTTTTGGTGGTTTTGCTCAATGGAACAAAGGCCACTCTGATGAAACGTCGTTTGCTGAAAATATTCCAGCCAATAATTGGGAAAACGAATTGGCCATGCTCTTTATCTTAATTAATGATGGCGAAAAAGATGTTTCCAGCCGTGATGGAATGAAACGAACAGTAGAAACTTCTAGCTTTTATCAAGGTTGGTTGGACAATGTGGAAAAAGATTTATCACAAGTTCATGAAGCAATTAAAACAAAAGACTTCCCTCGTTTAGGAGAAATCATTGAAGCCAATGGGTTAAGGATGCATGGAACAACCTTAGGCGCTGTCCCTCCATTTACTTACTGGTCCCCAGGCAGTTTACAAGCGATGACTTTAGTTCGCCAAGCACGGGCCAAAGGAATTCCTTGCTACTTTACAATGGATGCAGGTCCGAATGTCAAGGTCTTAGTCGAAAAGAAAAACTTAGAAGCATTAAAAACATTTTTAAGTGAACATTTTTCAAAAGAGCAGTTAGTCCCAGCTTTTGCTGGTCCTGGAATTGAATTGTTTGAAACGAAAGGAATGGATAAATAAGCATGATTGAAGTTACTACGCCAGGAAAGTTATTTATTGCAGGAGAATATGCCGTTGTTGAACCTGGCCACCCTGCCATTATCGTTGCTGTGGATCAATTCGTAACTGTGACTGTCGAAGAAACAACAGATGAAGGCAGTATTCAATCTGCACAATACAGCTCGTTACCTATTCGCTGGACACGCCGAAATGGTGAGCTTGTATTAGATATTCGCGAAAATCCTTTTCATTATGTTTTAGCGGCGATTCATCTAACTGAAAAATATGCGCAAGAGCAAAACAAAGAATTGTCATTTTATCATTTAAAAGTGACGAGTGAATTAGATAGTTCAAATGGACGAAAATATGGTCTTGGTTCAAGCGGTGCAGTAACCGTTGGAACTGTCAAAGCCTTGAATATTTTTTATGATTTAGGTTTGGAAAATGAGGAAATTTTCAAATTATCAGCATTAGCTCACTTAGCCGTTCAAGGAAATGGTTCTTGCGGAGATATCGCCGCCAGCTGTTACGGGGGCTGGATTGCCTTTTCAACCTTCGATCATGATTGGGTCAATCAAAAAGTAGCCACTGAAACATTAACTGATTTGTTAGCAATGGACTGGCCTGAATTAATGATTTTTCCGTTAAAAGTACCGAAACAACTACGTTTACTAATTGGTTGGACAGGTAGCCCTGCGTCCACTTCAGACTTAGTTGATCGAGTCCATCAATCAAAAGAAGAAAAACAAGCGGCTTATGAGCAGTTCTTAATGAAAAGTCGGCTTTGTGTCGAAACAATGATTAATGGCTTTAACACAGGAAAAATTTCTGTTATTCAAAAACAAATTACTAAAAATCGCCAATTACTCGCCGAATTATCTTCACTGACTGGTGTGGTAATCGAAACAGAAGCCTTGAAAAATCTTTGTGATTTGGCTGAATCTTATACAGGAGCTGCGAAATCTTCTGGCGCTGGCGGGGGCGATTGTGGGATTGTAATTTTCCGCCAAAAATCTGGGATTTTACCATTAATGACTGCTTGGGAAAAAGACGGAATTACCCCACTGCCACTTCACGTCTATACCTATGGTCAAAAGGAGTGTAAGGAGAAGCATGAATCGAAAAGATGAACATCTATCATTAGCTAAAGCGTTCCACAAAGAAAAAAGTAATGACTTTGATCGTGTGCGTTTTGTTCACCAATCGTTTGCTGAATCCGCTGTTAACGAAGTGGATATTTCCACTTCGTTTCTTTCTTTTCAGCTTCCCCAACCTTTTTATGTCAATGCAATGACAGGTGGTAGTCAGCGTGCAAAAGAAATTAATCAGCAATTAGGCATTATTGCCAAAGAAACTGGCCTTTTAGTTGCGACAGGATCTGTCTCGGCAGCGTTAAAAGATGCTAGTTTAGCGGATACGTATCAAATTATGCGAAAAGAAAACCCAGATGGACTCATTTTTGCCAATATTGGTGCAGGTTTGGGTGTGGAAGAAGCAAAGCGAGCGCTTGATTTATTTCAAGCGAATGCCTTACAAATCCATGTAAATGTGCCCCAAGAATTGGTCATGCCTGAAGGAGATCGTGATTTCACTAATTGGCTAACCAAGATTGAAGCTATCGTACAGGCCGTAGAAGTGCCTGTCATTGTCAAAGAGGTTGGCTTTGGCATGAGCCAAGAAACCTTAGAAAAACTTACCTCTATCGGCGTTCAAGCAGCGGATGTGAGCGGCCAAGGCGGAACGAGTTTTACACAAATTGAAAATGCCCGGCGGAAGAAACGAGAACTTTCTTTCTTAGATGATTGGGGGCAATCAACGGTCATCTCTCTTCTGGAATCACAAAATTGGCAAAAGAAACTAACTATTCTCGGTTCTGGCGGTGTGCGTAACTCTCTTGATATTGTCAAAGGACTCGCTTTAGGTGCCAAAAGCATGGGAGTTGCTGGGACTATCTTAGCTTCCCTTATGAGTAAAAATGGTTTAGAAAATACCCTAGCCCTTGTACAGCAATGGCAAGAAGAAGTGAAAATGCTTTATACTCTTTTAGGAAAAAAGACGACAGAAGAATTGACGAGTACTGCACTTGTCCTCGATCCAGTTTTAGTTAATTGGTGTCATAACCGTGGTATCGACAGCACTGTTTTCGCAAAACGTTAAAGAGACCAGAACATTAATGTTCTGGTCTCTTTATTTGAGTTCTTTTATCCTACATAAGCATCTAAGATAATTTGTTTTAGTTCACTAATTAATGGTTCTTTCGGATTTGCAGTTGTACATTGGTCTTCATATGCAAGTTCTGCCATACGATCAACCGTTGTGTCTAATGTTTCTTGTGAGACACCTTGGGCTTTCAAGTTCATGTCAATTCCGACTGATTTACCTAAGTCTGCTACTGCTGTTGCTAAAGCTTCTACTAATTCTGCGGTAGTATTTCCTTTTAAGCCTAAGAATTTTGCAATGTCTGCATAATCAGTATCGGCGCGGAAGTAATCATATTTAGGGAACATTGCGTGTTTTGATGGATCTTTCGCATTGTAACGAATAATATGTGGTAATAAAATCGCATTTGTACGACCATGTGGAATGCCATATTCCCCACCAATTTTATGAGCAATAGAGTGACAAATACCTAAGAATGCATTGGCAAATGCCATCCCTGCCATGGTTGATGCATTATGCATTTTTTCGCGAGATTCCATATCTGGACGTTTCACTGAATTTTCTAAATGATCGAAAACTAACTTGATTGCTTGTAAACTTAAACCACGTGTGTAATCTGAAGCCATCACGGAAACATAAGATTCAATAGCATGTGTTAAAACATCCATACCTGTATCTGCAGTGACTGAAGCTGGCACAGACATTACGAACTGTGGATCAACAATCGCTACATCTGGTGTTAACGCATAGTCTGCTAACGGATATTTCACGTGTGTTTCACTATCAGTAATAACGGCAAATGGTGTAACTTCTGAACCAGTTCCTGAAGTAGTTGGTATACAAACAAATTGTGTTTTTTCTGGTTTGGCAATTTTATATGTCCGTTTGCGGATATCTAAGAATTTTTGTTTTGCACCAAAGAACTCTGTATCTGGGTGTTCATAGAACATCCACATGCCTTTCGCCGCGTCCATTGCAGAACCGCCACCCAAGGCAATCACTGTATCTGGTTGGAAATCAACCATCATTTTGGTACCTGCATAAACAGTATTTGTTGATGGGTTTGGTTCAACATCAGAAAATACTTCGATTTTCACATCATTTTTACGTTTTTGTAGCTCTTTACGTACGATATCTGCATAGCCAAATTGAACCATACCTGGGTCACAAACTAACATGACACGTTCAACATTTTCCATTTTTTGTAGATATTGTAAAGAATTTTTTTCAAAGAAAATTTTTGGAGGTAATTTAAACCATTGCATATTATTTCTCCGTTTCGCTACCGTTTTAATATTAATTAAGTTAATGGCTGATACGTTTTTAGAAACAGAGTTTTTCCCGTATGAACCACAACCAAGTGTTAAGGATGGAATCATTTCGTTATAAATGTTACCGATACCGCCTTCTGCTGATGGAGTATTCACTAAAATACGACAAGCTTTCATACGTAAACCAAAAGCAACTTGTAACTCTTCATCTTCTGTATGAATTACTGCTGTATGTCCTAAACCACCTAAGTTTAACATCGCTTCACATAGTTCAAAAGCATGCTCTGCATTGTTTGATTTCATCATTGCTAAAACTGGCGATAATTTTTCTCTTGATAATGGATATTCTGGACCTGCACCTTCTAATTCAGCGACTAAAATTTTTGTGCCTTTTGGTACGCTAATTCCTGCTAATTCAGCAATTTTTTCTGCAGAGTTACCGACAATCGCTGGATTTACTGCGTATTTGCCTTCATTCATCACTGCATCTTCTAGTTTTTGTAATTCATTCGGTTTCACGAAGTAAACATTGTGTGCTTCAAACTCAGCTTTGACAGAAGCATAAATTTCTTTATCCACAATGACCGCTTGCTCAGAAGCACAAATCATTCCATTATCAAATGATTTTGAAACAATTAAATCATTAACCGCACGTTTCACTTTAGCCGTTTTTTCAATATAAGCTGGTA
The DNA here is from genome assembly GCF_051711865.1 of Enterococcus sp. DIV2419. Taxonomy (NCBI): domain Bacteria; kingdom Bacillati; phylum Bacillota; class Bacilli; order Lactobacillales; family Enterococcaceae; genus Enterococcus; species Enterococcus sp. DIV2419. The sequence goes on from NZ_JBIONS010000001.1 coordinate 2,249,251, forward strand.
CGTTCCCAGGACCAACGCCTAGTGCTGGTTTACCTGTTGAGTACGCAGATTTTACCATGCCTGCGCCACCAGTTGCTAAAACAATGGCAATCCCTGGATGATTCATCAAAGCAGATGTTGCATCAATCGATGGTTGTTCAATCCATTGAATACAATTTTCTGGTGCACCTGCTGCAATCGCCGCATCTCGTACAATACGTGCCGCTTCTGCCGAACATTTTTGTGCGCTAGGATGGAAAGCAAAAACAATTGGATTTCTTGTTTTTAAGGCAATTAGTGATTTAAAAATAGTTGTTGACGTTGGGTTTGTTGTTGGTGTGACCCCACATACCACGCCAACTGGCTCAGCAATTTCCATTAAGCCGGTTTGTTCGTCTTTGTTAATTACACCCACTGTTTTATCATGTTTAATATTATTCCAAATGTATTCAGATGCATACATATTTTTGATTGCTTTATCTTCATAGATTCCACGGCCAGTTTCTTCGACAGCCATTTTTGCTAAAGGCATATGTTGGTCTAACGCCGCCATCGCCATTTGATGGACAATGTGATCTACTTGTTCTTGTGTAAAATCTTCCATTGCTTTTAAAGCGACATTCGCTTTTGTTGCTAATTCATCAATCATTGATGAAACATCAACTGTTTCTGTCTTTTCTTTTTTTACTGTTTTAACCATGTTCATCCTCCTAAGAGTTTCATTTTAAAAAAACTTTGTTAACTATTTCACATTCACATCATACAACATAAAACGAATCTTGTAAATAGTTTTTGTGATATTTTTCACAACTATTTATAATTTTTTTTTATCTCAAAAAAAAGACCTATTCTTTTTTCTAGAATAAGTCTTCAATATCATGCCAGTCCCTTAAAGGATTTTTTGATGTCTGTGCCAATAATTGTTGATAGTCAAAAAATTCATTCGGCTTAACCTTCTGAATGTCTTTGCGACAGTCTTTGACAGATAAATGGGTTTTTTTTTTCCAACGATAGGTGAGTAAATAAGTCAATAAATCTTCTTCGTTGATGGAAGAATAACCTAGTTCACGAAAATTTTGGCACTTCTTTTTAATACTTTTATTGAGCATTTTTTGTTGTAACCAACTTAATTTTTCCTTTGTCATGGGCTCTTCTCCTTCCAACCAAGCGAAAGATTGCTCACTTTTTAACTATCTTCCAACACTATAAAAAGGAACCTTTTTTGTAAACTTAATAGTTAAAAAGGACTTAGGACGTAAGTCCAAATGACCTACCTTCCTAGTCCTACATTTTAAGATAAACGACACGAGCGGAATAGGAATTATCTCTTCTTATTGGCTTTCTCGTGTGACTACTGGTCACAGTTTCGCCTTTGAAAAGCCTGTTCCGCTCTCTCTAACCATTAAATGAATTAGTTGATTCGTTTAGTCTTTCTTTTCTTTTGAAGGATCTGATGTTTCAGGAACTTCAGTTACTTCTTCTGTGACTGTCTCTTCAACTTCTGTGACTGGTACACTAGTTACTGCTGAATCATTTGTAACAGCAGTTCCAGGTGTTACAGTTCGAATTGCTGCACGGTCAAATTCTAAGACAATACCTTCGCAATCGATTAAAACTGTTTTTTCGTTGATTTCACTTAAAACACCATGTAAACCACCAATTGTGACAACACTATCGCCAGTTTTCATTGCGTTTAGTTGTTTTTGACGTTCTTGCTGTTGTTTCTTTTGAGAACGTGTCATGAAAAACATCATTCCTCCTAGAAGGACTAATGTAAAAATCATTGTAAATCCGCCACCCATTTGTTTCACCTCACTCTGCATTATTCACACTACTAACTGTATCAAAAAAATGCTTGAAGAACTAGTTTTTTCCTCTAATTTTTAGAAACTTTTTGCATTCGATTTATTAAAGCCATATTCTTCAAAAAACGCTTGTCGGAATTCTAATAAATTGTCGTCCATAATTGCTTGACGGACATTTTTCATTAAGTCTAACAAGAAGTATAAATTATGATACGATGTTAAACGGATTCCGAATGTTTCATCACATTTAATCAAATGACGAATATAGGCCCGCGTATAATTACGACAAACATAACAATCACATTTTTCATCAAGCGGACGAAAATCTCTTGCATATTGGGCATTTTTAACAACCAAGCGACCTTGTGAAGTCATACAAGTACCATTGCGCGCAATACGTGTTGGTAACACACAATCAAACATGTCAATCCCACGAATCACTCCATCAATTAATGAATCAGGGGCACCCACACCCATTAAGTAACGTGGTTTATTTTCAGGAATTAACGGTGTCGTAAAGTCTAAGACTCGGTTCATTTCTTCCTTAGACTCACCAACAGATAAGCCACCAATCGAATAGCCAGGAAAATCCATACTCACTAAATCTTTGGCACTTTGACGACGTAAATCTTCAAATCCTGCACCTTGAACAATACCGAATAATCCCTGTCTATCAGGATTCGCATGGGCTTTTAAGCCACGCTCAGCCCAACGAGAAGTCCGTTCAATCGAGCGTTTGACATACTCATAGCTTTCATCAAATGGTGGACATTCATCAAAGCTCATCATAATATCTGATCCTAATTTATTTTGAATATTGATCGCTTTTTCTGGAGAAAGGAACATTTTTGAACCATTTAAATGATTTCTAAAATGCACACCTTCTTCTTCGATTTTCCGCATATCACTTAATGAGAAGACTTGGAAACCACCTGAATCAGTTAAAATAGGTTGATCCCAGTTCATAAATTTGTGTAAACCGCCTGCTTCTTCAACTAAATCTTCACCTGGGCGTAACCATAAATGGTAAGTATTACTTAAAATAACACCGGCACCCATTTCTTTTAATTCTTCTGGTGACATTGTTTTAACTGTCGCAAGTGTACCTACCGGCATAAACATTGGTGTTGGAAATGTGCCGTGAGGAGTAATTAATTCACCTAAACGCGCACCTGTGTGTTTATCTTTTTTGATTAAACGATAACGAATGGCTGGTTCCGTCATTCATTTCCCTACTTTCTACTATAATTTGTCCTCCCATCATCATACTTTTTTTTTATTGAATTTGCAAGGATTTCTCAAGGTTTCTTTTTTCAAAAAAGGATCCTTAAAAAACAGCAACTAATTCAAATAATTCAAATGAACTAGTTGCTGTTTGGCACTTATTTTGTCGCTGTATATTTTTCTAAATCTTGCATCGCTGTTTTCACAATTTCAGGGGTAATTTTTTGTTTCATATAATGAATCGTTTCGCCTTCTATACAAGCACGTTCTGCTACTTCTTGATACTCGGCTTCAGTTAAGTCCATCTCCATTTCTTTTAAAGAAATAGGCAAACCTAGTTGGTGATAGAAAGGAATCAATTCAGCGATTTCTTGCCATTTCTCTTCAATGGCTAATTGAACAAACACACCATACGCCACTTTGTTTCCATGCAATTGTCGATGGCTAGCTGGTAGCAAAGTTAGTGCATCATGAATGGAATGGGCACCCGCTGTCCGACCATAATCATCGCCAAAGCCACCCACCATTCCACCAATAATTAAATTTGTTTCGATGACATCAATAAACGATTGATTTAATTGTTGCTCTTCCATCGCTTTTAAAGCATTGATACTTTCATTTAACAAAATATCGCGACATTTTTCCGCGGCAAAATGAGAAACTTGAATAGGTAACACTTGGACGTCTAACTGCGAAATAATCGCATCTGCTTCATACCATTTAGCTAATGTATCCCCAATACCTGCCACCATTAAGGACCGAGGCGAATGCAATAACACTCTTGGTTCTACCAACACCAAAGCGTTTGCTTGTGGAAAAACGTCATACCGTTCCATTGCTCCATCTTCTCGATACATTACACTCAATGGCGTACACGGCGCACAAGTAGCTGCTAAAGTGGGTAAAATAATGACCGGTAACGCCATTTTGTGTGCTAAGGCTTTGCCCAAGTCGGCCACTTTTCCTCCACCAACAGCGACGATGGCCTCTAAATGATTGTCCAGCACTTGCGCTTCTAACTCTTGCACACGTTGATCTGTACAAACACCTCCATAGTTTTCAAAAACAGCTGTTACTTTTTGAAACGTCGGAAAATACGGTTTTGCCGCTTGCCATGACTCAGTCCCGTGTAAAATGAATACACGATGAATATTTCTGCATAATAGTTGTCCTTCTAATAATTCCCACGAACCAATTTCGCAAAGATACTCTTGTGGTGTCCCTCTCACAATTAATGATTGTTCCATCTTGAAAATCCCCTTCATTTTTGACTTTTGAAATTTTTTTTGAAAAAGTTGTATTTTTTCAACTCTACTACTTTTCCTTTTACATATTCTATGATATGATAAACCACATCATAACACAATAAATTTTTATACATTTATTCGCTTTTTTTGAATATTTATAAAAATAATACAAAAAGGAGTTTACGCAAATGACCAAATGTAAAAAATGGCTACAGACGATTTTACCAATTTTATTCTTGTTGCTCTCATTATTACCTATTAAAGAAACTTTTGCAGCCGAAAACGATCCAGTCTATGACAAAATTATCCAAAAGGGAGAACTAGTTGTCGGCTTATCCGCAGACTATGCCCCTTATGAATTTCATGCAAAAGTAGATGGTGAAGATAAAATTGTCGGTTTTGATATTTCTATTGCTCAAAAAATTGCCGACGATTTAGGCGTTAAATTAAAAATCGAAGAACTAGGCTTCGATGCTCTGTTAGGGGCCTTAAAAACTGGCAAGATTGACATGGTCATCTCAGGCATGTCGCCAACGCCTGAACGATTAAAAGAAGTAGCTTTTTCTCAACCATATATGAATGTTCAACAAAGAGTCATTGTTCGGAAAGAAGACAAAGATAAATTTCATTCCACTAAAGATTTCGAAGGCGTTCGTGCAGGTGCCCAAAAGCAAACGACACAAGAAGAATTAATTAAAACCGAATTAACCGGTGCTGTCCCTACTTCTCTTCAAAAAATTCCAGATTTAATTATGAATCTAAAAAATAATAAATTAGATGCAGTCGTTATGGAAGAACCGGTTGGCGAAGCCTATGTTTCTCAAAATGAGGATTTAGCTTTTGCTGATGTTACCTTTGAAAAAGGCTCAAAAGATACTGCCGTTGCTTTTCCTAAAGATGCGCCCGTTTTGACGGAGAAAGTAAATGCCTCTATTAAACAAATTAATGATCAAAAATTAATGGACGGTTATAAAAAAGAAGCCAATCAATTAATGTTCCAAAAAGATCAAAGCTTTTTACAAAAGTATGGAAAGTTCTACCTTAACGGTGCAGGCTATACCATTTTCCTAGCTTTCATTGGTGTTTTGTTTGGTGCCATTTTAGGGGCATTACTTGCCTTAATGAAGTTAGCCAATTCCAAAATTTTACGTGGCATTGCCATTGCTTATATCGAATATGTTCGTGGCACTCCTTTGCTTGTTCAAATTTTTATTGTCTATTTCGGGACAGGCGTTCTTGGTTTAGACTTATCAAAAGTAGCAGCTGGTTGTATTGCCCTTTCTCTAAACAGTGGTGCATATGTAGCAGAAATTATTCGTGCTGGTATTCAGGCAGTTAATAAAGGACAATTGGAAGCTGCTCGTTCTTTGGGAATGAATCAAAACCAAGCAATGCGATACATCATTTTCCCACAAGCTATTAAAAATATTTTACCAGCGTTAGGCAATGAATTTGTTACAGTAATTAAAGAATCTTCCGTTGTTTCAGTCATTGGTGTTTCGGAACTAATTTTCCAAGCTGGCAACGTTCAAGGAGCAAGTTTTAAACCCTTCCTACCTTACTTAATTGTATCGTTGATTTATTTCGTCCTAACCTTTACTATCTCACGTCTATTAGGTGTTGCTGAAAGGAGAATGAGTACTAGTGATTAACATTAAAAACTTACAGAAAACATTTGGAAAAAATGAAGTACTTAAAGGAATTGACTTAGAAATTGAAGCTGGTGAAGTTGTCGTAATTATTGGCCCTTCTGGTAGTGGTAAAAGTACTTTTTTACGTTGCCTGAACTTATTAGAAACACCAACTGGTGGCAGCGTTGAATTTGAAGGAAAAAATTTATTAGATAAAAATACCAACATTGATCAACTTCGTCAAAAAATGGGAATGGTATTCCAAAATTTCAATCTTTTCCCGCATAAAAATGTCTTGGAAAACTTAACGATTAGTCCTGTTAAAGTAAAAAAAGAAGCCGCTGCCGAAGCCACAGAACATGCTCTTTCTTTACTGGAACAAGTTGGTTTATCAGATAAAAAAGAAAATTATCCCGCTCAACTTTCTGGTGGGCAACAACAACGGGTAGCGATTGCTCGTGCTTTAGCCATGCGCCCTGACGTGATGCTGTTCGATGAACCAACTTCTGCCTTAGACCCTGAAATGGTGGGCGAAGTGCTATCCGTTATGAAAAATTTAGCTATTGAAGGGATGACAATGGTGGTGGTTACCCACGAAATGGGCTTCGCAAAAGAAGTTGCGGACCGTGTCATTTTTATGGATGCAGGAATCATTCAAGAAGAAGGCACACCTGAAGAAATTTTTGATGCGCCACAAAACCCAAGAACACAAGATTTTCTAAGAAAAGTTTTATAAAAAGGAGCACCTGGTATGGATCGCAAGAATATCGCAACACGTTACCAACAACCTACTGAAAATTTACTCATGGATATTGCAACATTGGCGAAAAAGACCCCAAATTTAATCGATTTATCGATTGGTGACCCTGACTTAATTACCGATGAGCGGATTATCGAACAAGCAGCTAACGATGCCAAAAATGGGCATACAAAATATACCGCTTCTGATGGTAGCGAGGCATTCATTGAGGCGGTCATTCAGTTTTATCAGTCACATTATCAATTATCTTTTCAACCGAATCAAGTCCGGGCCACAGTTGGCGCTCTACACGGGATGTACCTTGCCTTACAAGTGATTCTAAATCCTGGAGATGAAGTGATTATTCATGAACCTTATTTCTCTCCTTATAAAGACCAAGTCCTTTTAGCAGATGGCGTTCCGGTCTTTTTACCAACCTATGAAGAAGATGGTTTCCAAATTGATGTAGCTCTTTTGAAAGAAAAAATCACGCCTAAAACCAAAGCGATTATTCTAAATTCACCGAATAACCCGACAGGCGCTGTTTTCTCTGAAGAAACTTTCAGAGAAATCGCACAGGTAGCGATTGAACACAACTTATACATTCTTTCAGATGAAGTTTATGAAGCCTTTTGTTTCCAAGAAACGTTTACTCCCATGGCTACGTTTGCTCCAGAAAATACTATCACTTTTGGTAGCTTTTCAAAAGCCTTTGCAATGACTGGTTGGCGTATTGGTTATATGATTGCCCCAGACTATATTAACGAAGTAGCTAAATTAATTAATGAAGGCGTTACGTATTCTGCGCCTACGTTGTCACAGCAAGCAGGAATCTATGCGTTACAACATTTTGACGAATTTGTAGACCCAATCGTTGAAGTGTTCCAAACACGTTTAGAGTATGTGGCCCAACGAGTAGCAAAGATCCCTTTCCTTTCGCTTCATCCAGTCAAAGGAAGTATTTACGCCTTCATTAACATTCAAAAAACCGGACTAACTTCCGTTCCTTTTGTGGAAAAGCTTTTAAAAGAGACACAGGTATTAGTGATTCCTGGAAAAGCATTTGGTGAAACAACGGGCGATGAGTACATTCGTTTAGCCGCAACACAAAGTTTAGATTTATTAAAGGAAGCGTTCGATCGAATTGAAAGAATGACCTTTGAATAAAAAAGCTTCTGCATTAGCTACTAATCATAGCTAATGCAGAAGCTTTTTAGATTTCTTCTATCAATTCAATCGCTTGCCCACCAATATGCGGTGGAATCGACATAGTCATCGGTGGCAAGCCCACGACTGTGAAACGGACTTTGGTCCCTTTTTTCAAGTGAGACAGTGGGATACTTTCCTCTAACTGTTCAACAAGTATGTTTAAAATTACCCCATGAGAAAATAAGGGCACAATAGATTCTGGATCACTTTCTGCTTGAATATTTTCTAAATGTAATCGCATTGACAATGGCTGTGTCTCATTTAACACACCAGCCTCTGCTAATTTCCCTGTAAAAACAGCAAGTTTTTCAGTCATTTGTTTGCCTTCTTTTTAAACATCATATTGAAGAGAATTAATTCCATCCCCTAAAAATTCTGAAGCGTTGTTAAATTCGGCAGGATCATATTTGGTATAGGAAACTTGTAATGTCAAAGTAATATTCCTTAAGGTTTCAGAATGGGCAAATTTCTCTTGAGCTTGTTGTTTGAATTCTTTTCTAGTAGTGTATCCGTCATCCCCATCGCGGAAAATTAATAACGCCCAAGTCGGCGGTGTGCCGTCGATAAAGTATGGTAAGAAGCGATCATCCGTTGTCTCTTTAATCGCCGCTGTCACGATTTGTAGCAATTCATTCTTTTGTTCAGGACTTAATAAGTTACGAATACTTTCCCAATAGGCCACTCGAATCACGACTAAATATAACGGCGCTTCATAACGTGTAGAAATATCAGAAAATAAATCAAATCCTTCTTCGTACATTTTTGCTGTTCTTAAATTAGTTACTGCATCTAACGCATTTAACTGAGAAGTTTCTTTACGTAAACGAATATTTTCTTCTTGAATCATACGAATTTGATAAGTCACTGCATAGATTGTTAAACAGTAGAGTGGCGGCATGATTAGCCAAAATAATGAGCCATAGCTAAACAAATCATGATAGACATACTGATATACAACATAAGTCAATTGTAGAAAAATAAATATAAGCGAAAATGTTAACCCCGCTGTAATTCCTACAAAATAGGTAACGATAATTAAGATAACTGAAATTAATAGACAACTTAAGTCCACAAAGAAATCATTCGTTCCTAAGGCCATAAAGATGGTTGTGCCGACAACCAAAACAATTCCTACCAACAAAGTTAAATCCAAAAGTAAGGTCACTCGTTTTTGATTCACTCTATTCCCCACCTTTCAAATTCTTCTTCACGATGAAGAACGCACTTAATCCAATAATAGTCATACCAATTAAGAAGACAAATAGATAAATCATTAATTTATGATTATTGACAATTCGTTTACCTAATGATTCGTTGCTAACGTTGCTTACACGTTTTTTGAAACGATAATCATAGCGACGATAGTTCGGATCGACCACAATGGCATCTCCTTTGTACATAGAAGTATTCTTCTCTGTATTCACTTGTGTAGAGGCTAAAAAGACACCTTGTGATTTAGCTCCCGTTAAGATTAACGCCGCGGCTTTCGCATTATATGGAGAAAACATTAGCTGCGCCGTACCGATTTGTTTACCATAATCTTTTTCGATACTCAGTTTCTCGTTTGAAACAAAACGTGTGAAGTCCTTATCATAATGGAAATATAACTGATCGTTTAACTTACGAATCATCGGATTATCCTTAGGCGTACCAAAAATAATCAAGTTATGATTTTCTAATGCCGCATTTTTAGGCGCTTTTTTATAATACGTAATCTCACCGACATTACTTTCGGCATAATTACCAATTAAGTTAAATAAATTGGTCAACACTTTAAAATAGTTGTCGTCCATTTTTTCTGGTAATAAAATCGCTAAATCAGCAAAAGAACGGCTTCTGATAAAAATGTTCGGATAGTTGTTAAATAATATGTCATTCAGTTCTTCTGTTTGAATAAACGCATTCGAATTATTTTCAATAAAGGCCCATGGAGTCTGACCATTTCGTAAAACTTCTGGTGATTTAACATTCAAATCAAAAGCAACTTTTAAAACAAAACTATCAGCAATTTCTAAGTTCTTTGGAAATTCGAGATTTAATTCATCACCGTTTGCACGAGCAGCGCTTAATTTCTTGCTGCCAATTGGTTTATCATTGGCATAGACCGTCACTAAAGAAGAATCAAAATCTAAGTTTTCAGCGTATTTAAAATGTAAATGCACGCGACTTCCATTGGCGTTATTTCGATCCACTGGTAAATTGACAAAGTACGTTTGTTCTTGGTGATAGGCCCCTTCTAGCTTGTCCCCCGTTGAGGTTAATGGATAATTTCCATCAAATTCTAAAGTTGAACTAAACGTATCGGTATTCTCATCAACTGTTGTCTCTTCTTTATCTGTTTGGGTCATTAATTCATAGTTGGCTAAATAACGTCCCGCACGAACAAGTAAGTCCTCATCTTTAGAAGTAGCTACTAAAACATGCTTATCTGGTTGATTGAAAAATTTTAAGACAGCCTGGTCCGCCACACGTTTGCTATCAATTTGACTTTTATACTGATCTGGTAATTTATCATAGCTGGCAATAATCAACTGATAGGGTGCTGACTGTTCTTTGTTCAAAGAAGCCATTGGCAACAATTCTTCTGAGGTAGTAATCAAACGAGCAGCACCAGCTAACGCATGGGTCGCTGCAGCTAATTCTTTTTCCGATGCATTTTCTGGTGTCAAAATAACACTGTGTTTATTCGCAATCGTGTCCGCTCCCACAAAATGATTATAAAAAGAATGAATCGTATTCTCTGGTAATTGTAAATCATATTGGAAGTTTACGTTAGATCCTTCATACATCGTTAACCAATTTGCCGGAGTTTCAATTAAATTATACATATCGTTTCCTGCCTGATTAATAATTTGGCCCTCAACAGTCAATGTATTTGTCTCTTTAATCAGTTCCAAAGGGATTTCAATCGTCTTTTGTTGAATACCAGTCGTATTTTCAGGACGCCAAGAATAAAACTTCACACCATTAACTGCCACAGTTAAATCTGAGGTCTGATTATTTTTTAATTGTGTGATTTGGTAGGTCATATTGAATGATGCTTTTTTTACGTCCCAATAATCAATTTTTGTAAAATACATGGTGCTACGGACAGAAGTACCTGTTAAAGAGATTGTTTTATTTTGAAAAGGTTGTGTAAAAGTATGGTTGTCTTGTTCTTTATTTTCGGCGTATACGGTCGGACTTGCGACACCAATCAGAATTGCCAGAAAGAACAACCCTATTAAAGTGACTGTTTTTTGTTTCATTGCACGTTTCCTCCTTATTTAAATCGTTCAGTTTTGTACCATTTTGTTTGTGTTTGTTTATGAAAAACATTTTCTTTAATATACATCACCATGCCATAAGCGGCGACTACTAGCCACATCTGACTGTATGTAATATACATCAAGGCAATAATTAAGATATTCTCTAAAGTCATTTCGCCTTTTTCGGTCGTAATACTGACAAAAGTACTGAAAATAAATAACAAAATCGCTAACAACCACAAGGAATTGCTAAATCCTTGCAGGGTCGTTGTTAAGTAACCAGACATTGATAAAACTAACATGATGTCTGACAAAACGAGCGATGTCATTAAGAGAAAATAAATGGACAAGAAATATAAAATATCAAAACGGATCCGACTTGCTTTAGGATTAAACAATAACTTAGCATTTTTAACAATAACATAAATATTGCCTTTGACCCATCGCGTCCGTTGTCGGAACCAAACTGACAAAGTTTGCGGCTCTTGCTCCCACGTCACTGCTTTTGGTTGAAACTTAATTTTATAGCCCATCATATAGATGCGAAAACTGATTTCTGTATCTTCGGCTAACGCTTTGTCATCCCAGCCGCCAATGGCTTCAATAATACTGCGACGAACAATGAAATTTGTGCCAGGAATCGTGCATAACTTAAATAATTGAAAACGACCGGCTTGTGCCATCCATTGAAAGGCCAGTGTTTCGATATTAATAAAGCGTGTCAACAAGCTTGCATTGCGATTTCTCGTTCTAAATTTACCAATAACTGCGCCGTATTCCTCACTAGCGATTAACTCTCCAACTAAATAACGGAGTGCATTCGGTTCAGGTGTATTGTCCGCATCATAAATGGCAATCACGTCCCCCTTGGCTTGCTTGAAACCAATGTTTAAGGCATTAGACTTACCTTTCCCACCTGTTATATTGTCTGTATTAATAATCTGCAAATTTCGATTAACCGCCTTTTTTTGGACGTTCGCTAAAAGCTCAGCACTATTATCACTTGAGTTGTCATTAATCACAATAATTTCATAGCGATCTTGCGGATAATTAAAATTCAATAACGCTTCAACTGTCCGCACAATGACAATTCCTTCATTATGGGCCGGCACCATAATTGAAACAAACGGCGCGTCTTCGTCCTCTACAGGTGGTGGTGCGACAGGATCTGTTTTTAAATAATAAACATAGCCAAAAATAACTAAGAGAATATTTACAATTAGTAGACTCCAAATAATGATAGTTGCTGTTAACATTACAATGTCAGCAATGGTCATTTGTCTTCCTCCTTATTAATATATTTCGACCGATAATTCTTTCGTCCAATCATAAACAAAATAATCAGGATGATTAAAGTCAGTGTAACAACGCCAACTAAAATATTATTTGTGATGCTGAAAAAGAATGAAAATAACCCTGTAAATCGTTGTTTTTCAACTGTTGAGGCCCCTGTATCAGCCAAACCATTGACAATTTGATTGTTTAAGAAGAACCGATTATTCCGAAATTCGATTTTCTGCGTTTGTGTTTGAACAGTGAAATGTTGATCCGCTTCTGAAACACTAAACACTATTGGTGCTTCCTTGACTTCTTGAATTAGATGATCCACTTCTTTTTTAGAATTTGGAAATGAAAAACTAATGGTGGTCGGCATTGGAAATCGATAGTCATTCGGATTATCTTTATCCGTCCATTCAATCCCCGATAAATAATCATACGGTAAATCAAACAAAGCATTCTTATAAGTGATTGATTCTCCCGTTTGGTTCCGATAAAAAACGCGTTCAATCGGCGGATTTTCTCTTAGAATCACTGTATCACTAATTGCTAGACCATCCTCTTGGTATTGAAGGTCTTGATTCCAGTATCCTGGAGCAGAAATGCCTACTGGATAGACATGTCTGTCGACCAATAAACTAATCTGCTGCTCCATCAATTGTTTCAAGGCACGTTGGTCATTTAAATCAACATTGTTAACGATCGGTGTTTCTAAGAAAATAACCCCCGTCGAAGCAAACGCACGTAACGCATTCGTAAATAGTTTATAAGGTAAAATCGTATTGTTTTGTGAAACGCTCGTACTGGATAAAATATAAGGATACGTGGTTTTAACTAATTCTTCTTGCAAATAGGTTGCCACAGACATATCTCTTAACGGGTTAAAATCAGAAATCGTCAAAAACGGACGTGACATTTTTTCACTTTCCAGCCATTGACTAATTACGTCCAAGCTTTCTAAAAAAACAGCGCCTTTGCGTTCAAACATTGGTAGAAAAGCATGCCCATTCTCAATTACACCAAATGGATATTCTTCTGGTGCTAATTCTTGTGTTTTTAATCGGCCAACCGTCTGACCTTGCGTATTTTCCAGCACAACTGATTGATCTTGAAAAGGCAATACTTGAGAAAAGCGGTTTTTTTCATCTTCTAACCGATATTGACGATGACTTAATTCTTTCCACGTACCGCTAAAATATTGTTTTTCATCGTCACGCATGTTTCGACCAATGTGTAATTGTTTGCCTTTAAAATGAACTCGATCTGCTAGAAAATCAGAGGCAATAACGCCGGCTTGTTCAGGCCAATTCACCATAGAAATCAAACTGTCATAGCCATCATTTAGCAATTCGCCAGGCACATAATCTGACACCGCCACACTCTGAACTTCTACTCCAAAACTCGTCAACACTCGTTGTAAAGCATCCACATCATTTTCTTTTTTCCCAGCAATATTCAAGCTGTCATAGACAAGTAAGACATGTTTACTTGGTGCAGCCAGCGCCGGTTTGGCAAAGCCACAAAAAACGAAAAAGAGTAAGAAACACACCCAGCCAATAAGATATTGTTTATTTTTCAATTCCCTCTACCTCCCCAATGACTTGTGGTGTTGTATCTTGCCACATTCGTTTACCAATAACATCAGAAACAATTTGTAACAAGAGAAAATCTAAAAATACTGAGACTAAAAACAAATGACGTACTAAGTCACTATCCCCATCAATAATAATTGTTGAAATGAAAACAACTAATAAATTTAGATAAATCCCTGTCATTAAAAAGAAGCGAAAAACTAATCTGGGTTCGTTTCTCTTGATTCCTCTGTATAAACCAACGCCATATAAACCAAACAGAATCACGCCTAATAATAGATAGAAAGCAAAGTTTTTAGGGAAAAAACTGGCTTTAATACGGTTATACACCATAAAAAATTTAGATTGTTCCAGCGGTGCACGCCCCGTCGTTTTCTCAAAATTCCCCACATTATTAGGCTTTACTAAGTAAACATTTGGGACCGCTGAATTCAGTCCTTGCCATAATTCAGATGGATAATTTAAATAATTCAATAACACCCATCCAAAACTCGTTTTATCAAAAAAATCTTTTTTCATTTGTTCAGAAGTTGGTGATACAGGACTGTATTCTTCAAAGTAGGAACGTCCCTTTTGCAACCCATATTGCGGGTTGATTCCGCCCTCTGACATCCGTTTATCTGGAACCTTACTATCCTTCATTACACCGCGCGTCATACTGTGGTAGACATCACGTTCATAGATATCGTTAGGAACGATAAAAGCTGCTAACGTTGTAAAACCAATCAACGCAATTAAAAAGGCCGTCATTGACAATCGTTGATAACGTTGTGACAAGTAGACAAAAAATCCTAATCCAGCAATAATTACGCCAATAATCAGCAAATATTCTTGGCGTGTTGTCCCTATTAAAAGTACTACTGCTTGTGCCAAGATAACCAAAACTATTCTTCTGAGCCAAGTTCGTGGTTTCGTCACCCGATAAAAATAGACTGAAAATGCTAAGACACTCACAGAAAGTAAAAAACTCGTCGCTTCTGTATAAAAGGAATTAAAATAAATCGTATAGGAGGTATCTCCCAAGATGAAAATAACCAACAAAGAGATAAGATAACTTTTTTTCAAAGACACGCCTTCGGTTAAGCCTCGTACCAGAATATAAATTGACACTAAAAAACAACTAAGATAAACGAAACCTAAGAAACGAATATCGAAAAGTGTTTGACTATAAAAAAGTTTATTAAGCCAAATGGCAATGGTGATGAAAAATTGTTGAGTGGAAACAAAGTGCGTCGTTGTTTCATTAAAATAACGCATAATTGAAAAGTCCTTAACAAAATAGGCCACATTGTCGTAGCTATCACCATTGACACGATAAAGACTATTTGAATTTAACACACGAAAATACTCACCATTATCTCCCAAGCCATTAATCGGATAAACAAATAACAAAATGCTTGTCACTAACCCAATCCCTAAAACGGCCAAAAGACTTGGAGAAATATAACGACTCAACCATTCAAAAGCCGAGTTCATGTATTTTTTGATCTTTTCCATGCTTTCACCTCATCTAGAAATCATAGGCCAAAAGAGCCATTAAGTTATTATAGGAATAGACTTGTTTCGTAACTTTATCACCAAATCCTCCATAAATCGGACTGCTTGAATCCATAATTTGAAAATTATTAAGTACTGTAATTGCCGCACGATACAACTCTTTGTCATTTTCGGCAACACCAATTAAAGCCGCTATCGCATAACTAGCTGCAGATTGATTTTTATCCACGGGCGATCCATTTAAATCATACGAGTTAAAAAGCGTCCCTTGCTGAACTTGTTTTCGCACAAAATCAATACTAGTCTGCTTCGCCATACCCACTTCACTTAAATGGACAATCGTTAATAAAGATTCAATAATATTAAGTGTTCCGTTGTTTTCGTATTTATTTGTTTGATGATTAAACTTCGTTTGATAAAGAGGTAAATCATCAGAAATATAGCCATCGTCTATTAATTGGTAATGATACTGCAAGTAGTCTGCTGAAATCCCAAATTCTTTGTATAAATAACCCAGCGTAATTAAGTCAATATAAAACAAAGAAGTTTCTGAAGACTGTTGTTTTGATTTACTATCGTAAAAATCAATTAGAATATTATCTTTCATAGAGGTTTTCATAAAACTCTTGCCTAATTTTTTAATTTCTTGATCATACTGATCTGTTTTAAAATGTCCCCCTGCTTCAATTAATGAACGAATGATCCGTAAATCATCAATCGAGGCATTGACATTGTACTTATTGCCTTGCTCGTCAATTCGGTAACTAAATTGGACGCCGTCGTAAAAGGTGTCTTTCGTCTGCTTGTAAAAATTATCAAAACGTCCCTGCGTATCAAAAGCTAAATTACGCAAATATAGACCAGAAGACTCACTTAGCAACTCATGTCCTGTGGCGACATCTTTGCGTTCAGCATCTGGTAAATAATTGGTTAAAAAGCCGCCGTCTGTTTTGAGCCGGGTTTCAATAAAAAACTTCAACAAATCTTTGCGTTCAGCGGTTTCTTTTGTGTGAAATTCATGTTTTGTTAAAAAATGTTGTTTGTCTGTCGACATTAAGCGTTGAATTTTTGGATTCACTTTTTCCACCTCTACTTTATAGGATTTTTCTCTAAACAAAAGAAAATATCCTCCCAGAAGCACCACGAATACCCCAATAAAAATCCAAAGTTTTCTCTTCATTGTTACGCCTCTTTTCCTCACTTCTTTATTGTCAGTGTACACAAAAGTACTTGTTTTTGCGAAACTTACGCTACATCTTCAAGCGCAAGAAAAAAAGCAATCCATAAAAATAAAAGGATTGCTTTAACCGTTTCGTCGATCATTTCCTGTCATCGTAATCTCTTTTGACAGATAACGCACACGTTCCATAATTCGTCTGGCTTTTAGCGGCTCTTGTTCTCCTCGTTGCGTCACGGTTAAATGCTCTTCTAAAGCTTTTAAATCTAGATTGGAAGAGAAAAAAGTAACTAATTGTTCTTGCATTCGGTATTGCAAGATTACGCTTAAAACGTCGTCACGAATCCAACTAGTCATGGATTCCGCACCAATGTCATCAATCATTAATATAGGGGATTTTTTTACTGCATCGAGCTTTTCACCAACTTGATCGCGACCAATGGCTTGCTTCATTTCTACTGTAAATGTTGGAAAATGAACAATTGTCGTAGTAAATCCACGTTCTGCTAAAGCATTAGCCATCGCACCTAATAAGAAAGATTTTCCTACACCGAAGGGGCCTTGTAAATAGAGCCCTTTATGAAACTCTTTTGGTGTTGCAGGATATTCTCTTAAAAATTGCATTGCTTCTGCTAACGCTTTGGCTCGACCTTGAGAAGATGGATCGAAATCTCGTAAATTTGCTTCTCGGACATCTTTTGGCATGTCCATTGCCCTTACTCGATTGCGAATTTCTTCTTCCTTCTGACGGGCGATTAAATCAGCCGTTGGGACATACGTTACATCAATGTAATGAAAATTCAACATTAATCTTGGCTCATAGCCTGGAGCAATCATTGCCGGATCGTTTAATTGAAATTTCTTTTTTTCTTGAACAAATTCATACAGCTTAGCATAACTTTTACGAATATCTTCATCGCTTAAACGCTCTCGGTTTGCTTGTATAAAGGCTTGAACATCTTGATCTTTCAATACTTCGTTAACCAGCTCTTCATATCGTTCATTGATGTCACGCTTCTGGATAATTTTTGACATTTCTTTTCCTACGTCTTCCATCATTGGTCACCTCCTTGGTTTAAAAATTCTTGAATTTGTCGATCTAACTCGGCTTGTTCTTCTGGGGAAAGTTTTGTTTCATCGTTTGGCTGATCTGCCCATTCTGGCAATCGCTCTTGTCGAACAGTTTGGCGTTTCCCTGAATAATTTTGTTGTCGCTGTTTTTGTTTGGTTTGGCTTTGTTTTGCCAATTCTCTGACATGTTCAATTGCTTTTTCTGGTGAATGAATGCCACTTTGTCCCCATTCATTCGCAATTCGATTCACATACTCCGCTTTTAAAGTCGGTTGTTGTTGAATATTGTAAACATAGTTAATCAAAATATTAATCACACTAGTCGGTAAGCCTGATTTAGCAACCAAATATTTCACTAATGAACGTTCTTGTGGTGTCGTATAGCCGCCTCGACTATTTTTTAAAGCTTCTAAATATTGAATAGGCGGATTCTTTTCACTATCCATAATCATTTGAATATCCAGTTCAGAAAAACCATTCATTTTTAATGCGTTATATCGATACGTTTGTTGCTCTTCCACCGTCAATTGTGCTTGCTTGTTTGTCACTACGTTTGTTGGTTGTGGTTTTTTATCAGGATCAAACGCTTGATGAATCGTTCGCACTAATTCCTTAGGCAAAATTCGACTTGTATAATAGTCAAATGATTTCGAAGCAAAGTCTACCATATCTAACTCATTGATGCCATATAATTGATGAAAAACATAGACTTCTTCTTGAAAACTAGCCTCATCTTCAGGCAGTTGTAAACCTAAACGGTGCAAACCTTCCACAAAATAGTGCCAATCAAAAGAATCCGTTGATACAGAAATTTTCTTCGATTTTTCTTGTTGAGAAAAAGTTTCTTGAATCGTTGTCAATCGGTTCGCTTCGGAAACAATTTGTTCTTCTTTAAAGGCATAAACCTCTTGAAAGCTAGTGGAAACATTTTGATAGCCCTCTGTTTTAGTAGGATGCGGTTGGAACTTTTGCACTAATTGATCAAATTTCCGTTGTCCAACCCGATTAAATAACACTAAAGCTAACACTTCATCTTTAAAAAAACGAGCGGCTGTTTCAGGTGCTTTTAAATAATATAAATAACAATCTCCTAATTCCCGATCTGTTTTTTTATACGTTTCTAGCAACCCAATGCCTTCTAATTTGTAGCAAGCTTCTTCTAATTGTTGGCAACTCAAGTCCAGCAAACTAATTAAATCTGCATGAAACAGCGAGCCATTCTCCTCTGAGTCTGTTGTTTCAGATAACAAAAGCCAATATAAACTAAACGCATTGGCGCCGACAATTGGTTGATATAAAAAGGTTAAAACCTCTTTCTCTTGATCAGAAAGCGGTGAATCAATAACCGCTTGAAAAATATTTTTTGGTTGGATTCTTTGCCGATTTCCTTTCAAAGAAAGACCTCCTTTTTAATTTTCTGAGTCAGGAGAAGAAGATTTTGCTTTGTCGACAATGTCCTGTAACTCTTTCAAAAACACGCTCATATCTTTGAATTGTCGATAAACACTCGCAAAGCGGATGTAGGCAATTTCATCTAGATTGACTAAATCTTCCATCACATATTCACCGATAAGCGTTGTAGAGACTTCATTTTCCCCTAAACTACGCACTCGATTTTCAACATTATCGACAATTTGAACCATTTGTTCCATAGCAACGGGTCTTTTTTCCGCAGAGCGAATGAGCCCACGCAAAATTTTATCACGATTAAATTCTTCACGATCCCCATTTTTCTTGATTACAAGTAATGGCGCCGCTTCAATTCTTTCAAATGTAGTGAACCGATAACTGCAATTTTCACATTCACGACGACGGCGAATTGCACGTCCATCATCTGCTTGACGGCTATCAATAACACGGGAATTATTATGATGACATCTTGGACAACGCATAACGTTCACCTCTTCTATTCTGTATAATTTTTGTTGCCTATATTATAACATGAAATTGCGCTATTACTAGGTCTTTAGAACTGGTTCTTCGTTGAATCTTTGCCATTTTTTAATAAAAACAAAGACTTTCACTGTTTTTTCTGAAATTTTCAAAACATTTTACGCCATTAAAAAAATATTCACTTCTTTCCAATTTGTTCCTCTAGCCACTTCTTCACTTGCTGTTCCGTTTCTTCTCTAGTTCCTTGGTTATCAAAAACGATATCTGCTCGTTCTTTTTTCATTTCAATCGGCCATTGGCTAGCAATTCGTTGTTGCGCTTCTTCTTCTGTTAATTGGTTTCGGGCCATCAGACGCTCTTTTTGAATCTTTTCTGGTACATATACCACAGCAACTTGATCCATGATCGCCTCATAATGAGCTTCATAAAGCAGAGGAATATCAACAATAACCAGGGAGGCTTTCTTTTTAGCTTCTTCAATTTGACGTAAAATTTCTTTTCTTAAAAAAGGTTTCAGCGTTTCATTTAACAGCTCTCTTTTTTGAGGACTAGCGAAAATTAATTGTCCTAACTTTTTCCGATCCAATTCACCAGTTGTTAATACTATTTCTGGTCCGAAAGTTTCAACGATTGCGGCTAAGGCTGGTTGCCCTTTTGCAACAATTTCTCGGGCGATAATGTCGCCGTCAACAATTGGATAACCCGCTTTTTTTAAAAGAGCAACAACCGTACTTTTACCTGTCGCAATCCCTCCTGTAATGCCTAAAACTTTTGTCATTTCAATCGACGACCTTTCAATTGTTGGCATTGTGGACAATAATGCGTACCACGTTGTACCACTTTTGTTTTAACAATTGGCGTACCACAACGATTGCAAGGTAAGCCTGTTTGCCCATAGACATTCAACGCTACTTGAAAAGTCCCTGCTTCTCCTAACGCGTTTAGATAGGTGCGGATGGTGGTTCCACCTGCTTCAACAGCGCGTGCCAAGACGTCAATGATTGCTTGATACAACGTAGCAACTTCCGCAGGTTTTAAGGAATCTGCTGGTTGTTCTGGATGGATTTGCGCTTGCCAAAGTGCTTCATCTACATAAATATTCCCCAAGCCCGTCACTAGCTTTTGATCTAACAGCAATGGCTTAATTGCTTTATGATGCTTTTTCAAGCCTTGTTGAAAAGTAGCTAATTGGAAAACGTCTGGTGTTGGCTCTGGGCCCAAAGCTAAAATCCCTTTATATTGATGACCTTGATTCTTAGGAACCAATGTCATACGGCCAAATTTCCGTACATCTAAATAACGTAATTGCGTGCCATCTGTAAAAGTAAACATTACATGGGTATGTTTGGCAATTTCATCATCAGCCTGATGAAACTCATATTTTCCTTCCATCCGTAAGTGAGAAATCATATCATTATCAGACAATTTAAAAATCAGAAATTTTCCTCTTCGCTCAATCCCTTCAATCGTTTGACCAGCTAATTGACCTTGAAATACATCAACTTCTGGTGATTCAATAATTCTTGGCCAAAAAACAATGACTTCTTGAATGGTTTTTCCTACAACAAGTTTTTCAAGTCCTTTTCGCACTGTTTCTACTTCTGGTAATTCTGGCATTATTTTTGCTCCTTTATATAAAGAGGTCTGAACGCTTAGATATCAACGTCCAGATCCTACTTATCCTTATTTTATTCATCGTTCTTAATGGGTAAGCTATTATTTTGCTTCATACCATGTTTTTCCCCAACTGCTATCGGTGATAAGTGGCACATGTAAGGAAACTGCGTGCTCCATCACTTCTTTGACGAGTTGATTTAATTGTTCTAATTCTGATTCTGGTACTTCAAAAACTAATTCATCGTGCACTTGTAATAACATTGTCGCTTGTAATTTTTCTTCTTTTAAACGACGCGCCATTTCAATCATCGCAATTTTTAAAATATCTGCGGCACTTCCCTGAATCGGTGTATTAATCGCTGTACGTTCAGCGAACGAACGTAGATTAAAGTTTCTTGAATTAATATCACTTAAATAACGACGGCGATGATACAATGTTTCCACATAGCCTTTGTCTTTGGCATCGCGGACAATCTCTTCCATATACTGTTTCACGCCTGGATATTTTTCAAAATAGGTGTCAATATATTGTTGCGCTTGCTTTCTAGTAATGCCTAAGTTTTGGGACAAGCCATAATCACTGATACCATAGACAATTCCAAAATTCACCGCTTTAGCTTGACGACGCATGTTAGGTGTGACATCTTCTGCTTTTTCAACACCGAAAACTCGCATTGCAGTGCTGGCATGGATATCTTGCCCTTCCACAAACGCTTCTTTTAAATGCTCATCATTAGAAATATGCGCGAGCACACGTAACTCAATTTGAGAGTAATCAGAAGAGAAAATCAACCAATTATCCTCTCTTGGTACGAAGGCTTCTCTAATTTTTCGGCCTTCTTCTAAACGGATAGGAATGTTTTGTAAATTAGGATCTACTGAGCTTAATCGTCCTGTTTGTGTCAGTGTTTGTACATACCGAGTATGAATTTTATTATCTGGCTGAATTACTTTTAAGAGTCCTTCAACATAGGTCGATTGAATTTTGGCAATTTGACGATAAGTTAAAATATCGGCCACAATTGGTGCTTGTTCTTTTAGTTGTTCTAAAACATCTACCGCTGTTGAATAGCCAGTTTTCGTCTTTTTGATCACAGGTAAGCCCATTTTTTCAAATAAAATAACGCCTAATTGTTTAGGTGAATTCAAATTAAATTCTTCGCCAGCTTCTGCATAGATTTTTTCTTCGATTTCTTTCAAGCGTTCTGAAAATTCTACTTGCATTTCTTTTAAGCGCGTGGCATCAACACGGATACCAGTTATTTCCATATCGCCTAAAATACGAGAAAGTGGTAATTCCATTTTATAGAATAAATCAGCTTGATTTTTTTCTGTTAATTCGCTATCTAGTTTGCTTGTTAAAAATTGAATTGCTTTAATCTTACGTGCTAAATGACCAAAGAAAACTTCTTCGTCCTCTGGCAAGCCTTTTTTGGCCCCTTTTCCATAAATGGCTTCATCAGATTGAATCGCATCATATCCGTAATGTTGTGCTACGCCTTCAATATCCGCGTTATTGTCATTGGTATCAAGTAAATAAGCAGCCAATAAAACATCAAAGGCAATCCCTGTCATTTTTCCTACATAGCGATTTAGTGCAACGTACGTCCGTTTTGCATCATAGACATTTTTTTTACGTGTCTCATCCATCAACCAATCGATAAATGGCTGACTTTCAAAAACAGCTAAATTATTCGTGGTATAAATCTTCTTGTCGTTGCCCCAAGCAAGGCCGACAATCGGTGACGTATGATAGTTATCTTCCATCATCTCAACATAAAGAGCCATATCGTCTGTAAACATTTCATTGGTTAACTGATCTTCAACTACTTCAAATAAAATATCTTCCATTTCAACAGGTTCTTCTGTAATGTCCAACTTAGCTAAAAATTGTTTAAAGTCCATTTCTTTATAAAAAGGAACCAATTTTTCTAAGTTTTTCCCTTCATATGCCAAGTCTTCCACATTGACTTCGACTGGTGCATTGACTTCAATTGTCGCTAAACGTTTAGAAAGAAAGGCTTGCTCTTTATCATTAATCAAGTTTTCTTTCATTTTGCTTTTTTTCATTTCATCGATATTCTCATAAACCCCTTCAACTGAGCCATATTGTTTTAACAGCTTAATCGCGGTTTTCTCACCGATTTTCGTTACACCTGGAATGTTATCCGACGTGTCGCCAGCCAACCCTTTCATATCAATAATTTGCTTAGGCGTTAACCCATCATATTTTTCAGCAATATGCTCAGGTGTATATGATTCAATATCGCTAACTCCTTTAACAGTGATATCTACTTTGACAGTGTCCGTCGCTAATTGTGTCAAATCTCGGTCCCCTGATAACACGACAACATCAAATTCATCTTTATCAACTTTGTTGGCTAATGTACCAATAATATCATCTGCTTCATAGTTAGGTAGTTCATAATATTTTACGCCTAAACCTTCTAAAAGTTCACGAATATACGGCATTTGTTCTTTAAATTCCCCCGGTGTTTTTGAACGTCCGGCTTTATATTCTGAATAAAATTCTGTTCTGAATGTGGTTTTCCCTGCATCAAAAGCGACTAAAACATGAGTAGGCATTTCTTTTTGCATTACATTTTCAAACATATTGTTAAACGCATAAATAGCATTTGTATGCAAGCCGTTCTTATTTTTGAATCGTTCTAATGAGTTATGTAGCGCAAAAAATGCACGAAAGGCTACACTGTTTCCATCAACGAGTAATAATTTTTTTTTGGTCATTTTTTTCCCCTCATCTTTAGCAAACTAGTTTCCTTTCTATTTTAACAAAAAACTACAGAATTTGCAGTAGACGGCGATTGCAGAATGAAAGAAAAAGGTATTTGACATAGTTCCTTAGTGACAACTATATCAAATACCAAAATCAATCAGCAATACACGTTGAATCTTCACAAGTATGAGAATCTTTTTACGGCAAAACATTTCCCGCTGCACGATAAATATCGTACCAATCTTCGCGACTAATCACAATGTCTGCTGCTTTAGCAATTTCTTCAATTCTACCAAGATTCATACTTCCTGCGATGACTTGCATATTAGCAGGGTGGCGCAGAATCCAGCTGCTGGCTAAGCCAGTTGGCGTTGTTTGATATTTTTCAGCCAATTCGCTTAATTTTTGATTTAACTCAGGGAATTTTTCATTTCCAATAAAGACACCTTCAAAATAACCATATTGGTACGGTGACCATGCTTGAATAGTCATTTGTTTCAAACGTGAATAATCTAAAATACCATGATCATAATCAATGCTTCCTGATATTTCCATATTTGTTTGTAAGCCTTGATCCACCATGCCAGTATGCTTGATGCCAAATTGTAATTGATTGGCTAATAACGGTTGTTTAACAGCTGTTTTTAAAAGTTCAATTTGTCCTGGCGTTTGGTTACTTACACCAAAATAGCGAACTTTCCCTTGTTTTTCTAATAAATGAAAAGCTTCAGCTACTTCTTCTGGTTCCACTAAAGTATCTGGACGATGCAACAATAATGCATCGACTGAATCTACACCTAAACGCTGTAAACTCCCTTCGACCGCTTCTAAAATATGTGCTTTTGAAAAGTCAAAAAAGCCCTGACGAATCCCACATTTCGTTTGTATAAAAATATCTTCACGACGAATGGTACTTTCTTTTAAGGCCTTACCAAAAATGGTTTCGCAGTCGCCGCCACCATAAATGTCGGCGTGATCAAAAAATGTAATGCCATGATCATAAGCAGTTTCAATTACCTGTTGAGGATTTTCAGCACCATTTAAGCGCATACATCCTAAGATAACCGAAGAAACTGTTTCGTCACTTGTACCAAATTGCAGTTGTTTCATTTTAATATCCTCCTCATCCATTCCTCTTACTTCTTCATTTTAACACTATTTAGACAAAATTGGACTTCTTACGATAGATTCGCTTCGACTTTTTCAAAAAAAGCAGGAGATAATTCCTCTGGCAAATAAACAACTGTCTCAGAAGAAAGCGCTACGTTCATCTGAAACAAATGATTGACAATTAAGAGGTGTGCTTGGTGAAGTTGATACGCTGGTTTTCCATGAATAATTGTAATATTCTTTTTTTCACTGAAATAGCTTTTTATAGATTGCCCCAACGCTTGTTCCTTTTCTGGAGGAAAGTCCGTCAATAGGCAAATAATATATTTTTTTTCATATAAAATCGGGTCAAATAAATCTAGGATGTGATAAAAATAGCAACTCGTCAATTCCCTTTCTTTTACTGAAGTAAAGACTGGATACAGGCGTTTTAAAAGCCTAATTAGTTTCTGTAATCTGTGCCAAGTTTGATGATAACGTACAGCGAGTGTTTGTTCCTGTTTATGAGCTGGCAACCATGCTTGTCCGTCTAATAAACTATTCATATGCGTACTTAAAAATCGACATAAATGAATTTCTTGATAATTAAAATGATGTTGTGTAAAATTTCTCCTAATTTCTTTCATAATAAAAATAGCTGTTTTTAAGCATAAACTTTCTATTTTCATTTGCTCATGAATAAAATACTTTCGCGCTCTCTTGCCAAAACAACCACCAAAATGTGCTTCAAGAATCACAAATAACGCTTTTTGTTCTTTAAGAGACATAAAAGAAGTGCTCAACACTTCCACACGAAATAAATAAAAAAAAGCACTTGTTTGTTGAAATAAATTAGCATTTGGCACTGAAATTTCATGACCGCCTCTATATCGTTTCTCCCAAATATAAATTAGCCAACTAAGATGATTCTGTTGTGCTACATTTAAATCCAACTCAAAAA
This sequence comes from Enterococcus sp. DIV2419, assembly GCF_051711865.1. Lineage (NCBI taxonomy): Bacteria > Bacillati > Bacillota > Bacilli > Lactobacillales > Enterococcaceae > Enterococcus > Enterococcus sp. DIV2419. Next base: position 2,275,245 of record NZ_JBIONS010000001.1, read on the forward strand.
AGGTAATGATTTTCCGAGTCATTTCTCTGTTTTCTTCTAGACAGCTTTCTTGAAAAAACAAATAAAAACAAAGGATTAACTGTCGAATTTGCCATTCATTGCCAGTTAAATCGTAATGTTTTTGACGTACAATAATATCAAAATTAACTAGCCAACGTCGAATATTAGAAAGTTTCTTCCGAAGAGTTGATTCCTGTAATCCCAATACCTGGGTCAATTGCGCATAATTGATTCGCTCTTCAATTAGACAACGTAAAATATAAAATTCGGGAATAAAATAACAAAATTTTTGTCTAAACCGAGCCAAGCCACAAACGCATAATTCACGATATTTTACAATTCCTTTGGTCGTTGTATAAATCTTACAAAGCCCTTCTATCTTAAACGTTTCCTGCTTTTTTTCAAAACGTTGAATGTAACAATGGATGGTTTTGTCGCTCACCTTTAGTTTTTCTGCAGCCATCAAAACAGAAAATGTCTGCTCTTGTTGCAGTAAATCCAACAATTCCAACATATTTTTATGTTCAAAAGACAATAATTCCTTGAAATCCATATATCGTCCCCTTTCACTCCCTTGTTATAAGAATACGTCAAATAAGGCAAAATTTTTTTTAAGAAGAAAAAAATAGAGAACAAAAAGTATTGATTACTTTCCGCTCTCTACAATTATATCGAATTATTTTTTTGAAATATGCAGTGTCATAGCATTTGCTGCTACAATAATTGTACTTAATGACATCAAGACAGCACCTACAGCTGGATTTAAAACAATCCCAATTGGTGCAAGAACCCCAGCCGCTAAAGGAATGGCGACAATATTGTACCCAGCTCCCCACCAAAGATTTTGGATCATTTTACGTCGTGTTTGTTTGGCTAAATCTAAGAACCTTAAAATATCTTTAGGATCACTATCCGTCAGTACAACATCTGCCGAATCAATTGCTACATCTGTACCAGCGCCTATCGCAATACCGATTGAAGCACGGGCTAAACTTGGTGCATCGTTAATACCGTCTCCTACCATCATGACCTGATGTCCCTCAGTAAGATATTGTTGCACAATTTTTTCTTTATCTTCTGGTAAGAGCTCTGCGTAGTATTCCTTCATTCCTAAATAATTAGCAACTGCACTGGCGGCTGTTTGATTATCCCCTGTTAACATGACTGGCGTAATTCCTTGCGCTTGTAACTCTGCAATAAATGTTTTAGCTTCTGGTTTGACTTTATCTCCTAAAGCAAGCAGTGCGACTAATTGACCAGCGATGATTAAATAGCTCAAGGTGTTTCCTTGCTCTTGATAGTTTGTTTTAATTGTTTCATCGAAGGTTAACTGTAACCGTGCAACTTCTTTTTCATTGACTATTTTGACTTCTTGGTTTTGAACAGTAGCAACCAGTCCTACGCCTGATAAAGCTTGCAGATTATGGGCTTCATAAGGTTGAACGGCTTGTTTATTTAAATAGTTCATGATCCCAATTGCCAACGGATGGTTTGCATTTTTTTCTAATGCTCCAATATATTTAAGTGCTTCTTCTCTAGTGAATTGCTTACTCATTAATTCTAAGCCAGTAACTGTAAATTGTCCTTCTGTTAAAGTACCAGTTTTATCCAGCAACACATATTCAACCTTATTGGCTTGTTCTAATGCGTTCCGATTTTTTAAAAGTAAGCCATTTTTAGCAGCAATGGAGGTACTTCTAGCAATCACTAAAGGAATTGCTAAGCCTAACGCATGGGGACAGGCAATAATAAAAACTGTAACCATTCGTTCAAATGCTAGCGACAAATCTTTCGTTACGAGTAACCAACCGATAAATGCTAACACACCTACGAATAAGGCAATATAGAATAACCACTTGGCTACACGGTCTGAAATGGATTCTAGTTTTGATTTTTCCGATTGCGCTTGTTTAACCATCTCCATAACTTTTGACAGGTAACTATTTTCACCCGTGCCAGTTACCGAAATTTCAATCATTCCGTTGCCATTGACAGCTCCACCAATCACGGAGTCGCCAATGTTTTTTTCTACTGTTTTTGATTCCCCTGTAACCATCGATTCGTCGACTGTTGTGCTTCCTTTCAAAATTTTACCGTCTGTCGGAATTTTATCTCCCGAACGAACAATCAAGCGATCGCCTTCTTGAACATCTTGCAAAGGAATTTCTTCTTCCCCATGTTCAGTCATTCGTTTGACTGTGTCAGGTAACAGTTCAGCCATTTTTTTCAAGGCATCACCAGCATTAGAAATAGCATTCATTTCAATCCAATGGCCTAAAAGCATAATAACAATCAGAGTGGCTAATTCCCAGAAAAAGTCCATCACGTGGGCCTGATTCGTAAAATGATTCATGTAAAACGCATATAGGCTGTAAAAATATGATACCGAAATCCCCATCGCAATTAACGTCATCATTGCTGGACTCTTTTGCTGTAATTCCATTTTAGCGCCACTTAAAAATGGTTGTCCACCATAAAAAAATAGCACAGTTGCTAAAATTAAGACCAACCAATCAGAACCTGGAAAAGTAAATTGAAAAGGTAATTGAAAACCCATCATTGGTGAAAGAACAATAATCGGAATAGCTAAAATCAATGACAGCCAGAATTTTTGTTTAAAATTCCCCATATGCATTGAATGATCCATTCCCTTCATTCCTTCATGTTGGTGTGACATAGCCATTTGTTCATGCGCCATATCATGATTCATGTGATTCATTTTATCGTGGGACATTGTTGGCTGTTTTTCCTGGTGTTGTTCATGATTATGTTTTGCTGACATATGATCCCTTCTCTTCTTAAGTATTTTCATCTTAAGCATAGCACAAGATGAAAATTGTTAGAAATAATTACTTTTTTTAGTTTAGAAAAAAAAAGAGCCGAATTTTGCGTATGTATATTTTAAGAACACCTTATCCTCATATTTATTACAAAAGGAGTGTTTCAATGAAAATTACTACAAAGCAAGTCGGGGCGCGCATGCGTGAAGCTCGAAAGAAGAAGAAGTACACTTTACGTTATTTAGCCAATAAAATTGGTTTATCTAGTGGAAGTACAATTAGTAACTGGGAACTAGGTTTGAATTTACCCAATAAACGATACTTAAAAAAAATCGCTAAAGCCTGTGACACAACAGTAGATTGGCTACTTTATGGTGATTTTGATCGATTTGTACGCCAGCTATTGAAAGAAAATTTTCAAAATAAACAACTGCTAAAACCACCTTTTTTTACTCAGTTGATGGGACGTTTATCTGAAGAACAGCTATCCTATCACGATTCCTTAAAAATTATGATTCAAGCGCAAAAGTTACAGCAGTCCTTTTATGCTTTTCCGTTAACAGTAGAAGCCCCCTCTCATTCCCAAGAGAGTATTTCTATTTATGAACCAACAACTGCAGAAGAACAGTCTGACCAATCTTATTATCAACCGTTTATTTTGTCAGAACTCCATGAATTATTTACACATTCTCAAAATCCAGAATTAGATTATTCTCTGATTATCGCTTTTCTTCCTTTGTTAAAAGTAGATCAATTAACTGAACCTCAAAAAGAAGTCTTACTGGCCATCTTTAAGCGGATGAATTCCTTTAAAGACCAAACGCTTTTAAATGAATTCTTTGTGGAATTACAGTATTTACTCTGATTCTACAAAAAAGATTGAGCCATGTATCTCAAGGACTTAGGCTCAATCTTTTAGTTAAATTTCTTCTATTTATGAACGATTCTTTCGTTCGACTAAGTGCGTTTTCCGTTGTGGGCCAATGATTAAAGGAACGGATTCATATTTGACTTCACTGTATTCCAAGCCAAACCAACTTTCAGGAGAGGTAGTTAAGTTTTTGATAGCTAATTTTGCCTGCATAATTTGTCGATCCCATTTTTTCAGTTCAGAAACGTTAGATAATTCTTCTTGAATTAATACAAATTGGAAATCGCCAACTTCTCTTCCTGGCGTTAATGAATAACGTTGTGGCTGTTTTGGCAAGCGGCCTGTTTTCATCAAGTCATGAACAATTTGTCTTAAATATACATTCACTTCTTGAGAAATATGGAAGCCTAAATATAGCTGAACTTGCACAATAAAATCAGTCCCTAACATATCAACAGAATACTCTTGAGTAAAGGGTTCATCTGTTACCTGAACATTAACAAACCAATAAACATTCGCTCGTTTTGGCTGTTTGTCCAAAATCGAATAAATAATATTACGATTAATTTCGCCGTCCACTCGATCGGAGGTTAAAAAGACCACGTTGGTTTGATACATAGGTACAGATGTATCTTCTTTCAAAGCTTTAAGTTGTGGTACATATTTTTCCAACGACACTTGTTCCGCCGTCGCTTCCTTAATCTCGTTGCCGCGTTCCCAAATAATCATGATGCATAACAAGAAGACTGCCATTCCCACAGCAACATATCCACCATGGAAAAACTTCGCAGCACTTGAAAAGAAAAAGACAACTTCAATGGCAGCAAAGAACAAGGAAATTAGATACGCAGACCAAGCTGGAATTTTATCCAAAAGATAAAACAACAATAAAATGGTTGTCATTAACATCGTAATCGTAATCGATAGACCATACGCAGCTTCCATGTGTGTCGATGTTCTAAAAGCCAGCACGATTGCTGAACAAGCTAACCACAAAATTAAATTTACCGCTGGAATATACATTTGACCGATATTGCTCCCAGGATAAATAATTTTAAGTCTTGGTAATAACTTCAATTTAATCGCTTCAGAAACTAAAGTATACGAACCTGATATTAACGCTTGCGAAGCAATCACTGCGGCGATTGTTGCAAAAACAACGCCAAATACAAGAATACCTCGTGGAATCATTTGGAAAAATGGGTTAATTTCAGCTAATGCCTGCATTTCAGGGTTTTCTTTGACCGTTAACAACCACGCAGCTTGCCCTAAATAATTAAGAATCAAACAAATCTTAATATACGGCCAGCTAATGCGGATATTCATTTTTCCTACATGCCCTAAATCAGAATATAAAGCTTCAGCACCAGTTGTAGCCAAGAAAATATTCCCTAAAATAAATAGACCTAATTTATTTTCTGGACTGACTAGTAATTGCAAAGCATAATATGGATTTAATGCACGAATAACCGTCCAATCTTGGCTAAAATTCATTAAACCAATGATGCCTAAAAAAGTAAACCACAAGAACATAATCGGCCCAAAAGCTTTCCCGACCAATTCTGTTCCAAATCGTTGAACAGAAAAAAGAATTAAAATAATCGTCAACGTAATAACCACTATAATCGTTTGGTCATTGCCAAAACGTTCAAAAAATGCTGGAATTCCCCGTAAGCCTTCAATCGCTGTCGTCACTGTCACAGCTGGGGTCAAAACGCCATCAGCCAGTAAAGCGGCGCCGCCAATCATTGCGGGAATAATCAAATACTTACTTTTTTTACGAACCAATGTATAAAGAGAGAAAATCCCACCTTCTCCATGGTTATCAGCATTTAAAGCAATAACAACATATTTAATCGTGGTTAAGATAGTTAATGTCCAAAAAATTAATGAGACCGAACCTAAAATAAACGATTCAGAAACCCGTGCCAAGCCACCATTATCTCCTACAATGGCTTTCATTACATATAAAGGGCTCGTTCCAATATCTCCATAGACAACGCCCATGGCAACTAAGATCCCTGCCATCGTAAATTTCCGACGATCAAACCCCTCTGCTTTGTGTAACACAATACTTTCCTCCTACAAAAGAAATGACTTCGTTTAGTTTAACCAACAGCTCCATAAAAACTTTTAAAACTCTTTATTATATAACGTTTTATATATCTTTTTCATTAGTCAAAAAGCGCTTTTTGACTAACGATGCTACTCACTATAATACGTTTTAAATCGTTTAGCAAGTCTTTTTATTAGAGAATGTTCATCTTAGATAAGAAACCCACCTATTTTGAAAAAAGGAAAATCAAAAATAAGTGGGGCAGCAGTCGAAACGACTGCTGCCCCACTTGCTAACTATTAAGATAATTTTCTGAACAAAGGTAGCTCCTTTTATTCCTGTTAAATTTAAATCACTTCTTCTTCCTCTTCGACTTCAGAGAAATGGAACTTAATCATTTCATTGACGAAAATTGGCACAAAGGATAGGAAAATTGCTAACATCCAATGATTTAAACTAATATGCACTAATCCAAATAGTTCTTGTGTGAATGGTAATAAAGCAATGGTTGTGGTAATTAGTAATGCTAAAACGACCATTTCAAAGAGCGACTTGTTGCTTGATAATTTTACACGGAAAACAGAGTTCGCACTACGAACATTAAAGACATGTAAGATAGAGGAATAAGCTAAAATTAAAAATGCCACTGTTTGTCCAACTTCATAGCTGTTTGAAACATAGGCTGAAACACCTGGTACAAAGGCACCTAGGTAAAAACCAAACAAAGTAATGACTGTGAACACTGCTGCATTAATCCCAATCTTTTGCCATAAGCCTCGTGCAAAAATCCCTTCGTTTTTAGGGATTGGTGCCTCATCCATAATTCCTTTTTCCGCTGGTTCTTTTCCTAATGCAAAACCAGGTAACCCATCTGCGACCACGTTAACAAACAACAGTTGAACTGCAGTAAATGGCGCACCCCAACCAAGTAACATGGCAATTAAAACAATAAAAATCTCAGAAATATTACAGCTTAATAAGAAGTTAATGGCTTTACGAATATTTCGGTACACGGCACGTCCTTGCGCCACTGCATCAACAATAGTTGCAAAGTTATCGTCCGTCAAAATCATATCTGAAGCGCCTTGGGCCACATCTGTTCCAGTAATCCCCATTGCGCAACCGACATCACTAGCTTTCAAGGCTGGCGCATCATTCACGCCATCTCCGGTCATTGCTACAACAGCGCCAGAACGTTGCCATGATTGAACAATTCGAATTTTATCTTCAGGGGTTACACGTGCATAAACGGATAAATCTTTAACCCGTTTATCTAATTCTTCATCACTCATTTTTTTCAGTTCTGAACCAGATAAGGCTTCACTTTTATCTTTTAAAATTCCTAATTCTTTAGCAATTGCACTGGCTGTTACCACGTGATCACCAGTAATCATCACTGTTTTAATTCCAGCTTTTTTCGCACGAGCAATGGCGCCCTTACTTTCTGGACGTGGTGGATCAATCATGCCAATTAAGCCTAACAAGCGAAGATTTTTTTCTAAAGCCTCCGATGTAATTTCCTTGGGTGGTTCATCATATACGGCATAACCGACAGCAATAACTCGTAACGCTCGTTTTCCGAAACGATCATTAACAATAGCCGCTTGATCGACATCTCCGAAACCAAAACGAGGTAGTAACACATCAAAGGCTCCTTTAGTAATTGAGATGTACTTTTTCCCCCATTGATGGACCGTAGTCATCATTTTTCGTTCTGAATCAAAGGGAATTTCACCAATACGAGGATATTTTTCTTCAAGTTCTTCTTTAGTATGATAATTTTCTTCGACAGCACGAACAATTGCCGCTTCTGTCGGATTCCCTGTAACAGTTAATTCATCGCCTTCTTTTTCCACAATGACATCTGTACATAAAGCAGCCATTTTCAGTACTTCCATGGCTTCATCGGTCATGGCATCTTCCGTATCCGTTACTTCATCACCACGATGCCATACTCGGCGGACACGCATTTTATTTTGTGTCAGTGTTCCTGTCTTATCAGAACAGATAACATTCGCAGTTCCTAGCGTTTCTACTGCTGGCAATCGACGAATAATCGCATGTTTCTTAGCCATTTTTTGAACACCATATGCTAAGGTTAACGTTACAATCACGGTTAGTGTTTCTGGTACAGCTGCCACCGCTAAGGAAACGGCTGTCATAAACATTTCAAGAAGCGGTTCTCCTTGCAGTTCACCAATAATGAAAACAATTGCCGCAGCCCCTAAGGCTAACAAACTAATACGTTTGCCTAATTGATTCAAGCGTTTTTGTAATGGTGTTTTTTGCTGATCGCTGTTATTCAGTAACCCAGCAATTTTACCCATTTCTGTATCCATTCCTGTTGCAGTTACTACTGCTCGTCCGCGGCCATTCACAACGGTACAGCCTTTGAAAATCATATTTATTTGATCTCCTAAGCCATCATCGTCATGCCCCACGTATGTAGGATCTTTTTCAACAGGTTCACTTTCACCTGTTAGTGCTGACTCTTCTACGCGCATTTGAGAAGCTTGAATAAGTCGTGCATCGGCTGTAATCATTGAACCAGCTTCAAGAACTAGAACATCTCCTACTACTAGTTCTTCAGCATCGACTTCGATTACCTTGCCATCTCGTAAGACTGCGCTACTTTGCTTGTTCATGTCTTGTAAAGCCGCCAGAGATTTTTCAGCATTTCCTTCTTGAACAATGGCTAAAACAGCATTGATAATCACAATTGCAATAATTAAGATTCCTTCAAAATATTCGCCATGTTCTGTTACGATTGCTGTATAAAACGAAATTGCCGCAGCAACTAATAAAATAATCGTCGTAAAATCAGATAAACTGTGAATGAATTTCTTTAACACAGAATCCTTCTTAGCCTCTTCAAATTGATTGCGGCCATTTTCTTTCAGCCGTTGTTGGGCCTCTTGTTGTGTTAAACCAGTTTCAGTATTGACTGAAACTTCTTTTGTGACAGTATCGACAGTTTGCTTGTAAGCTTCCATCCTATTCCCCCTCTAATTTTTTCTTCCTATATAATAGTGTCTCTATTAAATATAACATGATTTTTTTTGAACACGCAACTTTTTTCATCTTTGGCTTAGCGTTCTCTCATATGGATGAAAAAAACCGGGATTTTCGTTGTTGCTACAACAATGTTTCTATTTAATTATGGGAATTTTATGAAAAAAGAAACGAATTCAGCCAAAAAGCAATGGACATTTTTTTCATTTTGTCTGATAAAAAATAGTTTATTTCTATATATTCAACACAAAAACAACAAAAAATACAATGTTATTTAGTTCGCACAATTATTTATTTTACATGTTATAAAATAACCAGAAAAATATTATATTTAATCTTATTAATAAGTGTTATAACTTGCAAACGCTTCCAAAAGGTGCTATTCTTTAAGTGTAAGGAGGACATGCAAATCAATTGGTTGAAGATTTTCTCAGTAGATAAAAATCGGTAAACTCAAAGTTGTTAGAATTGCAAGATTCACCTGTAAACAATACGTGTAGAGTAATTGTTAGTGATAACTCGTATCGGAAAATAGGGAAAGGTTATAGAAGGATGGAGTTTCTATAAAGCATTTACCCTATCTGTTATCACCTAACGCAAGTTATCCACCATCCAAGCGTCGAAACTGTATGAAAACAAGGTTTTAGTTTCACCACATCACGTTCACCTTTTGCTTTACATGTATCGCGAAATGTAAACACTTATTCAACCAATTGATGTCTTCCCGTTAACAAGGCCGAGCTTAAATTTAAGCTCGGTTTTTTCTTTTAGGCAATAAAATATATTTGTATCAAATAATCATATGTGTTATATTCAAGGTGCACATTCTATTTTATCTTCTTTTAAAGGAGGGAATGCTATGCGAAAAAAGAAAAAATCTTCGTTTGAAAGTTCAATTCATGTTTATCGTGCTATGGCTCGTATGACTCAGCAAGATTTGGCCAATCGAGTCGGTGTCTCTCGACAAACAATTATTCAACTGGAACGAAACAAGTACAATCCTTCATTACTTCTTGCGCATGACATCGCGAACGTCTTTGGCGTAACCATTGATGATGTGTTCACCTTCAAAGAAACACTGAATGACGATGTAGAACAAGAAGCCTAAACAGTATAAGCTGTACTTAACAAGACAATTTTTCTGATTGTACTTGGAGTTGCCGAGGTACAACTTAGTACCGGCAATACGAAGAAAGCACTTCTTCGTATTGTTGTTTCAATAATTAATCTTTGCTTACATAAAAAAAGAACGACGCAACCGTGGTTGCGTCGTTCTTTTTATTCTAAGATTGTCTACTAAGCATTTTTGCTCTAGTAGCGTTTTGGTTTCTAACTTTATTATTTACAGGGGAAGAAAAAATAAAGCACACCTTTACTGTGATTCCAAAAATCACGTGTTTATCATAATATATTTTTGTTTCAATCCCAAGTATTCTGCTCACAAAGTGTCGCTTATTTAATAAACATTGCATCGCCAAAACTAAAGAAACGATATTTTTCCTCAATTGCATGTTGATAAGCAGCCAATGTTAAGTCTTTTCCTGCAAAGGCACTCACAAGCATCACCAACGTAGACTTTGGTAAATGGAAGTTCGTTGAAAAAGCCTCTACGACTTTAAATTGATACCCTGGTGTGATAAAAATATCGGTCCAGCCACTGTCAGCTTGGATTTCACCATTAAATTTTGTGCCAATTGTTTCCAACGTACGAATAGAAGTTGTTCCAACCGCAACAATCCGACCGCCTGCTTGGCGCACTTCATTTAATTGCTTAGCCGCTTCTTCAGTTAAACGATAGAATTCGCTATGCATATGATGTTCTTCTATATTATCAACGCTCACGGGACGGAATGTTCCTAAACCGACATGTAAAGTTAAATAAACGAGATGAACACCTTTTGCTTTGATCTCTTCTAATAGTTCTTTTGTAAAATGCAAACCCGCTGTTGGTGCTGCAGCTGAACCATTTTCTTCAGCATAAACCGTTTGATAACGATCTGGGTCATCTAGACGTTCTTTGATATATGGCGGCAATGGCATTTCTCCTAACGATTCTAAAATTTCTAAGAAAATACCATCATATTTAAATTCAATGATTCGACCACCATGTTCCAACTCTTCTTTAACTACCGCTTTTAGCCGACCATCGCCAAATTGAATTTCCGTGCCGACTTTTGCACGTTTCGCGGGTTTAATCAAGGTTTCCCATGTATCGCCTTCTGTATTTGTTAAAAGTAAAACTTCCAAATGACCGCCTGTTTCAGGTTTTTCTCCATATAAACGGGCCGGCAGTACCCGTGTATTATTCATGACTAATGCATCCCCAGGCTGTAATTCATCAAGAATATCATGGAAATGTTTATCCTCCATGTCCCCTGTTTCTTTATTTACAACTAATAATCGTGAACTAGCGCGATCTTTTAGTGGGGTTTGAGCAATTAATTCTTCTGGTAAATCAAAATCAAAATCTTCTGTACTTAGCATTTCCGTCACTCTTTCTACTAGTTTTTATCTTGGTTATTCTAACACTTTTTCTTGTTTCTGGCTATGTCAGCCTTCTGAATCAAACTAAATAGTTGTCAAAAAATGTCAGAAGCACTATACTTACTTTAAGTAAGTATACATAGTTATTTAGAGGAGGAACTCAAAATGCATGCTCAATTTCATCATGTTTCACTATTAGCGCGTCATGGTCAAGAAAACCAATCATTCTATACAAAATTGTTAGGCTTACGTTTTGTCAAAAATACCGTAAATCAAGACAACAATCGCATGCCTCATTATTTTTATGGCGATTATCAAGGCACACCGGGAAGCTTAGTAACTTTTTTTATCGTGCCCTTATTAGGCAACCGCTATGAAGAAAAAAATTATTTAGCCACGATTGGCTTAAAAATTCCCCAAAACAGCCTTTCCTTTTGGGAACAACGTTTAACAGAAAACAAAATTCCATTTAACAAAAAAGAAAAGAGCCTCCATTTCAGTGATCCAGATGATACGCATATTATCCTGACAGAAGTTCCTGAAAATCCATTAAAAGAAACACTCGTTGTTTCTAACGACATTCCAGCAGCGGTTCAAATTATCGGTTTAGCCTCTACTGAATTTCATGTGCCAGATTCTGAAAAAACCTTGGCCTTTTTTGAAACATTTCTTGGTTGGCAAGCAGTTGGCAATACGATTATTTTAAGTGAGACGGAAAGCTTTTCTGTTCATCAAACAACGTCGGATAAAACAAGCCGAATGGGGCGTGGCAGTATGGATCATATTGCTTTTTCTGTGGCTGATGATGAAGCATTACAAGAACTACACACGCGCGCTTTAGCACAAGGTTGGGAAATTGAAATGTATGTAAGTCGTGGATATTTTAAAAGTTTATACATTCGTGAACCAGGCGGGAATCGGGTTGAATTTGCTACTTTGACTCCTGGCTTTACATTGGATGAGCCTCTGGAACATTTAGGGGAAACATTGGCTTTACCGCCTTTTTTAGAACCAAAACGGACTGCAATCGAAGCCAACCTCTACAAAGACATGTAACCAACGCTTTAGAAAACAACGGAAGACGGACGTAATAATCGGTGACAAAATTACGTCCGTCTCTCTTCCCCTATGTTTGAATGTTTGAACAAGAGAATAAAAAATGACCTTCAGATTTTTCTGAACGTCATTGCACATTCCATAAAAAGCATCCTTCGTTCTTCCACTTCTTACTTCTTAAAAAAACTGGTAATTTTTTCAAAAATTCAGTAAAATAAAAGTGATCAATGGTTTCCATTGATTGAACGGGCAACTTGATGGTCCACTTGCACAGGTGACTATTCAAGGCTTCGTGATTTAGTTGCCGCTAAATCATGAAGCGCCTTTTTTTATTTTATTCCCTTGTTCTCTTTCCATTCTAATGAAAAACTCAGCTCCCGTCAACTTGCTATAAAGGACACTTTTCTTTGTTATAGCGGCTTTTCCCCCTTCTCAGAATACTCTTTTTAACATCTTGTTTCGTTCAGACAACTTTTACTAAACAATAGTTATCTTTTCTTTTTTTTAGAACGAATTAAAAAAATTTTACCGCCTTCTTTTTCCCATTAAAAATAGATTACATTTGTCGAAATCGCATTTTTATAGCATACTAGTAATAAGATACATTTTCAAAATATTTAGTTGAGGTGAGTAAGTTGATAGAATTTCAGCATGTATCAAAATTTTATAAAGGCGGAAAAGTCGCCGTTGATGACATTAATTTGTCTTTCGATAAAGGTGAATTTATCTGCTTCATCGGAACAAGTGGTAGTGGAAAAACAACATCAATGCGGATGCTTAACCGCATGACCGACCCTTCAAAAGGAAAAATTTTAATTGATGGCCAAGATATTCAAAAAATCAATCCTGTAGAGCTACGTCGCCAAATTGGCTATGTCATTCAAAATATCGGCTTGATGCCTCACATGACCATTCGTGAAAATATCGTTTTAGTGCCTAAATTATTAAAAGTACCTGTGGAAGAACGCAATAAGATAGCCGAAAAAATGATTGATTTGGTTGAGTTACCACGAGAAATGTTGGACCGCTATCCCAATGAACTTTCTGGGGGACAACAACAAAGAATCGGGGTTGTGCGGGCTTTAGCTGCCAATCAAGATATTATTCTAATGGATGAACCTTTTGGCGCTTTAGATCCTATCACCCGTGATTCATTACAAGATTTAGTGAAAGATTTGCAAGAACGTTTAGGAAAAACTATTGTCTTTGTTACCCATGATATGGATGAAGCGTTGAAATTAGCAAATAAAATTGCCATTATGAGCGAAGGCAAAGTAATTCAATTTGACACACCAGATAATATTTTACGTCATCCAGCCAATGAATTTGTAGAAGAACTCATCGGAGAAGATCGCCTATTACAAGCCAAACCTGATTTCACCACTGTTGATGAAGTCATGTTAAATTCAGCTATTACTATCACGCCGGAAAAATCTTTACAAGAAGCGATTAAATTGATGCGTGAAAAACGGGTTGATACCTTATTAGTTGTTGATAATTCCCATGTGCTTAAAGGCTTTATCGATGTTGAAACATTAGATCAGCAACGTGGCAAAGCTTCTAGTGTTGGTGATATCTTGAATAAAGATGTCTTCTTTGTTCAAAAAACCGCTCTTTTACGTGATGCTTTACAAAGAATCTTAAAACGCGGCTTAAAATATGTGCCAGTCGTTGATGAACAAAAACGAGTGGTGGGCATCTTAACACGTGCTTCCCTTGTTGACATTGTTTATGATGTTATCTGGGGCGATGAAACAACGATTAGTGAAGCTGTAGAAGCAAAACAAAGCGAGTCCGAAACTGATAAAGAGGAGGCGTAAGCAATGAGTAGCTTCTTTCAAGAATATGGATCAGAAATGATTTCAAAAAGTATTGAACATATTTATATTTCATTCTTTGCACTTTTATTAGGGGTCGCTATCGCTGTGCCCGTTGGCGTTTGGTTAACACGTTTGCCCAAAGTAGCCAATATTGTCATTGGTTTAACAAGTGCCTTACAAACGGTTCCTTCGTTGGCTTTATTAGCTTTGATGATTCCAATTTTTGGTGTCGGCAAAACACCCGCTATTATCGCGCTATTCATCTATTCCCTTCTACCTATTTTAAGAAACACGTATATCGGAATGAAAAATGTCGATGAAAATTACCGAGATGTTGCTAAAGGCATGGGCATGACCAATTTACAGTCTATTTTTAGTGTTGAATTACCCATTGCCATGCCAACAATTATGGCCGGCATTCGTTTAGCTGCTGTCTATGTCATTGCTTGGGCTACACTGGCTTCTTATATTGGTGCAGGTGGTCTTGGTGATATGATTTTCAGTGGATTAAATAACTATCAGCCAGAATTAATCTTTGGCGGGACTATTCCGGTAACTATTTTAGCGCTTTTAGCAGATGTTCTTCTTGGATTATTAGAAAATCGTTTAACGCCAAAAGCTTTAAGGGAGGGCGAATAATGATGAAAAAGAAACTCAAGTTAAGCTTACTCTTCTTAAGCAGTTTACTTTTATTGGCAGGTTGTTCTTTACCTGGTCTCGCTTCAACTTCTGATGATAACACTGTCGCCATTACAGGTGGGATTACTTCAGAAGCGCAGATTTTAGGGAGCATTGTAGCGGATATGGTTGAGCATTACACAGATAAAAAAACAAATGTGATTAACAACTTAGCCACTACTACCATCAATCACCAAGCAATGTTAAACGGAGATGCCTCAATTTCTGCAGCTCGTTATACTGGTACTGACGTGACTACTACGCTTGGCTTACCAGCGGAAAAAGACCCTAAAAAAGCGTTTAACCTAGTTCAATCAGAATTTGAAAAACGTTATCAACAAACTTGGTTCCCTTCATATGGGTTTGAAAATACTTATGTATTCTTAGTTACAAAAGAAACGGCTGAGAAATACAATTTAAAAACAGTCAGTGATTTAGGGAAAGTCGCAGACAAATTAGTTGCTGGTGTCGATACTGCGTGGATCACACGTGAAGGCGACGGTTATGAAGGCTTTAAAAAGGAATACAACTTCCAATTTAAATCTATTTTACCAATGCAAATTGGCTTGGTGTACGATGCAGTCAACGCTGGAAAAATGGACGTTATCTTAGGTTACTCAACAGATGGCCGGATTGGTAGTTACGATTTAGTCATGTTAAAAGATGACAAGCGCTTTTTCCCGCCTTACGATGCCGCTCCTGTGGTTAGTGACAAATTATTAAAAGAAACGCCGGAAATCAAAGATGTCTTAAATCGCTTAGATGGTAAAATTTCTACCAAAAAAATGCAAGAATTGAACTATCAAGCAGATAATGATTTAATTGAACCTGCGGTCGTAGCCGAACGTTTCTTAAAAGAAAATAACTATTTTGAGGGGGAGTAACAGATGAATAATATGAATTTATTCCAACAATTTATCTACTATTTCCAACAAAATGGCGGCTACGTCTTTCAACAATTTTTACGTCACTTTTTAATTTCGATTTATGGCGTAATCTTTGCTGCAATTGTCGGGATTCCTATCGGGATTATGATTTCACGTAAACGTAGCTTAGCCAACTGGATTATCCGTTTAGCGAACATTATCCAAACAGTACCAGCTTTGGCAATGCTTTCGATTTTAATGTTGGGGATGGGCTTAGGTGTCAACACGGTGGTTGTAACAGTCTTCCTTTATTCTCTCCTGCCAATTATCAAGAATACGTACACTGGCATGATTCAAGTGGATCGCAATATTTTAGATGTTGGTAAAGGAATGGGTATGACAAAAGTACAACTTCTTTATATGGTCGAGTTACCTTTATCTGTTTCAGTAATCATGGCAGGTATTCGAAATGCGTTAGTCGTCGCAATCGGGATTACTGCGATTGGTGCTTTCGTTGGTGCTGGTGGTTTAGGGGATATTATTATTCGTGGAACCAATGCCACAGATGGTGCTTCTATCATTTTAGTCGGTGCCTTACCAACGGCCTTTATGGCGATTATCACAGATTGGGTTCTAGGGATTATTGAACGGCGTTTAGACCCAGCTAGCAAACATTCCAATTAATAAAAAATGCAGAGCAGATCCAACATTGTTTCTTTTCAATGGGATCTGTTCTTTTATCTAGGAGATTAATAATGTCTAACTATACTATTATCGATTTAAACCAACAACCACACTTAATTCCGTCAGCTGCTCAATGGTTTAGCCAAAAGTGGCAAATCCCCGCTGAAGCGTATCAAGCAAGTATGCAGGAAATGCTAACTAGCGAAAACCACGTACCTCATTGGTGGGTCTGCTTGAATAAACAGCAGGACATCGTTGCAGGCGTGGGCGTAATTGATAATGACTTCCACAATCGTGCAGACCTTACGCCAAACCTTTGTGCATTGTATGTCGAACCAACATTTCGTCACCAAGGCTTAGCAGGAATTCTTTTAACAACAGTTGGTGATTTTCTTGCTAATTTTGGACTTAAAAAGCTTTATCTGCTTACAGACCATACTACTTTTTATGAAAGATATGACTGGGAATTTTTGACAATGGTAACCACTGAAGAGCAGTCTTGCGCTAGAATTTATCAAAAACAATTACGTCAATAAAAAAATCTGCCATCAAAAGATGGCAGACTTTTTTATTTATTTTTTCAAGTGATAACTATAGGTAGCCACAATAATATTTTCCCGCCACGCTAAACGAATCCGCAAGCGTAAACTTGTTTGGTTATGCAAAATATTTTGCCAACGTTTATTCGGTACAAATTGTGGTACTAAAACCGTTGTACTGTAGTTATGCTTCGTGGCATTTTTACTAACCAAATCAACATAACGTAAGATAGGGTTTTGCAGTGAACGATACGAAGAATGGACAATTGATAGACGAACGTCCGGGAAGTGTTTTTTAAACTCTTCCTGAATTTCTTTTTCCTTCTCAACGTTTTCATCCATTGAGACATGCATGGCAACAACATAATCACCAATGGAACGCGCATAGTTCAAGGCGCCGACATTTGCTTTGGTTACGTTCCCTACTAAAACAATAACTGTATTCCCGTCAAACTCATGCAACTGTGCCCCATCTTCTAAACGTAGCTGTTCCGCCACATTTTTATAGTGAGTATTGACCCGATAAAATGCATAAATCAACACCGGCATAATAATAAAGAACGGCCAGATATCCCCTAATCGATAAATAAACAAAATGGCGATAATCGCGAAAGAGATAAAGGCGCCGACAATGTTAGCAATTGATTTTGGCAACCAATTTTTAGTTTCTTTTCGCCATTTTACAACCATGCCCGATTGAGACAAAGCAAACGGAATAAATACACCAATTGAATACAATGGGATTAAACGTTCTGTGGAACCTTGGAAAATCAATAATAAAACAATCGAACCAGCAGCTAAAGTTAAAATACCATTTGAATAGCCTAAACGGTCGCCACGATCCATATACATATGCGGCATAAACTTATCTTTGGCTAAGTTATAAGCCAAAACTGGAAAGGCTGAGAATCCTGTGTTAGCGGCAACCGCTAAAATTAAGGCTGTCGCAAACTGTAATAAATAATATAAAATATTTTGACCAAAGACCGCTTTCCCAATTTGTGAAAGAACTGTCACTTCTTCTTTTGGTACAATCCCATACCAATAGTTAATAAATGTAATCCCCACGAAGAAGAACCCTAAAATCGTTGCCATTAACGCTAACGTCCCAGCAGCATTTTTTGCTCGTGGTTTCTTAAAGAATGGCACTGCATTACTGATTGCTTCGACCCCTGTTAAGGAAGAAGAACCAGATGAAAACGCCCGTAAAACTAAGGCAATAGAAATTCCTGGAACCACGGCTCCTGGTAAAGCTGTCGCATTCAATGGCTGTGCGCCAGTCACAATTTTAAATAGTCCAACAACAATCAGTAAGGTAATAATTGCGATAAAACTATACACTGGCAACATTAAGAACGAGGCAGATTCTCGCAGGCCTCTCAAGTTCATTAAGGTAATCAATATCACAATCCCAATAGAAATTGCTACTTGATGACCATATAACGCTGGAATCGCCGATATAATCGCCTCTGCACCCGCTGAAACTGAAACGGCTACTGTTAGCATATAATCGACTAACAACGAACCACCAGCCAATAAACCGGCATTTCTGCCGAGGTTTTCACTACTAACAACGTATGCGCCGCCGCCATGCGGATACGCATGAATAATTTGTCGGTACGACAATGTTAAAGAAATAAGTAAAATAATAACAAATGCAGCAATTGGCAATGAATACCAAATCGCAGCCGCCGACAAAGTAACCAGAACCACCACTATTTGTTCTGTACCATACGCAATGGATGAAAGTGCATCAGAAGATAACAACGCAAGCGCTGCAAATCTGCTTAATTTATGTTCATCATTTTCGGCTGATTTCAATGGTTTCCCAATGAACAGTCGTTTTAAATCCGCCATTTTTTTCTACTCCTTTTCTCTAGAGTGACCCGCTCACTTTTTTCATTATTTTTTATCAAACAAATCCATATGCTACGCTTCTCACAATGAAAAGTCAATTGATTTTTGTTACTGAAAAAGATAAAAAAATCACCATCTTTTTTTAATCAGACACTCATTTACAGCCCCACCGCTTCCTTTATCTTATCAAGAGAATCCAGATAACAAAAGGATTTGCATTCTCTAAACAAAAAAGCGAGAGCTAAAAGTCTATTTGACCTTTTGGCTCACGCTTAAAAACTTAGTTAATTATTCCCTTTTATTGTAACAAGTACGTATGATCGAAGGTAATTTCCACTTTATAACGACCAATTTTTTCATAAACTTGCCGTTGAATTTCCACACCCAGTTCAAATTCAGATAATTTTGATTCTGTAGGCAAAACCAAGTCGAACAAAATCTTCGGTTCTTCACCATGGGTAACTAAGCGGATATCATGGACTTTTAAAGACGCATCAAAAGAACGAATAATCTTTTTGATTGTTTGATGAACAAATTGTTGTGTTGGGTCATACAAATTCACTGGATCAATATGACAAACAAGGTTAACATCCAATTCTTCTTTAAACTTCGCTTCAATCGCATCGATTGTCTGATGGGCTTTATTTAAATCCCAGCGATCATCAATTTCAATGTGAACAGACGCAAACGTTTGGCTGGGACCATAATTATGAATCAGTAAATCGTGATATCCTACAATTGTTTCCATTTTTGATAAGACATTTTTCATTTCATCAATTTCTGTTTGGCTCGGACGCATGCCCATCAACTCATTAATAAATTCGCGAATTAACTGCAAGCCACTATAAATAATATATGCAGCAATTAAAAAACCAATATATCCATCAATTCGCAAACCAGTGACGCCTTCAATAAATGCAGAAATCAAAACAGCTAATGTAGTATAAACATCATTAAAGCTATCCTTAGCAGAAGCAACTAATGCTTGAGAATCAATTTTTGCTGATACTTTTTTGTAAAACAGCCCTTGCCAAATTTTAATCCCAATTGATAAAGCTAAAACAGCAAATAAAATGGGTGTCACCTTGATTGATTCTGGATGCAGGATGCGATCAACGGAGGTCGTTAGAAACTCAAACCCAATAAACGTAATCACTAATGATACAAGCATTCCACTAATATATTCAAAACGTTCATGGCCATAGGGATGTTCTTTATCCGCTGGCTTACCAGCAATATAAAAACCGACTAATGTTAAAACTGAAGAAATAGTATCGGACAAGCTATTAATGGCATCTGCCATGATTGAAACACTACCTGAAAGCAAGCCAATCATAAATTTACTAACGAATAAAAATAAATTAGAAACAAGCCCAATCCGCCCGGCAAAAGCACCGAATGCTGTTCGTTTTTCCAATTTACGACGTTCAATTTTTTTCTCATATCGTTGAAGCAATGCTTGAATCATTTTACAACCCCTACCCACTTTTTATTTCTTAAAAAAATACTATAAAACCTTTTTATACATTTGTACACAAAAAACCTCACTTTCTGAGGGAGATTTTATTATTTAGCATTGCCAAAAAGTCAAAAGCAAGAGCCCCCAAAACTTCTTTGTTAGGGTTGCCTTGAAAATAAAGAAAAACAAAAAGCCGAAAACGCTAGAGACGTTTTCAGCTTTTTGTTTTTTAATGGAATAAATGGCTCTTTTGTGCTAAAGCCGCAAATTTTTTCGATCTGTGTTCCAGATGTGGATAAAGAATTGCGCCGCCAATACTAAAGACGACTGAAATCCCCACCATAATCCAAATGGCAAACCAAGCATTTGGCCAGTAAATGCCTCCTGCTGATTCCCTTAGCAAGTTCACGGCATGCGTAAACGGCAAGAACGGATTAATCATTTGGAAGAATTTACCTGAGACTTGAATTGGGTAGTTCCCACCCCCACCAGAGATGGATAGTACCAAGATTATTATCGCAATTCCTTTCCCTACATTGCCAAAGAGAGCAACGAGCACATAAACCATTATCATAAACGTAATGGCAATCAATACCGCAAACCAGACGCTATACGCTGGATTACGAACATCTACGCCTAACGCAAAGTAATTACCTAAGGTTACAATCAGTGCTTGACCAATCCCCATGACAATGAAGGTAAACATCCGTGCTGAAAATTGTTCCCGTTTAGAAAAGCGTTTTTTATCTTTTCCTTCAAGATAAACATCTGTTGTCGCAACACTTGAGAATAACACAGCGCCAACCCATAAACACAAAGCTGTATAGAATGGGGTACTTGCCGAACCATTATTAGCAATCGGATAAACAGCATGTTCTTTGACTTCAACTGGTTGTGTAAAGAAGTCACTTTCTTTATTGGCATCTAATTTTAGTAATTTAAGAATTTCACCTAAATCAACTTCTTTTTCACCTTTACGGATTGCATTCGCTGCTTTGTGTAATCCTGTTTTGATATTTGGCCAATCATTAATAATCAGCTCGTTGGCTTTGTCTAAGGCCGCTTCAACATCTGGCATTTTCTCATTGACTGTTTTCAAGGTATTCGTTAAATCTTTTCGGATACCTGGATAGTCATTTTGCATAAAGGCTGCCGCTTTGCTGACTTTGTCTTGAATGACTGGTAAATCGTTTTTATACAAATCAGCACCACGATTAATGCCATTGACAATGGTTTCCATATTGCCATTCAACATCGTATTCGCATCATGAATTTCTTGTTTAATTGCCGGCATTTCGGCTTGATATTTTTCTAATAAAGAAATCGCATTAGTGACCGTTTGACTTGTTGAGCTCAATAATCCTTCAAAGTCAATTTGTTGCGCTTTGTTTAGTTGACCTTGAGCGTTTTGGATGGTAGCAATTAATTTGTCTAAAATCGTTTTTACTGTGTTTTCAATTGCATCAGGGTTAATACTATTGACGGTTGCTTCTACTTGTTGAGCTTCTGCTTGAATAGCATTTAAATCTGCATCAGTTACCGCATTCACATCAATGTTATCAACATCAGTTTTTAATCTAACTACAATACCATCAATCGTATTCAATCTATTTATTGTGTCTTGTAAATCAGTGTTACCTGTGGCTTCTTGTATTTGCGTAAACAGTTGAATCAGCTGTTGGATATTTTCATGTTGTTTTCCTAGGCTTTCAGACAGTTGTTGCTTAATTGCTTCTCTTTCTTCAACTGGTAAACGATGATTTTTTAAATCTTCTAGTGCTGTATTTACACCAGCGCTAATTGTTCCAATTGCTTTTAAAATCGTCCCCACACTTTGAGTAATTCCAGGTAAAGCCTTTTCCAATTGAGTGGCGCCATCTAATGTGACATTCCCTAAATCATTGGCTTGATCACCTAGTTTACGAATATCTGGTAACGCCGTTTGAACTTGTTGAATGATTTCTAATCCTTGTTTTGCTTCTTGGATTCCTTCGCTCATTGTTTGTTCCACAGAGGCAAAGTCTTCATCAATCATAGCAATTTGTCGGCCAGCGTTTTGAATTTCTGGAATTTTTTCTTGTAACGTCAAAATAACACTAGCTTGTTCTTTGATGCTTGGCATTTTACCATTTAGCTCAACAATCTTCTCTCCCAAAGCATCAACTTCAGGTAAATATTTCATCGCATCGTTGGCTTTCGCTAATTTTTCTTTTAGATCAGGCATCTTACCATGTAAGTCAGTGACTTGTTTCGCGTACGTGTCAATGGTTCCAATGTTGGCATCTGTATCTAAAATCATGCTCTTAACTTTTTGAATGCTGACCATGTTTTTATCAATATCATAGCCAATATCATTGAATGTTTTGATTAACGTACTACTTGCCGTTTTAATGAATTCTTCCGAAATTTGTGACTGAATGGAAGAAGCGCCTTTTGACGTAATTTTCGGCGCAATTGCATTAATTTTTTCGTTAATTGAGTATTCAATTTTAGGTTTATTGATATCACCAGAAGTAAAACTTAGCAAATCCTTGGAAAAATCTTTAGGTAAATAAATCCCGGCAAAATATTTTCCTGATTGGACCCCTTTATCTAATTCCTTTTTCGAATCAACAAAACGCCAACCTAATTGCTTGTTTTTCTTCAAGTTTTTCAAGACTTCATCACCAATATTGACCGATTTATCTTGAAAAGTTGCTGTTTGGTCATCACTATAGACCGCTATTGGTAACTCTCCTGTATTTGAATACGGATCCCATAGTGCTTTAATGTTAAACCATGCATATAATGATGGAATAATCATTAAGGCAACAATCAAAAATGTTGCTACTGGGTTTTTAAAAATTCTTTTCCAATCTAAAATAAATAGTTCCCATGTATTTTTTATATGTTTCATAAAATCACCTGCTTTTTTTTGTGCCTGAATAACTTTAGCATAAAATACAAGAGAATAACAAACAAAAGCTTGAATGTTACGACACATTTTTAAAATGTCGTAAGTTCAAGCTAAGATTGTTTATTTCATATTTTTAGAAAATTCCGAAACGACTTGTTTAACTTCATCAATGGCTTCTGGTTTTAAATAAGCCAAAAGTTTTGGTGCTTTTGTCATCAAGTACATTTTATCTAATTTGCCTGTTTGTTGGCGTTCAAACATTTCTGCAAGTAGCGCTTGCATTTTTTCTTTTTTATCTTCTTTTGTTCGATCTAGTATGAACGTTAAGAATTGTTCTTGTCCTTCTTTCATTCCCTATCCCTCCTTACAAACAGATTCTTTTCTATTATAAAACTTCTTTTTTAGAAAGGATAGTCCTTTTTTTAGGATCTATGATTTTGTGTACAGACTTAGCATGTCTTTTTTGGCGGATAAAGGTAAACCGAGTCCCTCTTTTAAATACCCCTCTACCGAACCAAATTCTTTTTCAATCGCCTGTAAAGCGGTCGCTAAGTACTCTTTTTTCACATAAAGCAGCGTTTCTAATTGTTGAATTTCTGCTGGAGGCGTTCCATTTGCTTGATATTGCGCAATAATCTGCTCGTTAGCGGCTTTTCTTTGCTCATTCGTCTTTAAATAATCTTCTAAAATATAAGAATGTTCCACACCTAAAGCACTTAATATCAAGGCTGCACCGATTCCTGTTCGATCTTTTCCTGCGAAACAATGAAATAAAATAGCTTCCTGTGGATAACTTAAAAAGTTTTCAAAAAATGTTTGGTAACCTTTGCGGCCCGAATTGGAAAGAACCATCTCTTTATAAGCCATGTCCATTGCTGCATCGGGTGAACCAACCGTTTTAAGCATTCCTTCTAATGAAGCAGTCTGCGCCTGAATATCGGCCAAAATATCTATATGTAAATAGTTGGTTCCTTGAATTGAATCATCTGGTCGTTCTTGCGTTTCTGCTGCACTTCTAAAATCATAGATTCGTTTAATTTGATAGTCCTCTACCAGTTTCTGTTGATCCTCTTGTGCAACATTAACGAGTTCCCCACTCCGAAAAAAATGCCCTGTCTTGACGGATGTGCCTTGTTTCGTTGGAAATCCTCCAATATCTCTAAAGTTCACTACGCTGTTCATGTTCTGTCGCTCCTTCATTTTAATTATTTTGTTGTCATTTAAATACTTTGTTTTTTCTTATTATTTCTTTTTCTTAATGATAATAAAAAACACCTCAAAAAACAATCTTTTTATCAGTTGTTTATTGCCATTTTATCATAGATACAGTATTCTTAAAAGAGAGGTGAGTAACGATGCTAAAACGAGATTTTTTAGAAAAGCCTTATGATTATATGAATGATATTTTATTGTTCCTATATAATAATAAAGGCCGAGCGACACGAAATGAATTAGTAGATTTTTTCAATATTAGTTTACCAACATTGAATGAATATCTTTCTTTTTTAGAGCAATTTTTGAAAGAAGAGCAACTTCAAGAAAACCTCACCTTAACTGTATTAGGTGACACTCTATATCTAAATAAAGCGCCTACCTTTTCCATGAAAGCAATGATCATGTTGTTCTTAGATAAATCTATTAAGTTTCACATGGTCCAGCAACTCTTCCATAAAAATGAAATAAATGGCGGGTATTTCCAACAGAATTATGCCATTAGCTCTGCTACCTATTATCGAAAAATTGTTGAATTAAATGATTTACTCAATGAGTTTAATTTACGTATCAAACGAGGAAAACTTGTTGGCGAAGAAAAACAAATTCGCTTTTTCTTTTTTAATTTTTTCTGGTTTATCTTTGAAGAAAAAACAGATTTAGAAAAAGAGCTGGCCAATCAATACCTAGGATTAATCGAGATACTACAAGAAATCCCCAGAATTACCTTTGACCATACAGAAATTCTCCAAATTAAACTTTGGATGAAAATTTCTTTTCGTCGCATGGTTTTAGAACCCCTGCCAACGATTAGTCCACAGGATGTCCAACTCGATCGACCTTTATTTGAAGAAATTAATTTATCTATACATACATATATGAAAAGAATCGACCGTCCATATACAATCAACGAAGCCTATATGTTTTATGACTTTTTTTGTTCCATGCATAACTATTCTGCGAATGCTGCTTTCGCCTTTCGTTTAGCAAAACAACAACGAATTGAAAAAACGTATCTTAACGAAATGAACCGGGTCATTTTAACGTACCTTAAAGCACGTGGTTATTTATCCCATTACGTGCTGCCTATTCGGCTACTTTATATTGAAAATTTACTTTTCCAATTACATGCGCAACTCTATTATTTTTCAGGATTTATTTTACCCTTTGATTATTGGACAATTCAGTCACTTTTGAAAGTCTTACGTCATCCTTTTAGCGAAAGTGAAGTTTACGAATTAGTGGAGATCGCTACAACGAACTTTGCCACAAAAGTCACTGCTTCTAAGTACCAAAATCAATTTACTGAAATTAATTATACACTTATTTTGAATCACATTGCTGAATTAAATGAAAAAAAAATAACAATTGGTGTTTATCACTCACTGAGCAGTGCTTATAGCGAGTTGGTAGCACAAAAAATACAACAGAGTATCGCTGGAAAATATCCGCTGAAAATTGAGCCTTACAACGCAGAAAACCATTATGATTTGCTTTTAATGAATACCAATAATGAACAGCTCGTTGCCCAGTATGACCATTACTATATTTTTTCGGATATTAGTAATCGTTACGACCTACAATCAATTGAAAAAATCATTCAATTGTTATTGGGCAAATAATCTCTAAAAAGAAAAGCTTAAGTGCCCTACTCTTAGATGGCTGACTTAAGCTTTTTATTTTACTTTCCCTATTTCCTTAAACGGCGCCATTTTAAACACCACGATTCCTTCAATCGCTTGTATCTCGACAAAGCCGAACGTACGACTATCACTTGAATGCGTACGATTGTCCCCTAAGACAAAGTAATGACCGGCTGGAATCTTCTGGAACAGGCGAAGTTGGGCTGCCACTTCTTCCGATAAGTCAAAACGACTGGCATTCTCAGGCAGTGCCTCATTATCGCTTGCTATAGGTTCTTCTGAAAGATAAAGTTTTCCCTCGTTTACCCAAATTCGATCACCAGGAACCCCGATAATTCGCTTGACGTACGTACCTTTGCTAGCCAACGGTGCTTTAAATGCAATCACATCGTATCTTGTTACTTGCTTCGTCCGTTGTACTAAGACTCGTTCCCCTGCGTTAAGCGTTGGCTTCATGGATTGCCCAGCAATTGGGTGGCTAGATGTCTTTAACACAAAAAAGAACACAAAAATGGCGAAAAGAATAGCTGGCATAAAAAATCTAACGACTTGGATGCGTTGTTTCTTTTGGTAGGCTTGCCGCTTTTTTTTAATCTCTTCAGCGGTCATTTTTCTTTGCGGTCCTCTTATTGATCGATGGTTATCTGTTTGCTCAAGCAAATATTCCATTGCTGTGTTAGCCTTTTGCTTTTTTAGCTGATATGTCGCAGGCAACTTTTGCTTCAAGAAGGCGCGCTTAATGTGGCGAATTGTTCGCATAACTGACTTTATCCATTCTTCCATCGTTTTCTTAAAAGGAAAAGCTTCTTAAATAAACTTTTCCTTTCTTTACTCCTTTTTTCTATTTGACTAATTGCGTTCCTTTTTTTATATAACTACTACGTAACTGGTTCTCCTTCATAAACTGATTCAGTGGTTTCTGCGCATCTTGTGCCAGCTCCCAGATACTTTGATTTGCTTGTACAAGATATTCGCTCTTCTCTGTTACTATGTTTTTCCTGATAAGCGGTTGCCTTAGTGACTGCTCTTTCTTTGAGACAACAGCAGCCTGTAATCGTTCTGCAGAGCCACTTAGTGTAACAGCTAAAAAAAGGACCCCAAGACAATGTAGTTTCCTTGCTCCCATTAACTTTTTACTGACCATTTTATTAATAGTTATCTTGTTCAAGACGTGTCAGTTTAGTTAAACGTTCCTCTAATTCGCGATAAATCTCAAGTACTTCTACTTTTGATGCTTCGACTTCATTCGAAATACTTTTCGCTCGGTTACCAATATTTAACATTTCTAATTCTGCGGAATTGATTAGGTGTTTTGCTTCTACTTTCGCTTCATTAACAATCCGATTGGCTTCTTTTTTGGCAGAAACCATCACTTCGCCAATTTCTTGTTGCGATTTTAAAGCCTCTTCTTGTAATTGCTGATTTTTCATTAATAAATCGTTGATTTGCTGTTTTGCGCGTAGCAATTCTGTTAACTGCTCACTACTCGGTTCAATATTTTTTGAAACGGCTTGTAGTGTCTTCAATTCTTTTTGAACTTGTTCTAAATTGTCTTCTTTGGCCTCTACTTCTTTTCTTAGAGCAGCTAATTCTCCTTCGTAAACTTGCTTTTCAGCAAGATGTTTGTCATTGACACCTTGCAGTCGCCCTAATTTTACTTCCGCTTCATTTTTTTGCTGTAAACTATTTTGAAGCTCATTCTTTAACTCCTCCATGCGTTGTTGCACAATCACTTCTTGTTGGGCAGCCTCTTGTAAGGTTTGTTTTTCAGCTTCTACTTTTTGTAATTGTACAGTTAGTTTTTCAATTTGTTCCTGCAATGCTTGTTGAGTCGTTGTGCTTTCTTCTAATTCTGTCGTTAACGTTTCTACTTGCTTTTCCATTCCTGTAATATCCCCTTTTTTCTCCAACTTTCCTTTTTCTTCTGCTAACTGGTTGTGTAATGTCTGGATATGTTGTTGCTGTTCAGCCGATTCTTTTTCTAATTCTGCCACTTGCTGCGTTAATTCACTTTCTAAACGTTCCATTTGATTATGTACAGTGGTTAATTGTTTTTCTGCGTTTTGCAGATTTGTTTGAAGAGTGGTAGCCTCTGTCGTGTTTTCACTGTTCGTTTCCAGTTGCTCTTCCAATTCAAAAATTTCATGTTCCTTTTGATTTAGTGTTTCAAGTAATGCCTGATTTTTTTCTTCTAATGCTTGTTTTTCCGTTTCTTGTTGGTTCTTTAATTGCTCATTTTCTTCTTGAAGTTTTTTAAAGGCTGTTTCTTTTTTCTGATAGTAGGCGAGCCTTTCTCTTAACGTCGCCATTTCTTTTTCCTGTTGTTCTGGTTTGATTCCGCTAATTATTTTTTCTGGTTCGAATCCTGGCTGAAAAAAGACTTCTTTTTCAAGCGTATCATCCGAAATATCTTTAATTTTTTTGATTAAACGTCTTTTTGTCATATATATGTCCT
This sequence comes from Enterococcus sp. DIV2419, assembly GCF_051711865.1. Classification (NCBI taxonomy): domain Bacteria; kingdom Bacillati; phylum Bacillota; class Bacilli; order Lactobacillales; family Enterococcaceae; genus Enterococcus; species Enterococcus sp. DIV2419. Next base: position 2,303,613 of record NZ_JBIONS010000001.1, read on the forward strand.
TTCTCTCGTCCTTTTAACTAATCACGACAGGCTCCAAATTTGTTTCAAGCGTCTCACGAGCATACGTATCAATGGATTTGACAAGGGTTTGCTCTTGATCTCGATAAGTAAAATTAAAATCAATCATGGTGATTTCTTTGACTGAATTCAACGCTGCAATAAGTGCTACAATATTGTCTTGGCCTGTTTGAAATTCATGGTAACTTAAGCCAACTGAAAAAACAGACAGTGTCAAGGTTTGTGTTTTTTCACTTCTAATCATTGTGATACTCGTCTCTCCGAGGTAAGGACGCCATTCACGCGCTAATTGTAATTCATAATTAGTCAAGACAGCGGCCGATTCTGCCGAAACAGCTTGCTTCCAGGGAAACTGATTTAAGGCTGTTTTTTTAATCGCTTGTTTTTTTATTTTGTCACCTTGAGTAGCTTGGCCTTGTGCCAAACGCTCGATCCGTTGTTCAATGCGGATATTTCGTTGATTTAATTGATAATATGTATAAACAATTCCTAACAATAATACGCTAAGTAGACAAACACTAAACAATAAATAAATCATTAAACGACTATTTTTCTGATACTTATAGAAATTTATTTTCCTCTTTAATGTCCGGTCCTCTGAATCCAGTTTTTCGACAAGTAATCGCAAATACAATTGATAGCTTACAAATAAAAATAAGCAACTACTCATTAAAAGTACAACAATCATCATACAAATATAATCTCCTTTATGTCATCGTTCGACAATCAAAACTTGTAAAATCACCTGTTACGCTCTTTAAAAACTCTATATAGTATTGATTGTAACATTCCGTTTGAGCCTTGCCAACAACTTTATTTAAAATAAAATGATAAAATTTTATATTTTATATTTATATTTTAATTTTTAAAATATAAAACAAAAAAAGAGAGATGCCACTTGGCCATCTCTCTCGCTTTTACTCAAACTATGTTTAGCGAACCGAACTAGATCAGTCGCTTTTAAAAAAATCCAATTCGTCTTTGTTGATTTCATAGTAGCTATCGTTCTTTATGTAGCTGAATTTGCTTTTGCTGGGGCTGAATCGCTACTAAGTCCAACACTGATGCCTAAGGCACGATCAACTTCTTCCATAATATCAAGTCTCAAATGACAAACTTTTTCTTTCAAGCGACCCTTATCGATTGTTCGAATCTGCTCTAAAAGAATCACTGAATCTTTTTCAATGCCCGTTTCATCAGAATTAATCCCGATATGTGTTGGCAATTTTGGCTTTGCCATTTTGGCTGTGATCGCCGCAACGATAATCGTTGGGCTAAAATGATTACCTAAGTTATTTTGGACAACAAGGACAGGTCTGACGCCACCTTGTTCCGAGCCCACTACTGGGGAAAGGTCTGCAAAATAAATATCTCCGCGTTTGACCATAGTGGAACCTCCTATCTAGTTATATTCTCTGGGGATTCTTTGTGAGAAAGTACATGCAACTTCATAATGAATGGTTTCTAATTTTTCGGCTACCATTTGTAACGTATTTTCTTCATTGCCATCTTTTCCAACTAATGTAACGACTGAGCCGACAGGAACTTCTTCTGCTAAACGAATCATACATTGATCCATACACACTCGTCCGACGATTTCGCAACGCTTACCATTCACGAGCACTGTAAATCCTTGGAGATGACGCAACCAGCCATCTGCATAGCCGATTGGCACTGTCCCAATCCATTCTTCAGCTTCAGTTACGTAGGTTTCGCCATAGCCAATCCCTTCACCAGCCGCTAAGCGTTTTACATGGATAAGTTCACTGGTCAACCGTAAGGCCGGCTTTAACGCATAGCTTGGGGCCAGCTTATTACCTGAAGGGTTCAATCCATACATGGCTACTCCATAGCGAATCATGTTTCCTGGCACATCAGGATGCCATAACGCTGTCGCACTATTGCTAACATGGACATACCGTGGTAACTCTTCTAAAACTGCTAGAACAGCCTTAAAACGCCCTGCTTGTTTTTCAAAATAGCTTGTATCGATTTCATCAGCTGTTGAAAAATGAGTAAAAATCCCTTCCCATAAAAATTCTTTGTGGGATTGAACAAACCGCACTGCTTGCTTAGTCTCTTCCGGGGTTAAAAAGCCAATCCGTCCCATGCCAGTATCGACTTTTAAGTGAACACGTAATGGCGTGTTACTCTCAGGCGTTAGTTGTTGAAGAGCAGCTTCTAACCATTCTTGTGTAGCTACCGTTACAGACAAATCATATTGAATCAATAAAGGCACATAAGCTAAGTCTACCACACTCAAAATTAAAATGGGGTCCTGAACACCTGCTTCTCTCAATTCAATTGCTTCATCCAATAAGGCGACACAAAAACCTGTCGCGCCACCTTTTTTCGCCGCTTTGGCGGTTTCTACGGCGCCATGCCCATAGCCGTTCGCTTTTACAACCGCAAATAAAGCGGTTCCTTCTGGCAAACGTTGACATTCCTTTTGGACATTTTCAGTAATTGCTTGCGTATCGATATGTAACCGTGTAGGACGATGCCATCCAACGACCATTGTACATCCTTCTTTCTTCGTTACTTCTATTATTCGCTTTCTAAAACAATTTGTGCAATCGCCATAGTATCTGTGTGCGTAATCGAGACAAACACTTTACCATTATGGGGCGAGTTTGCTACGTATGGTGCACCTGTTTTTTCAGTCAGCACCTCAATATCTTGTAAACCAACCTTGCCAATCCCTGTGCCCCATGCTTTAGAAAACGCTTCTTTACAAGCAAAACGACCAGCTAAAAATTCTATTTGACGTTTTGTAGATAACTTTTCAAAAAGGGTCAATTCGTTAGGTGTTAAAACCCGTTGAATAAACGATCCTTGTTTTTCAACAATCGGTTTTATCCGACTTAATTCTACTGCGTCAATACCAATTCCCTTTATCATTTTCCGCCTTACTTCCTATTTAATATAGTTACTCCGAATTACCTTTCATTTTAACAAAATTTCAAAATTTTTCCACTGATTCGCTAAAAAAATAAAGAATGTTTTACAAGATCCTCACACAAATTGAAGTACCATACGTTTTCTTCCTATTTACATTTTTATAAAATTTTTCTGAATTTTTATAAAAGTAAGACAACAACTAAGAAGTATCGGAAAAAATCAGGAAACTAAGCGGATGTTCTAATATTTTATAGCAAATTTTGGCTACTTATGGGAGAATAAAAAAAAAGGAGAAAAATGTATGACTTTAACTTCTCGGCAAAAAAAGTTACTTCGTTGCGCCTTGTTTACTTTTACTTTGTTGCTCTACATATTTCCAATCTTCTTTAAAAATCCCAGCCTATTTTTTCTCTTGCAACTGGTTTGGATCGTAACCATTCATTTGCTACAACAAAAACTGAAACTCTTCAATCTAACTTCCCCGTTGAAAACTTGGATAATTTTGGCGTTTTTCTTTTTTTATATCATTTTGATGCCTTTTTTACTTTTTTTGAGTTTTTCTATTTAACGATTATCTACCAAAAAAGAGCGAGTATTCCATTCATAGACGGAACACTCGCTCTTTTGATTATTTGGCGTTTTCGCGAATGACGAAACCACGTTTTTTATCGTTATGACGTTTGCCGCCACGTTGATCTTTATTTTTGCGGTCGCTATTTTTGTAATTACGGTCGCCATCTTTATGGTTTTTGTTGCCACGATAGCTGCCACCTTTACCATTGCCACCACGGTTGCGATTACGGTTGTTACCACCGCCACCACCACGGCCATTTTTGTTAAAGCCTTTTTTATTTGAAGGCAATGGTCGTTCTGGGGTAATTTTTACAGGAACCGCATCTGCTGGATCTTTCGCTACTGTTTTTAATAATAACGCAGCTAAGTCTGTCGCTGAATATTTTTCTAATAACGCTTCAGCAGATTCTAGATATTTGTCTAAACCATTTTCTTCTAGATCACTTTCGATGGTTTCAACAGCTGCACTTAATTGTCCTTTAAATGCTTCCTTTTCGGTTGGTGGACGTAATGGTGTCATCCGTTTTTTCGTTAGGTTTTCGATGACATGTAAGTAACCCATTTCGTTTGGTGTTACAAACGTCACAGACATACCGCCTTTACCAGCACGACCTGTCCGACCAATACGGTGAACATAACTTTCTGGATCTTGTGGAATATCGTAGTTATAGACATGGGTGACACCTGAAATATCTAACCCACGTGCTGCTACATCTGTTGCCACTAAGATATCTAAGTTACCATTTTTGAATGAACGTAAAACGCTCATCCGTTTTTGTTGTGATAGGTCGCCATGGATGCCTTCTGCTTTGTAACCACGCGCTTCTAACCCGCGGGCAAGTTCATCAACACGGCGTTTTGTCCGACCAAAGACAATGGTCAATTCTGGGGTTTGCACGTCTAGTAAACGTGTCATAATGTCAAATTTTTCAAAGTCTTTTGAACGTACATAATATTGATCAATTAAATCAGCCGTCATTTCTTTGGCTTTAATCTTCACATGTTCTGGTTGTTTCATAAATTTCACGCCAATATTCTTGATTGCTGGCGGCATAGTTGCTGAAAATAGAAGTGTTTGACGTTGTTCTGGCACTTGTGAGATGATTTTTTCAATGTCTTCCAAGAAGCCCATGTTTAACATTTCATCTGCTTCGTCTAAAACTAATGTTTCAACAGTTTCTAATTTCAAGGTACGACGGTTAATATGGTCTAGTAAACGTCCTGGTGTACCTACAACGATATGTGGACGATCTTTTAGTCCACGAATTTGGCGACCGATATCAGCCCCACCGTAAACGGCTTGGACGCGAATCTTTTTATCGCGGCCTAAACGGAATAACTCTTCTTGTGTTTGGATAGCCAACTCACGGGTTGGTGCAATGACTAATCCTTGAATAACGCGGTTGTCTGCGTCAATTTTGTTAAGCATTGGTAAGCCAAAAGCAGCGGTTTTCCCTGTTCCTGTTTGTGCTTGTCCGATTACGTCTTTTCCTGCTAACGCTAACGGAATTGTTTCTGATTGAATAGGGGTTGCTTCCTCGAAGCCTGCGCGTTCTACCGCTGATAATAATTCTGGCGCTAAACCAAGTTCTTTAAATTTCAAATGATATCCTCCTAGATTTTGTTTCGGAAAGAACGATTTCTTCCTAGTTTCAGGTGTCTTCACTTTCAGTTGTTAAAAAGAAATCCATTATAGTGTGCCAACTATTTCTTCTTTCCTGATTTCACCGAAAAATTCACCTTATGGCATTAGAAAAGCCAAACGTGGTCGTTCAGCTTCACATTTATTATTAAACATAGAAATAGATCTATTTTATTTACTACGATTCAATTTTTCTCGTCATCTTCCGGCAATAGGTCATTCTATCATAGAATCCTATTTTCAGCAAGTTTTATGAAACTTATTTACTTTTCCAAAAGTGCATCGATGACTTCACGAAGTCCCATCCCGTTACTTCCCTTTAAAACCACCATATCTTCTGGCTGTAAGACTTTTTTGACAGCTTCAATCAACTCATTTTTTTCTTCTTTTTTAAAAGAATGAATGTTAGCTGGTGCATAGGTTTCTTGCAATTTATCAGCTAAATAAGCCATTTCAGAACCATATAAAAAGACTTCTTCAATCGCATCTGGGGCTAAATGCTGCGCCATTGCTTGATGCATGCTAGCAGAATCAGGACCTAATTCTAGCATGTCTCCTAAAACAGCAATTCGTTTTCCTACTTTGGACATTTTGCTAAAACTGTCCAGAACAAGACCCATAGCTGTCGGATTGGCATTGTACACATCACTTAAAATTTCGGCACCATTCGCTGCTTTCAGCCATTCTGTCCGATTCTTTGTTAGTTCCGCTGTAGCCAACCCTTTTTGAATCTCACTATCCGTTAATTGGAAATACCGACCAATGCCAATTGCGATTAATGCATTGGTGACATTATAGGTTCCTGGCACTGGAATCGTAAACGTCATTTGTGTATCACTGATTTTGAATGAGGTTTGCTCTTTGGCTTCATTTGTGACGATTCCTTGAAGTTGACTTTCCTGGCTAAAACCAAAAGTAATCACTTGTTGCGTGACTTTTTCCACCAATGGTTCTAGCAAAGGTTCATCGCTTGGCACAAATAAACTACCGTCTTTGGCTAAACCATCTACGATTTCCATTTTTGCTTGTGCAATGCCTGCTCGTGAGCCTAAATTTTCCACATGGGCTTCGCCAATCATTGTGATGGCAGCAACTTCTGGCTGAGCCAGATTGGAAAGGAAAGAAATTTCCTGAGCATGATCCATGCCCATTTCTAAAATCAGTTTTTCTGTTTCATCAGGCATGTGTAAAATAGTATAGGGTAAGCCAATTTGATTATTGTAATTGCCTTGCGTTTTGTAAGTCACAAACTTTTCAGATAACACAGCAGCAATTAAATCTTTAGTGGTGGTTTTTCCATTACTGCCAGTCACAGCGATGACATTCGGTTGCATTTTATTTAAATAATAGGTAGCTAATTTTTGCATAGCAACCAGTGGATCAGTAACATGCAAAACAGGCAATTGTTGCGGCGCATCGACTAAATCCTGTCCCCAAAAAGCGGCCTGACAGCCATTAGCCATGGCACTCTCAATAAAACGATGACCATCATTTTCACCTTGTAAAGGAACAAAAAGGTTTCCTTTCACAATTTTACGACTATCAAATTCAATGCCTGTTAAAGGAAAATCAGGCCATTGTTGCCAATCATTACTGGCTTCAACCGCTTGCGCTACTTCCCAGAAGGTTAATTTCATTATGTTTTGCTCCTCTGACACAGGGACTGGGACATGACAAAGTCTTGTCATGTCCCAGTCTTGTGTGATTTTTTCTTCTTAGTTATTATAAAATTCTTGGCGTTGTTTAAAACGATTCAAAGCTAACTGAATCAGTTCCTCAATTAAATCACTGTATTTCAAGCCCATATTTTCCCATAGTAAAGGATACATACTAAAGTCAGTAAAACCAGGCATGGTGTTCAATTCATTCAGGAATAATTCGTTTTTGCTTGTTAAGAAGAAATCACAGCGACTTAAGCCACTTCCATCTAACATAATATACGCTTTTTTAGCGTATTCTTGCGCTTGATGAGCTACTTCTTCTGGAACATGCGCTGGGATTTGCATTTCAATCGTGTTATTGATGTATTTTGCATCATAATCATAGAAAGCGACATCTTTCACCACTTCACCAGGTAAAGTCGTACGGACATCTTCATTTCCTAAAATGGCTACTTCAATTTCACGTGCTTCAATCCCTTGTTCAACAATTGCTCGGGCATCATAACGGAAAGCTTCTTCCAATGCTTCTTGCAATTCTTCACGATTTTCCGCTTTGCTAATTCCGACACTAGAACCCATATTGGCAGGTTTAACAAAGACCGGATAAATTAAAGAACCTTCACATTTTTCAAAGACTTCTTTTGGATTTCCTTTCCAGTCACTTCTTAAAACTGGCACGAATGGTACTTGTGGAATGCCAACAGTTTGTAAAAGATATTTCGTCATGATTTTGTCCATTGCGTTAGCACTAGCTAAGACACCTGCGCCTACATAAGGCATATTAATGGTTTCCATGAATCCTTGAATTGTTCCATCTTCACCATTTGGCCCATGTAAAACAGGGAAAACAATCGCTTCTTCTTCATAAATTTCCGAAGGACTGATTCGTTTTCCTGAAAATTCGCCTGTTTCTTCAGGTGTTTGTGCCCAAGTTAAATGTAAAACTTCTTTATTTTGTGGTCGTTCAGATAAGAGAGGGCCTTTTACCCATTGACCGTCTTTACTAATAAAGACTAACTGTACTTGATAATATTTATAATAGATTGCATTTAAAACGGAATATGCAGACAAAACAGACACATCGTGCTCTTCACTTCTGCCGCCATACAACAAAATAATCTTCAAATGCTTGTCCTCCTAGTTTCTTTCCTGTCTTTTAGAAAAAATTATTTTTCAAATTATCCTTACTTATTTTAGCATAAAACCCAGTTTCATAATAGAAGCAAATTTAGTGAAGGAAAAATTCTTTGCTTGCTAAAGACTCCGTTTCACCAGCTCAATAAGGGCTTGTTTAAACGTTGTTCTATCTTGGTCTGTAAAAGGTTTAGGTCCTTTCGTTCGGCCACCTTTTCGCCGAATTTGGCCACTAAAATAGCGTTGTTCTAACAAGCCATCAATATTTTCTTTCGTATATTGATAACCCAGTTGATGTAAAACCGACACTCCTTTTGGCAAAACCAAGGAAGCTAAGCCATAATCTTGTGTAATTAAAAGATCCCCTTTTTTTATTAACTGCACAATTTTAAAATCAGCAGCATCCGCTCCTTTATCAACATACACAAAAGAGACATTTTCTGGATAATCTTTTAAGGAATAATGATCTACACTAGTAACAATCACCACATCCAAAGCTTTCTCTACAGCGACTTCAATAACCGTCTCTTTCACAGGTGAACCATCGCCATCGACAAAAATTTTCATTCATTTCCCTCGCTTCTTCCTTGCTCTAACCATTTGGGATGACGTTGAAAGTAGTGTTGTAATTCGTCAAAAACGACTTCTTTAACCACTTCATATAACTCTGTATTTCTTAAAATGGTTTTCGTTGCATCAGTGTAGCGGGGCTTTGGTATCGTAATGGCTAAAACAAAATCAAATTCTGCTAAAAAACTATCTGCTGTCACAGATAATGAGTAATGTTGCTCCTCTAAAAATTGATTAAAGGCGGCCACTACGCCATCAAGAAAGCCCTCATAGTGGGTTCCGCCAAGACTGGGATAATGCCCATTAACAAATGTTTTTTGCACTTGCGGCGCATGATTTTTACTCAAAATAAATTGAACAAGGGCCAATTCTGTTTGCTTGGCTTGAATAATCGGTGCAGCTTTTCTAGTTAATGGGTTATCTTTTTCAAATAAATAATTACTTAAACCTTTAGGGTAATAACAAAGATTTTTTTGTTCCTCTTCTTGTGTTAAGAGAATCTTTAAGCCTGGATTCAACATGGCAATCTGTTGACATTGTTGTAAAACACGCATATAAGAAAGTGATTCTGTACCAAAAATTTGCGTATCTGGCCAAAATAAGACTTCAATTCGTTCCTGGGTTTCTTCAATAGGTAATAATAATCGTTTTTTCAATTGCCCTTGATGGTAAATAAAAATAGTCCGCTGTTTTTCTTGATCGATACTGATTCCTACTTGTTTTGAGAAGGCTTGTAAAACAGATAAATACAGAAAAGGCGGTTCTAAATCGACTTGCTTTTGTTCAAAAACAAGCGGTCGTGTGGAAGATACCTGAAAAGAGATTTGTTGACGCGATAACTGTATAGCAATTTTCCCTTGATTCTTTTCAATGAAAAACTCTAATAAACCATTAATTGTCTGAACAAGTAAATTCTCTAAGCCGACTAAGCCAGTCGTTCCAATGAACGCTTCTGGTCGTTTTTGAATCCGTTCAATAAATTCATCATTTTCTAAAACTGTTAAAAGATGTGCAACACTCATCCTGCTGCCTCCTTTGCAATCTGTTTCTTTTAATTATAATGAAAAAAAGACCAGAAGAAAAGCCACACGCGACTTTTCTTCTGGTTTTCTTCTTTAACGAATTAAATCAAGATTCGGATGCTCAAGAACGTGATTCACTTGTTTGACCGTTGTCAAAGGAATATCTCCTTGAATCGTATGTGCAAGGACCCCATTGACTGTGGCAAAGGTAACTGCCTTTTCTAACGACCAATTTTGGCTATAGCCATATAAAATCCCCGCCGCATAAGCATCACCAGCACCAATTCGATCAAGATTAAGAAGCGGTCTTTTTTCACTCTGTTGGTACTCATTTTGGGTATATAAATACCCACTTAAGTAGTTTTGATTTTGGGAATGACTTCTCGTTGTCCCAGCAAACCATTCCAAATTGTATTGAGACATGAAGCGCTGAATCAGTTCAGTTTCTTGTGCCTCACCTTCTAAATCTTCTCGCGGAATGAAACCTAATAGCTCGACCAAATCACGACGACTGCCAAAAACAATATCACAATAAGGTAAAATGCGTTCGTACTGTTGACGCATAAAGAGTGCGCTATTTGCTGTATTCAAACTAGGTCGATAATTAAAGTCAAAACAAACTTTCTTTTGATAGGCATGCGCCTTTTGAGCAAGTATCAAAGCAGCATCACGAGTTTTTTCAGTTAAACTTAACGAAATACCACAAATATGCACCATATCTACTTCCGCTAAAAAGGCCTCAAAATCGTAGTCCTTCGCCTCGCTGATGCCAAAAGCACTCTGATGGCGATTTTGATAAGTTACTTGTGTGGGTCGGATTCCATAACCCATTTCTGCAAAAAAACTACCAATATGATCGCCCTTTTCTCCTACCCATTGATCTGAAATTCCTAACTTCCTTAACGCTGCTTTGCCAGCTTCACCAAGACGATTGGCAGGTAATTTCGTAATCAATGCTGTTTCTAGTTGAAAATGAGCCAAATTTGCTAAGAGATTTACGCCAGTCCCTACAAAGTTCATTCTTAACTGCTCTGTTTGTTCTAACATTAGATACTCTGGCGGAGTGAAACGAAGCATGACTTCACCAAACGCAGCAATTTTCATCTTTGCCACCTACTTATTCAATGTGTTTTTCATCATGGTTAGTAACGTTTTCACGTCTTCTGTTCTAGTGTCCCCTGTTTCTTGATCGATAATTGAGCTGTAAACATGAGGAATGATTTTTTTAACGCCGGCATCCACCGCAATTTGAACAATTTCTTCAAAGTTTTCTAAATCAATGCCCCCTGTTGGCTCTAAATAAAAGTCATACTTGGCACAAGCTGCTGCTACTGCTTGATATTCTTCTTTGTGAGCCAAGCCTTTCATCGGGAAATATTTAATGGAACTGCCCCCCATGTCTTTCAACAATTTGATGGCGGTTTCGATAGGCACTTCCGCCGCTGGCGCACCCGAGCTTAACGGACCTGTCGCAATGTTGACATAGCCAACTTTGCCTGTGGGTGAAACCAAGCCATTAATCACTGTTTCGTCTTGACGAAGTAAGGCCCGCGAAGCGCCGACACCTGTGAAGACTTGGTTCACGTGTTGCGGTTGTAGAACTTCTGATAAGCGAGCCACCATTTGACTTTGATTAGGATCGCCAGCCCCTAAGCCGACAGATAAAGCGTTGTTGGTTGCTGCTTGGTATTTTTTCATATCGTCAATGGCTGCTTCATCGGTTTCATAGTTTTTTGAAAGGACGCCTAACACAACATGCCCTTCTGCTGCTTCATAACAGGCTTGGGCATTTTCTACTGAATTGGCTAAGACGTTTAAACAAATGCGTTCTTCTAAATAATTAGGTTTTAATGACATGACTTATTTCTCCTTTGTGTCCATAATTTCTTGTAATCGTTGCACGATTTTGTTCATTTCTTCTTGATTGACAGAACGAATGTCAAATTCAATGATGCCATTGTTGGCTTGATATTCTCGCGTATAAATGGCTGGACTTTCTGCTTTTAATGCTTGGATGACTTCCTTAGCGTTTTTTCTGCCGTCCACTTTGACACTGGCGCGATAAATGTCTCGGCCAGCGCCATCTTGGACAATTTTGGCGGTTAAATCTGACAGGTTGTTGATGGCTTCAACAAACGGTTTTAAGCGTTCTTGCATCGAAGCCCCTGATTCACTGCCATGTGCCAAGTATTCTTCCACTGCTTGCGTAAAGCCCAGGATATTGTCTTTGCCAATTTTCATTGCTCGACCAATGCCTTTGCCTTGTAGGCGCACCCAGTCAATGTATTCTTTTTTCCCGACCACTAAACCGGCACTTGGCCCTTCAATGGCTTTGGCGCCGCTGTAAATCACCAAATCAGCGCCTGCTTCGGTGTATTTGAAAAGATCTTCTTCTGCTGCCGCGTCAACAATTAGCGGCACCTTGTGGCGTTGCGCCACTTTGGCCGCTTCGGCCACCGTCAGCATACTTTTTTGCACGGTATGATGGCTTTTGATGTATAGAATGGCCGCTGTTTTTTCAGAAATCATCATTTCCACGTGTTCTGGACTGCACATGTTGGCGTAGCCAGCTTCCACCACTTGGCCGCCGCCTTGCGCTACCATGACTTCTACAGGCGTGCCATAGTCCACATTGTGCCCTTTAGGTAAAACAATCTCCCGTTGTTCGATCTTTTCTGTATAGGGATGATACGCGTGGTACAAGCTGCCTTTTCCAATCAAGGCAGCCACCGATTGGGCAATCCCCGCCGAAGCCGAGGAAACGATTTGGGCATCTTCTACCTTCAACAAGTTGGCTAAAAAGGCCCCTGTTTGCACACTAAGTTCACTCATTTCAAAGAAATGTTCGCCGCCGAATCGTTGAGCTGCTAGGACTGCCTCCGAAACTTTGGAGACACCTAGAATGGTCATTTTGCCAGAAGCATTAATGACTTCTTTTAAGTGGAATTTTTCGTAACTAATTGTCATAGATTTGTCCTCCAATAATTGTTTTGATTGGGCGAATTTGCTCTTTGGCTACTCGTGTCAATCCATTAGAATCAGTCAATGTTTTTTCTTCTGCTTGAATCGTGAAAATCGTTAAATCAGCATCTTTACCTATTTCCAACGTGCCTTTTTGCGTTAAATGGAAATTCTCAGCAGGAGCCTTGGTTACCTTTTCAATAATTTCTGGCCAATCATAGCCGACCACACGGAGTTTTTCCATCGTTGTGGCTAAATCATAAACAGGACCATTTTCTCGGTTACGGATGTAGATATCTGTGCTAATTGATGCAGCTTTCATTCCCTCGCGCAACGCTGTTTCAGCTACGTGAAAATTGAAACTATCCGTACCATGCCCGATATCAAATACGACTCCTTTGTTGTACGCTTGCCAAGCGAAATCTTTTATTTTATCCGTTGCTTGGTCTAAGATACCATTTTCTTTCCCATTAAAACAATGGGTTAGGACATCCCCTTTTTCCATCAAGGCTAAAATTTCATCTAAATGAGGCGGTGCTGATCCAATGTGAACCATTAAGGGAATTTCTTGGTTCTCTTGCTGAATCTGTTTGGCCAATTCTAAAGGCGTAATGCCGTTATCGCCAATAACGGTCCTACTCATACGGGCTTTAATCCCTACAACAAAATCTGGTAATTCTTGAATCGCTTTTTTGACTAAACTCGCTTGTACTTTACTTAAATCTGCGAGTTCGTCCTGAGCAACGATGCCCCATTTAGAAATATTGACTAATCCAAAAACATTTGTTTTTGCTTGCTGCGCTAAGTCATAAAATTCATGAATGTTTTCAGCACCTGTTGTCCCAGCATCAATCACTGTCGTAACACCCTTTTTGACCCCAATTTCATCTGGATAATCATAATAAAGAGCCATTTTTTCAAAACAATGAACGTGATCATCTATCCAGCCTGCGGATACATAAGTACCTGGTTCTAAGTGGATAGTTTCTTTTGCAGAACCTGAAATAGTTGCTGCAACAGCAGCTATTTTTTTCTCTTTAATTGCAATTTCAACAGGCATACCATCTACTGTCTGTCCATTTTTTATAAGTAAATCGTAGTCCATATTCTTCCCTACTTTTCTATAAATCTAAATTTTGTCCAAGGCTTAATGAATTCTAATAATACAAGTTCTTCTTCTATAATACGCCCTACTCGATTTTTGCGTGAGTCTTGATGTGGTTCTAAAACGACTTGTAATTCATTTTTGTATTTTCCAAATGCATCATTTCCCACAACAACATCTCCAGCTTGTAGCATTGCTTGATTATCATGTGGGGGATTAGCTTCATTTTTATATTTTTTACGCACTTCTGTGGAACGAATCATCTGCTGAGTGATATCTCCACGGCGAAAATGTTGATTTTTTGTTACGATTTCTTTTTCAATTTCAGAAGTCGCTTCTTCAAAAACAATGGTCAATTCTGTTTGATAACGATTTAACTGACCCAATGCTTCTAATTCTTCGTTGGAAGCATAAGCATTTCCAATAACAACATCATCAATTAAATTTGTTGCAAATAAATGTTTAGCTTGAACAGTGACTGGTAACTGTCTATGCATTTCTAAAGTAGGTAGCCCATCATTCACATCCCAAGGACCAATTTCACCTACCTGTGATGAAATAAAAGCAGCTGTCCGAATACCTTCCTTTTTAAAGCGGATGCTACATTTTTCAAAGAAATCATACGGCAATGCAGTTCCCGCTTGTGGATAAAAGTTATGACAACCATATAAGAAAGGTCGATTCGCTTCATACGTCAAAATGTTATCAAGATAAGCAACATCATTACTCATATTCAGCTCAATAGCCACGCCGAATGGATTAAACGTCAACATGGCTTCTTTATTTCCATCAAAACCTGTATCCAATCGAATCCCATCAGCTCCTAATTCGCTGAAAAAAGTCAAATCATCATATGAAATTTCCAATTCATCAAAGATACTTGGAACGACATCTAAAATTGTTTCAAATCCTAAATTTTTCGCATAACTAATTAATTCTTTAAATTTTTTCTGAACCGCTTCTTTGCCATCGGTCACTTCTAACATACTCATAAAAATTCGAGTAAACCCACATTCGCTGGCTTTTTTTAAATACGCTTTATCTTGATTGATATCACTATGATCTGGATAAACTGATACACCTAATGCTCTTTTCATCTTCGTTCTCACACTCCGCTATTTTCAAATTTATTTCGAAATTTCCAAGCAATCACCGAGCTACACAGGATTGTTGTAGAGCCAACGTCTTTACCAAACCAAATTGATAAACAACAGTAGGCAACTGCCCTTTTTCTATAATAATTTGACTAACGATAAAAAAGAAAATGAACCAAATAATCATCTTATACGCTCCTGACTTTCTTCTCTGACTTAGAAGGGGCAGGATATTCATATCAGAACACCCGCCCTAACATTTTTTAATTTTTTGCTGCTTGTTCAGCTGCTAATTCTTCTGCTTCTTTATCCAATTGTTGTTTTTCATAAACTTTGAAAAATGGATAGTAGATAGCCATTGTAATTAAGAAGTTAACAATCACTAATACTGCGGCCGAGAAACTCCAATTGGTACTCATCCAAGCAGCAATTGGTGCTGGAATTGCAAACGCTAAGCGTGCAGCCATCATCGGAATTATATTAGCGACTGTTAAGAAATAAGATAACGTTGTGGTAATTAACGGTGCCACGATAAACGGAATACCTAAAATAGGATTCATTACGATAGGCGTTCCAAAAATAACTGGTTCATTAATATTAAACAAGCCTGGTAAGAACGATAAACGGCCAAGACTTTTCAGATACGTTGATTTAGAAAACATCATTAAAACAACTAAAGAAAGCGTAGTTCCAGCGCCACCAATCCAGATAAACCATTGTAAAAACTGTTCTGTAAAAATATTAGGTAACTGATGAACGTTTGCGCCATTGGTAAAAGCTTCAAGGTTTTCTGCAATCGACATATCCCAGAAAGGACGAATAACTGGGCCCATAATCGCTGGACCATGAATCCCTAAAACCCAGAAGAAACAGATTAAGAAGACTGTTAGTAAGCCGCCAAATAAACTGTTACCAGCAAGGATACCTTTAAGTGGCATTAATAACGTACTCAAGAAACCATTCAAATCAAAACCAATTACGTGGCGAATAACCCAGAATAATAAAAGAATAACTGCTCCTGGAATTAACGCAATAAATGAATTTGACACTTCAGGCGGTACGCCATCTGGCATCTTAATCATAATATCTTTTTCAATAAAGAAGCGATAAATTTCAACAGATAACAGCGCTGTTACAATCGCACCAAATAAAGAAGCTGAACCTAAATTTGCTAAATTAATATAGCGCCCTGCTGTAATGACGTTGTCAACATCTTCAAAGACACGTGTTGGTGGTGCCGCTGTTACTAAAAAGGCCATTAATGCTAAAATTCCGCACGTCAAAGAGTCAAGCTTATAACTTTTGGCCAATGATGAAGCAATCCCAAATGTTGCATAAAGTGCAAGTAACCCCATCGTATAGCGGGAAGGAATATCTAAAATTGCTTGATAAGGTTCAATCAATTTTGTGTATGCCTCAATTGGAATATTTTGAAAAATTGTAAAGAATGAGCCCACAATTGTTAAAGGCATCGTTGCAATTAATCCTTTTCTAATCGCTGTCATATGGCGTTGCGAACCAAATTTATTCGCAATCGGCATTAACTTAACTTCCATCCACTGTACAAAACCATTCATTTGTTAATTCCTCCGTTCAACTAATAAAAATAATAATTATTTCGCATTTATAATAACATAGTAACATTATAATGTAAACGCTTATTCTTATTTGTGACAGAGAAAGTGCAAAACAAAAGGCTTTTTCTTATTATAAAGAAACTGGGAATATTGCACCAAAAATCATTGCGCCTAAAATTGCGCCCCCAGCGATTGGCTTTTTCCAAATGTAAAAACCTAAAGCTCCTAATGTAGCACCAATCCCAATAGGAATCGAAGCACCCGCCGCACTCAAAATAATTAACGGGCCTAAGAAACGTCCTGAGGCATTACCAGCCCCCATCATCACATCCGCACCAAAAGTGGAATTTCCTTGATTGATAGTAAATTTCCGAATCAACACAATTACGCCACCAACTGCTAACCCTAGTAGCGCACCTGTTAAAAGTGCTAAGCCAAAGTTTTCTACAGGTGCTTTAATACCCATGCTGAGGAAAATTGCAGGTACGCCAATCCCGATCCCCGTTAAAATTGAGCCACCTAAATCTAAAATTCCGACTAAAGAACCTTCTAAAATTCGTGCAAACAGGAAACTTGCACCAAATGCTGCGGCAGCGCCATAAGAACCACCATCTAAACCAGCTTTTAGCATCGCAACAATTGAAACTTCATTAAAGGCGCCCACACCATAAACTACATACATATGTGTTCCTGCAAAAATTGCCGCTGACATAATCCCGACTAAAATCGGAAAGCCCCAATCAGCATACCAAAAACTTTTGCCTTTTAAACCTTCTTGAATTTCTTGATCTTGTTGTGCCCATTCATTTTTTTCTTGCTGTTCCATCTATGAGACCTCCTTTTTTCTATTTAACGGTGAAGACATTGTGTAAATTATTTAACCATTGAGGAATAGACAAGCGGAAACTTTCGATCATTTCTAAGTCGAACCCTCGGAAGAAGCCACTTAAAATAAATAATAAGATAATGGCACCAAGCATGCCGCGTGTCATTCGGGTCCACCCTAAATCATCGACACCTTTACCGATTAAGATCCCTAATACAACTCCTGGGACAGCATTGCCCATGACTAATTGAGATAATCCGCCAAATAATGTTCCCCAGAAACCTGTCCGTTTTCCTGCATCTAAAGCCGCTAGCCAGAATAAAACAGGCATCACAGTATTGATTAAAATCGTTGCTGCAGGTACCAACACCGCAACTGCTGTTACTTGTAGCGATTCTGGAATTGCTGCAGCTGTACTATTTAAGAAAGCCACAGTCGCCATTCCTACAAAGGCCCCGACAATCCCCATTTTTTTGGGATTATGCATCGTTTTAGTGACATCTTTATCCTTTACCAATAAAATTGCTGCAGCCCAGTTAGGCACAATCCGGTGGGTCACATCTTGTGTAAAGGCACCTGCTCCGACGGCCGAAGCCCAAGCATTAAAGAAAAAACCTAAACCAAAAGAAAAGTGTGATGCTGGATCTCCTTGTGCCGCGTTCATTTCTCCTAATGTTCTAAATGCCCCTAACCCTTGCGTTTGTGGTGCATGAAACATCCGAGCAGCGCCTGCGCCAGCTGCAAAACCTAGTAAACCACCAATAAGCAATGACTTCAGCAAAATGATTACAAATTCCATTCCTTCTTCCTCCCTTTATACGCCTCTTTTTGAAAGAAACGGAACTACTACTGCGTTCGGTTCTTTAATTGTTTCCGTTAAAAAATCAACTTCTTCGACTGCAATGGCTTGGATTTCCACTTCTACAGCTAGTTCGACATGATAAATCACTCTCTTTCTAGGAAAGAAGAAGAACAGAAATTTTTCTGTATAAACTTGTTCTTTTGCCTGACGAATAGTTACTTCTTTCGGTTCAATCCGGATGAGGACCTCTGTTGTATCTTTTAATACTTTTTTTGAAACATCATTCAATGCACTTGCAAAAGCTTCATTCTTCTTATTACCTTTTCCAGAAACAATCACGGTTTGTGTTGACCGTTTTGTGGCATCCATAATTACCGCTCCTTTCTAAGTTACTACTTTCTATGCTCCGTGTTTCTTAATAAATGCTTCAGTTACTCGTTTACCAAGTTCTTCCTGATCCATAAAACCAAATCCAAGAACAGTTTTCCCATCGTTAATTGCTGTTACCCCTTCTTCGATTGATCGCATGCCATGTCTTTCGGGATACCCGTATTTAGTAGCAGCCGTTAACGCCCCTGCACCACCACTGCCACAGAAAGAAATGCCTAAATCTGCCTTTTCTTGTTGCATCACATCTCCTAAACGCATATCAGCGCCCATTCCTGGAACAACAACCGCGCGACCACCGGCTTGCTCCACTCCTTTTGCAACATTTTGTCCTTTTCCTAAACGATCTGCGATAACTACTGTAATCATAACTTTTCCTCCTATTAATTGTTTTGTTTAGCAACTTCAAAATGAACAGCTAAAACATACCATTCATCTTCTGATAACTGACCAATTGCTTCTGTTGTTTCTTGTGCAATTTTCAACGTTTCTGGTGTTAGTTCCGTAAATAACGTCCGATCAACACCAGATAATGTCGTTCCTTCTCTTGAACGATTCAGCATCTCATTGAGATGGTTGATCAAAATCGTCCACTGTAATTCCGTTGGTTCAATTTGTGCTTCTGCTAATCGCGCACTGGTTTGTTTGATAATCGATTGTAGCTTTTCTGGTTCAGCACTTTGTCGAATGATCTCCTGTGCTTCCATTGCTAGTTCCATCCTCTTCCTCCTTTGGTTGTTCTAAATAATTAAGTAATGCTGAAATTTCAGCATGATTGACAGGTAACTCATTTTTAGCAAATAAACATTCAATTTGCCGAATTTCTTCTTGCCTTTCATGAGATACTTCTCTATTACAAGGAATCTCTTCGTATTGCTTATTAAACGTAATCCGATGTGTCATTAATAAAACGTGAAGTAAAAAGGCTTCTTGATATTCGCTCAGTAACTTTGTTTGAAACATTCGTTTTAACTCTTCATAAATAATATACGCTTTTACTAACAAATCTTGGCTTTGTATCCGTTCATTTTTTTCAATTACATCAGATTTCATGGAGCGAGCGGTACCTTTTCCTTGACGTTTCCCTAATAAAATTTTATCGACCTCTTCCCGAATCAAACTTAAGTCTGTGTCCGTCAACAATGGACTAACTTTAATAAATGGGTATGTCATTTCTTCAATTGGGAAAATACTCAATACCAAATCGGGCTTTTCTGCTTGAATCACTTCAGTTGCATTTAAAACAGAAGCAAATCCTGCGAGTTCAACGTTTGGTACTTCCTCTAAAATTTTTTGTTCAATTAAACTGGTCACACCTAAGCCCGTCGAGCAAACATACACAATCCTAACAACTTTAGCTTCCTGCTGTTGTCGTTCCTGAGCTGCCAAAAAATGCAACGCAATATATGCGCAGAAAGAATCGTTGACTAACAAAACAGAACGTTGAATTAATTGTTTACAGGCACTTTGAATAGCTAAAAATAACGCTGGGTGTTTTCCTTTGATTTCTTCAGAAAACGGATTGTATTCATTAATAAATAAATGTTTCTTTGTAAAACGTAAGGACAGGTGTGCAAACAAGTTCGTAAATAATTGGCGATCATTTACAAAAGGATAATTCAGCTCTTTTGAAACGCTTTCAATCACTTGCTTTGTTAATTGAACCATATCTTGCCGTTGATGGGTTCCGAATAAATCACTATAAATATAAAAATATTCATCCGCTAATAAAGGCAAGTCATACCGTTCAAACACCTCTTGTAAAAGTAAAAGTGGTACTTCGTTCCGTTGTTCAAAGCGTGTTTTTTGCGATAATACTCGGTAAGTCCCAATTGTATGTGCCATCTGCATACGTGCTGCGGCAATTGCCACTCTCAACGTAATAGATAATATTTCGGCATAATCAAATTGATTTTGATCGAGTGGATTAATTAAATTTCGCATTTTTTTCAATGCACTACGATAACAACCTTGAAACAATGTCCCTGACCCAAATTTAATTTTAGGGATTTTTTCAGCCCCTTTTGTCTTTGTCACATAGTTCATAATTTGGTAAATATCGTATTCTGTAAGTTCTTTTTGAGTGATAAATTCCATCAGTAATCGTACATTGCTTTCTTCACCACTAATTGTAAACCCTTGCCGTGCTTGGCGAATTAAGGTTAAATCATATGCTTGCAGCAACCGTTCGACCTGTTCCAAATCACTGACAATTGTGTTTCGACTCACTAATAATTCATCTGCTAGCTGCTGTGCCGTTAAGTACCCTTTGACTGACAATAACTGAAAAATCAATACATTGACTCGTCTTTTTTGATCAGGATAGGTTTCAAATCGATCGACATCGATAATTTCATTTTTTAACAGTAAGCGTTTAGAGTCAGGTAAATCTAGCCAGATTCCCTTATTTCGTTTTGAATAAAGTGTCTCATCGTGCTGTTCAAACCAAGCACGAATATCTTCTAAATCATACTTAATTGTTCGAACGCTGACAGTAAAGTTCTCAGCTAATTCTTGCGTGGTAATACTCCCTTCCAAATCCAAAAGCATCAATAAAATATTTATCGCTCTTTTGGACAACAACACGGTCATACCTTGTCACCTCTTTTCTTTTCCCTTTACACTTAAAACTATAGCGTTATTTTATCTGTTCCACAACACAAAAAAGTTGCACTTATAAAAGTGCAACACTTCTCTTCTCATACAAAAAAATCCCTTAACAGTAGTAACTGTTAAGGGATACCACACTATTTATTTGCATAAATAGACAGAAACCTTCTCCACAAAAGTATTCTGTCCGACACGTTACAAATCCGGTAACTGATAGCCGTACTATCTGGTGTCGTTGTGTTTGACAATCACTAGCCGTCAAAACGGAATAGCCGAAGCTATCTGATTGAGTCAACTCGTCGCATAAAACACACTTTAACACAGAATAGTTTGGATAGCAAGTGATGGTAATTATTCGTTATCAAACCATTCTTGATAAAAACTTTCAACAATTTTAACGGTTGCTATCGTTAATTCCTTCGTCATTACGGGGCTAGTTAACTTTTTATCTTGTAAACATTGATTCACATGATTGATTTCATAGGTAAATTCACTAGTGAATTGTTCAGACCATTTGACAGTGTTGCCTTGAGCATCTGTATAATAAGCACAATCTGTTTTCCAGAAATTAGGAATAACGATTTGCCCTTTTGTCCCACAGATGGTCATTTCACTAGGTATCTTTAAACCAACATTAATAAAAATATTGCCCAGCGTCCCTTCAGCAAATTTCAAAGCTAAATTACATTGACTATCCGTCGCCCCTTGCTGATATGTTGCGGTTCCCGTAACCGCTTGAATCTCTTTCCCTAATACGTATTGTAAGTATTGTAATGGATAACTTCCTGAGCCATGAAGCGCTCCACCACCCGCTTCTCTCGAGTAAAACCAGGGAATATGGTCCACATTGGGATAGGCAGTAACTGACTGAACCCATAAAATCTCTCCCAATCTCCCTTCTTGAATTGTCGCCTTTACTTTTTGGGTAATTGGTAAAAAGACAGACTTCTGAGCTTCCATTAGAAAAACCCCTTGCTCCTGTGCGATTGCGAAGAGTTCTTCTGCTTCAGCAGCATTTAATGTAAATGGTTTTTCCAGTAGGACGGGTTTTCCTTGTGATAACGCAAGCTTAGCTGCTGAGTAATGTCCTTGATTATAGGTGGGAATATAAATAATATCAATTGTTTCATCCTTACATAACTCTTCATAACTGCCATAAGCCACCGGAATCGCTAATTCTTTAGCCATTTTTTGAGCATTCTCTAGACTCCTTGATGCAATCCCGCGCACTTCAGCTTGCGCGCTTTCTCGAATCCCTGCTACAAATCTTGGGACAATTTGGGCAGTACTCATAATTCCATAACGAATTTTATCCATGTGATCGCCTCCTCTTTCACTATACGAGAAAAACGAATATTTGGAAACCATTTCAACAAAAAAAGAAACCGTTTCCCCAAAACGATTTCTTTATATGTAAATTAACGGATACCAACGCTAACTTTTAAAGCTTGATTGACCTGTTCCATCTCTTCACGAGAAAGTTGACAAACCTTGTGTAGCATTCGTTCTTTATCCAATGTTCGAATTTGTTCTAACAAAATAAGTGATGGCGTCCTGCACTCGTTATGGGGAATTTCGATGAGGACTTGCGTTGGTTGCAGCCGCTTGCTTACGTTACGGGTAATCGGTGCAACAATCAACGTTGGACTAAATAAGTTACCTTTGTTATTTTGAATAATCAGGACAGGCCGAATCCCACCTTGTTCAGAACCAACAACTGGTGAGAGATTCGCATAAAAAACCTCACCTCTTTTTATCATTCAGATTCCCTTCCCTCCTTTTCCTTTAAAAAATTATAGCATATTGTTTCTTGCAATATTTTCAACTTTTTAGCTATCCCTTAAAATATTTGATAAAACCACCCTTTAAAAGTCAAAAAAAGCTTAAACAGTCGACTCTGATATAGAGACGGCTATTTAAGCTGACTATTACATTTTTGTTAAAATACTATCCACTTTTGTATTAATTAAATCAATAGCTACATGGTTTTCGCCACCTTCTGGCACAATGATATCTGCATAACGTTTCGTAGGTTCAATAAATTGGTGATACATGGGCTTCACGACTGTCAAATATTGTTCAATCACAGAATCCAACGTACGGCCACGTTCTTCCATATCACGCTTGATTCGACGAATAATACGGATGTCATCATCTGTATCCACATACACTTTAATATCCATTAAATCCCTTAAGCGGCGATCTTCTAAAATTAAAATCCCTTCAAGAATAATTACTTCTTTCGGTTCTTGTATCACCGTTTCTGTACTTCTTGTATGCGCAACGTAGTCATAAACTGGCTTTTCAATGGCTTGATAGTTTAACAGTTGTTCAACATGTTGAATCAATAAATCTGTATCAAACGCAAAAGGATGATCATAATTGGTATTTAAACGTTCTTCAAAACTCAAATGGCTCTGATCTTTATAATAAGAATCCTGTTCTAACATCATAATTGAATGATCGGGAAAATTATTAAAAATCGCACGGCTAACACTGGTTTTTCCGCTTCCTGATCCGCCAGTAACACCAATGATAATTGGCTGACTATCTTTCATGTATAAACCTCTTTCTTTTCAAAAACTTCATTGTCTTTTACTATTATAATGAAAACTCTGAAGAATGCCAGACCTTTTCCAAGACTTTTCATGTGATTTTTATCTTCTTATGAAAAATCTGCCCACACTTCTTTCAATTACAGTATACTTATCAATAAAAGGAGAATCCTACCTATGATTAAAAAAGTCAAAAAAGAAGCACTTACAACTGCGCATTACGCTCTTCTTTATGAGGCAGATCCATCAAAAAAAATGGTGGCAGATTACATTACCCGCGGTATTTGCTTTGACTATCAGACTGAAGAACTTCAAGGAATTTTAGTCCTGTTGCCGACTCACCCACGGACATTGGAAATCGTAAACATCGCTGTCTCAGAAGAAAGCCGAGGGCGGGGCATCGGGCAAGAATTATTACATTTTGCCATTGATTTTGCCAAAAAAGAAAAGTATGATTCCTTGGAGATTGGGACTGGGAGCACAGGCTTTCAACAGCTATATCTCTACCAAAAAGTCGGTTTTCGAATGACACATATTGAACCAGATTTTTTTATCCATCATTATGATGAGCCTATTATAGAAAACGGCTTGCCTTTAAAGGATATGGTTCGCTTACGGTTACATTTAAGTTAAAAAGAGGTCGGGACAGAACCGTTTAGCTCCGAGAAATAAGAAGAAATTTCCGAAAATTGCTCTTTAATTTTTGGAGAATTTCGGCTTATTTCCGAAGGAGTTGGTTCTGTTCCCGCCGTTTATCAGTTTTTGAGCGTGGAGCAAAAATCCAAAGTGATTTTTGTCCCACGCTCTTTTTAATGCCCAAGAATTGGTAACAACTCATCTAGCTGTTGAATCGTATAATTGGGTTGAATGGTTGGTGTTGCTGGAGCGGAGGTCGGATTGAGCCAAACAGTTTGAATTTTCGCTTGTTGACCTCCTTGAATATCTGAATGCAAAGAATCGCCAATAATCATTGTTTTTTCTCGACTAAAATTAGGAATCCGTTCAAAAACAAAATCAAAATACTCTTTCATCGGTTTTTGATAACCCACTTCTTCTGAAACAAAAATATCTTTAAAATAAGGCATTAATTTCGAATCTTCCAACCGACGATACTGTGTTTTTGCCACTCCGTTTGTCACAATATATAAATCATAATGGGGTGCTAATTTTTCCAAGATACGTTGACTATTGCCAAGCAAGTCATGTCCTTGACTTAAATATTCTCGGTAGTTTTCTCCCATTTTAACGCTATCAACTTCTCGATTAAACGCGTCAAACAATAAACCAAACCGTGTATCAAGGAGAACATCTTTTGTTATTTTTCCTTCTTCAAATGAACGCCATAATCCTTGATTAATTCGGTGGTATGTTGACTCGACTTCAGATGTAAATGGTACATTTTCTTCTTCAAATAAGGCATGTAGCGCCTTCTTTTCAGCCAATTTAAAATCTAACAATGTATCATCAACATCAAAAAGCAATGTTTTCATTTCCGTTCCTCTTCTCTTTTCAAATTACTCGGTAACGCTTTGCTTGTTTGTTGTTTTTCAATAAAAAAATAAGGCAATAGCAATTGTAACTCTTCTCTTGTTAATGAACGATAAGCACCTAAAGGTAATTGCGGATCTAGCCGCAACGGCCCCATAGTTTGGCGTTTTAAAGCAGTCACTTTTTTCCCCACGGATAAAAACATTTTTTTCACTTGGTGAAATTTTCCTTCTTGAATAGTCAGGAAAACATGACTCTCCGTTTCAGTCGCTGCAAGAACAGTTATTTTTGCTGGCTTACATTGAATGCCTCCTTGCAAAACAATCCCATCTTTAAATTTAGCACAATCTTCTGCAGAGACCAAACCATTGACTTTCACTTCATAACATTTCGCTACTTCTTTATTTGGCCGAATTAATTGATACCCTAATTGTCCATTATCTGTTAATAGAAGTAACCCTTCCGTATCGCCATCGAGTCTGCCCACTGGATAAAGACCAGGGCGTCTGTCTTGTGGCGCAATCAAATCAATAACTGTTTTTTTAGATGCATCTGAGACAGCGCTAACCACACCTTTTGGCTTATTCAACATATAGTACACATGGGTCTTATGCGAAATTAATTGTCCTTTTACTTTAATCATTTGTAATTGCGCATCGACATTTTGGCTTTCATTTAAAGTCACGATGCCATCCACAGTGACCTGCTTGCCTTTGATTAATCGTTTCACCGTTTTGCGTGATCCAAACTGAAGTTCTTCTAGTAATTTATCTAATCGCATTGTTCAGCTCCATTCTGGTATAAGTATAGTGGAATCCGTTAAAGATGAAAAGTGGAAAAAGGTAATTCCTTGACGTATAAAAATATAAGTGTTACGGTTAATAAGTAAAGTAAATAAAGGTTTCTCAAAAACAGCGTAATGACCTGGGAGAGAACAACGATAACAATGAACCATTCCCATGAGTGTTGCCTGGCAATATTTGTGGGGATTTTTTGATTATTGTTAGCATTTTTCTAGACAAGAACAACTGAAAAAAGAGTTTCTTTTTTCCATTATGTTTTGTTTCTGAGTTTAACCAAATCACTCATTATTTCAAGGAGGAATTAGGTTATGTCAGTACAATTAGAAGTTAAAGAAAGAGCTATCCGTCCACGTTCACTAAGAAATCAGCTACGTCACGAAGGGAAAGTACCTGCCATTGTTTACGGTTACCAAATTGAAAGTACACCAATCTATTTTGAAGAAAAAGACTTATCAAAAATTTTACGCGAACATGGTGCTAACACCGTTATTAAAATGACAGTTGATGGCAAAAACATCAACACATTAATGTCGAAAGCACAGTTAGATACCTTTACTGGTCAAATGCTTCATGTTGAATTCTTATCTGTAAATATGAAAGAAACAACAGAAGTCGAAGCAGAAGTTCAATTAATTGGTGAATCTGCAGGTGTGAAAGCTGGGGGTACCTTAGCTCAAAACTTGTACACTGTTTTAGTGGCAGCCACACCAGACAAATTGCCAGAATCAATTGAAGTAGATATTACAAACTTAGAAATTGGTGATGCTCTTACAATCGCTGATTTACCTGAACACAAAGACTATGAAATTTTAACTGATCCAGAAGAACAACTAGTTGCTATTGTTGAAGCACAAACTGCTCCTGAAGAAGAAGAAGGAACAGCTGCTGAAACGACTGAACCAGAATTAGCCGAATAAAGAGTACACTTTTGTTCAGCTGATTCTCTTAAGTTTTAGAAATGGGATGTACGTTGAAACAACGTACGTCCCATTTTCTTTTTACTGCATGTCGTGATTTCTTCACATAAATGATGACACCTGCAAAGCTAGGAAGCTACAGAGGAATATTAAATTTTTGCTAATCTACGCAATATTTTCAAACGAAACAATTTCTTTTTTTTAAATTTGCAGTATACTAAAAGTAAGTAAACAAAAAGGAGGTCATCCATATGTTTGAACGTTTTGATAGTGACCGTAGCCGCTATGCTTCATTAGGTGTTGTTTCTAGCTTACCTAGTGGCTTAATTGATAGTATTTGGTTGATTATTGACTTAAATCTAAAAGGGGTTATCCCTTTAAACGACTTACTTCACTTTGATTTGTTGAACAATAATGGCAAAGTGACTGTCCATTTTTCTCAAGAAAATAGTTCAGTAGAAATGGCCATCGACTTACCATTTAGTTATTCTACGGCATATCCGTCGCGAATTTTTGCTTTTGATGATGGCCATCGTGAAACGATTTTATTACCTGCAGAAATGTTAGAATCTTAAATAATTTCAACAAAGTAGCCTCAAATTCCGATTAAACTGGAATTTGAGGCTACTTTAATTTCTTTTAGTTATTCTACAATAATTTGTTTACTACTTCCTGCAGCATTTTCAAAATTAATAGTAAAGGTTTCTGTTGCATCATCATAAGTGATTCCGTCACTTTGACTAATTACTGTGCTGTAATCTTTTGGTATTTTTAAAGTCAGTGTCTTAGTTGTTTGTGTGGGATCAGAGAAAGTATACGTTTTTTGGTGTTGTTGTGTCTTTCTCATTAAAGAAATAGCTTTATTTGAGGTAATCCCTGCTATTGTACCGCCAGTTTCTGACCAAATGTTAACCCCAAGATAGCCTTCTTCTTCTTGCTTAACTGCTTGAATTTCTTCTGTATTTGAGAGAACTTCTACTGTTTTTTTGGCAGCATATGTTTTTAAATCAGTTTCATCGATTCCTGGTAAAACTACATAAGCATAATGCTCGTTCGTTGGGTGTTGACCATGTTGAATCGTAAATGTTCGATAATCACCTACATATTCTTTATCACTTGGAAATGCTTCATTAATTGCTTTATAGGTTCCTTTTCTAGTTTCACTTTTAACATTTACCGTTGTTTCTTCTGGAAAATAATAACCCATATTAGCATTGGAATGATCCGACTTTAGTAATAACCATTGTTTTTTACTCGTTTCATTTTTCTCATGAATCTCCCCAATATTTGATAGCACTTGATACTGATACGCATCATTTAACAAACGATTATCAACAACTGTCTCAATCGAAGCTTCTGTATCCCCTTTAATTCCTGCGCCTAATGCGATAATTTGCCCATTTAATACAAACCAAGATTTTTTAGCTTGTAGGTTCATAGGTAAAAGTTTCCCATTATTTTTGGTCCCGTCTTTATTAAGAGCCATCCCTACTACTGCCTGATTGTCTGACGTTACTCCACCAACCCATTGCTCTTTCGATGTGATTGTTGTAAATGCTGAAACTTCATCTGCCAAAGAAATGGTATCTACCGTTGTTCCTGGTAGTCGATAGGGATCTACAGTTGGCCAATAGCTGGAATTAAATTGAACCTCGTCATCATTATATACGTACATCATTCCGTCACCAGTGTGCCAGCCACGTTTATTTTCTTTATTCCCTGCTTCAAAAGATGCAGTGCGCTTTGAATACAAGCCTAGCCCAAACATATAACTAGGTGTGCGTTGGACAAATCGATCCATCGAAGCATAAAGTTTCGTGCCTGTAAAAGGAAGTTGCCCTCCCGTAATTTCTGGATTAGTTAAAAGTTGCATAGTCATCTGTAAATCATTAAAATCACGAGCATTTGTCAAATAATAATCTGGGTTCTCCTTCATCCAATATTTAACGGCTTCTTGAAATTTCTTTTGATAATTATTAGGGGCAAATTTAGCCACAATTAATAAATTATACATGGTAGTTGAGCCGTAGCCTGTTTTTCCAACTGCTGGGGCTCTTGAGATGGAACGGCCATTCACGGTTGGTAGCATTTCACCTTTATAAATCAAAGGAAGAAAGGCACGATCAACATTTTCAACAAATTCTGTCACAAGAGTTGCATCCATTTGAAAAGATGAATCTGCTGTAATGGCCAAAATTTGTCCAACCCCTTTCACCAAAACATTGCCATACGAACCTGTATAAGGAATGTTATTGTGCTGGATAAAAGAACCATCTTGGTAAAAACCATCACCTTTTGTGACTAATTTAAATACATCGACGATACTACTGGATGCTTGGTTAATTTTCCCGCTATCCTTTTGTAAAATTCCTAACCCCAAAACAGTTAAAGCTAAGTCCGTTCGGTTCGCTCCTGATGTCACAAAATTTGGGATAAAAGCTAAATCCACAAACGTTCCTTGTGGTTTTGTATACAACTGTTTAAACGGATCTGGGACATAACTGCTCAGCGCATTTGTATAGATTTGTTGCTTTTCTGGAGAAACTTTATCCTCTAAAATCATTAGAATATTAAGAAACTTCTGTGGCACACCAATTTGCCAGTCCCACCAATTTCCATGGTACTTTTTCCCATCATATCCTTTTTGCGTTACCATAAAATCTAAGCCATCAATAATGGTTGCTGCCAATTTGTCATCTTGGTAAAGCGTACTCCCCTTCGTTCCATAGGCTAACGCTAATTTTTGCAATTTGGTAAATTGAGTCGTTAAATCAGCCGATGGCGTATTGCCAGGCTCTAGTGGCCATAAATAGCTGCGGTTCGGCTCTTTATTCATCGTTTGATCGAGTTCTGTTGCTTCATTGGAGATTTTTTGGACGTAGTCTACAAGCGCTTGGTTAGTTGAATCATATTCTTTTGAAACAAGCTGATTTCGCCATTTTTCTTTTAATTCTCGGTATTCTGCAGATGAATCGATAACAGGAATGCTACCAACGGGGCCACTTTTCATAGAAATGATATTCAGCTTTGATAGATTACCAAATAGTCTAATTCCTACAGCACCCATCCAGTCATCATTAATGGACGTACCATCAGGATAATGAACCTCTTCATTTTCATAAAATAATTGATCATTCAGGAATGTTTGAATTTTTTTCCCATCATAGCGAACTAGCAGTTTATATTGTTGACCACTTAGTAATGTTGGTCCCGGAATATTAGTTAGCCATTTACCGCCTGGTTGTCCTAACTGCCAGCGACCGTCACGATTATAAGCAAAAGATTGCCATTGACTCGTCTTTTGTTTATCTCCGCGAAAAACCAATCCGAAGTTACTTTGCCCTTCATATAAAAAGGTTAGTTCAAGATCTCCTGAAGATTGTTCGCGTGCATCAAGATTGATAGAGACAGATTCGAGGTTTGTCCCTTGCTTCGTGTTTGCGATCCATAAACCAGCAGAATCATTCTTTTTTTCTGCTGTTCCTACCAAATCTTGCCAATGCCCAACTTGATTGGGGAAATCTGAAATGTAAGAGGGTTGCTCAATCGTTTGGCTCGCTTCGTTTTCTTCTGCAAAAGTAAGGGTGGTTCCCATAAATCCACTCGTCAAAGCAGTAAACAGTCCGACCAGCATTACCCATATTTTCCTGTTTTTCATTCTTTCTCCTCCTAAAAAATTATCGTAAAACGCTTACATCCGAATTAGAGAAAAAGAGTGAAGAAAAATACTTTCTACACTCTCCGACTCTCTGAAAATCACTTAATATACTTTTTACGCCAAAATACCAAAGGCACTCAAAACAATCGATAAAATTAAAATAATCCAAATCACTCGTGTGGAATTTAGTTTCTTTTGACCTAACATCCAATAAGTCAAAAGAACAAGTAAGATTGGAACTAAGGAAGGCAAAATCGCATCTAACGTATCTTGAATAACTAATTCGACCCCGTTCTTTTTATAAACAAAAGGAACTGTCGCCTTGATAACTGAAGGAATTAAGGCACCAATCACAGTCACACCAAGAACAGTTGCTGCATTCGTAAAGGCAGATAACTTGTCTTTTAAGGTCGTCACTAGTTTGACCCCTTGCTTATAACCAAGTGGTAAGAGCGCGGCCCGACCAAACAATAGTGCAATATTTGCAATAATCCAAATAACACAGCCAACCACCGAACCATTTTGAGCCAGTGTCCCTGCAACAGAGCCGAAAATCGTCCCCCAAATAACGTGGAATAAAGAGTCCCCAACGCCTGCCAAAGAACCCATCAGAGCTGTTTTTAGCGCAATAATTGTTTCTTTCGCTTTATAGCCATCTTGCTCTTCAATCGCAACATCAATCCCCATAATTAAATTCCCAAAAATAGCATTGGTGTTAAAAAATTGATTGTGTGTGCGCATCATATCTTGAAATTGTGCTTCATCATGACCATAGAATTTTTTTAAAACAGGTAAGATGCCGTATAAATATCCTGAACTCATCATACGTTCATAGTTCCAGTTTAATTGGCTTCCTAAAATATAACGCCAGCTAATTGCATTTAATTCTTTTTTTGTCAGTTTATGCTTACTCATCGCCGTCATATCCTCCTTCAAAATCACCATTTCCTGTTGTTGCTTGTGTCGTGCTTTTTGCCCCATCACGTTTAAATACAAGCATCGCTGCTACCATCCCAACTATCGAAACACCTAACATTGGAACTTTTAAATAAGCCGCTAAGAAAAAGCCTAATAGTAAATAGGGGATATATTGCTTCGTTGGCAAGTAACGTAATAAAATCCCTACACCGACAACAGGTAATACTCCTCCAGCTGTTTTTAAGCCCGTCATTAGCCATTCTGGCATGTTATCGGTAATCGTTGTTACTACAGCATCCCCCGCTAATAACATTAATAAAATCGGAATGGCACGAGACAGTCCCCATAGAACAGAACCAGATAAAACTAAACGTGGAATCCGTTTTACTTGCATCTTATCAATCGCTTTATCGACACTATGAAGTAAAAAGACATTACAAAAACGGGCGACTACATCTAGTTGCAACATCAACAGAGAAACAGGAACAGCTAAACCAATGCCATACTCCGCTCCTTTTCCAGAGATTACAGCGAAAGCGGTTCCTAAAACAGCCCCTGTGAAATAATCAGGTACCGATGCTCCACCAAAAGCAGCAATTCCTAAACGCATTAATTGAAGAGTGCCGCCAACCATTAAACCAGTTTTTAAATCTCCCATAATCATTCCAGAAATCATTCCAGCAATAGCTGGTTGCGTCAACGTATTTGAAATAAGTGAGTCATTAATAGCAATAAACGCATAAATAGTAATTAAAATAATTTGATACGCTGCTAAATGCATTGAAATTTCCTCCTAAATTTAAAAATATTCTTTCTTAGTCTGACAGTTTTAGCCGCGTAATTTTTTCATAAAATCAACGACTGGATCGTTTGGAACTAATTGGGCTGTCACAGTGACGCCTTTTGAAGCGATTGTTTCAAAAATTTGTTCTTCTTCTGGTAAAACTTGAATACTTTTTGTTACTTCGCGTGCTCCTTCTTTGTAACTCATATTCCCAACATTTACAGTTTTGATAGGTCCTTGCGCTTCGATAAAGCGGAGCACATCTTTCGGATTTTTAAATAATAAAAATAAACGCTGTTTACCATATTTTCCTGATTGAATATTTTTAGCGGCAGCCTCTACTCCAAGAACAGATAAACGCATCGAAGAAGGCGCTGCCATTCTCAAAGATGATTTTTGTAAAGGATCTGTAGCCGCCTCATCATTGGCTACAATTATTCGCTGTGTACTAAGACTTGTCGACCAAATTCCCGCTACTTGTCCATGAATTAACCGTTCATCAATCCGTGTGTTTACAATATTTTCTTTTCCAGCATATTGACTATAGTTACTTAACTCTTTTTCTTTGCTGGCTTCTGAAATCTCTTGTTCCGCTTGATTCATTCCAGCCTTTACATCAACAATATTTTCTTGTGCTAAACAAACTAATTCTTTAATCGAAGCCTGTTGATTAACCACTGCTTCAATCACAACAGAGAGCGTCATCCCTGCAATAATTTCCACTCCGTCAACGTTCAAATAATTCTTAGTTGCCACGTTACATGGCGTTCCTCCTAGTAAATCAGCAATAATCAGTGTCGTACCGTTAAGGGCTTTCATTTTTTCATTTAGCTCTTTCTCAAATTGAAGATTGTCGCTATCTGGTCGTAATGAGACTGTATGCACGTGTTCTTGCCGACCAACGATCATTTCTAAGCTAACTTTGACGCCTTCAGCCATGCTACCATGACTAATTAGTACAATGTTTTCCACGAATTTCCCTCCCTAGATGTAGGTGACCCTACTTAACATGTTATGTTCTCTACGAACTTACTATAACACATACTAAGTTATCCGTAAACCTAATATCTTAATATATTGAATTTATTTTTTTGAATTCTTTAAATAAAAATTGTCTTTCCTCTTTTTCAAAGTGTTTGCTAAAGGCTAGTTAACATGTTATGCTTAATTCATTCGATTACTAGAATGGAGGCAATCGCATGTTACCTAAATATGAACAAATTAAACAAGACCTTTTACGTGAAATAAAAAATCATACCTTTATTCCTGGTGATAAATTTTATTCTGAAGCCGATATTAAACGAAAATATGCTGTTAGTTCTATCACAGCTGTCAAAGCACTGAATGAGCTGACCAGTGCAGGTTACTTGTATCGTATCCAAGGAAAAGGGACCTTTGTTTCGAAATCAAAAGTTTCTCAAAATGTAAAATTTTCTGATATCGAGTTGCATTCTTTAGACTCTGAAAAAGTTAAAGTCCTTTCAATTGAAGAAGATAATCAAGCCGAAATTTTAAAGGAATTAGGCTTACCAGCTAACGCTTCTTATTATAGAATCAAGCGTGTACGCTATTCTGAAGATACACCCTTTCTCGTACATATCACACATCTTCCCAAAAAGCTTGTTAAAGAGCCGCTCTCAAAGGACCTCACAGCTTATGCAAGTGTGTATGAACGAGTCCGTAAAGATTTTTCAGTAGACCTCTTCTCGTTGGCTTCTGTAGAAACAAATGAAATTGTCTTTCCCGAAGATGCTGAGTTATTGAATTTACTTCAATTAAGTTTTCGTGAACCCGCTGTTAAACAAGTTAAACATTCCTATCTCGCAGATGGTAGTGTTGCTGAATATATTATTAGTTATAAACATTGGAAATATTTCAAAACCAAAATAGAAGTAGAAGCCGAATAAATTTCAGCTTCTACTTCTATTTTTTTAATCTATGATTACTTGATTCGTAAATTTCAAGTACTCAATTTCAATTCCCTCTGTTTCAAAAATTACTACTTCATTTTGTCCTTGCTGTAAAAATTCTTTGGGACAATACAGCGAATGAATGGGTCCTATTTCCCAATAACGACCTAGATGATGGCCATTGACCACAACGAATCCTTTGCCGTAGCCTCGACAGTCAATATACGTGTCTGCTAGCTGTTCTAATTCAAATGTTACTTGATAAAACGAAGGCTGCAATGGATTTTTTCCAGCTGTGTAATCAATCTTGGCTAATTGCTCTTGTGAAAAAGTTAAGGGATAGTGTTGATAGCCTTGGTGAAAATGAATGTCTTGCATCACTCCACCTCGAATTCCTTTACTTTGTGTGGGATTATTTAATTTAAAGCCATAATTAACGCGACCTAAGTTTTCCACTAGGATATCTAACGCAAGTGTGTCTTTTTCAGTTTGCCCTGAAATGAGTAGCTCTTCTCCCACTGTCTCTTGATATTGGGTAGCAGCTAAATCTCCATCTACATAAATGTGTAAACGATCACTGGCCTCGACCACTTTTAGTTTATTTTCATGATGATAATTTTTTAAATCAAACGAATAAAGCAAGTAGCCATAGCCTGAGCCAGCTTCTTCCATACTTAATGGATACGTGGTGGTCTTCGGTGTCATCATTTGATCTTTTACTGCGAATAAGGATACGCTAGCAGTTACTGGAAAGCTTCCTAAATTCCCCAGTTTTTTCGTGCGTGGTTGTGCTTGCCAAACTTCTGGACATACTTCTTTAATTGCTTTTTGAACGGCATAATATTTTTCTGTTGGTTCTCCTGCTTCTGTTAATAAAGCATCATAATCATAGCTAGTGACTTGAGGTAAATCTTTTGCACCTCGCGCCGAACACCCGTTATAAAAGCCGAAATTTGTTCCTCCATGAAACATATAGAGATTTAAAGAACCCACTGCCAGCATATCTTTTACTTCTTTCGCCAAGTCGGTACCTTCCCGCTGAATCACTGGTTCGCCCCAACGATTGAACCACCCATCCCAGTATTCCATGCACATCAACGGCCATTTTTTACCATGACGAGTCATAAATTTTTTCAAAACGGCAGCATTTTCTTTCGAATGACTACCAAAATTTCCTGTCACAAAAACATCCTCTTCAATTAACGTACCCGCATCCAAAACCTCTTCCCAAGCGCCATCAGATGTAAAAAGAGGAACCTCAATCCCCAGTTCTTCCATTATCTGCTTGGTTTGTCGCAAGTACGCTTTCTCCATGCCATAGGACCCATATTCATTTTCAACCTGCATCATGATCACTGGTCCACCTTGTGTTATCTGCAGCGGTGCTAGTTTAGGCAATAATACTTGAAAATAGTTACGAACTTTAGTCATAAAAATAGGATCTGTCGAACGTAATCGCACACCTTTTTCTTTCAAAAGCCATGCTGGTAAGCCACCAAACTCCCATTCTGCACAAATATAAGCCGAAGGACGCAGAATAACTAGTAAATTCAGTTTTTCTGCCAAGCGGACAAATGCTTCAATGTTTTTCATTCCTTCAAAATCGTATACGCCTTCTTCTGGTTCATGAATATTCCAAGGAATGTAGGTTTCTACTGTATTAGCTCCTAAAGCTTTCAGATTATAGAGGCTATCTTCCCATTGGCTAGGTGTCATTCGAAAGTAATGAATCGCCCCGCTAATAATTTTTATTGGTTGTCCATTTAATAAAAAGTCTTCTTTAATCTCAAACGTTTGCATCATTTTTCCCCTTTACCAGTATCTTTGCCATGATGGTTTTGCTAAACGCATTAAGGCTTCCATGTAAAAATAATCGCCCCATAAATTGGGTTCATCAATCCCTTTTCCTTCTGCATGTGCGTAAACACCATGGAGTAGCAGTCCTTCATTTTCGGAATCATTTTGCGTACGATAATATTCTCCTAATTGATAAATCATTCCTTTGGCAAGCTCTTTCGCTTGAGGAAAAGCCTGTAGTTTGTCTGCTTCCAATAAACCACATGCCGCAATTGCCAGTGCCGAGCTATCTTTGTCAGATGGCATTTGGTCATTAAAATCAAAATCCCAATAGGGAATTAAATCTGCTGACAAATGAGCTAGAAAAACCTCCACTATTTGTGGATAAATTTCTGGAAATGGTTGGGAATGGAGAAATGTTTCGTTTAGGGGAATCCCTAAAATTGCCCAACTTTGGCCTCGTGCCCAAATGGAAGTATCACTATGTCCTTGATGCGTAGCTCCATGTTTTGGTTTGCCTGTTTCTGGATCAAAATAATAGGTATGATAAGTTGTCGCATCGGATTTAATCACCGTTTTCATTAACGTATGATAGTGACGTGAGGCAATTTCCTCATAAACCCTATTTCCAGATAATTTAGTTGCTTCAAATAAAAGCGGTAAATTCATTAATGAGTCGATAATTAATCGATATTCTTTGGGATCACCATAATGGCCCCACGCTTGAATGAAGGAGCCATTTTCTTGGAATCGTGCTGACAATACTTCAGCGGCAGCTAGCACTTCTTGTTTACAGCGCTCATCACCGGTAATTTTATACCCAGCACCCGCCGATAGACTATATAAAAAACCAATGTCATGGTGGTCCAAAACAAAATGCTCCTCTAACCGTTGTTGAAAGCTGTCAATATTTTCCATTGCCAGTAAACGAAATTTTTCTTGGTGAGACCACTCATATGCCAGCCAAAGCATGCCTGTCCAAAAGCCATTGGTCCAATCATCGTTAGCTTTGAGACGATATCGACCATTCGTAGCACAAGCTGAAGGAAACTGTGTTCCGAAACGCTGCATATTTTTAGCAATTTTTGAAACGCATTCATTTAATTGCGTTTGAATCCATTCATCTGTGACATTTTCTCCTAGAGAGATCAGTCTTTGTTTATTTTCTTGACTACACATCTCCATCACTCCTTAACTTGTTAACATATTAACTTATTGTATTATAACGTAAAAGAAAATAAAAAGCGACCTTTCTTGATTATTTCTCTTAAAAACAAGAGCGGGGGACAAAAATCACTTTGGATTTTTGCTCCACGCTCAAAAACTGATAAACGGCGGGAACAGAACCAACACTACGCGTTGCTCCGATCTCAACAACTTCTAAGAGCTAAAGCTCTAAGAGTTGAAGGTCCTTCGGAAATAAGCCGAAATTGTTGAGAATCACGAAGAACGTAGTGATTCGATGATGAACAATACCTACTTGGTCTCCAAAAATCAAAGATCAATTTTCGGAAATTTCTTCTTATT
The DNA here is from genome assembly GCF_051711865.1 of Enterococcus sp. DIV2419. NCBI lineage: Bacteria > Bacillati > Bacillota > Bacilli > Lactobacillales > Enterococcaceae > Enterococcus > Enterococcus sp. DIV2419. The sequence goes on from NZ_JBIONS010000001.1 coordinate 2,340,853, forward strand.
TCTCGGAGCTAAACGGTTCTGTCCCGACCTCTTGTTATTTATTCCGACCGAATACTTCAATTTGGGTCAACGCTGGAAATGGAGAATAGTCCAGCGCTTTTCGTAAGCATTTTAATGTCAAAGTTTGTGTTGTTTTCATTGGGAACTTTATTTCTTGAAAACAGGCGGTATTCGTTGTGGCAACTACTCGTTCCTCTCCATCTGAAAAGGCTAAAGTGACTTCCTCCCAATAGCTATCATGTGGGTAATCCGCCCGAAATAGCAAGCGGATCCAGTCCGTTTCTACAGGTCTGCCAAAGTCAATCGTTAACTGTGCCTCCTTTTGTTGGTTAATTCCCCAAGAAGCAAATGGATACGAGCCATGAGAAAGGTTACCAAACTTAGAATCAATAGCATTTTTCGCAAAGAAAACAGCATCGTCTCTCGTTTCAACGTTTGCATACGCATGAGGATAGGCTCCTGAATATTCTTTTTGGTCATGTGTATTCATAGAAAGATTTTGATAATTGTCTTTTTCAAACGTGTGCGCTTGTCGAACTATTATTTGGTGCCTTGCCGAATGAAAGGCCGTATCAACAAAAGCTTTTCGAGCAGATTCTTCTAATGGAATTTGATATTCCCAAACTTTTTCTTTTAGATAAATCAATGAAGGAGCCAAAGTTTCATCTAATTGAACCATCAAATAAGGGGTAGCCCCTGTATAAGTCACTACAATTTTATCGCCAACTTGATAAAGGTACTGTTTAATTGCTAATACCGCTAACGTGTCTCCCTCCGCCACGAATGGCGCTTCTGGCTTCTCGTGATCGATTCGGCCAGTAATAATCTGATTGTCTTTATTTTTCAATTCGATTTTTATCATTTTTTATTCCTCCCTTGTCACACCACCTACCAAACAAATCAGGCGATGCGTTCCTATTGGTAGCTCTTTTTGCAAATAAGGTAAACTTGTTCTTGGGAAAAACAACGATGTATTGGGTTCAGGTTGAAGAATACCTGCGTGGTCATACCCTTCAATTGCAACTATTTGCGAACACAATTCTCCTGAATCGACTCTAGCCCACTCTTTACCAAGTTCTTTTTCTGAAAATTTTCCAAGTAACGGTAGACTGAATCCTCCTTCGCGCACTTTTAATGGAACCGATGTCACTATTTCATGTACTCTAACATGCCATTCTCCAAAAGGATAAATGGTTGTTTCAATTTCTACTTCTTGAAAAGGTAGCCATTTATAATAAACTTGCTCCTCTGTTAAATAAAAATCATGAACTTTCCCTTTAACACGAAAATATTCACCATCACGAGAAACAGCCAATACGTTATCAAAAGCCCCCTCCTCATAACGCGCACCAGCTTTGGGAACGCTAAAACCAAAGCGGCTAGAATAGACAAATTTACTATATTTAGCCGCAGCATGTGCTTGATTTTCAAGCCATAGTCCTGCAGGATAGCCGAGGACATGCGTTTTCATTTTAGGATGGATTAATAACATGTTTCCCTTTTCTATCAAACGCTTTTCTTCTCGTTTTATCGCCAGCGGTTCAGCACGCCAAAACGGATGGTCTTGATCCACTGCGAGCAACAAAAATGTTTTAAAAGCCCAATACGGAGAGCCTGGTGCGTTATAACCTTCTGCCATTACTAAATTTTCGTAATGATAGCCAATGGACAACCGACCATCATAAGTGAAAATAGCCTGTTGCATCCAACAGTGTAAATGTTTTGCTAACAGCGTTTTCATTTGTCCCCAAGGTAACGCCTCTACTTCTGCAAATATCAAAGCTGCGAAAAACGCTCCTTGAGCAAACCGATACGTTTGACTACGTCCGTAAGGTAACGCTTCGCCCTCCTCATCAAAATAGTACAGATAGTCCTGCGCGAACATAACGGCTCGTTCTGTAAAACGTTTCGCACGAATAGGATCTCTTTCTCGCATAAATTTGACATAAATCAAACTATAATAATGAAAAGCAAACGAAATATAATAATCTCTTTGCGTAGTTTTACCATCCATATACCAACCATCACCTAAATACATGCGTTCAATCAACGCCAATTCTTCCTCTAGTTCCGTTTGGTTAATCACTTGTCCACATCCCTCGAGTGCTAAACGAATGAGCACTTTGAAAAACGTCCAATTATTTTTAGGAATTTTACAACCAAGTGCCTTATTTAACCAAACCATGATATTTTCTTGCTGTTTCTCAGAAAAACAGGACCAAAAATATGTCTTATGAAGCAATAAAGTTAAAGATAATGCTGCTGCTTCCACAATATATTGATCATAATCAACAATATCGCCCCAATAGTCTGGGGATGACGGATCAGTTCCTGCGATTAATTTTTCCACATAAGCATCTCTTAAAACATCATCTTTACAAGCAACCCAATACGGTCCAATTCCCCATAATGGTCGAATGAGCGCTTCCATTTCAGCATGTTGCTGATCATAGACAGCACCACTGGACCCAAAATTTACGCCAGGTTTTTCTGATGTTAAAATAGCCGTTTTTAAAGGTGTCATGATTGTTTCAAAAGCTTCCAAATATGCTTCTCTGGTCAAAAAAAGATTACTTTTTAACGATTCCATGCTTTTCGCCCCCATTAGTTTAATTCAAAGAATAACAAGGGCACTTATTTTTTTCAACTATCGTTTAATGAATAAAACGGCGTATTATGAGAGCAGCATTTCACCTTCCCCAAACTTAACATATTAATTTTTTCTTTATTTTTGTTGAACCTTGAGCTATTCACTTTATCCAACAAAACTTCCATTATCAAAAATGAATAATAAATGAAAAATAAGCAGTCTAACGCAGGAAATTCTCATAATAAATATTTTTAAAAAAAAAGAGTCTATGACAAAAATCCAAAGAGATTTTTGTCATAGACTTAAAATATGAGAGAAAAGACATCAAAAGTAATGGTTTGATCAACCTTCACAAGTTTTATGATGCTTTTCAAGATATCATTTTGATACAATTTTACGCCTTGCGGTTTACAATAAAAGAGTAAATAGCAATACAGATAATCGCTCCTAGCAACGCTGAGATAATTGGAAAACCGCCGATGACTGGTCCTAAAGAAGGCAACAAGAGTGATGCTACCCAACTTCCTAAAAAGCCCACGATAATATTTCCAATAATGCCACCTGGCACGTCTTTTCCTAAAATTGCGCCAGCAATTGCGCCAATAATTCCTCCGACAATTAATGCCCATAGAAAGCTAAACATTTGAAAAACCTACCTTTCATAGTTGATTTTTTTAGTTAATTTTCCTACTTTAAGGATAAAACAGAAAGCAGACTTTTTCAAAAGATAGGACTTTTCAGAAGTCAATTTATTCTTCTACATAAGCTAAACGATAGGATACTGTGCGACCAAAAGAAAATACTTGCAAACCTTGTAAGCGATCTGATTTCAAGTAACCAATGGCTCCTTGGAATAAGGGTAAAACACCGGCATCTTTTTCAATTAATGTTTTTTCTAAACTTAGTAATTCATTCCAGCGTTTTTCAGGTTCATTGGCGTAATCTTTTCTAACTTTTTGGAGACCTGCATCATACGCTGAATCGTTATAACCAGAAGTATTTAAGCCACTTTTTGAGTCATAAAATTCTAAAAAATTAATGGGGTCAGCATAGTCAGGTGTCCATGTTCCAAAGGCTAAATCGTAATTACCTGCTGTTTGTAAATCCAAACGATTTTGCAAAGGCAATGATTTTAATTTGATTGTTAAACCTGGTAAATTTTGTTGCAATTGCCCTTGAACAAATTCAATGGTTTTCTTGGCAATCGCTGAGTCCGCTGAGATTAGTTCCAATTCAATTTTATCTTTGCCCAACTCTTCTTTCGCTTTGGTCCAGTTAGCTTGGGCTTCTTTAATATTATATGGCAACAAATCACCATTTTCTTTGCGGAAATCTTCACCTGTGTCTGGATTTTTTGCAAAATTAGCTGGTACAAAACCATTTAAAGCTGTCGAGCCATCTCCTAAAATTTCTTTTGCAAAAGTTTCTTTGTCAATCGCTTGTAAAAAAGCTTTTCGAACATGTTCGTTGCCGGTAATTTCACGGCGATGATTGGGGCTTAAATAACCCACCATGGCTTTAGGTACAAAATGCGCTTGTTTTGACTCTTTATACTGAAGTGCATAAGTATCTGCTAAAACAGTGTAATCTAAGTCGCCATTATCAAAAAGATTGGCTCCTGTGCCAATTTCTTTCACTACTTGAACATCAATTTCATTCAATTTTACGTGTTCTTTATCCCAATAATGATCATTCTTCTTCAATTTCCAAGTTTCGGAATTGCCATCCCAACCTGAAATTACAAACGGCCCATTGCCAACAAAATTATCTGCAGAAGTCCCATAGGCAGTACCTTTTTCTTTGGCAAAGGCTTCATTTTTAGGCATAAAAGGTGTCCCAACCAAGACTTGGGCTAAATAAGGAATTGGATTTTCCAATGTTAGTTCTAGTGTCTGGTCATCGATTGCTTTGACACCAAATTCTTCCATCGTGGCTTGTCCTTCCCGCACCGCACGCCCATTTTTAAAAATATCCATTTGATTACTGCTACTTGAACCGTATGCTGGATCGACCACGTTTCTAAACGCAACTACAAAATCCCCTGCTTTAACTGGATCCCCGTTTGTCCATTTTGCTTCTCGTAACTTGAATGTATAGACTAACCCGTCTTCACTAACTTGTGGCTCTGCTTTCGCCATAGCTAGCTCAGGATCTCCGTTTTTATCTTGTCGATACAAGCCTTCAACTACTTGACCAATCATATCGGAACTATAGACATCTGTATAATGAGCGCTGTCTAATGTCGAGAGTTCACCACCAGATGCGACGTTAATTTTCTGTGTAGCTGGTTCGTTTGAGGTCGTTTTCGAACCGCCACTTCCACATGCTGCTAAAACCAAGCCCAGTGCAACAAGTCCGATTAACCACTTTTTCTGTTTCATACCAAAACTCCTCCTTCTGTTCAAACAACTTACCTACATTTTACATGATTTTCCATACATTTGTCCTTTTTCAGCACTTACTTTTTGAAAGAAAAATATTTTTTTAAGAATAAGAGTTGACAGATATTTTTTCTGGTGGTACAGTATTGAAAAACAGAGAACAGAAGAGTAACTGTTTCCTTTAGTGAAGAGAGTCTTTGGTTGGTGGAAAAAGACGTAAAGAAACAGCGAACCACATCTGGGAGTTGACTTTTTGAACCCTTAGTAGGAAAGTCCGGGACCACTCGTTAACAGGCGAAGTTATGAACTTCATAAGGTTCGTGTTGCGAAACACGAATAAACTAAGGTGGAACCACGATAATTGATTATTCGTCCTTTGGCTATTCAGCCAAAGGACTTTTTTGTTTTTTTAGATGCGCTTTTCAACCTGAGAGAGTGCCTCAACTGCTCAAGTCTGTTGTCCTCTTTTCTATATGCTTAATGGGATAAGCTAGAAAAGCAACAGGTTTTCTGTTCCGTTCGAACAATTTCATACTTACAATCAAGGCTTAGGACATAGTAATTTAGCTCTTCCTTTACAGAGACTTTTTCATTGGCTGAAAGAAAAAGATGGATTCTTCTTTACTCACACCTAAAAGATGTTTTTCTGAATCCTTTAGTAAGAAAAACCGGTGACTCTATCGTTAACAGAGAGTAGTTGTCAACGCAACTACATAAGGCTTATCTTGTGAAAGATAAGTAAATTGAGGTGGCACCACGAATGCGATTCGTCCTCTTGGCTCACAGCCAAGAGGCTTTTTTGTTTTTTTAATAAAAATTGTTGGAGGAAAAAATGATGGATTATATTTTAGAAATTTTACCTGCTTTAGTTAGCGGAGCTGGCATGACACTGAAAGTCTTTTTCTTTACGCTCCTTGGCTCGATTCCACTGGGGATCATCATTGCCTTTATTTTACAAAGTTCGTTTAAACCTTTACGTTACTTAATTAACCTCTACATTTGGTTAATGCGCGGCACTCCGCTATTGTTACAATTAATTTTTGTTTTTTACGGCTTACCATTAATTGGTATTGTCTTTGAACGTTACGATGCGGCCTTATTCGCATTTATTTTAAATTATGCTGCGTACTTTGCTGAAATTTTCCGCGGGGGGATTCAAGCAATTCCCCAAGGTCAATATGAAGCTGCTAAGGTTTTACGTTTAACACGTTTTCAAACAGTCACGCGGATTATTTTGCCACAAGTTGTTAAAATCGTGCTGCCTTCCGTAGGAAATGAAATTATCAATTTGGTCAAGGATACTTCTCTTATTTATGTTCTTGGCTTAGGCGATCTTTTACGTGCTGGTAAAATTGCGATGAGCCGCGATGTTACATTAGTGCCATTAGCTTTAGTGGGAGTGATTTATTTACTCTTTACGGCAATTTTGACTGTTGCTTCTAAGAAAATTGAAAAATTCTATCAATATTATAAATAGGAGGACTCTACCATGTTAACTATTAAAAATTTAACCAAACATTTTGACAACCGGACCATTATTGATCACTTAAATTTAGAAATTCCAGATGGTAAAATTTTAACGATTGTTGGTCCTTCAGGCGGCGGAAAAACCACTTTACTTCGTTGTTTGGCTGGTTTAGAAACCATTGATTCTGGTGAGCTTTTGTTGGATGGTGTTCCTTTCAATCCTGCTGAAATGGACAATGCCGATCAAGTGGTTGGGGTCGTTTTCCAGGATTTCCAACTTTTCCCTCACTTATCAGTTTTAGAAAACATTACCTTAGCACCTACATTAGTACTAAAAGAAGAAAAAGCAAAAAGTCAGCAAGAAGCTTTAGAATTACTGGAAAAATTGGGCTTGGCTGGTAAAGAAAAACTCTATCCGTACCAACTTTCCGGTGGACAAAAACAACGAGTTGCACTTGCTCGTGCCTTAGCAATGAAGCCAAAAGTTCTTGGGTACGATGAACCAACGAGCGCGCTAGATCCAGCTTTACGCCAACAAGTGGAAGAAGTTATTTTAGATTTACGGAAACAAGGCATGACACAGATTGTCGTGACCCACGATATGGCTTTCGCTGAAAAAATTGCAGACAATCTTTTGACGGTTGCCCCCGTCCAATAGAAAGGAGTTTATGATGAAAAAGAAATATTCTTTAGCCTTGCTGGTTATCTGTTGTAGTTTACTCCTATTTGCAGGTTGTGGTAAAAGAAAAAGCAACGAAGATCAATGGACACGGATTAACGAAGAAAAACGGATTATTATTGGCTTAGATGACTCCTTTGTGCCCATGGGTTTTCAAGATAAATCAGGCAAAATTGTCGGCTTTGATGTCGACTTAGCCAAAGCGGTTTTTAAACTTTATGGCATTTCCGTTGACTTCCAACCGATTGATTGGTCTATGAAAGAAACAGAATTACAAAATCAAACCATTGATCTTATTTGGAACGGCTACACTAAAACGAGCGAGCGGGCCGAAAAAGTTCAATTCACACAACCTTACATGACGAACGACCAAGTACTTGTTTCTTTAAAAGAAAAAAACATTGCAACAGCGAGCGACATGCAAGGCAAAATTTTAGGGGTTCAAAACGGCTCTTCTGGCTATGATGGCTTCGAAAGTCAGCCTGACGTTTTGAAAAAATTTGTTAAAGACCAAACACCTATTTTATATGACGGCTTTAATGAAGCTTTCTTAGATTTAAAATCTGGTCGAATTGACGGACTCCTAATCGATCGCGTTTACGCCAACTACTATCTTTCCCACGAAGATAATTTAAAAAACTATACTATTTCTCATGTAGGCTATGACAATGAAGATTTTGCTGTGGGCGTCCGCAAATCAGACAATCAATTAGTCCAAAAAATCAATACTGCCTTTGAAACGTTACGAAAAGATGGCACCCTTAGTAAAATTTCTCAAAAATGGTTTGGAGAGGATGTTACAAATAACACAAAAATAAACTAAATAACGAATAAAAAGGTGTACTGCTGACTTAGTACACCTTTTTATTTGAATCTAATTCTTAGCAAATTCTAACTTATGAAGAACTTTTATTTTTGCTACACTAGTAAAAGTCGAGAGAATTTGTCCTTTTCTGCCTAGAACAATCATTACTCTCAATAAATGAAAGGAGAAAAAAATGCCTACTAATAAAAAAGAAGGAATGCTTTTTACTACGTTAATGTGCTTTCTGATGGTTTTCGGAATGAGCACCTATAATTTATTATTGCATGGAGAATTTTCATTGTACGCCTTATCAAAAGGTTTGCTTCCTGGATTTATCGTTGCTTTTATTTTAGACGTTTTCATCGTTGGTGTCTTAGCTAAGAAAATCGCTTTTTCTTTACCCTTTAATAAAGAAAAACGGCTATTACTTATTCTGACCATTTCGAGTCTCATGATTATCGGCATGGTGACTTGTATGTCTTTATTTGGCTTATTAATGGAAGGCCAGACGTTGTCACTAAGTGCGTATTTCCAAGCTTGGGGCCTGAACTTTATTGTTGCCCTTCCTTATCAATTGCTGATTGTCGGTCCCTTTTCACGTATGATCTTAACCAATTACCAACAACGACAAACTTAGAAAATAGATTTTCATTATTTATTAACTTTTACTATACAAAAAAGAAGTGAAAAAATGTAATACGCCTCCAAAATTAGAACAAAAATCTAACTTTGGAAGCGTATTTAAACTAGCAAAATATGATTATACATTCAAGAACAAAGTAGTAAAAGCTTATCAAAATGGAGAATAGATGCTATCAAACACTGGACAAAGCAATTTAATATCTCTTCATATTCCACTGTACAAGAATGAGTCAAAATAGTAGAAAAATTTAATTTTAAGGTCCTTCATCAAAAAACTGCCAACGGATACACCTGAATTTAAGCATTCGAAACATAATCAAAACGGAACATCCTAATTAAGAATGATGCTCTAGCTGAATCCTTTTCTTGATTTGTTTAATGATAAAGTTTTGTCCTTTCCATATTGCTAAACACTCGAATATAAAAGCAATTCTTGACAAAAGAAATTAATAAATTGATTTCCTCTAATTATCAGCGAAGCAAAACGAAACTTCGGTTCAGTGTTCAATACAGTAAACGTTTCATTTCATAAAAATACCGACTAGATTTCTCCAGCCGGTACTCGAGCTCAATTTTGTATTTTACTAAAAAATTCTATTTTTTAATTTAGACTTCTTCTTCAATAATAAAACGTGGTCGCCCCTTAACTTCGGAATAAATTTTACCAATATATTCGCCCACAATAGACAGACTGATTAATTGAATTCCCCCTAAAAACCAGATACTGATGATAAGAGAAGACCAACCAGCTTCAACATTTCCTGTAAAATGTTGTATTAAACTATAAATCATATAAAAGATACCAATTAATAAAGTAATAAACCCTATGTTTCTAACCATTTTTATTGGTACAATTGAAAAGGAAGTAATGCCTTCCATAGCAAAATTAAGCATTTTTTTTAGCGGATATTTTGACTCACCAGCTACTCGAATATTTCTTGAATAATAAACTTTTGTACTAGGAAATCCAACTAATGGAACCATCCCTCTTAAAAATAAGTTTTCTTCTTTAAAAGTTAGTAATACCTTAGTCGCCCGATTGCTCATCAAACGAAAATCTGCATGGTTTGGTACGGTATTCACACCTAGTTTATTCATAAATGAATAAAACATTTCCGCAGTTTTTCTTTTGAACGCGGTATCTGTATCACGGTTACTACGAACGCCATAAACAACATCGTTTCCATCATGATAAGCATCAATCATTCCCTCAATTGCCTCGACATCATCTTGTAAATCTGCATCAATCGTAACAATCATATCTGCAAATTGAACCGCTGTCGTCATACCAGCTAAAAGTGCATTTTGGTGACCAAAGTTGCGACTAAATTTAAGACCTTTAAAATGTTCTTCTTGTTCAGATAGTCTTTTAATAATAGCCCATGTTTTATCTTTACTACCATCATCCACAAACAAAATGGAACTTTCTGTACTTATTTTATTCTTAGCAATCATTCGTTTTAAAAAATCCAACAATACCTTGCTGGAAATAGGTAGTACTTCCTCTTCATTATAACATGGTACTACTATAAAAAGTTTTGACATTTTCTTTTTTCCTCCTATTAGTTGCTGTTAACACACTTTCCCATCCAATTGCTGAAAGTAAATAGAAAAATGGTAAAAATTGAATTAAATAGCGCGAGCGACCACCTTCAAATAATAGTAGAAACATCATAGCTCCAATAATAGTAAGCTTTATGATTAATTCTCTATATGAAATTTGTTTTTTATCAAAGGAGACTGTTGTTAAGTACATACCAAATAACGTAAATATCCATAAAATTTGCATATAAAAACGGAGTGTCCTTGTTCTTTTTCCTTGCTGATAGTAAAAATCTCTGAAAAAACTCTGAAATTTAGATTTAGATTTATTTTCTGGTTTTTGAGGAGTTCCATCGCTTCCCCAACCAAAATCACCACGATCAGTATTATTAAAATGCTTTTTGATAATAAATTTCAGATAACCACCTACTCCATAATCTTGGAGCCTTTTTTTTATTGTCTTCCCTGCATACTCTTTCCTTTCCTTAGTTGTTTTGAGCTTACTCATGGTTGATACATCTTGTGAGTTATAACCGCCACTTCCAGTTAAACCCATCATCATCCAATGTGTCATAGGGAATTGTTTTTCTTTATCATATTGAATAACCGTCTGTTGATTTTTATAAATAGTAAATGTAGTTACTGAACTTACCATTCCTATAACAAATAAACAAACACTGAGTATGTTAACATATTTCCTGTTTTTTTTGTAATTTGCAACAAAAATTACTATAAATACTATTGTCCAAGCAATTAAAAATATAATTGCAGAAGGTTTAATCAAAAAGGTAATTCCACATAATATCCCTAAAAAAAGAATACATATAAAATGATGTTTATTCTTTTTTCCAAGAAAAGAATAAACCAATAGTACTAAAGAAACAAACATAAAGGAAAGACTATCAGTATAAAGAACTAATAACCATGGTGATAATGCTAGACTAAACATAGATAGATATAAAACTAGATAACTAACTCTTTTCGAAAAAAGTCTATTAGCTGCTACTGTTAATACACCTATACCCGTATCTAAAACAACGATATTCAATAACTGCCAAAAAAGCCATGTATTACCAATATTAGGAGAAAAGTGATTTACTGAATTAATAATTCCCAACATTAAAAAAAAGAAAAAAGAATTATTAGGATACATTGATAAATAATTGCTAATGGATTCATTGGTTACATCTAAGTTTTTTAGCCCATTAAAAATACTACCAACATCCCAACCAATTGGGGCGGTAGTTACTGCTACAATAATTATTTGGAAAACAACTGTAATGGCAATCAATATAAATGTTATTTTTTTCAGATGTTTTTTCAAAAAAAATATCATATTCTCAAAAAAAATAAGGAATCTTTTTCTATAATAGCTAGAAACTATCAACATTGTCATAGCAACTATTATAAATAGAATACAAATCAGGTGAGACGCTTTTAATTCTGACAAGTTTAAATTATCGGATTGAACAGCTCCAAAAATAGTCAATAAAATGACTAATGAACTGACTATATTTATCAATTTAAAAATTGAATTTTCTATTTTCATTATCTTTATCCTTTCTCATAAACCTCCAAATAGAATACACTAACAATTAAAAAAATTTCTTATTTTTATAAAAAATAAATAATGCAAGGAAATTGTAACATGAAATATCCTATTCATTCTTATATAAATTTCCGATAGTCTCTAGCTAGAAACTATCGGAAATTTCATATGAGTATAAATGAATATTACTAGTTAGTATTAAAACATATAACTTAATTTGCAACAATATTTACTAATTTATCTGGAACAGCAATCACTTTGCGCACTGTTTTTCCTTCAATAAATTCTTTAACAGCTTCATGGTTCATTGCAATTTGTTCTAATTCTTCTTTGCTTAACCCACGAGCGACATTTTGTTTGCCACGTAATTTTCCGTTCACTTGGAAAACTACTTCCACTTCATCTTCTACCAAGGCCGCTTCATCATAGGTTGGCCAAGGGACATAAGTTAAACTTTCCTCGTTACCTAAAATTTGCCATAGTTCTTCACCAATATGTGGCGCGATTGGCGCAAGTAATTGGACAAATCCTTCCACATATTCATAAGGTAAGGCATCCACTTTATTGGCTTCATTCACAAAAACCATTAATTGAGAAATCGCTGTATTAAAGTGCAAGTTTGCCATATCTTCTGTCACTTTTTTAACCGTTTGATGATAAACTTTCGTTAAACGGCCATCATTAATTGTGGTAATTCGGTCACGCATTTTGCCTTCTTCATCAACAATCAGACGCCAAACGCGATCTAAGAATTTACGACTTCCTTCTAAGCCATTTTCATTCCAAGCAATGGAAGCATCTAATGGGCCCATGAACATTTCATAAAGACGTAATGTATCCGCACCATATTTAGCCACCACATCATCGGGATTTACAACATTGCCACGTGATTTAGACATTTTTTCGTTGTTTTCTCCTAAAATCATACCTTGGTTGTATAATTTTTGGAAAGGTTCTTTGGTAGGAACCACACCAATATCATACAAGAATTTATGCCAAAAACGAGCATAAAGTAAATGCAACACCGCATGTTCAGCACCACCAATATAGATATCAACTGGTAACCAACGTTTTAATTTTTCAAAATCAGCAATTTCATTTTTATTATGAGGATCAATGAATCGTAAGTAATACCAAGAGCTTCCAGCCCATTGTGGCATAGTATTCGTTTCACGTTTTCCCTTCATACCAGTTTCAGGGTCGACGACATTGACCCATTCATCAATGTTTGCTAATGGTGATTCCCCAGTTCCACTTGGGCGAATATCCGATGTTACTGGTAAACGTAGAGGTAACTCAGATTCAGGAACCGTTGTGGTTGTTCCATCTTCCCAATGGATCACAGGAATTGGTTCACCCCAGTAGCGTTGACGAGAGAATAACCAGTCACGTAAACGATAAGATACTTCTTTTTTCCCTACGTGATTTTCTTCTAGCCACTCATTCATTTTAGCGATGGCTTCTGCTTTGTTTAATCCATTTAAGAAATCAGAATTGATATGCGGTCCATCACCTGTATAGGCTTCTGTTGTAATGTCGCCACCTGCGATTACTGGTAGGATATCAATGCCAAATGTTTTCGCAAATTCGTAATCCCGTTCATCATGCGCTGGGACCGCCATGATTGTGCCTGTGCCATAGCTTGCTAAAACATAATCGCCAATCCAAATTGGAATTTCTTGGCCATTGACTGGATTTATAGCATACGCACCTGTGAAAACACCTGTTTTTTCTTTTGCTAAATCCGTTCTATTTAAATCAGATTTTTTTGAGGTTTCTTCAATATATGCTTCTACAGCTGCTGTTTGTTCAGGTGTCGTAATTTTTTTCACTAGTTCTAGTTCAGGAGCTAGAACAGTATAGGTTGCACCAAACAAGGTATCCGGACGGGTTGTAAACACCGTGAAACTTTCTTCTGTGCCAGCGACTTTAAAGGTCACATTAGCTCCTTCAGAACGTCCAATCCAATTTCGTTGCATATCTTTAATACTTTCTGGCCAATCAACAAGCTCTAAATCTTCTAATAAGCGATCTGCATAAGCAGTAATTTTCAGCATCCATTGACGCATTGGTCGGCGAACCACATCATAACCGCCACGTTCACTTTTTCCATCAATGACTTCTTCATTTGAAATAACAGTTCCTAATTCAGGGACCCAGTTAACCGCAACTTCTGCTTCATAAGCTAACCCTTTTTCATATAATTTTGTAAATATCCATTGTGTCCATTTGTAATATTCAGGATCAGTGGTATTAATTTCACGATTCCAATCATAGCTGAATCCTAGTGAATTAATTTGGCGACGGAATGTTTCGATATTTTTCTTAGTAAATTCAGCTGGGTCATTTCCTGTATCTAACGCATATTGCTCTGCTGGCAAACCAAACGCATCCCAGCCCATTGGATGCAATACATTATAGCCTTGCGCACGTTTCATACGTGAAAGAATATCGGTTGCTGTATAGCCTTCCGGGTGACCTACGTGTAAGCCTTGTCCAGATGGATAGGGAAACATATCTAGTGCATAAAATTTTTCTTTATTTGGGTCGTCCAATGTATTGAAACAATTGTTCTTAGCCCAATATTTTTGCCATTTTTTCTCAATCTCTTTGTGATTGTAGCTCATGTTATTCCTCCTAGTAATATAAAATTTTTCATTCTTAAAATTTGCCACCTGCAGCCATTGTCACTATTCTGACTTAAACTAGCCACTTAGTGATAAAAAAAAGTCCTATAGGAAAAATTCCTATAGGACGTGAACATACAAATGCAACGTGGTACCACCTAAATTCGTCAAAGAAACGGTCAGTCACCGTCACCTTAACCTCAAACGTCTTAACGATCGTCACCGACTTTTCCTACTTGGTTTGTTCAAAAAAGTAACTTAAAAGGCGAGTTCAAAAGCTTCTGTACGTATTTCCACCAGCCATACGCTCTCTATCACATGGTTCTTTCTACTATTCCTTCTCATTGTTTTTTTCTATTATAAGACTCATGTTACCAAAGATAGCTATTTTTTTCAATCTTAAATTAACCAACTTTTAAAGTTTGACCAATATAAATTGTATCCCCGCTTAAGCCATTTAATTGTTTGATTTTTTGGATGCTGATTCCGTATTGCATTGATAAGCCCCAAAGTGAATCACCGCTTTTAACTGTATGGCGTTTGCCTGATGCACTATTTGTTGAAGAAGCATTGCCACCTGCAGAAGCGCCTTTTTTCACGATGATTGTTTGACCAGCAAAAATTAAATCGCCTTTGATCCCGTTCCATGAACGTAGATTAGCAACACTCACGCCAAACTGTGCAGAAATTTTATTCAGCGTATCACCTGATTTAATCGTGTAGGATGTTGTCGCACCGCCACCATTATTCGTAGGCTTGTTCGTATTCGTTGAACCTGAGTTGGCGCCTTTTTTCACGATAATCTTTTGACCAGCAAAAATCAAACTACCGCTGATGTTATTCCAGGCTTGTAAGTTAGCCACACTAACACCGAATTGTGCAGAAATTTTGTTCAAGGTATCGCCTGATTTAATCGTGTAGTACGTATTCGTTCCTGATTGATTATTGTTAGAACCACCATTGCTTGAGCCACCGGTGTTACCAGAAGTACCTTTTTTCACAATAATTTTTTGACCAGCGAAGATTAAATCGCCAGAGATGCCGTTCCATGAGCGTAAATTAGCAACACTCACGCCATATTGCGCGGCAATTTTGTTCAAGGTATCGCCTGATTTAATTGTGTAGTACGTATTCGTTCCTGATTGATTATTGTTAGAGCCACCGTTGCCTGAGCCACCAGTGTTACCTGAAGCACCTTTTTTCACGATGAGCTTTTGACCAACGAAAATTAAATCGCCAGAGATACCGTTCCATGAGCGTAAATTAGCAACGCTCACGCCATATTGAGCGGCAATTTTATTCAAGGTATCCCCTGATTTTACAGTATAGTACGTGTTCGTTCCTGATTGATTATTGTTAGAACCACCGTTGCCTGAGCCACCAGTGTTACCTGAAGCACCTTTTTTCACGATGAGCTTTTGACCAACGAAAATTAAATCGCCAGAGATGCCGTTCCATGAGCGTAAATTAGCAACGCTCACACCATATTGCGCGGCAATTTTATTCAAGGTATCTCCTGATTTTACAGTATAGTACGTGTTCGTTCCTGATTGATTGTTCGAGCCGCCTGTTCCTGGATTAACTGTTCCGCCCCCAGTATTTCCACCAGAAGATGGTGTATCATATTGAGTTAAGTTATATGCGGTAATGACATTATTTAATTTAGCATTGTAGCTAGGATCTGTCGCATAACGACCTGTTAACCAAGCAGTTGCATCGCGGTACGAGCTTGTATTGCTTTTCCAAGCCCCAGCATAATAGTAAACGCCCGCTTGGAAAGAAGTTGTTTTTAGCACGTGCGCATTATCTTGGAATGATTCCATATAAGAAGGATATTTACGGAAAGGTTCTTTTTTCACTAACCATTTGCCGTTTAAATATTCCCATGTATCCATATAGACAGATTGTCCATTGTAGCTGCCTTTAATCCCAAATAAGTTATAGTTTGGTGCCTTAGATAACGTACTTGCCCCCCAACCACTTTCAACGATTGCTTGAGCCATCATCACTGATGCATATAAATCATTGGCTTGCGCAATAGGTTGTGCACAACGAGCTAACTCGGCAATAAATTCTGAAGGACTTTGCGTCGGTGATAACGCTGAAAAAGTTTGCGCAGAAGCTACTCTAGCTTCTGGTACTTTTACTTCATCATCGGGTGTAACCGCAGGCGCTGCTTCAGACTCGGTTGTTGAAGGAGCTACTGGCGTGATTTCTGCTACTGAAGAATCAGTCGTTCCTGATTCCACAGGTGTAGTTGAATCAACTGTTGGTTGCTCGGTACTTGGTGTTGTTGGTGTTTCTTTTGATGATTCAGTTGTCGATTCAGTCGTTGTTGACGAATCCGTTGTCGGTTGTTCCGTAGTTCCTGGCGTAGTTTCTGTTGTTGGTGTCTCTACTAAGCCAGTTTCCGTAGTAGGTGCTTGGGCAACTTCCGCATTTGTTGGCTGCTCTTCTGTTGCCTCAGCAGTCACTGGTAGTAACGCAACGGGCGTTCCTACAGATGAAACAATTAACGCCGAGCTGAATAAAGTAGTGCTCTTCTTCCATTGTACTGGCGTTTTCTTTCTTTGTTGTGCTTTCCTTCTTTCGATACGTGACATTGATTCTTTCTTCATTGATACGTCCCCAACTTTCCTTTTTTAACTTATATGTAAATGTAATTTTTTAGTTTTGTTATTATAACAAGTATACCTTTTTTTCTGGCGAATTAAAAACACTTCAACAAAATTTCATATTACTGTAACTAGATTGTAAAGAAGTAATGTTTTTTAACATGGATTTCCTCTCTTGTTACTACTCGGAAAAAAACTGCGACTTTAGTTGTAGACGCTTCTTTACCTTAGTCTGATTTTTGTAATTCCTCTTGTTATTCGCCCAAAAAGAAATTATAGTTTAAGATGAGAAATGAATCGTGTAGAAAGAGGGAGCGGAATGAATAAAGAACATTTTATTATTGAGCTGAAAATTTATTTAAAAGCGTTAAATCCAAAAGATCAAGCTATTATTCTTGCGAAATACAAGGCGTTATTTGATGCTCGTGTTGCGGAAGGCGAAACAGAAGAACAAGTGGCAAAATCATTGGGGAAACCACGAGTTATCGCAGAAGAAATTTTAAAAGAACAAGGCATTGAATTGACGGAACGAAAAATTGAAAATAATGGCTGGCAAGAAATTCCAGCGGCTACACCTGCTTATGATCATCCCTATGAAGAAGAATCTGAATTTTACTATGATAATGATTCTCCTTACTATCAACGACCACAGCATCGGCCGCTAACCCGATTTTTCCAAGTGCTTGGTATTTTCTGTTTAAATTTTTTCTTCATGTTTTGGGTTATTTTAGGGATTGCCTTAATGTACGTCGGTTGTGGCATTGCCGGAGCTGCAACTTTATTTTCACCAATTTATGGTATTTATAGTGTTATTACTCAAGCAAATGCCGCTTCCTTTTTCCAATTATCTATGAGTCTCTTTTTATTTGGTGCATCAATCATTGGTTGGTTACTGTTTCTACCAATTTTAAAATTTTCAGCACATGTCTTTAAGCGTTATTTCCAATGGAACATTGCTGTTTTACGAGGTGATATCTAATGAAAAAAACAACAGGGATTCTCTTATCCATTGCTGTCTTAGCGATGCTAATTGGTGGATCTGGCGCCGTCTATTATTACAAGCAAGCGGAAAAATCAGTCACACCGCTAAAAGAAAGTTATACACTAAAAAATAAACAAGCAGGCGAAGAACTTCACTTATCCTTAAAAGGCAAAGGCCCTTATACCATTTATAAAACTGATAGTAACAAAATGGGGTTACGATCACCGAATAATGCCTTTTATTCAAAAGCTGAAGGCACCTTAGATGTCAAAGAAGAAAAAAATAAAATAACAGCAACCATCAATACCACTCGTACACAAAACCAACCCGAGTTGTCATTTTTTAATATTGGCATTTTTAATGACCTCACACCGAACGTGAGTGTCCAGATTCCTAATAATGTGAAAAAGTTAGTGATTGATGGCTCAACCCATTCACAAGTTTCATTGAATGCTTTTAACGTAGACGAATTAACAACTAATCTACCAAATTCTTATGTTAGTCTATCGGGTGTTAAAGCCAAAAAAATGACGCTTAACTCTTCAGATGGTATCTACCTTTCAGCGGATACTTCCGCTAAAACAGCAACAGTTGAAACCACTGACGGCGATATAACGTTGGATTCAGCCTATTTCGATGAAATCAAAAATACGACTACTTCTGGTGATATTCGAGTGCAAAATGCTCGTGGAAACATCCAAGCAACAACGACAGATGGCGATATTAGCGTCTATGATTTCAAAGGAGAAGCTAACTTTTCAAGTGAAAATGGTGATTTTTCTTTAGACATGCCTGCTGTGCCTAAAAAATTAACTGTCGCTCTTGTCCATGGAGATATTTATGTAAATTCTGGAGAAATTTTGCGTAACATTTCAATCAAAGGTGAATCAAAATTAGGCGATGTTCAACTTTTAAACAAAGAGCGAACATCTTATAAGAATGGTCGTGCGGATACAGAATTTAACCTTTCTAGCGAATTCGGCGATATTACCGTTGATACTCCTGATGATGATAATCAATAAACATGTGCCAGTTAAAACATCTGTTCTGGTACCACAATGAGAGATTGTGGTGCCAGAACTTTTTTAATATCTGTATCCCCTCCAAATCAGGCAATGAAATTATCTTTTAATTTTTTACCCTTTTGATGGTATAATACGGATTGTTGCGATTAATTTTTGAAAGGATTTTTTATGAAAAACAAACTTTATTATCAATTTGCAGGTAGTTGTTTTCTTTTAGTATTTATGTTTTTAGGCTATGTTGTTCGTTTTTATCCAACCTGGCTCAAAGGCTTTGATCAAACGATTACTTCCTTTGTTCGTCGTCCTTTTCCACAGCTAAATAACTTTTTTATTTGGTACACCAAATTTGCCAATTCATTGACGATTATCATCTTAGCGATCGTTGTCATTGCTCTATTTATTGTTTGGAAATATTATGCTGAAGCATTATGGCTCTTTATTAATACTGCCTTAATTGCTGGCGTAGGTAATTCTTTATTAAAATTATTCTTTATGCGCCAACGTCCTACTTTGGAGCATTTAGTAACTGAACATACGTATAGTTTTCCTAGCGGACATGCTGTAGGAAGTACCTTGTTCTACGGCACTATTTTATTGATTCTGCCAATTTTCATTAAAAATAAAACGGTCCGCCTTTGTGTGCAAATTTTACTAGGTATTGGGATTTTCATGATTGGGGTTAGTCGAATCTATTTAGGTGTCCATTTCCCTAGCGATATCTTAGGTGGTTTTTGTCTTGGTTTAGCTTGGTTGTTATTAAGTTACCCTATTTATTTAGAAAAACGCTTTGTTTGGCGATTTCAAAGCAAACAACGCTAGAAAGAAGTCTTGATTATGCAAATTTTTCCTTATTCAGATGATCCAAATAAACGCTATCACACTTGGAACTATGCACTTCGTCAACAGTTTGGTGAAAAGATTTTTAAAGTGCCAATTGATGGTGGCTTTGATTGCCCCAATCGTGATGGGACGGTTGCCAAAGGTGGTTGTACGTTCTGTAGTGTTTCTGGCTCAGGCGACATGATTGTTGCACCTAGCGATCCCCTGCCGCTTCAATTTCAAAAAGAAATCCAATTGATGCATCAAAAATGGCCAACTGTCGATCAATACATTGTTTACTTCCAAAATTTCACCAATACACATGCGCCCGTTGACGTTATTCGTCATCGGTTTGAACAAGTAGTCAATGAAAAAGGTGTCGTTGGTTTATCCATTGGTACCCGTCCTGATTGTTTGCCTGATGAGGTGGTGAACTATTTAGCTGAATTAAATGAACGCTTTTATTTATGGGTAGAGTTGGGTTTGCAAACCACGTTTGAGGAAACTAGCGCTGCCATTAATCGTGCTCATGATTATCAAACATATCTAGATGGTGTAGCTAAATTACGGAAACACGGGATTCGGGTCTGTACACATTTAATTAACGGGCTACCTGGTGAAACACCTGCCATGATGCGCGAAAATGTGCGGCGAACTATTCAGGATTCAGATATCCAAGGGATTAAACTGCACTTACTTCATTTAATGACAAATACCAAAATGATGCGGGATTATAATGAAGGACGCTTACAATTGATGAGTAAAGAAGCCTATGTTTCAGTGATTTGTGATCAGTTAGAAATGATTCCACCCGAAATTGTTATTCATCGCTTGACAGGCGATGCTCCCTTTGAAACAATTATCGGACCGATGTGGAGCTTGAAAAAATGGGAAGTTCTCAATGCGATTGATGTGGAAATGAAACGCCGCAACAGTTATCAAGGAAAATATACTGTCATTTCAGGAAAGGAAGTTTTCAATTAATGCTACAAACAGCCCTACATTTTAGTCACCAACTTTTAAAAGAAGTGGTGGAACCTGGCGACTTCGTCATTGATGCAACAATGGGAAATGGTCATGATACAGCATTCTTAGCAGAGCTGGTTGGCCCTTCTGGTGAAGTTTTCGCCTTTGATATCCAAAAAGAAGCGTTGATCAATACAGAACAAAAGTTAACAGAACTTAATTTACTCCCACAAACTACGTTATTTCCATTAGGACATGAACATCTTCATGCTGTCCTAGATGAAGAAACAGAAATCACTGCCGCTATTTTTAACTTAGGCTATTTACCTAAAAGTAATAAGGAAATTATTACAAAACCCGCTACGACTAAACAGGCGTTAGATGGGTTACTGCCTCATTTGGTAAAAGGAAGTCGCATTATTTTAGTCGTTTATTATGGCCACGAAGGTGGTTCAGAGGAACTTGATTTGGTCACGAATTACACGCAAGCCTTACCGCAAGATGTTTACAGTGTCTTACGTTATGAGTTTATCAATCAAAAAAATCAGCCACCTGTTCTTTTCTGTATTGAAAAGAAATAAGAGAACATGGTCGGATTATCTCCAGCAATCCGATCATGTTCTCTTTTATTTGTTTTGTTACTCCGTCAATTCACCATCACGAATACGAACCACTCGATCACAGTATTTCAACAAACGCTCATCATGTGTCACCATGATAATCCCTTTATCTTTCTCTTTGGCCTCTTTCGCTAGTAATTGGACAACATCAAATGCCTTTTCTGTATCTAAACTAGCCGTTGGTTCATCTGCCAAAATTACGTCTGGCTCATGATACAATGCACACGCGATGGCTACCCGTTGTCTTTCCCCACCAGAGAGATCACGAGGATAACTATTTCGTAATTCTTTTAAACCCAACGTCTCTAACAATTGCTCTTTTAATTCACTATTTTTACGTGATTTATCAACTTTTTCAATTAAGTGAAATTGATCTTCCACTGTTAAAAATGGCACCAAATTAGAGCTTTGTAAAATAAAGCCGATTTTTTGAAAACGTTGCGCCAAACGTTGCTTCTTCGTTAACTTATTTAGTGATTGCCCGCCAACAATGACTTCACCACTTGTCGGTGCCTGTAAACCAGCTGCAATCGTTAAAAAGGTACTTTTACCAGAACCAGAAGGACCAATTACTGCGACAAATTCACCTGGCTGAACCGCAAAAGATAATTCTTTTAACGCGATCACTTCTGTATGTTTTTCACCATATTTTTTATAAATATTTTTCATTTCTAAAACATTTGCCATGTCTTTAACCTCCAATCGCGATTAACGGATCAATTTTAGCAATCGTTCGAATTGAAAATGCCCCGCCAATTAATGCAGATAAAATCAATAGTACACTAAACAAAATCATGCGTGGTCCATTAGTTGCATAAGGCATCGCTTCTGGTAAAAAGAGCACGGTAATTCCCGTTAAAGCAAGACCAATCGCCACTCCTAGAACAGCCAATAAAGCGGTTTGTAGCATGACTGCCTTTGCTAAGAAACTAGTCGGCACCCCTTGAACTTTTAAGACACCGAACATTGCTGTTTTCTGTAAAGTCATCACAAAGATAAAAATACCGATAATGAACGCTGCAATCACAATCAAGAAATAAATCATGCCATCCAAGGTCAAGTTTTGAGCGCTGTATCCTGGCAGTTTTTCAATAAAATCTGAAATTGAAAGAACTTGGCTGTCCTTATTAGTCGTTTTAACTTCCGCGTTGTCCTTGCTGCGAACAATAAAACCATTAACCATTTTGGCCATTGCTGGATTGTTACCATATTTAATTGACCGCCAAGTATCCAGAGAAGTGTAAATAACCGGCACAATGTTATAGCTACTTTTAGAAATAAAGCCGACAATTTCTAATTGCTCATCATATTTCCCTGCAGTTAATTTGTCGCCAATTTTAAATCCTTGATTTTTCAATGTTTCTGAAGCAATCACTTGATTTTTATCAATAAATGCGTTTCCTTCAATCACTTTTGGCATTAAAAAACTTTCTTTTTCAATCCCAAATAAGCTAACATTCGTTAATTCAGCCTTTTTGTCATCTGCTGGGCGGATAGCTAAAGATTGTTGACCAATCGGTGCAATTTTGCCTCCTGAAATCGTTTCTTTCACGTTTTCATCTAACACTGATACATTTAAATTACTATTGGCCTCTTTTGATAAAACCACTTGATTCGCTTGCCATTGATCTACGGCTAAACGATTTCCTTGAGCTAAACCGTTCGCTAAACCTGACAAAATAAAAATTAACCAAGCAATCAAGACCATTACTAAGACTACAAGGACGTACCGTCCTTTTGAATACTTCATTTCATTAAATCCTAAAAACATGAATGGTTCACCTCTTTCTTCTTTTCGAAATAAACTATATCACTTATCATTCGATAAATCAATAATTATTTATCAATTGATAAGTGAATTTTACAAAAAAATAGAGAAGTCTGTTTTCCAACAGGGCTTCTCTATTTTTTATTTGTGACTTTTCAGAACGCCATGTAGCATAAATTGAATAAATTTTTTGACATCGTCATCCACTGTTTTTCGCTGGTACGTTTTTTCAATACTTAATAATGCACTAACGTTATATAAAATAAACCGAGTTGCATCATCTACACTGATGCCCTCTTGTAAGCAATTGGTTTCAGGTTCACTTTCAAAAATAGCCGCAATATTATTGATATAGGTTTTTTTGAAAATTTGATACAGCGTACGATTGTAATCAGGGCCCATTTCTTGAAACATGTCGTTCAACATTAAGAAAAGATTGGTCGGATGTTCATCTAACAAAACTTTGATTAATTGATAAAGTTTTTCTTCTACTGATGCATTTCCAGAAACAATTGGGACTAATTCTTCCTGAACACGGGACGTTAATTCTTCAATCACAGCTAAATACAGTTCTTTTTTATTTTTAAAATGGTGATAGAGATTCGGTTGGGTAATGTTCGCTTTTAAAGCAATTTCACGAGTGGAGGTATTTTTGAACCCCTTTGTCATGAATAATTCAGAAGCGACAGACAAAATAATTTGCCGTGTACGTTCTAAATCAGCTTTGCGTTTATTTGGCTTTTCCATGGTTTTCTCGCCCCCTGCTGCTTTTTATTTTAGCATATTCTCCGGCAAGAAACGAGAGACCTTTATACAAAAAACGAAAAATATACAATCAATGTGCCTACTATTTGGAGAAGAATCGCGCAATAATACCACCGCTGCAGATGTATCAGCCAGCCTTTTTCGCCCCCAAAATAAATCAACCACTGCAGTCCATATAAAAAACTATTAGCCAACAACCAAAAAAGTAGTGCCGGTTTTGTCCATCGATTCTCTCTGAATACACTCAGTACAAATAAAGTATTTAGCACCAAAAACGTGCGCCGTAATTGCCGTACATTCCTCATTTTTTCCATTGACATTTCTCCTTTTTCTATTTAGCATAGCAAAAAAAGAAGCAAATGAGAATGACTCATTTTGCTTCTTTTTCGACTTATTCAAAAACAAATTGATTTTTATAAAGTTCCGCATAGAATCCATCTTGTTCAACTAGTTCATGGTGGTTGCCTTCTTCAATGACTTCACCGTCTCGTAAAACAATAATCCGATCCGCATTTAGAATCGTTTTCAAACGATGGGCAATCACAAAACTGGTGCGCCCTTTAATTGCTTCGTCCATCGCTTTTTGGATTTTAGCTTCTGTTACTGTATCAACATTACTTGTTGCTTCATCCAAAATTAATAATTCTGGATTGGTAATAATCGTTCGTGCAATACTTACTAATTGCTTTTGCCCCGTACTGAAAAGGTTATTCTCTTCCGTAATCTCAGTATCGTAGCCTTGCTCAAGATTTACAATAAATTCATGGATATTCGCTTGTTTCGCTGCTTGAACAATTTCTTCATCCGTGGCCTCTGGCTTACCAAAAGCAATATTCTCACGAATTGTTCCTGAAAATAGAACGGACTCTTGCAAAACAATGCCTACATGTGAACGCAAGCTATCTAAATCCATTTCACGAATGTCCACACCATCAAACGTCACGGCGCCTTCATTCACATCATAAAAGCGATTCATTAAATTCATAATCGTTGTTTTTCCTGAGCCTGTCGGTCCGACTAAAGCGACCATTTCACCTTTATCCACATGAATAGAAACATCTTTCAACACAGGCGTTTCTGGATTATAGCCAAAAACAACATGATTTAAAGCCACAGCTTTGTTAATCTCTTCTAATTTTTCGCCATTTTCGGGACGAATTTCATCTGGTTCATCAAACATCTCATTTAAACGACGAGCGCCTGTAACAGCTAATTGAATCATGCTATAACCTGAAGAAATTTGCATCAATGGTTGATAATATTGTTGGGAATATTGGACAAACATAACGACTAAACCTAGCGCAGCGGCACGATCAACAGAACCATTGATTGCTAACCAACCACCAAAGAAAATAACAATTGCCGTATTGACTAATGACATTCCTTGCATCATTGGGAAAAGTAATCCTGAATACACTTGACCTTTATACGTAGCTGCACGAACTTTTTCATTTTGCTCTAAAAAGCCGTCAATGGTTTCTTCTTGTAAGCCATTAGTGATAATCACACGTTGCCCACTAATTTTTTCATCCATATAGCCATTTAATTTACCCACTTCATCTTGCTGTAAATCGACATATTTGCGCGCCTTGCTAATCACAAAGACCGCAATTAAAATCGCAATCGGCGTAGAAGCAATTGTAGCCCATGCCAGTTCCACATTTTGACGGAACATCATGATTAAGACACCAACCAATAAGGCAATATTGGTTAACACTTGTAGCAACGCTTGGTTTAAACTGTTTTGGATGTTGTCTAAATCACTAGTAAAACGACTTAAAATTTCACCATCTTGATGAGAATCAAAGAAACGAATCGTCAATTTTTCTAGTTTGTTAAACAAACCAATCCGCATGCGGTTTGTCGATTTCCCCACGACTTGTGTAAAGAGAATGCTATAAATGAAACTAGCGGCACTAGTTAAGACATAAAAAATGAGTAGTTTCCAAATGACAGAAACGAACGCACTTTTATCGTCTTTTCCTTGCATCACATTAACCGCATATTTCGCTAATTCCTGAATAGCTTCCCCAACGAATTGCGGCGCTTTGACTTGTAAATAAGTCGCTGCGAAAATTGCTAAGAAAATAAAGAGGAAAGAAACTTTGTAACGTTTTAAATAATGATAGAAAAATTTACTAGCTTTTATTAAATCAGTCATTAAGCTTCCTCCTTTCCTTTTTGAGTTTCGTAAATTTCTTGATACACGGGGTTCGTAGCTGCTAATTCTTCATGCGTGCCTTCCCCGACTAAACGTCCATTATCCAATACTAAAATACGATCTGCATGGACAACAGAAGAAATTTTTTGGGCAATAACGATCGTGGTAGTCTCTTTTAACTCTCTATCCAACGCTTCTCGGACTAACCGCTCCGAACGAGCATCCAACGCGCTGGTGCTATCATCTAAAATCAAAATTTTAGGCTCACCAATCACACCTCTTGTAATTGATAACCGTTGTTTTTGTCCACCAGAAAAGTTATTACTCCGTTCTTCGACGGGTGCATCATAACCTTCTGCTAATTTTTCAATAAATTCCTTGGCTTGGGCGATGCCTGAAGCCCGTTCCATGTCCGCTTCAGAAGCGTCATGTTTACCATGGCGTAGATTTTGCGCAATCGTTCCAGAGAACAGGATTGCTTTTTGCAACACAAAGGAAACTGTTTTTCGTAAACTGTGTTCGTTCACTTCTCGTAAATCGACACCACCAACTTCAATCTTTCCTTCTGTCGGATCAAATAAACGTGGAATTAATTGTGCCAATGTAGATTTACCAGCGCCAGTTGCGCCCACAATCCCAATCATTTCACCTGGCTGAATAGAGAAAGAGATGTCTTTCAAGGTATCTTCTTCATCCCCAGGATAACGGAAAGATACGTGATCAAACTCAACACTACCAATTAACTCTTGTTCTGGGACTTTTTTGTAGGTAACATCTGGTTCTGTTTCCATCACTTCTTTAATCCGCTTAATGGAAACAGCGGCACGAGAAGTCATCATCATCATCATTCCGCCGATAATAATCGCCATCATGATTTGCATTAAATAGTTCATAAAGGAAGCGACACCACCGATTAAAGTTGGATCATCCTTGACTAAGTTACTCACAAAGAAAATCGAGCCTACAACAGCTAAGTTCGCCACCAACATAAACGCTGGAATCATCACAGCAAATAAGCTACCTACGATTAAGTTATGGGTGGTTAATTCTTCACTCACTTTTGTAAAACGTGACAATTGATTTTTTTCTTGAACAAATGATTTGACGACACGAATGCCTAACAAATTTTCTTTTGCGATACCATTAATCTTATCAATCAAGTTTTGAATAATCATGAAATGCTTGCCCATTTGCGAAAAGGACAGCATAGAAATCAAAATAACTGCGATGACAAGTGCAACAATCACCCACCATAGTTGTGGCAAGGTTAGCATCGCTAAAATAAAACTCCCGATAAATAAAAAAGGAATTCTAAAAAGTGTCTGCAACGCAATCATAATGACATTTTGAATTTGAGTAACGTCATTTGTTAAACGAACAACTAAGTTACCTGCTGAAAATTTTTCGATATTGCCAAATGAAAAGGTTTGGATTTTGCGGAAAGTTGCTTCACGAATGTCAGCACTGACACCTTGGGCAACTTTGGCAGAAAAAATTGTATTAATAACCCCTGCAACGAGCCCTAATCCTGCAATGGCAATTAATTGAATCCCTAAGTTTTTCATTTTGTCGCTATCGTCATTCATAATTGCTTCCAACACTTGTTGTAACAATTTTGGTTGCCAAAGTGCTGAGACAACCATTACGATCACCGCCAACAAGGCAATAACTACCGAGCCTTTGTATTTTTTGGCGTGTTGAATAATAAGGTCCATCTTATCCCTACTTTCTTAAAATAGTTCCCTGCTTCTTCAGTGTTGGTCTGCGAATTCTTCCCCATTACAAAAAAATCAATTTGCTCATTGACTTCACCAATTTAACACTGTAAAATAAGGCCGATTCATAATTTACCATTTTTAGTGGTAAAATACAAGCGAACAAGTTAATTTTTCACAAGTTTTTCCTATCATAAAGTGTACCTTCTTTTTGATAAACTTACGAAGATAACGTTTAATAGGAGCTAAAATCATGGAACCGAAATTATCAAAAGACACGATTATTGCAGCCGCATTTTCTTTGTTAAAAAAAAGTCCCACTTTAGAACAACTTTCTATGCGTAAAGTCGCCAAACAGCTTGGTGTACAGGCGCCCGCAATTTATTGGTATTTTAAAAATAAGCAAGCCTTACTTCAAAGTATGGCTGAAGCGATTGAAGAGCACTTTCAAGAACCTGCATTATGTGGTGAATGGTATTCTGACTTACTAGCCTTCATGGAAAACTATTATGATCTCTATCAACAATTTCCCTGTGCCGTAGCTATCGAAATCCAAACCGTCCCTGCCTATCCCCAACGATTACGCCATTTGAATCAAATGATGGGCATTTTAAGAGAAGCAGGTTTTTCACCAGAAATGACTCATTTAGCAGTAACGTCTTTACAACATCTTTTATTTGGGATGATTATGGACGCAACGGAGGAAAAACAGCTCGTTTCGCAAGTATTGAACGGAGATGACTATTTAAAAGAACAAGTGCTGCACATGAAACAATATGTCTCCGACAATGAGTTAACGTACATGGAGGAAAGCATTCAATTTCGACACTCCATCCACCAAAAATCCGCCTTTATTCAAGCCGTTAAAACCTACTTAGATGGGTTGCAAGCAGACAACACATCTTCATCTAAATAAAAAAAGCCCTTGGTCCGTCAGTCATTTCGACTGACGGACCAAGGGTTAACTTTTAAAATAAATAGCGAAAACTACTTTCTCTATTTTGGTATTGGTAGCCAAGCCAAGGCTTTTTGAATCCATTCATCCCAGAACACCCAGTCATGTTCTCCTGGTCCAGTTTCAAAAGTGTAACTTGCCTGTGCCTGTTCCAACGCTTGAGCCATCTGTTGATTAGCAGAAAGTAACATATCTTGTTCCCCACAACAAAGGTAAAATTGGGGCATTTCTGTTTGGCTTTCTACTAATTGTTGTAATAAATACAGCGGATCGTGAATGGAACCTTCAATTTGATCTAACGGGCCAAAAATACCTTCCCAATAGCTTCGCTTACGGACTTTTAATAATTCCCCAAAACTAGTGGATGATAAACTGACTGCCCCAGACAAAGAAGCAACGGCTGCAAAAGATTCTGGTTTCGCTAATCCTAATTTCAAGGCGCCATAACCACCCATTGACAAACCAGCGGCAAAGGTTTTTTCTCGTTTTGTACTTAACTGCGGAAAGAGTTGATGACAAATTTTCGGTAATTCTTCTGAGATAAACGTCCAATAGTTCATATCGTATTGCGTGTCCGTATACCAAGCTAAATCCGTGGACGGCATAATGACAGCAATCCCCAAATCAGCGACATACCGCTCAATAGAGGTTCTGCGAGCCCAGACACTGTGATTCCCTCCCATCCCATGTAATAAATACAACACGGGAATATCTGTCAATGCTGCTTGGGTACTTGTGCCCACTTTTTTTACCGTTTCTTGTGGTAAAATTACGTTCACATTCACTTCCATTTCCAATAAATTTGAATAAATATTTGCTTGTAAAAAGGCCATCTACTTTTCCCTCCAATACTCTTTCTATTAGTGTACCACTAAACCTTCACTCGTTGCGCTTTTGCGAAAATATTTAACAAAAGAGCGACAACAACTAAGCCCGCACCGACTAAGTAAACATTATGCAGACCTGCATAGAGGATACCGCGTAATGGTTTTAACAATGCAGCTGGAATTAAATTTGCAGTATGTGGATTCACTAATTGATTCATGACATCTGCATCGACGTTTAACGCGCTCGCTTCCAATTTTGCAAACATTCCTGCATTTAAAATCACACCAAAAATTGACACCATCACAGTCTGCCCAATTGTACGCACCAACGTATTAAACGATGTTGCAACCCCCATTTTTTCAGGCTCCACTGTACTTTGTGCGGTCACCGTAGTCGTTGTGATAGTAATCCCAAAACCAACTCCTAAGACAGAAGACACTACAAAGAAAAGCCAAAACGGAACGGCCATTGGCATTACCACTAAAAAGATGGCCCCGACTAATAGAATCGATAACCCAATCGTTAAGACTTTTTTCATAGCATATTTTTCCATAAAGCTACTTGCTATAAATGATCCAGCCATCCAAAGTAACGACATAGGCGCTAAAACTAAGCCACCAATTCCTGCACTTTTTCCTAAGACGCCTTGCATCCACATCGGAATGTAGACATCAATCCCCATTAAGAAACCGCTAATAAGCGCCGCAATAAGATTTACTAAAACAAACGTTGGTTGATTAAATAAATGCAAATCAATCACTGGGTCTTGCGCGCGTTTTTCTATCATCACAAACGCTACAAAAAAGAGCACACTCAAACTCAAACAACCAAATGTTACTAATGTAAAACCATTATCGCTAATCATTTGAAAACCTAGCAATAACGTTAGCAACACTGCCATCAAAGTAACGCTGCCCAAAATATCCATTGGCATCTTGGTCCGTTCCCGCTTTGGTTCAACTAAGAAAATACTAATCAAGCCCAATAAAACAAGTCCAATAGGAACATTAATGAAGAAAATCCAATGCCAACCGACTGTATCTACAATAAAACCACCTGCTAACGGACCAAAAATACTAGCAATTCCCCAGGCGGCACTGTTTAAACCTAAAATTTTCGCTCGCTTGTCCAATGTATACATATCGGCAATAATCGTTAACGCAACTGGTAAAATTGCGCCTGCCCCCACACCTTGAATTGCGCGGGCAATAATTAAAGTCAACATATCTTGAGCAAAACCACACAACGAGGAGCCCAAAATAAAAATGATAATGCCAATCATGAAGACAGGTTTACGACCAATTTTATCCGCAAGTTTCCCATAAATCGGTGTTAACATCGCATTCGTTAATAAATAAATTGAAAATACCCAGTTCATAATTTCCATGCCATGTAACGAGCCGACAATCGTTGGCATCGCAGTAGACACAATGGTCCCTTCAATGGCTGTCATAAATGTTGCCACAAAAACACTCACCGTGACTAACTTAACATTTGTTTCTTTTGCCATTTGTTCACATCCTTTTCTATTCAATTGTCAATTTTCTAAATTGCTCCATAGCTATTCTATACAAAAAAGAACAAAATGTCTTAAAAAAATGCTTTTTCATAAAAAAATTATTGCAAAAAAAACAAGAAGTCAGCCAAGTATTGGCTGACTTCTTGTTTTTTTTATTTAATTATTCAGCTAAACTAGCTTTTAACGCTTCAACTTTATCTGTTTGTTCCCAAGGTAAATCAATATCTGTTCGACCAAAATGACCATAAGCCGCAGTTTGTTTATAAATTGGGCGACGTAAATCTAGCATTTCAATAATACCTGCTGGACGTAAATCAAAGTTTTTACGAACTGCTTCGATTAATTTACTTTCTGGAAGATCACTCGTACCAAACGTATTAATAGAAATAGACACTGGTTGCGCCACACCAATTGCATAAGCTAATTGGACTTCTACTTTTTTCGCCAAACCAGCAGCAACAATGTTTTTCGCGATATAACGCGCAGCATAACTAGCAGAGCGGTCAACTTTGGTTGCATCTTTTCCAGAAAAAGCACCGCCGCCATGACGAGCATAACCGCCATAAGTATCAACGATAATTTTACGACCAGTTAAGCCGGCATCTCCTTGAGGGCCACCGATTACAAAGCGACCAGTTGGGTTGATAAAGTATTTTGTTTCATCATCTAAAAGTTCATGAGGAATCACCTCATTGATTACTTGTTCTTTAATGTCTTTTTCGATTTGTTCTAAGGTTGTTTCATCATCATGTTGTGTACTGATGACAATCGTATCCACACGTTGTGGTTGACCTTGATCATCATATTCCACTGTTACTTGAGATTTTGCATCAGGACGTAAGTAAGGTAAGACTTTTTCCTTCCGCAATTCTGCTAAACGGCGAACCAAACGATGACTTAACGCGATCGGTAATGGCATTAATTCTGGTGTTTCGTCAACGGCAAAACCAAACATTAAGCCTTGGTCACCAGCGCCAATATCGTCTTTTTCATCTTGATCACGCACTTCTAAGGCTGCGTCAACCCCTTGAGCGATATCAGGTGATTGCTCATCGATTGCTACAAGAACTGCGACAGTCTCTCCATCAAATCCATATTTTGCTCGTGTATAACCAATATCTTTCACAGTTTGACGAACAATTTTTTGGATATCTACATAAGCTGTTGTAGAAATTTCTCCAAATACTAGGACTAAACCAGTTGTTACGGATGTTTCACATGCCACGCGGGCCATCGGATCTTTCTCCAAAATCGCATCTAAAATTGCATCACTGACTTGGTCAGCTACCTTATCTGGATGTCCTTCTGAAACGGATTCTGATGTAAATAAATGTCTTTCTGTCATAATGTTATTCCCCCTAAATAGTTTCGGTTACAAGGCATCTTTAGTAAGTAACGACAATTACTTGCTAAATCCTTTCGGGAACTTGTAACAAAAACAGTATACCAGATATCTAAAAAAAAAGCTTAGGTTTTCAAGAAAATCATTAAATTACCTATATTTGCTTTTCCTATAACAAAAAACTTCCAGCCCCTTTCATCTGAGCTGGAAGTTTCTTGCTACTGTAAAATTTTCTCCGCGATAAAGTGTGTATATTGCTCGCCACCTGCCACATTTGGATGAACTCGGTCATCATAAAACCAATCATCATGGGCGTTACTATAATTAAACCAGTCAATGACCGTTAAGTTATCGTATTTTTTGTCCATTTGACTAAGTAAACTATTCACTTGATTTTGCCATCTTCTAGTTGGGACGCGAACATTAATCCAATAAACTTTTCGATTACCTAACGCTTTCATAAATTCATCAAATTGTGCCTCTGTAAAAGGACCATTCGTACCTAAACTCACTAAAACAGTATCTTTGAGCATTTTCTTTTTGTCTAGTTCACCAATTAGTGAAATGCTACTATACAATTGACGGCCCACTTCCCCATCGATAATCATTTTAGGAAAAATATCTTGTAACCCGCTAGCACCATCTAGAATAACAGAATCACCAATAGTTGTGATTTCTAAATTCTGCGCTTTTTTTACTTGCTCTGGTGTGAGTTGTGTGGGTAGAACGTCTTGGCTTTCACTCGGTTTTGTACTACTTTCTGTGGACGTGCTACTATTTTTCGTGCCACTTTCTTGAACTTCTTTTTTACGTTCTTCAATTTTTTGCTGATTTTTCGCAATATTTTTTTCTAGTTGCTCTTGTTGCGCACTTTTAGCGTTTGCTGGGGCCACAATTAAGCCGAATACTGCAATCACGCTAATCACTGTCATAAAGGCCATTGTCCCTTTTTCACGAAGGTCCCACGGTTTCCGTAAGAACTCAGTGAATTGAGTCCAGACATCCTTATAAGACAATCGTGTCAGTGGATGTTCGATAAAACGATAAGACAATTCGCTCACTACTAAAATTAATGCTATTTCAACCAATGAATGTAGAAAAACATGGTCCGATAAGGTCTTAATTTTGGCCTCATAAAAAATCATGATTGGGAATTGATACAAGTAAATGCCATAACTCCGTTTACCTATCCACGTAAAGACTGGATTCGTCAACCAACGATTCATATCTGCCCCTGGATGTGCAGTGACGGCCACTAAGACAGTGGCTGCCAAACTAATTAAAAACATACCGCCATAATAAACAAAATTTGTATGATCTGATAATGTTAAAAAGGCTAATACTAAAAGAATTAAGGCACATAAACCAGCGCCATTTAAGATTTTTTTAGAGGCTTCTGGAATTTCTTCTTTCAAACGTGTGCTTGGCCAAACATACGCCAATGCACTACCTAGTAAAATAGAAAAAACACGTGTGTCTGTTCCATAATAGACACGTGTAGGATCTGCGCCAGGAACATATAAAACGGCCATCAGCGTCACCGAAATTAAGGCGCCGATTAAAACTAAACTGAAAATTCGACCGCGCTTACGAACAAAGCGTTCCAGAAGAATAAAAAGTAATGGCCAAATTAAATAATTTTGCGCTTCAACTGCCAATGACCAAATATGTACAAATGGCGATTGTGTCGCAAATCCATCAAAATAAGAAAACCCTTTAAAAATTTGCCACCAGTTGTTGTAATAAAAAACACTACTAGCGACAACGCTGCGAATATTGTTTAATAAATCCTGCTGAAAGAGTGTAATATAACTAACTGCACTTAAAAGCATCACAATTAATGCTGGATACAGCCGTTTCATCCTTCGCACATAAAATCCTTTTAAATCAATGGTCTGATTTTCTGCCCATTCTTGCCGCAACAAGTCGTTAATAAGATAACCTGAAACAACAAAGAAAACCGGAACACCTAAGTAGCCACCTCGCATGACTTGGGGAAAAAGGTGATACAAAATCACGCCAATTACAGCGATCGTCCGAATGCCATCAAAACCTGTAATATAGCGTTTTTTCTTGCTATTTGCTGTCTGATTCATTTGTGCTTTCCAACTTTTCTATAAAATTATTCTTTTCCTTTATTTAAAGAAGCAAGTAACTTTAATATACGTTTTTTCCTAGGAAATGGCAAGCAAACTTTGTCTCCTTTAGGCTTTTTTTACAATTCAAAAAACCAACATTTTTTAAATTGTAAAAAAACAACCAAAGCTTATGAAAATCACTCATAAGCTTTGGTTGTTTACTCATATCGTTTTCGTTTAGATGAAGATGGAATCCCTAGGGCTTCACGATATTTTGCCACCGTTCGCCGGGATATTTCCATGCCTGAATCTTTTAATCGCTCGACTAATTTTTGATCAGATAACGGTTTACTTTTTACTTCTTGATCAATTAATTTTTGTAGTTGCTTTTTAACCATCGTTGTTGAGACATCCTCGCCATCTTCTTCTGATGAAAGAATACTTGTTGAGAAGAATGAGCGCAATTCAAAGACGCCAAACGTGGTTTCTAGATATTTTCCATTAACCGCACGACTAACTGTCGATTCATGAATAGACAAAGCATCCGCAATTTCTTTTAAAGTCATTGGTTTTAATGGCCGATCTGCTTCTAAAAAGAAGGCTTCTTGACGACGCACAATTTCTTGCCCTACACGTAAAATTGTATCCCCCCGCTGATTCACTGCGCGCTCTAACCATTCAAATTCGTTTTTCTTATCCTTAATATATTCTTGGACTTCTTTGTCGTCAGTCTCTTGCATTCGTTTGAAATAATTTTCTTGAAAATTTAATGTCGGTCGACCAGCTTTGTTGGAAATCACCACTATTCGATCTTCCTTGATTCGGACAGTTAAATCTGGTCGAATATACAATTCCTCGGTCGCATCAAAAATATTCCCTGGCGCTGGCGATAACGTTTGTATATAATCAAAGATCAATTGAATTTCTGCTAATTCAATCCCGAATTTTTTAGCTAACGGGCCCCATTTACGACTCACTAAGGCATCAAACTCTTCCTCCAATAAAATATACGCTAAATTAGGCGCGGTATCGTCTCGTTCTGTTTGTAGCATCAAACATTCTTGTAAATTGCGTGCCCCCACACCTGCTGGATCTAGCTGTTGTAACAAAGTTAATGCATCTAGCATTTGAATGGCGCTTGCTTCGGTTTTCTCTGCCGCTTCTTCTAACGAAA
Organism: Enterococcus sp. DIV2419; assembly: GCF_051711865.1. Taxonomy (NCBI): domain Bacteria; kingdom Bacillati; phylum Bacillota; class Bacilli; order Lactobacillales; family Enterococcaceae; genus Enterococcus; species Enterococcus sp. DIV2419. Next base: position 2,376,467 of record NZ_JBIONS010000001.1, read on the forward strand.
TCGTTAAATAACCATTCACGTCTATATATTCTACTAAAAACAAAACCAATGTTCGCAAGTATGTATCGCGGTAATTCAAATGAATTTGATCAATTAAAGACTCAAATAATGATAAATGATAGTCTGGAATTTGATTCATATAATTATTTTCTTCGTCTTGGTTGGTGTAAGAACGACTAGTTATCGGAAAATCTGTGGTGTACTGCGTGTCTACTTGTAAATCAATTAATGGATTCTCTAGTGCTTTCGCTTCAACAAAGGCAGCGAGTTCTTCCGTATTAAATTGTAAAATTTGAATAGATTGTTGAAGCTGTTGAGTCATGGCCAACTTCTGGACTTGTTTTTGTTGTTGGGACATTCGTTGCTCAAATTTCATTATTTTCGTCCTCCCTCTTGTAATTTTTGTCAATATCAGCTAAACTAGTATTCGTGCCGCGCCCTTAGTGTAGTGGATATCACGTAAGATTCCGGTTCTTGAGACGGGGGTTCGATTCCCTCAGGGCGCGTTATTTAAATATGTTGATTTATCAACGTTTCTGGACACTCTTTATTCATCTAAAGAGTGTTTTTTTTTGTTTAGGAATGATTTTTCTATCCGTAGTTTTTTTAAATGTTGCTTGTGGCAAGCTCAATCGCACTTAACGCGACAACATTTGTTCTGCTTCAGCTACAAATCCAATAAGGTTAAAATTCCTCCGTTCCTATTGTAACGCATAACGTTTCCTTTTTCTATCTGCTAAACAAAGTATTACGACCAGCAAACACCTGCTTCTCTCTTAAAGATCCCTTTCTGATTATATAGTAAATTGCTTTTAATTTGTTAATTATTTTACCTAAAACTTGATACCCTAATTAAATAAAGAACCTGGGGCAAAAATCACTTTGGATTTTTGTCCCAGGCTTAAAACCTGATAATTGGCGGGAACAGAACCGTTCAGCTTCGACCTCTAAAATACTTAATTAGAAATATGCTACCCGCAATCACGCCGATTACGATTACTAGCCAAAATAATCCACTTACAAGTAACAGCTCAGTTAAGGTCATCTTCAGATTCTCCTCCTTTAAATGGCATCTGCTTTGTTTTGCTATGTAATTGATGGCGAGATCAGACAACAGCTATCAAAAAAACGGACCAACACGTGGTCCGTTTTCATTCATTATTAAGCTTTTACGATGTTCGTTGCTTGTAAGCCGCGTGGACCTTCTTCAGTATCAAAAGTTACTGCTTGGCCTTCGTCTAAAGTTTTAAATCCATCTGATTGAATAGCTGAAAAATGTGCAAATACATCATTGCCATCTTCACCTGTAATAAATCCAAAACCTTTGTCTGCGTTAAACCATTTTACTGTACCGTTGTTCATATATATTTCCTCCTAGTGCATAAAAATATGCAAGTTATTGCAAAAAATGTTGAGTGGCAAAAGGAGAAGTATAGTTTTTAAATATATAACTCAAATTACTTATCAAAATTGATTACTTAATTACTATAACATATTTACTAGGAATAAACAATGCCCACGACTTTTCCTTGGACTTTCTAAACAAGAAAAATTACTTATTTTCAACTTATGTTGGGGCTGAGATTAGATTCCACTGAATTTTCCCTTGATACGTTCCGATTCCCATTGCATTATTGGGGTTAAAATAAAAACCATTCGCTTGTTCTTGATTGACTGTGATTCTAGTTGCTGTATCAGTAGGATTACTCCGTAAAATAGTCACTGGTTCCGTACTAATGGATGTAATTTGTCCATCTAACTGATAATAGAAAAAATTATTAGATGCAGTTAACGCTTTTGACGTTCCGCTTGCTGTATTGACGAAATTTGAATCTACTAAATGGGCTTCCAATAGCCAATTGTCACGTTTTACACGACTATCAGTTATCGCTATTTCCCCTATATTAGTAACTTTTTCAGGATTTCCACCAATTTTCAATGCATCGCTACTAAATGCTTGTGGCACTTTTTCAAATGCTAAAAATCCTTCTAGATATATATCATCTAAAGAGAGAATTTCAGATTTGTTTTTTTCTGAATCCATGCAATATATCTTCAACGTATAGATTCCTGGTGTTAAAAGTGAGGTATCATAGTTCAATTCTACTTCTTGTGTCTCACCAGGAATATGTTCAATTGTTTGTCGATATGGTTCACTTTGCCCTTCTACCTCCATTATAATATCTAAGTAAGAACTATCTTTATCTTCTACTAAAACAGGTATTTTTATTGGACTGCCCTTGTAAAAAGTATTACTTTGCTCAGTTTCTTTTAACGAAACTGATGGAGCATTCTGTTTAAACAATGTGATTTTAGAAGAAGTGGATAAATTATTTTCATTTTTCAATAAATACTCAACCGAAAATTCACCATATGACAATTTTTTGAATGCTTCGATCATATCATAAGAAAAATTACCTTCTTCATTCGTGATCGTTTCTTGGTTTAATGTAACAAGCTGAAGTTCTCCGCCTTGCGCATAACCAATCGCTTGCGTAATAGAAGCGGTACCTTTCGCTATCCAACTGGTTTCAATCGATAATTCAGTTAAATTATTATCTACAATAACCGCTTGATCTTTAGGTGATGTAATTGTAGCACTTAGCGTTACAGGCTTGATAGTAAACGTATAAGGTTCTAAATTATAAATCGCATTTCTTCCAGAAAAACGATTTGTAATATTCTGATTGGTAAAATTATCATTTTTAGTTTTCACTTTAAAACTTATGGTAGAAGAAGTTTGTGTGTTCTCTTGTTTATTACCTAATGGCGGAATTTGATTGTCGCTCGTCTTTAACGTATTCGCTGACCAAATTAAAGTATCTGATATGTTATTTCCATCAATGGTCGTCGTATCAGGAACTACTTCTATTCCTTCAGGTAAAGTTGTTTCTAGTAAAATATTTTGCCAGTTCTGCTTGCCGTCCAACCAGTCTGCTGTAACATTTACTGTATAGGTTGTATTGCCTTCTAGCACTGCACCGTTTGGAAATTCTTGACCGTCTTTGTTTACTACGTTCATCTTTACTTTTGCGTCCACCAAACCTGGTACTCTTTGAAAAACAACATTTTGAACAGCTTTATATGTAGGTCCTGTTGATCCAGTAAATCCCCAATAAGCCGTTGATACACTGCCATTTAAAAAAACTTGCGCGTTCAATATTTCAGAGTTTATGATGATTGGCGTACCTCCATTAATTTGATACGCCAAAACGCCCTTCGTAAAATCCGACTCGTTTGTTTGCCAATGTAAATCTAACCTATTCCAATTTCCGTTAGCTAAGTCAACATCTGTAATCAAATTATCATGCTTTACATATCTTGTTGACGTGCCTAAAAGCACATAATTATCTTGATAACCTGCTTCCATTCCTGGATAAATGACTGCAATATGACTATTTTTATATACGCCAGAAATACCATTATCAAAAAAACCGTCCTGTGAACTTCGATTGCCATATAAATCAAACTCTATCCCAATAGAATTAGGAATACCTAAGGTGCCTTTATACTTATTTTCCCCAAGCGCTCCCATTGAAGCCCCCGAATAGGTAAACCATTTTAATTCTGGCGTGGCCCCTTGTAAAAGAAAAACCATACCATCACCGGCAGCACCAGCAACCCCAGTCTGTTTAACATAAGCAACCATATTAAAATCTTTTTTAAAATCCAATAAATTATATTCTGTACTCCAGAGTGCTCCTACTTGATTTGGCAGACCATTCGTAATAACGCCGACATCATCAACCACTTCGGAGGAATTATTAGATACTCCCAAGTTTGTTGTAAAAATTCCATCTAGTGAGACTCTGTTTGGTATTGTCTCATCTGCTTGAACACTACTTGAAAATATTAAAAAATAAGCGAGTAAACACAACAAACTAAATCCTTTTATTAAATTACACTTCAATTAATAATCCCTCCTAATGGTTTCTTCACTTTCCTATTGTGGAATGAGTGACAACGTCCAAGTAAATCTACTATAGTAAGTTGGATGCGTCTGTTTGCTATTCACCAATTGGAACTTGCGCGATTGTCCAAGTAAAAGTGCTTTTGTAACTACCAGCTGAATTCCCGTCTGCAATATTCAAAGATGCACCAGAAAATTTAGAAATCCAAGTCCCGTATCCTTCACCGACATTGGCTGACACAACCGTTCCCGCATCAAATCCTGAAACCGGATCTACGATACCAGAAATTGATTTAACAATTGACGGGGCTGCAGAGGTATTATCTGTTCCCGCTTCAAGACTAACGGGAATTGTGATATTAACTCCCTTGAGTGCGACATCCGCGCTTTTAAAGCTTGAGATATTTAAACTTAAATTCCAACCTGCTCCAGTTCCTCTTCGATCTGTAATTTGAGCATTTTTTTCATACCCATTTTCAATTTGGGTTGGTGTTAATGTGTCCATAAATTGACCGGATAATCCTTCCCCCTTAAAATCAAAACTAGGAACAGCGTCCAATGTTAGAAGGCCAGTTTGACCCGTTCCGTTGGGGTTTTCTGGATCTGTAATTTGCGGCGTAACTGGGCCAGCCTCCTCTTCCGTAAGTGCTTGTAATGTCGCAGTTCCTTCTGAAATTGCAGGTGTAACTGCCAAAGCCTCCTTACCTAAAAATAATGTTGATCCCACTAACATTGAAAATAAAATCGTTTTCTTCATCTTTCTTCCTCCTAAATAATATATATATAAATAAGAACAACTCGTTCTTATCTATCCCTATTTCTTCTCTTTCTTAAAAGTAATATCATAAGTAATAAAATAACTAGCCCAAACCAGATACAGGTGACTAAATAAATAATTTTTCGATTACTGATTTTGGTACTCGGTATTGCTTCATTTTGGACACCTTTTTTCTCTTTAGATGTAATTTCAAAATCCTCAGATAAACGCCATTTGTTTTTTTTATCTCTCGATTCTATCGTCAGTAGCATCTTATATTTACCTGGTTTAAGCTTGTTTTCCTCAATTTTGTCTGGCGCTTCATAAATACTATTAGGTGCGATGGAAATCCCTTCTTTTTTAAACTTTGCTATTTCTTTTCTATTCATATCTTGAATCGTTTTTTCAACAGAATAGAATGAAACTAACGACGGAGAAACATTAGAAATAGAAGAAATAATTGAAAAATAGCCACCATACGTACCCAGTTTAACTTTGTTTAATTGAAAATCTTTGGGCACTTTTTCCTCATTCATTCTTAATTGACATCCAATAACCATAGAAAACTCGTTAGTAATTTGAACAGTCTTATTTAAAGACTCTACCTGTTGTTCATCTTTTTCTTCTCGAATATAAAATCCACCTAAAATAATCCCTGGAAACTCCTCCCTTGGTATAGATAATACAAAATCAACGTTTTTCTTTGTATGAGGTTCAATCGAGACCACTTGCTCTTTTGATACGAGTTTATCAAACTGATACTTTAGATTATCCGTATTCTTTAAATCCATACCAGAATAGTCAATCGTTCCATTCCTAGTTGTTTTAGCTGTATTGGGTGTGATTTTTATTTTTATTTTTTTGTTGCTACTGTTGTTTATTTGAATAGTTACTATTTGTTTTTCTCCTTTTGAAACAAGTAAATCAAAATAACTGACATTTTTATTTAGTTGGTTCTCAGGAATGATTGCTGTGGCACTATATGGAATTGCTTGATCTTCTTCAGCACAGACCGAAAGACCATAACCAGCAATTGCCATAAAAATCATCATGAATAAACTAATTTTTTTTACCATAAGAACTCCTCCTTAACAGCTTTCTTTAAACTTATAACCAATCGAGCGCACCGTATAAATATAGTCTGAATTCCCAGCAATTTCTCGTAGTTTTTCTCTGACGTGCTTAGCAATAATTGACAAACGAACTGTATCTTTTTTCTCAAACGTTTCTTTTTCCCATATATTTTTTGCGATTTCTTCATAATTCACAACATGGCCTTTTTTATGATACAAAGAATTAAAAAATTTAAATTCTAACCTTGTTAATTGAACTTGTTTTGAATCACCTATGCGCAGACTTCTTTCTTGTGAATTTATTTGAAAATTTAAGGGAGCCTCTATCGCCTCAGTTTGTTGATTCAATTCTTGGAAAAAAGAATAATTATTCGCTAAAATTGTTTTGATATTTGCTGGTGTAAATTTTGTTGTCAGAAAACCCATGACCCCTAAATTCAAATAGATGATTTGCTCGGAACAGGACAGACAATCCGACAAAACAAAGATAGGTACTTTAAAATTCTTACACAATGCTATAATCACTTCATATTTCAAATCATTCTCTACTTCATTCGAGTGATAGATAAGATAAATCTCCTCTTTATTTGGCTTGATATTTTTTAATTCCTTCTCTGAATAATGGTTACTTTCCGCAAAATATTCTTCTATTTCATCTTTATAAATACTATTCAAATTATTACCGATACAAATTATATTCACTTTCATTGGTTATATCCTTTCTCTAAAAAATACAATTCTTCTACAAACTTTGAGATATTGTTTAATTCAGTGTTCATAAAGTAATTTCTAATATAAAAAATCGGAATCTTCTGATTACTTTTCAGATAACGATTAGAGATAATCAATTGTGGGTTTTCTTCTAAACGATTAACAAAACGTATAGGAATTGTAATAAACTTTTGTAGTTTCTTCTCAATCCGAACTTTGTCCCTATCTCCAAGCGCACTGTAAACTAACACGCTAATTTTTTTATCTTTTTCTAAAAGTATTTCTAAGAGAATTAATTGAAGATAGTCAACTGGTAAAGGCAGCTTTTCTCCAGTATTTCGTTCAAAGTATTTTGAAAAATCGGAAAATAACTTATTGATGTATTTCTCAATAGGTTTATCTAAATACTTTTTTTCAAAGTGATAGTAATAAAAAATTTCACTCTTTTTTATTTTTAAATAAAAATTTGCACCGAGATAGAAATATTCTTCTGGACTAAACTTTATGTCAAAATATTGAGAAAGCTGATAAAGAATTGTATTCCCAATCAAAAAAGCTTCTTCCGATAAGATAGCTGGAGAAAGATAAGCGGAAACACTTAAAATTGTTTCAATTGTTAATAACTCATCAGTACTGATAAAAAAGTATAAACATTCTAATTCAACTTGATTATTCATCGCATCATTAAAAAAAATATATTTCCCTAACTGGGTTTCAAAATCTTTCAGCGTAAATAATCGATTAATTACTTCAAAGTGATTTTCTTTTGCTTGCAAACGAAAGTCATGCGCCATTCGGATTTTAGTAACATGTAAAAAATATAAAAAGTTTTCTAACGTATTCTGGGTAATATTAGGATAGATTTTTTGAAAATCTGTTTGTATTCGTTTTATTGATTCTTCAGAATATAGATCATCCGGTGCATTGCTACTAATTTTAAATAAAATGAAATAAAAATAGCGAATCTTTTCTTCATCGCCTACTAAGAGATACTTTTTATTTTTTTTAATGATTTTCAGATAAAATCCATCCAAAATTTCTCTTAACTGCTTCATCGTTCGCTTGACTGAAGACTCACTAATAAATAATTTTTCAGTGTACTGTTCAATCGTCCGTTGCTTCCCATACAATAAATCTATAAGGATACGATAATATTGACTTCTTCTGAGAAAAACGGCAAAATAATAATCCAAAGTAAAACTTGGCTTTTTATGAAATGAATAACAATTATAACTTTCTATGTGAACACTTAAGGATTGATTCTTATCTATCACTGGAAGTATTTCTATAAATTTACGAAGTAACTCATACAGTGTCTGAACCGATAAATTTGTTATTTCATATAATTCTTCATATGTAAGCGATACTTTTTCACTGCTCGCAATGAATTTTAAAATATCATAAACATTTTTATCCTGTTTTTCTAAAAATTGTTCAAATTTTTCATATGTAATAAAATTTTTACTCATCTTAAAACTCCAATTCATATAAAAAAATTTTTTAATTAAATTACTATCTTTTCCACAAATAGTTTTACTTTATACAGTATATTCTATTCGCATAAAAATTTTGGCTCAAAAAATAGAAGAAAAATTATAAATTTTGAGCGGAAAACATGGAGGATAATATTTATGAGAGCTTTATTATCTGATTCTTTCCAAAGAAAATTAACAGTAATTGATTTTTTGTACGACAATCCTTATCAAAAATTAACAACCATCCAAGAGCACTTCCAATATAATCATACAACCTTGCTTAATGATTTAGCTGATTTGAACAGCATTATTTCTCCCTGTGAAATTATTAAAACTGCAAACCTAGAATATTTTTTACATTTTCCAAACAATACAAACATAGAATATGTATATAGTTGTTTTCTACAAGTAGCCCCTGAATTTAGGCTCCTACAGCAACTAATTTTCAACACCTATCCTTCGACTGAGGCGTTAGCAGAAGCACTATACGTCAGCAATTCAACAGTTAAGCGAATGATTACTCGTATCAATCAGATACTTTTAGAAAAGTTTAGCTTTAAAATTCAAACGTCACCACTTACTTTCAGTGGCGATGAAACGAAAATAATAAATTTTTTTATAGCATTCTTGAAAGAATCCTATGTGACATCTACTCAACTTCTTTCAAAAGAACAGAATATTTTTTTTAATCAACTATTTGAGGAGTCTTTACCTATTCTCAAATTTGCTGGAAACATTGATATCGATAAATTTAGTTTTTATGTCTATTCAATCGTGCTTAGATTTAAACAAGTAGGTAGTTTAGCATTCTTTTCTGAAAATAGACAACTTTATTCCAATCTTGCTGATTACTCTCATTTATTCGACCGCTACTTTTCTATCAAAACGGATACCTCTTTCTTTCATAGCTTAGAATCTATTTTCTTTAATGGTCATTATCTGAAATCTTATAAAGAGTTAGTTTTCTTATCTAAAGAAAATCAACAAGTACTTACAAGAAAGAGACAGATCGAGCAACTACTGGATTATCTAGCCACAGCATTAGCAATCAGTAATCCTAATTACCATGCAATAGTTCTTTATTTGTATAATCTTTCTGTTTCCGATTATGGAGAGGCTTTTATTCTTTTCCCAAAATATAAATTTTTCTTAGAAAATTTAACTCATCATTATCCTTATTTTTACGACAAATGTGTTCCTTTTCTAAAAAAAATACTTAATGATAAATCTATTGATAGATTTTATGAATTTATCTATCACTTAATTATTCGTTGGGATGAATTACAAGCCTCTTTAAATAAACTGCCTCCGAAAATGAAAACGGGTATCTATTTTTTTACAGATATTGAACATAATTTATTTATGAAAAAATTTTTTACTGAGCGTTTTAGGGATATCTTAGCAATTGACAACTTATTCACTTTAGATTCTTCTGTTGATTTAAAAGAAGTTGTAGCGTCCTATGATTTACTATTAACGAATATTCCAATTCCAGATGTGGTAGAACGAAACATCATCTGTTGCTCTTTATTTCCCACAAATGCTCAATTAGAAGAAATTGCCAGTTACTACTCTAAATGGTTAACCACCACTACTTAATTCAAACAAATTATTAATAAAAAGTTGCCATCATTCCAACGTTTATGGAACAATGGCAACTTTTTTAGATTCTGTACTTTCTGATGCTAATATATCTGAAAAATTTTATTTGTAAAAAGATAAAACAAATAACTATGTCTTCTTCAAATTTTCTGACAAAGCCCTAGCAAAAAACACTCCTATTCTTTCTATTTCCAGTTAGTTTTATTTAACTTTAAATAATCACTATGCGCTAAATAATCAAATAGCGGAGCTAATCCTGGTGAAAAATTTACTTCCTCAAACCCCTTAATAAATTGTACGCCTTTAATTTTATTTGGTTCGTTCAGGGTAACTTTTCCTTGGGCTTGTTTGGCAAAATAAAAATGTCCTTGCCAAACGATTGAATCAAAAACAAGTGGTCCAGTAAAAATTTCTTCAAGTTCAGTAATTTCCACTGCTAATTCTTCTTTCATTTCACGAATCGCACATTCCAGCGCTGATTCACCAAGTTCTTGTTTTCCGCCAGGGAAATTCCAAGTGTCTGGCCGATCTTTTAAAATAAGAATTTCATCTGATTGATTTTTAAGAAGTACTCGCGAAAATTCTTTTTTCATTTCGTTTAACCCTCTTCTTCATTTTTTATTGAGAAGCCACACTTGGCAGCATAAAAATATAATGCAAAATACGATCCGCATACGATGGATTTTTTTCAAAGTCATTGACTTCTTCATTGACTAACTCCAAATCATCGGTAATCACTCCAGCAACGTCCATAAAGAGCATTTTACTCAATACCTCTGAGTCATTAACTGTCCAAGCATAAACTGCTTTTTTCTGTTGGTCAGCTTTTAAAATGAAAGTATCGTTCAACGTGGTAGCTTCCATTGTATACAAATCAGCTTGTGTTTCTGGAAAAGTGAAATTATAGGGCAAAATAAAACTTACTTTTACTTTTGATTTGGCTTTTTTAAACGCTTTGATCACATTGTAGTCGAGAGATTGAACCTGATGGTTATTCTTTATCAAAGGACGTTCATATTTTTCAATAAAGTTAGATAGCGCACCTTGACTATCTTGTTTAGACGTTTTAATTTCTACTAGTAATTTTTGTTTGGCTTGGTTTGCTTTCGCTAAATAATCATCAAAACTGGCAATTGGTGCTTCTTGGCCATTTTCTTTAACGGTCATTTTTGTTAATTCAGCCAACGTAAATTCTTGTGGCGTGCCATCGATGCCGGCGAGTTCTTGAAGGTTGGCATCATGCATCACAACAAATTGATGGTCTTTGGTTTCTTGAACATCAATTTCAATATAATCTGGTTTAAATTTAATGGTTCTTTCCATAGCAGGAATAGTATTTTGTACGCCATTACTATTGGTGACCCCTCGATGCGAAATAATCAAAGGTTTTGATTCTAATAGCCCTGTTAAGTAAACAGCGTTGAAAATTATATAGCCGCCAAAAATGGTGAATAGTCCTAGGCCCATTCCGATAGTCACTAATTTATTACGTTTCGTTTCTTTGTCAAAGGCAACTTTTGTCGTCGTTTCTGCTTGAACATTTAATTGTGTATATAAGAAATTAATCAGTAATACTGAAAGCCAAGCATTAGAGACAAACTGTAAAAATTGGACAACGGTTAAATTTAAAATACCACCTAGTAAGCTAATGGTATCGCTCAAGGTATCTAACTTCAACTGTAGAAGATAAAGTAACACATAAATAACATACGTTGAAACAAATACCGCGATCGTCACAAATGCAATATTACGAATAATGAACCATAATCGTTTGTTTGTCATTGACCAACTAGCCTTAACTGCCTCGCCCGCTTTTTTTCTCTCCAGAATCATTAATGGAAGCGTGTAAATGAAACGAATAGCTAAATACCAGACTAATAACCCAAAGGCCAGTAACCCAACCAAGTAAGGAATTCGTTGGGACAAAAATTCAACAATAAAATCTGGAATCACAAATTTCGTCAATAGATTACTTTGGAAAATCAGGTTACCAAAAGGGACAATGACAACAAAATAACCGAAAAAGAATAACCACGAACGGGCACCTTGCTTTTTAAGAACCTTAAAAGATGCCTTGGTAACTCCTTTAAAATGAAAGCGATGGTCTTGCCGTATTTGAAAAATCCCTAATAATAAAAAGGTAAACTGATAAAAAACTGCACCTAAAAAAAGTAACAACAAGAGAATTAATAACACCAGAGCAAGCGGCTTTTCTAACAATAAATTCAGGTTATTAAACGAAAGATAAGGAATACCTTGAGTTTTTAGTGCGTTGGAAGTAGCCCAACTAAAAGCCCCACCCACCAATAATAATAATACATTTAAAGTAAAAAATAACCATAAGTACTGCAAGATGTCTTTAAAAAATTGCCTTGTTCCATTTTTAAATGTTTGCCAAGCAGACATACAAACTCCTCCATTCTAAAAGTATCTGATTAAAGTTCTTCCATACGAAGCCTAAATAAAACAACGGCAATCCAAATTGAAATAAATGATGGCAAAATAACAATAATGATTGCGACTGGCTCATCAATAGTCCCTTGTAACGTATTTTTTACTTCTGAAGAAACAATAAACTGATCAAAAATCACTTGATAAATAGTAACATAAATCAATACCCATTGAATATAATATTCAATTATTTTCATTAAAGCGATGGGTAAAACAATTTTTTTCGTCGTTAAATTCAATAAAAAATATAACAAAAGACTCGTACTGATGATAACGACTATCCCTAAAAGAAATAACGACTCTAACCGCTGCCCTATTACGTTTGCAACGCCTATTGTTAATAATAAATACATAGCTACCGAAATTAAGATGCTCACACTTAGCATAACAGAAAACAAAAGTAATGCCTTAAGAAAAAGCCACTTATCAACTCTTTTATTTCCAATCAATAAACCTAAAAGAATCACCGACAAAAGTAAAATCAATTCAATCATTCGTTCCTCCTCCCAAAACAAATGAAAACAAATTCATATGTTCGCGTTTATTTTATCAAACCAAAATGGATTTGTAAAACATTTCACATGTTATTTACTAAACGACTATTACTATAAAAAAGACAAGCCAAGTTTCCTTTATTTAGGAAACTTGGCTTGTCTTTTTATTCTTTTTACTTCGTTATTTTTTGATAGTTTGCGAATAATTGATTCGCATCTCCTTCTCCATCAATTTTCTTGAGATGGCCGTTATCTATTTTAAACATAGATGGCACATGTAAAACTTTATTTTCTCGGATAAATGTTGACCATTCCTTCATGGTCTCTTTGTTGGTTAATTCTACATAGTAAACCTGTTTAGGTGCTTGCAATAGTTTCTCGAAATCCTGACAATCTGAACAGTTTTTCTTTTTTAAAACAACATAAAATGTTTCGCCAGAGTGTTTTTTTTCTTGATACTCATTAAAACTTAGTTCCTTTTTATGCGGAATAAATGTAAAACCCACCAACAAACTAAGTAACAAAATTAACAGACTGAACGAAATTTTTTTATTCATGTTTTTTCTTCCTTTTTAGTTTGTCTAATTTTTTCTTTTTTTATTTTTTGTTATGCCAAAGCTAATAGCCACTATAAGGACAATTAAACCTGCGATCATGTAAAGTGGATTTACTGTTGTATTAGTCATTGGTAAATGAATTCCTTTACTTGCTGATTTTCCAAAATTGACTGGGTTCGTTGGTGCTTGATGATTTGTAGGCGTCAACGTTTTTTTCGGTTTTAGCGGTTGTTTAGGTTCAGGTTTTTTTGGATCTTCTGGCGTTGGTGCAGGCGGTGTTACAGTTGGTTTGTTGGAATGCAACACGTCACCTTCGTTACCAAAGTTTAAGTCGGCTTGATTGGGAATGCCACCTTGTTCAATATAAGGTGTTAATTCTTCATCGGTTGCGCTAGCTTTGATTTTAGTAGTAATAGTCATTGTGTACGTATGTCCAGCTAAGTAGGCATAACTGTCGTCTTGTTTGTTCATTGCAAAAGTTACTTTGTTCTTTTCTTGCGTTACTGTGCCGTTAGCTGTAACATCTTTGCCATTTTCATCAGTAACTTTCACGTCTGTAATGTCTAACACTTTATTAATGTCATCTACCATGCTGGCTTGGGTCCAAGTGCTTGTTTCGTTACCGAAAGCTGTTTTGACATTCCATTTAAATTCTTGATCGCGGTTGGTTAAATCTAAATGTTCTTGTCCTTCTACGTCTTTAGTAATATTTGGATCAACAGGTGGTGGTGTTACGGTTGGTTTATTGGAATGTAAGACGTCACCTTCGTTGCCAAAGTTTAAGTCCGCTTGGTTGGGAATCCCACCTTGTTCAATATAAGGTGCTAATTCTTCGTCCGTTGAGCCGGCTTTAATTTTAGTGGTAATAGTCATTGTGTACGTATGTCCAGCTAAGTATGAGTAGCTGTCATCTTGTTTGTTCATTTCAAAAGTTACTTTGTTATTTTCTTGTGTTACTGTGCCGTTAGCTGTAACATCTTTACCATTTTCGTCGGTGACTTTCACATCAGTGATATCTAGCACTTTATTAATGTCATCCACCATGCTGGCTTGGGTCCAAGTACTGGTTTCGTTACCGAAAGCTGTTTTGACGTTCCATTTAAATTCTTGATCGCGGTTGGTTAAATCTAAATGTTCTTGTCCTTCTACGTCTTTAGTAATATTTGGATCAACAGGTGGCGGTGTTACGGTTGGTTTGTTGGAATGCAACACGTCACCTTCGTTGCCAAAGTTTAAGTCGGCTTGGTTGGGAATGCCACCTTGTTCAATATAAGGTGCTAATTCTTCATCGGTTGCGCCGTCTTTAATTTTAGTGGTAATAGTCATTGTGTACGTATGTCCAGCTAAGTATGAGTAGCTGTCTGCTTGTTTGTTCATTTCAAAAGTTACTTTGTTATTTTCTTGTGTTACTGTGCCGTTAGCTGTAACATCTTTACCATTTTCATCGGTGACTTTTACATCAGTGATGTCTAACACTTTATTAACGTCATCTACCATGCTGGCTTGGGTCCAAGTGCTTGTTTCGTTACCAAAGGCTGTTTTGACATGCCAATCGAAACTATCTTCACGATTGGTTAAATCTAAGTGCTCTTGATTTTCGATATCTTTTGTAATCGTTGGATCTTCTGGCGTCACGTCACACGCATGCGCATTGTCATTTTTAGGAATCGTCGCTTCTGGAAATTCCTTAGCAATTGTTCCTTGATTCATTGTCCCACTACTTACAAGGGTTGCTGCATCAATCGCTGTATTTTCTTTGACTTCGTAGTGAATCGTGATGTTTCCTACGTAACCTTCTGTACTAGTTGCTGAAATGGTTTGTCCGTTAATTTGAACAGGCACATCATTTCCAGCATCGTCCGTAGCGGTCGCCGATTGAATATCAAATTGATTGGCAATCGTTAATGAAGCTGTTGCTGGTGTCGATTGCGCCAGACGATCTTTGACAATTTGTTTTAATTGGGTTGTAAAATCATCAATAGATTGGCTTGTAATAAAATCTTCTGGTGTGCTAGACCCTTGTTGCAACTCTTGTTTTACAAAAGGACCCACTTCTGTTTTATATTTATCAAAGTATGAATTCACTGAACTTAAAGATTCAACACTTTCCCAATACGCATTAATCATTTCATAGCCTTGGTTAGTAATTTCTTGGTTTAACGCTAAAACTTCTGCTGCTGCACCTTGGTAGTCATTACTATATTCCACTGAGACTTGAAGAGGATGTCTTGGATCTGGATATTCATTGATTGAATCATTGGTATTGGTTTTATGCAAGTAACCATCTAAACGTGTATTAGCGACCCCATCTGTCACTAATAGGAAATACGTTTTTCGATTCGTTAAATCTCCGTGTGTTTGATTGTACGTATCTAAAGCGAGTTTCAATCCTGGGGCGGTTGGCGTACCACCATACGTCCGAACGTCTCCAAAACCAGAGACAAATTGGCTTTTATCATAAGTCAATTGCGTATTGACGCGCACATTCATATCATAATCAGCTGAATTAATTTTTGTCTTTCCATCAGGAAACATAAATTGTTTTCCGCCGCGATATGAAGCCAGCATCACGCGGTCTTGATCAGATAAGCCTTGAACCACTTCATCAATCGCTTGTCTTACATGTGGAAAATTATCTGAAAAACTACCACTGGCATCTTCAACAACTACTAAATCGACTGGTTCCGTTTCACCCGCTTGAACTGGGAAAGTAGCTTGTCCTTCCAATATCCGTTTACAATCAGCCAGACTGTCGTCTTTCACTTTCACCGTATTGGTCATTCCTTCTGTATCTCCTGCTTTAACCGCTCCTTCAGCTAAAGCCAATGTGGGACTGAAATTTCCCACAACTGTTCCAGCGACAATCACCATTGTCGATAATAATTTAGTTGCTTTCTTAAACATTTTAATCCTCCCTATTTTCTTTCGCTAGTGTTTGGGACACTTGCTTCTCTTTACTTCAACTACAGCTCCTTAAATCTTTCATCAAGTCGATGTGTCTCCTTGTTTTTGTGACACATCTCTTACTCAATTTCTGATTCTATCACCTTTAAAGGCTAAAACTTGGCAGTATTCGGCTCTTGAAAACGTAAAATTTGTCTTTTAAAAATTAATGAAAAGACTATCCACTGACAAAGTTGGTTTTCACTTACTTTTTGCTACTTGATTCCTTTTAAGACTCTTTTTTTACACAAAAAAAGTAAAAGAACCTTTACAGTCCTTTTACTTAATTGTTAGATGCTATTCATAATTTTCTTAGTTTTGTTCTATAAGCTGAATAGTTTAGCCTGTTTATTTCAACAATATTTGACGTTAGTCAGCCGTTTCGTTATAGTTAAAGAAAAGGCTTTTTGGTAGGAGTGAATACGATGAATGAGTGGCCCCATCAGTTAATGACGCTTTTAACCCCACTTTTTGAGCTATGTATTTTAGGACTGAATGTTTTTTCGATTATTGTTTTAGTTTGGGGTGTTTGTTTAGCAGGAAAAGATTTCATTAAAAGTGAACGACAAAATCAAAGCCGCTTTACCTTAACCAAAATGAATACGTTCATCAAAAACTTCCTTGGTAGCTACATTCTGTTAAGTTTAGAAATTTTAATTGCTGCTGATATTATTGAATCCATTGTCAAACCAACTTTTCAAGATATTTTGAAATTGGCAACCTTGGTGATCATTCGTACAGTTATTTCTTATTTCTTACATAAAGAAATTGAAGACACTATGACCGATATGGAACAACAAGAAAAAGAACCAGATACCCCAAAAAATTAGCGGGTACGCTGGTTCTTTTTTTATTTAATCGCTTTAAAATAATGAAGTGGTTCGTTAGACAAACGCTGCATTTTACGTTTTTTATCTTCAATAATTGCTAAAATCTCGTCTGAAAAATTTTCTAAAATAACACGGCCGCCTTTATAGGTGTGACCACCCATTTCAGCAACTTCGCTGGCCGTCAAAATGACTTTACGATGCGCAATTTTTTTGAAAAATTCTTCAATTAAGTACGTCGGTAAGTAAAAATTATTTTGAGCAGAAAATGATTCCAAATAAATAAAATCATCGATGCTGATGAAACAATCATCCATCGATAAGTATTCAATTGATCTGTCTATATATAATTCACGCTTTTGTAAAATTTCTTTGACTTTTTTATTTAATAAATTCAATGATTCAATTTCTTTAACCAAATGTTCTAGTTCACGATAACGTACTTCTTTTCGCTCTTTGTAAGATGAATGTAAGGCGGCACTTGCTGTGACTATTAGCGCACCGACGATTACACCGACCATTCCGGCGATAAAAACAAACATATTTTTCCCCTCGCTCTTTTCTAATTTTCCATTTTAGTATAACATAATCCAAAAGTTTCGGATAAAAAATGACACAAAATTTTTCAAGCGACTTCGTTGACCTTTATTGACCAAAGAGGTATACTTTTCATAGGCATTCAAAGTGCTTTGTGATAGAATGACTTTAAAAGTTTCTTTATATAGGAGGATTTACTTATGAATTTAATTCCAACAGTTATTGAACAATCATCTCGCGGTGAACGTGCTTATGACATTTACTCTCGTTTATTAAAAGACCGCATCATTATGCTAAGCGGCCCTATCGATGATAATGTGGCAAACTCAGTGATTGCACAGTTATTATTCTTAGATGCCCAAGATTCAGAAAAAGACATTTACTTGTACATTAACTCTCCTGGTGGCAGCGTTTCTGCAGGCTTAGCGATTTTCGATACCATGAATTTCGTTAAAGCGGATGTCCAAACGATCGTATTAGGAATGGCGGCTTCAATGGGTAGCTTCTTATTAACAGCTGGTCAAAAAGGCAAACGTTTCGCTTTACCAAATGCGGAAATCATGATTCACCAACCACTTGGTGGCGCTCAAGGGCAAGCAACAGAAATTGAAATTGCTGCTCGTCACATTTTAGACACTCGTCAACGTTTAAATTCAATTTTAGCTGAACGAACTGGCCAACCAATTGAAGTGATTGAACGTGATACCGATCGTGATAACTATATGACTGCCGAACAAGCAAAAGAATATGGTTTAATCGATGAAGTAATGGAAAATAGTAGCGCCTTAAATTAAAAATAAAAAAATGGAAACAGCGACAGTCGCTGTTTCCATTTTTTTTATTTTTCAATGTATCCACGTAATTCTTCTTCAGTGACACTTTCGTCAAAGATATGCTCACCAATGATGATCGTTGGTACAAATTGAATGTGCGCCGCATTGGCTTCATCAATCACTGCGGAAACAAGCGTTGCATCTTTTTGTTCTTTTAAGCCCAGATTTTTTTCAGCATACGTCGCTACTTCTTCTAAGGTTAAGTTTCCCCATTCATCTTGCGTAGCAAACATTTTATGCAATGCTGACAGCGCTTGTTCAGGCGCTGAATAGTCAATGTAGTGATGCATCACATTGCCGCGTTGTAAACTTTCTTTTTCTTTATCAAACAACTTAATGATACGTTCAACTTTACCACTTTTGACAGATTGTGCTAACAGTTCCTCAGACTCTTCAAACCATTTTCTGCAATAAGGACAGCGAACATTGATAAATTCTATCATTTTGACAGGGGCATTGCTCTCACCAATGTGAAGCCCTGTTTCTGCGTTAACTTTTGTTGCATCAATTACTGAAATATCCATAAAAAAACCTCATCCTTTCAAACCTTTATTTCTCTTTTAGTATACCGTTTTTCAATAAAAAAATCATAAGACACGAATTCAAATTTTCTGAATTCGTGCCTCTGTTCACTTTTTTAACGATTAATCGAACGAGCCATTCTAGCAACAGTATGTCTTTTCCCACGTATCGCATCAGAAAGCTCTTTAATATTTTCAATACCAACTAAGCCCATATTGGCATCGCCAATATGTTGAATATCTACGCCTAAAATTTTATTTCTAATGCCGATTGCTTGGATAACTTCAGGTTGAGCACTTTCTTGTGAAGTTCCAATGGCACTCATAACTAATTTTCCTTTTGAATGTGCAAAATCCACAACTTCTTTGACTTGTTGATCATCGATGCCCCAAACCGTGCCGACTGCTGGGACTAAGACAATATCAGCGCCCGCTTCAATAAATTGTTCAGCTGATTTTAAACTGACCACTGGTTCATCTACGCCTGAACTGTGCATTTTTCCGGCAATAATGATACCGTCAAAATGTTTTTTGGCTAAGGCCACGTTCTTAGCAATCAAGTCGTTGGTCACGCCAGTTCCTGGATTACCTGTCAATAAGATAAAATCCAAACCCAGTTCATTGGCTTTTTTGAAAGTAGCTGCTGATGCTTTTCTACCTGGTTCAATCGAAACTCTCGTTGAAGCTAAGTCTAAATTTTCATCAACAGGTTCGACATTCATGCCAATCGGTAAACCGACTAGTTCTTTCAAACGATGAACAACCTCATCATTAGGGACACATGTTTCCGCAGTATATTGCCCTTCATAAGCGGCTACTACAATCGGTTGATTAACATCGAAAACATTCAATAAAATCATGTCTGCGCCATATGCTTTTGACATTTCCGCACAAGTGATATCACCTGCTACGGATGGATGAACTACCACATTTTCCGATAAAATTACGCGCCCTTCGCTCGCTTTAATACTCTGAAACAGCTCTTCTTTTGACATCCGTTTGATTTCTGATGCATTTGCACTAATTAATCGTTGAACCATTTTGACCCCTCCAATAGTTTTTAATGTTTTAGTTAAAAACAGCAATAAGTAATCGCTTGCATTTTATTACATGCAACATTCGTGCCAACGTCCTTTCTTTAAACCACAGGTCAACACTACATTTCAGCGCTACACACTTTTTGCACACTTTAATTTTTTTTACACGCTTAAAGAAAAAGTGAAGGATAGCACTTCAAACGGAAATGTTATTCTTCACTTCTGGAGCAGAAAATTTACGCACTTTTTTCTCGTAATTTTTCTGCAAATTCATTAATTTTTCGAATACGATGATTAATACCTGACTTAGAAATAGCTCCTGAAGGAATCATTTCCCCTAGTTCTTTGAGACTAACTTCCGGATACTCTAACCGTAATTCTGCGATTTCCTGAAGTTTCTCCGGTAATGACGTCAGCCCTACTGTACTTTCAATAAATTGAATATTTTCAATTTGTTTTGAAGCCGCATCAATGGTTTTATTTAAATTCGCTGTTTCGCAATTCACTAAACGATTTACTGAATTCCGCATATCACGGACAATCCGGACATCTTCAAATTTCAACATAGAGTTCGTGGCACCAATTAACGTTAAAAAGTCGGCAATTTTTTCAGCACCTTTTAAATAACAAATATACCCATTTCGGCGTCCCAATGTTCGAGCGTTTAAGTCATAGTAATTCAACATCTTACAAATATCATTATTGTGTTCTTCATAAATTGAAAAAATTTCTAAATGATAGCGACTTGTTTCCGGATTATTAACTGATCCAGAAGCCATGAAGGCTCCACGTAAATAGGAACGCATTTTTTGCGCGTTACCCATGATTTCATTTGACACATTGCCATTAAAAACGACCCCATCCATAATATCCAAATCAGCTAGAATTTTTTGTGTATCTTGTTTTAGACGCACAATGTAAACATTATTTTTCTTTAGTTTCATTTTTTTACGAACTAATAATTCTGCTTGTGCATGGTAATGATCTTTCAGCAATGAATACATTCGACGAGCAATTGCAGCATTTTCCGTTTGTACATTCAAGACAAACTGTTGATTAACTAAGCTAAGTGAGCCGTTCATCCGAATTAATGCTGCTAATTCTGCTTTCGCGTGTTCTCGATGGACTTCTAAACCAGTCAACTCTTTTTTGACATCCGAGGCAAAAGACATCTAAGCTCCTCCTCTCTTGATTCTTTTGATTAATTAATATTTCGTTCCAAATACGATACGGAAAAGTTCTTCAACAACTTTTTCCCCATCATGAAAAACTCCGCCATCTCTTAATTCTAAAAAGTCTGTCGAAATGACTCGGCAACCTTCTTCACGTAATCCTTGAAAATCATGCTTTACTTGAACTAAATATTCATCATAAATTTCAGGATCCATATAATTTTCTGGTACTTTTTCTGTGTTAACCAACACTGTATCAACAAACTGCGCTTGTAGATGCTCGTTTAAGACACGAACATGATCGGCATCCGTAAAATGTTCCGTTTCCCCTTTTTGGGTCATGATGTTACAAATATAGACTACTTCGGCTGCCGTTTGTTTGATGGCTTCACCAATTTCTGTAATAACTAAATTAGGTAAAATACTTGTAAAAAGACTCCCTGGTCCTAACACGACCATGTCTGCTTCTTCAATTGCTTTGACGACTTTGCGCGCAGCTCTTGGCTGTTCTTCTCCGTGTGTATTTGTCACAAACACATGGTCAATTGTCTTGCGATCCAGTGCAATTTTTGATTCTCCCACCGCCACTGAGCCATCTTTAAATACGGCATGTAACGTTAATGGCCGTTCTGATGATGGATAAATCCGTCCATCAACATGCATCATTTTTGAAAGCAATTGAATCGCTTCATACGTACTTCCTCTCATTTCTGAGACAGCAGCAATGATTAAATTACCGATTGCATGATTGGCAAAATGACTATCTGATTTATCAAAACGATATTGAAAAATATCTTCATATAATTGTGGCATATCTGACAATGCCACTAAAACATTTCTTAAATCTCCCGGAGGTGTCATGTTATTAATAGAGGAACGAAGCTCGCCACTACTACCGCCATCATCAGCGACCGTTACGACGGCAGTAATATCAACACTTTGATTTCTTAAACTTTTTAAAATTACTGGCAAGCCTGTTCCACCACCAACAACCACAATCTTCGGTTTACGAATTCGATAGGTTTTCATTAAGAGCGATTAACCGTTTCTTTTCTTTTTAAGCGGTCGCGGTGGGTAATATTTACATGGTAATCTTCCTCTTTTAATTCAGCGCCAACACGTTCTGTCAATGCAACAGAGCGATGTTGTCCGCCAGTACAGCCAATTGCAATGGTAACGCTACTTTTACCTTCTTTTTTATATCCAGGTAAGACTGTTCGCAGTAAATCGATAAATTTTGTATAAAATTCATCTGTTTCTGGGAAGCCCATCACATAATCATAAACAGGTTGATCCATTCCAGTTAACGGCCGTAGTTCATCAATATAATGGGGATTAGGTAAAAAGCGAACATCCATAACGATATCTGCATCAATCGGCAAACCATATTTAAAGCCGAAGGACACCATTTCCACTCGAAATTCGTGTGTCTCTCTCGTTGCTAGTTCTTTATTCAAACGTTCCCGCAATTGACGAGGGGACAAGTCCGTGGTATCAATAACCAACTGAGCATCCGCCTTGATTTCTTCCAGCATTGCACGTTCTTTACGAATACCTTCTGTCACTAAACCATCCATCGCCATTGGATGCGCACGCCGTGTCTCTTTATAACGAGAAACCAACTCTTCATCGGTGGCATCTAAAAATAAAATCGTTGTATCAATAAAATTAGTATTTTCAAGTTCGACTAACATATCCTGAATTTCTCTAAAGAAGGTCCGTGAACGTAAATCAATCACTAACGCAATCTTGGTAACTTTTCCAGATTCTTTAATTAATTCCCAAAATTTTGGGATTAAGCTTGGTGGTAAATTGTCGATACAGAAATAGCCCATGTCTTCAAAGCTTTGAACAGCGACTGTTTTTCCAGCGCCACTCATTCCTGTAATAATAACCAGTTGTAAATTTTCTGGCATATTCAACACTCCCTTCACTTGCATCACTATATTATAACACCCCGGGCGTATCAAAGAAAGCTTTTCAATCATTCTTATAAAGATTTCTATTCTTTCATAGAAAAACAGCATTGACATTTTTGTCAATGCTGTTTTAATTGCTGAATTATACTATATAACTCTGTGTTATTTTAATACAAACTCAATTTCTGTTTTATCAGTAAAATTAGCTTCAAACTCAAATTGTTTTACTTGTTCATTCACGGCTAACTTTTTCGTAATGTGTTCTTTAATTTGTTCATTTGTAGCTGTTTTGATTGACAATCCATCTAAAAGAGTCATGATTTTGTCTTGTGCTGCCTTACCTTCTAATTCTAAATCAGCAGATTCATCTTCATACGTTGCTTCAATTGTTCCGTTCGATTTTATTTCATAGGTGAACTCAATTTCATTTTCGTCGTATTCGATTTCTACATCAATCTCTTGAAGACTGGCAACAGTTGGTGTCGGTGTGGTTAGTTCATTGTCTGCTGTTTCATGGTCCCCACCAACTTCAGGAGTTACAGTTTCCCACTTAAAGGTACCAATTTTAGCTGTTGCTAGATAGGGATTATTAATGGTAATGACTTTCAATTGAAGGTCTGAATGGTTGGCGATATCTGTTAAAATCCCCAGAGCCTGATATGTATTTTGTGTAAAACGTGTCGCAATATTTTGCGCATCAATTGTGGAATAGCCTAATGTTTCCCAGGTGATTTGTTGCTTTAATTCCTGATGAACGGCTTGTACTGTCGCCGGCTCCAATTGAATGCCCGTTGCTTCTTTTAAGTCTTTCTTGGTAAAGCCCATTACTTTTTCATGGTCTGATTGTGAAATTAAGGTCGCTGCTTCCATTGTGTTACTATGTACAAAAGGTGTGATTCCGATAGCTAAGACCATTCCTGCTGTTAATAAACCTGTTGTTATTTTTTTGTTTTTCATTTAAGACTTCCCTTCGTGTTCATTGTTATTTTGTTAACAAACATAGTATATCTTTTAATTACACATTAAGTCAACATTTATTTTTAATTTTCGTTAAAAAATATTTGTTATTTTATAATAAAAGAACCTTGTTTCCCATAAAAACAAGATTCTTTATCTAATCATTAATGTTTATTTCAGAACACGTTTTAAATAATATCCTGTGTAACTGTCTTTGACTTTAGCAACTTCTTCTGGTGTTCCTGTCGCCACGATTGTCCCACCACCGTCGCCACCTTCTGGCCCTAGATCAATCACATGATCCGCAGATTTGATGACATCCAAGTTATGTTCAATCACTAAAACGGTATTGCCCGCTTCCACTAAACGCTCTAATACTAGAAGCAACCGCGCAATATCATCGGTATGCAAGCCTGTTGTTGGTTCATCCAGAATATAAAAGTTTTTCCCATTAGAATTTTTATGAAGTTCACTCGCTAGCTTCATCCGCTGTGCTTCTCCACCAGATAAAGTAGTTGCTGGCTGCCCCAATGTCACATAGCCTAAGCCTACATCCACAATTGTTTGCAATTTACGATGAATTTTAGGGATATGTTTGAAAAATTCTACGGCATCTTCCACCGTCATATCTAAAATATCAGAAATGTTTTTGCCTTTATAATGAACTTCTAACGTCTCAGAATTATAACGTTTGCCATGACAAACTTCGCAAGGCACATAGACATCAGGTAAAAAGTGCATTTCAATTTTGATGATACCATCCCCGCGACAAGCTTCACAACGGCCACCTTTGACGTTAAAACTAAAGCGGCCTTTTTTATAACCACGAACCTTGGCTTCATTTGTTTGGGCAAACAAATCGCGAATGTCATCAAAAACACTAGTATAAGTCGCTGGATTACTTCTTGGTGTTCGACCAATCGGACTTTGATCAATGTCAACAATCTTTTCAATGGCTTCATAACCAGTGATACTTTTGTGTTTCCCAGGTTTATTGGAATTACGATTTAATTTTTGGGCCAGTGCTTTTTTCAAAATTTGATTGACTAAAGTACTTTTCCCTGAACCTGAAACACCTGTGACAGCAACAAATTCACCGAGCGGAAATTCAACACTGACATTTTTTAAATTATTTTCACTGGCACCAGTGACTTTGATCGCTTTGCCATTACCTTTGCGACGTTCTTTTGGTACAGGAATCACTTTTTTCCCAGAAAGATATTGTCCGGTCAATGAATGCGGATTTTTAGCAACCTCTTCCGGCGTACCAGCGGCTACAATTTCACCGCCCAGATGTCCAGCGCCAGGTCCCACATCAATCAAGTAATCCGAAGCCATCATTGTATCTTCATCGTGTTCCACCACAATTAATGTATTGCCTAAGTCCCGCATTTTTTTCAATGAGTCAATCAAGCGGTCGTTATCTCGTTGATGCAAACCAATTGATGGTTCATCTAAAATGTAAAGGACGCCTGATAAGTTTGAGCCAATTTGTGTTGCTAAGCGAATTCTTTGTGCTTCTCCACCAGAAAGTGTACCAGCAGCTCGACTTAAGGTTAAGTAATCTAACCCGACATTTTTTAAGAAGGTTAACCGATCTTCGACTTCTTTTAAAATTGGCCGAGCAATCGTTGTTTCTTGTTCAGATAAAGACACACCTTCAAAAAATTGGACCGCATTTTTTATTGCTAATTCACTGACTTCACCAATGTGCGTGCCATTGATTTTTACAGCTAAAGCTTGCGGATTCAAACGATACCCTTGACAGCTTCGACAAGTCAATTCTGTCATGTATAACCGCATTTGATCTCGTGTAAAATCGCTATTTGTTTCATGATAACGTCGTTTAATATTTTTTAAAATCCCTTCAAATGGCACTTCCACATCACGAACACCACCAAAGTCATTTTCATAATGAAAATGAAAGTTTTTCTCGCCAGAACCATTTAAAATAATTTCTTGTTGGTCTGAAGGTAATTCTTCAAACGGCGTATCCATATCAATCCCAAAACTGGTGGCTGCTTGCTCCAACATTTGTGGATAATATTGGGAACTAATAGGGTTCCACGGAACAATGGCTCCTTCTCTCAAGGTTTTAGTGGGATCTGGAATCACTAAGTCTTTGTCCACTTCTAATTTAACACCTAAACCATCACAATCGGGACAAGCGCCAAATGGTGCATTAAATGAAAACAAGCGCGGTTCCAATTCACCGACTGTGAACCCACAATAAGGACAAGCATAATGTTCACTAAACAACATCTCTTCTTGACCAATCACATCAACAATTGCGTAACCTTCAGCTAAACGCAAAGCCGCTTCAAACGAATCAAACAACCGAGAGCGAATGCCTTCTTTCACAACGATACGGTCAATCACAATCGCAATATCATGTTTTTTATTTTTTTCAAGTTCTGGTGCCTCACTAACATCATAGGTTTCACCATCCACCCGCATTCTGACATACCCTTCACGTTGGATCATTTCAAACACTTTTTTATGTTGGCCTTTTTTCTTGACCACAACAGGGGCCAAAATTTGAATTTTTGTTCGCTCTGGTAGCTCTAAGACTTTATCAACCATCTGTTCAACAGACTGACTGGTAATTTCAATATGATCGTTAGGACAAATTGGATGACCTACCCGAGCAAATAACAATCGTAAATAATCATTGATTTCTGTGACCGTCCCCACCGTTGAGCGCGGGTTTTTACTTGTCGTCTTTTGATCAATTGAAATAGCTGGACTTAAACCATCGATGCTGTCAACATCTGGTTTATCCATCTGTCCCAAAAATTGTCGCGCATAAGCAGAGAGACTCTCTACATAACGTCGTTGCCCTTCTGCGTAAAGCGTATCAAATGCTAATGAACTTTTGCCAGAACCAGATAGTCCAGTTACAACAACCATTTTGTCACGAGGAATCGTGACATCAATATTTTTTAAGTTATGGGCGCGTGCACCATGAATCACAATTTTATCATTTGCCATATATGTTCTCCTTTTACTAAATCTCTTACGTCAAATCATTTCAAGTCATTCTATAGAGAAAAGATTAGTAAAAGATACGATGGTTCATCGTATCTTTTACTTAATCCGTTGGTTGACTTATTTGGCAGCTTTCAATTCAAGAATGGTATCTCGTAATGTGGCTGCAGTTTCGAAGTCTAACGCTTTGGCCGCATCTTTCATTTCTCTTTCAAGTTTCATTAATAAATCAGCTTTTTCTTGTCTTGATAAATCTTCATATGATTTATCCAATTGAACCACGGTTTCATCTTTATCAGCTGTTTTGGAAATAGAAATCAAATCACGAATTTCTTTAATAATTGTTTTTGGTTCAATACCATGTTCTTCATTATATGCTTCTTGGATTGCCCGACGTCGTGCCGTTTCATCCATAGCTCGTTGCATCGAATCGGTGATTTTATCTGCATACATAATGACTTTTCCTTCAGCGTTCCGGGCAGCCCGTCCCATCGTTTGCACTAACGAGCGTTCACTACGTAAGAAGCCTTCTTTATCCGCATCTAGAATCGCAATTAAGGAAACTTCTGGCACATCGATTCCTTCACGTAATAAGTTAATACCAATTAGAATATCAAATTCGCCTAATCGTAAATCGCGAATAATCTCCGTTCTTTCCAGTGTTTTTATATCACTATGCAAATATTTAACTTTTAAGCCTAATTCTTTGAAATAGTCGGTTAAATCTTCGGCCATTTTCTTCGTTAAGGTTGTGACAAACACCCGCTGATCTTTTTCGATCCGTTCATTAATTTCGCCCACCAAGTCATCAATTTGACCCATAATTGGGCGGATTTCTACTTCTGGATCTAGTAAACCTGTTGGTCGAATGATTTGTTGAACAACAGTCTCTGTTTGTTCCATTTCATAAGGGCCTGGTGTTGCCGATACATAAACAATTTGGTTTACATGTTGTTCAAATTCTTCTAAACGAAGCGGTCGGTTATCAAGTGCACTTGGTAAACGGAAACCATAGTCCACTAACATTTGTTTCCGTGCTCGGTCGCCATTATACATTCCTCTAATTTGCGGCATTGTTACATGAGACTCATCGATTACAAGTAAGAAGTCATCTGGGAAAAAGTCCAACAGCGTATACGGCGGCTCTCCTTCTTGGCGACCGTCCATATGTCGAGAGTAATTCTCAATCCCTGACGTATAGCCCATCTCTCTCATCATCTCAATATCATAGTTAGTTCGCTGTTCCAAACGTTGGGCTTCCAATAATTTGTTTTCACTGCGAAGCACTTTCAAACGTGCCTCTAATTCTTCTTGGATCTGCGATATGGCGTGTTCCATATGTTCTTCGTTCGTCACGAAGTGTGTTGCCGGAAAAATAGCGACATGCTCTGTTTCGCCGACAATTTCACCAGTTAACGCATCTACTTCACGAATTCGATCAATTTCGTCTCCGAAAAATTCAACACGTAGCGCATGCTCATCCCGTGAAGCTGGGAATATCTCAACCACATCACCGCGGACACGAAAACGCCCCCGTTGAAAATCAATATCATTTCGTTCGAATTGAATATCGACTAAGCTTTTTAGTAACTCATTACGATCCATTTCCATTCCCACACGTAATGAAACAACTTGTTGACTGTATTCCCGCGGATCCCCTAAACCAAAAATACAAGAAACTGATGCTACCACGATGACATCGTTTCGTTCCAATAAAGAACTTGTCGCTGAATGGCGTAGTTTATCAATTTCATCATTAATACTGGAATCTTTTTCAATATATGTATCACTTGAGGGTACATATGCTTCTGGTTGATAATAATCATAGTAACTGACAAAATACTCGACCGCATTATCTGGGAAAAATTCTTTAAATTCCCCGTATAATTGTCCAGCTAGTGTTTTATTATGTGCAATCACTAATGTTGGTTTGTTCACTTCTTGAATCACATTAGAGATTGTAAATGTTTTACCTGTTCCGGTCGCTCCAAGTAAAATTTGAGCTTTTTCTCCACCTTTGACACCGTCAACTAGTTCAGCAATAGCGGCTGGCTGATCTCCGGCAGGCTCATATTTAGAAGCCAAATGAAAGGTATTGGAAGTTTCTCTTTCGATCATTTATAACTCCCCCTCAAAGTGTCTAATTTCTCTTAAATTATCGGCCCATTCTGGCAGAATGTCCACTTATTAGTTTAACATACCGAACATATTTTCGCCACTTTTGCTGTTTCGGACTTCAACTGATCTTAATCTTTTGTTCTTAATTTTTATGTCACATTTTATAACATGCAATGTAAGGAAATTAGAGTTTTTTTCTCTTTTTAGCGTTCAAATACTTGTCAGCTTCCTATTTCTTACTATATAATTGTTCAATATGCAAAACTAGGAGGTATTTTATGAAAAGGAAACACTTTTTACTTTCTTTCTTTGTGATGATGGTAACTCTGCTAACATTCATTAGTGGCACTTCAGCACATGCAGAAGGAAAGAAATATACAATTGGAACGGATTTAACATTCGCCCCTTTTGAATTCCAAGACTCAAAAGGAAAATACATTGGTATTGACGTTGATTTATTAGATGCGATTGCCAAAGATCAAGGTTTTGAAGTGGATTTAAAACCATTAGGCTTCGATAGTGCAGTCCAAGCGATTCAATCTAAACAAATTGATGGCATGATTGCTGGAATGAGTATTACGGATGAGCGAAAAAAATCCTTTGATTTTTCAGATCCATACTTCGATAGCGGTTTACAATTAGCGGTTAAAAAAGGAAACGACAAAATTAAATCATATGATGATTTAAAAGGCAAAACGGTCGCGGCTAAAGTTGGAACTGAAAGTGCCAATTTCCTTGAAAAAAATAAAGAGAAATATGACTACACCATCAAAAATTTTGACGATGCAACGGGTCTTTATAAAGCCTTAGAAAACGGCGAAGCGGATGCAATCGTTGATGATTATCCTGTATTGGGCTACGCAGTGAAAAATGGCCAAAAATTACAATTAGTTGGCGATAAAGAAACAGGCAGTTCTTATGGTTTCGCAGTGAAAAAAGGTCAAAACCCTGAATTAATCAAAAAGTTCAACGCTGGTTTGAAAAATCTTAAAGACAATGGTACTTATGATAAAATTTTAAACAACTACTTAGCGACAGGCGATGAAACAAACACACAAGACGCTGGCGAACAGATGAAAAAAATCACTCCTAAAAAAGAGAAATATGTGATTGCTAGTGATTCTACGTTTGCTCCGTTTGAGTTTCAAAATGCCCAAGGCGATTATGTCGGAATTGATGTAGATTTAGTCAAACGTGCAGCTGAATTGCAAGGTTTTACTGTTGAATTTAAATTTATTGGCTTTAGTTCTGCTGTCCAAGCTGTTGAATCTGGTCAAGCAGATGGGATGGTTGCAGGCATGACGATTACGGATGATCGTAAAAAAGCCTTCGATTTCTCTGTTCCTTACTTTGATAGCGGTATTCAAATTGCGGTCAAAAAAGGCAATGACAAAATTAAATCGTATGATGATTTAAAAGGCAAAAAAGTCGGCGTAAAAATTGGTACTGAAAGTGCTGATTTCTTAGAAAAAAATAAAAAGAAATATGATTACTCAATTAAGTATTTAGACACAACTGATGCATTATACAGTGCGTTAGAAATTGGCGAAGTTGATGCCATGATGGATGATTATCCTGTCATTGGCTATGGGGTTGCGCAAAATCAACCACTAGCGACACCAATTCCTCGTGAAAAAGGTGGTTCTTACGGTTTTGCTGTCAAAAAAGGGCAAAATCCTGAACTACTTGAAATGTTTAACGAAGGCTTAAAAGAAATGAAACGTACAGGTGAATACGATAAAATTATCGGCACTTACGTGAAAGATGGCAACGAAGCCAAAGAAGAAACAGCTGACGAATCTACGTTTGTTGGCTTCATGCAAAACAACTGGAAACAATTGTTACACGGTTTATGGATGACGATTCTATTAACGTTGATTTCCTTCGTACTTGCTTTAATTGTCGGCGTTATTTTTGGGCTATTCAGCGTTTCACCAATCAAAGCATTACGTGTACTTTCAACCATTTATGTTGATTTAATTCGTGGAATTCCTTTAATGGTCTTAGCGTTCTTCATCTATTTCGGATTACCTGGTGTGCTTGGCTTTAATATCCCGGTCTTCATTGCTGGGATTATCACATTAACTTTAAATGCCAGTGCCTATATTTCTGAAATTGTGCGCGGCGGAATCAAAGCTGTTCCAGTTGGCCAAATGGAAGCTTCAAGAAGTTTAGGTCTTTCCTATAATCGGACAATGCAAAAAATTATTTTACCACAAGCGATTCGCATTATGATTCCTTCATTCATTAACCAATTTGTTATTTCATTGAAAGATACAACTATCCTTTCAGCAATTGGCTTAATCGAACTACTACAAACAGGAAAAATTATTGTTGCTCGGACATTACAAAGTACAATGGTTTACTTCGTTATTGCGTTAATCTACTTAATTTTAATTACTAGCTTAACTAAATTAGCGAAAAACCTTGAAAAGAAGGTGAACTAATATGACTGAAAAAATCTTAGTTGAACATTTAGTAAAAAAATATGGTGACAACACGGTCTTAAACGACATTAATGTTTCTATTAACGAAGGCGACGTAGTCTGCGTCATCGGTCCTTCTGGTTCTGGTAAAAGTACTTTTTTACGTTGCTTGAATCAATTAGAAGAAGCTTCTAGCGGAGACATTATTATTGATGGTGCGAACTTGACAGATAAAAATACGGACATCAACCAAGTCCGTCAACATATCGGCATGGTTTTCCAACATTTCAATTTGTTTCCACATTTATCTATTTTAGAAAACATTGTTTTAGCACCAACCGATTTAGGTCGCTTGTCAAAAGATGAAGCGGAGAAAAAAGCGTTAGAACTTTTAGAACGTGTTGGGTTGGCAGATAAAAAAGATGCCTATCCAGATTCTTTATCTGGTGGTCAAAAACAACGTGTCGCAATTGCACGTGCGTTAGCGATGAATCCTGATATTATGCTTTTCGATGAGCCAACATCAGCTCTTGATCCAGAAATGGTTGGCGATGTTCTTGGTGTAATGAAAGATTTAGCAAAACAAGGAATGACAATGGTCATAGTTACTCACGAAATGGGCTTTGCAAAAGAAGTGGCTAATCGAGTAATGTTCATTGATGGCGGTAACTTTCTAGAAGATGGTTCGCCAGAGCAAGTCTTTGAAAATCCTCAAAACCCTCGAACAAAAGATTTCTTAGATAAAGTATTAAATATTTAAACAAAAGCACTTGGCGCGCGCTAGCGCCCAAGTGCTTTATTTTATGGTTAAATTGTTTCCGTGACAGAGACAGATTGAACGTGCCCTTTTTCTTTTAAGAGATGGTGCAAGTTGGAATGCCAGAAATCTTCTTTGCCTACATAAGAAATCTTTGCTGTTACTGCCTCTTGTTCGGATTCCAAAGTCAATTCTACTAAGCGCTCCCCTTTTTCTAAAGAAGCTTGAAGTTGTTCATGCAGTCGGCTTTCTTTAATCATGGGTTCCTTCATTTTTACAATAAGCTGCAATCGTTTTAGAGGAGTTTTTCGTTTAAAATGGGCCAGAGCTAATACTAGCAAAGTCGCCACGAGATTGATAAACGCAATGGTTAAAAAACCCATCCCAATGACTAAACCAATAATAGTAACATTCCACATCATTACTGCTGTCGTTAACCCAGTGACTTTCCTTTCTCTAAAAACGATAATCCCCGCACCGAGAAAGCCTACACCACTAATCACTTGGGCGCCATATCGTGTAATATCCATAGAAATAATGGACGCCAAGGCGCTATTTTGTTTCACCACATCGACTAAAATATCCACCGATTGAATCTGTAAAATGGAAATCGTACAGGAGGCCAAACATAAAATGGCATTACTACTGATACCGAAGCCTTTTCTTTTAATACTTCTTTCTAACCCAATCAAAGCTCCAAAAACCACGGCTAGAGCCATCCGAATGACAACGTCGGTGAGAGAAAGTTCAATCATTTTTAAAGAATTCATCGCTTTCTCTCCTTTCTTGCAAGTGACTATTTGACTTATTTTGTATTAACTAATAAACGCAAGCCATTAAAAATGACCACTAAGGTACTTCCTTCATGAATAAGTACGCTAAATGCGATATTCGCAATACCTAAAAAGTTCAAGATAATTAACGTTGCTACCACTAACATTGAAAAAATAATATTTTGCTGCACAATTTTATTCAAGCGTTTTGAGACACGGTGAGCATAGCCTAATTTAGAAAGATCATTTTTCATCACTACCACGTCTGCAACATCGATAGCAATGTCTGTACCATCCCCCATCGCCACTCCGATGTCAGCATTCACTAAAGCGGGCGCATCGTTAATGCCATCACCAACCATCCCTGTCATTCCTACTTCGCGTTTTAATTGATCAACAATCGCTGATTTTTCCTCAGGTAAAACATTAGCAAAAACTTGGTCCACGCCTACTAAGCGACCAACTGCTTCACCCGTAAGTTTTGCATCTCCTGTAATCATTGTTGTTTCAATATTTTGTGACTTGAAATAGTGAATGGCGTTCATTGCTTCTTCATTAGGAACATCCATCAATGCCACTAAACCAATCACTTGTTCATTTTCGGCAAAGTACACTACCGTTTTGCCTTCACTCGCTAATTTCGTTGTTTGTTTCTCAATGATTGTTGGCACTTGTTCGAAACTAGATGGTTTACCAATTCTAAAAGTTGTGTCTGCAATGGTCGTTACTAAACCCACCCCGACAATATTTTCTACTTCTAAATTTAAAGCCGTTGTTTCTGCTTCAAAGCGATTAACAATCGCCGTCGCCAATGGATGATTGGATTTTTTCTCCATATTTGTTAAAACAGCCACTAATTCGTCTTGACGATCTTCTAAGCCATCAACAAAAAGATAATCTGTGACCTCAGGTTTGCCTTTTGTTAGCGTGCCTGTTTTATCAAAAGCGAGTGCTTTCACTTCAGCTAAATTTGATAAGAATGAGCCACCTTTAAACAAAACGCCTTGTTTCGCTAAATTGGAAATTCCTGATAAAGTTGCCGGAACGGCACTCGCTGCTAAAGCACAAGGTGAGGCAGCAATTAAGAAGACCAAGCCTCTGTAAAAACTTTCAGCCCAAGTCAATTGGAAAAGTAATGCGCCACCTAAAACAATTAGTGGAAAAACTGCTAAAACTAGTGTGACATATTTTGGTTCAAATCGTTTAATTTTGCTTGCAATTTCCGATTGATTTTCTTGTGATTGGTTCACGAGCTGTACGATTTTTGCAAAAACTGTTTCTGAACTATCTTTCGTTACTTCAACAACAATTGTGCCTGAACCGTTCATGGTACTACCAAAAACTGGGTCCCCACTATTTTTTTCTTTGGGAATACTTTCCCCATTAATAGATGATTCATCCACAGCGGTACTTCCTTCAATCACGACGCCATCTGTCGGAATTTGCGCACCATTGAGGACTTGCACGCGGTCACCAATCTTCAATTGTTCAACTGACACAGTTTGAATTGAGCCGTCATCTGTTATCAGGCGAGCTTCTGTTGGATTTAAATTTAATAGTTTTGTAATTTCACGTTGGCTTTTGCCTTGAGCATAATCTTCAAGGAAATGCGCCGCCGCAAAAATCAAAATCAACAATGCTGATTCTTCAAAACTTCCCATTAATGCTGAACCAACTGCAGCTAAGGTCATTAACAAATGAATATTAGGCGAAAACTTTCGATTGTTTTTCGTATCCCGATACGTATCTCCAAAACCTTCCCCAATAATATGATAACCAGCTAAAATAGCAGCTAACGAGAAAAGAATATTTTTCACTAAGAGCATGTTCCCTAAAAATAAACCGATAAAGAAAAGAGCCAATCCTGTAAAAAAGAGAATAACTGGAACGTTTTTACCTTTTTCTTCATGTGTGTGTGCACCTGTTTGTTTTGACATTGTTATACGCCTCCTTATTAATGTTTTTCTATTCATATGAATGTATATTCATATTATAAAACACTTGGGTGGTTTTGTAAAGACTTAAACACAAAGACAAGCGATGATTCTATTCGATAGGATCACCGCTTGTCTTTGTCGATTCTTTTTGTTGTTGATATTTTTCTTCTTGAATAGTCAATAATGATTGCGTTAAATTGACCCAATCAATCGAACGAGGTGGATCCAGCCAAACCATAACTTTACTCTGTTCTTCTTGATACAAGTTATTTAAATTGGTAATCACCACATCTGGTAAGGTATCTGATAACGGGTCAATAATTTCTACATTTAAATTCACATAGACGGATAAATTTTTTTTGATGAATTGGTTATACTCTTTTCCATAAGAAAAATCAATTAGGACCTTGGCTGGCTCTGCAATTAAATGAACCGGAACATGATTAATTAGCAACAATAGATAGTTAAAAAACAAACAGTGATTGGCTTTCGCAATTTTTTTATGTTTTGCTGTTAACCAACGAATATATTCAATTAAATAAAAATAAAATTCCGGATATGTTTGCTTAAAAAACTGTAAATCCATTTCAAAATCGTCAAACATATTAATCGGAAAGTAAATAACATTGAAATGAATAATTGCTAACCCTTCTTCTAGAGTATTCCTTGTTGACTCCTCTAAACAATTAAATGCTTTTTCAAAACTTCCAATGAAAACACGAGTTAGGCTTTCAATCGTAGGATCTTCGTGAATGACATATTTTTTCTCTAGTTTGCCATGCAAATACAAGAAAAAAACAATCGTATACGTTAATGATTTTGAGGCCAATGCCCATGCCACTTGCGATTTTTTTATTAGTTCCTCTGAAAATGTATTCAGTGCACGCGTATCGATCCCTTCCACCGCACGTCCTTCGTTGTTAATCATAATAGCTAAATAATGGAAAAAATTGCGTCGCTCATAGGTGGTGAAAGTATAGTTTAACTCAACAGACTGTAATACACGTTTCGCTTCATTATAGACTTTTACCGAATATAGTTCGGAAATTGGTTGATTGGAAAGCGTGAACAATTTATACAAAAAAAATGAAATTGCTTTTTGATTGCCGACAATTTCCCGCTTACTAAAATAGATCTGATACTCCTTTAAGGCTTTTTTTAGCCGCTGTAAGGTACTATACGCCACAGAGGTGCTGACATGATTACATTCAGCAAACTTTGTCAAACTATAATTTCCTCTAAAGTAAGACAACACTAATTTAAAAGAGAGCGATTCTGTTAAGTATTTCGTGAGCAAAAGTTTACTTGAATAGTTTCCATCAATTTCAAGTGTAACATCTACATCAGAAACGACTAAAGTTAAGCTATCGCTTAACTTTAGATTGTCAATATCTGCTTTTAATTTTTCTAATGTTTTTTTGACTAAAAAATTCGACATTGATAATTCTTCGCGAAGTGCAATAAAAGTACCTGATAGCGTGGGACTTTCTTCTAAATGCCTTAGCAAGGAATAACTTCGTTGATCTTCTTTATTTAAAAAAATTTCATAATTCATCATTTATCAATTCTTTCTCCCATAAATAGCCGTTCCTACTAATTCCCGTATGAAATTCAAGTAAAAAGTGTTTTGCCCCTCCGTTCCAGCACCGCCTGTGCTATTTGGTACAATGGTGATATGGCTAGCATCAAATAATTCATCCGTGAAAAATACTTGATGCTGACTTTTCTTGGAAGAAGGCCTTTCTTCATTTGTTTTTGGATTATTGGTTTTCACTTCTTTTTTACTAACGTCTTCGCTACTTTCTTCCGTTTGCGTTTCGCTAGTCATAGTACTTTCATTTGTTTCTTCCATTTTTTCTGGTGTGCCAGTATTCTCAATCGGATAAATTTCTTCTGTTGGATTGGTCGGATTATAAATTGGATTCCGTTCTTCTGCTGCTTGCACAGTGGTTACTTGAAAAAACGAGAGTAACAATGTACTCCATAATAGTAAATGTTTGTATTTATCCATTTTTCTCACATATATTGCCAAATACTTTAGCTACATAACAAAATAAAAAATATAACTAGTAAAGTGGTATCAGACGATATTTAACAATACTCCTTCTTATTATTTCTTTTTTTGAGTTAGGTTTGTCGAATAAACTGCATGTTTGATAAGTAAAAACAAACAAAAACGTTGCCGATAATCAAAAATTAACTACTCTTTATATTTCTCTTTCGTTTTTTTCCTGTTTCTTTTTTCGCCAAATCAACCAGGCAATGATTAAAATCACTATCAATAATAGTAGTAAGCCAATCATCAAATATAAATTCGAATGATTTTCTTTTAAGGTGACATCTTTTTCATTTAATTCTTTGGCAACTTCACCATTAATTGTAAAGTCTTTTTCAAATTGCCATTGATTTCTAAAAGATATCGATTCATTGTTTATTGATTTTTTAAATGAGCCTGCAGCATCTTTATTCCCAACAACGGTCATAGACAAATGGTAATCTCCTGGCTTAAGCGGTTGCCCTTTTAGCGCAATGGGAACAGAAAAATTGGTATTTGGTGCAATTTGCATGTTTGCTTTTTCCTCTTTATATAAAACTTCTTCATGCCCCTTTTTGGTAATCTCTGCCGAAAATGCAACTTGGTTAATATATGTTTTTTGATCATTTTGTAGATTGACTAAAATCACATTTCTAGCATTAATCTGTCCTGGTGAGACTTTTTTCAAAAGTAAATTCGGCTCAACCTTTTTTTTGTTTTGTTGCATCAATAATGCAACGACATACGAATATTCATTTTTAATGGATAACCCCTGACTCTTATCGTCTTGACGTTTGCCTTCATCTGACGTTTCTTCTTTAAAAGTGATACCACTAGCTAACACTCCATCAAAGGGGGTATTAGGCATTTTGACGTTAATAGAAACCGTTTGTTCACTTTTCGGTTTTAAACGAACTGAGCTAGGGTATTGAACGTAGTCTTTTATATCAAACGCTAAACTTTGATCTTTTTTCCCCTTATTTTCACCATACTCCACGATTACATTTGAATTGGTAATGGCACTATTGATGGAAATACCTACCTTTACTTCTTTATCTGTATCATTGCGCAAGTTCACTTTCAACTCAGTTTCTTCATTTGGTGCTAGTAATAAATCAAAGTAAGTTTTTTCTTTATCTACTTGTTTTTCTGATGGAATAGGCGTAACCGCGAAATTAAATTCACTGGCAAAACCATTGCTAGGTACTAACGCTAAAAGAATTAGTAGTATCGGAAAAAAAAGAAATCGTTGTTTTTTTCTGTTCAAATTATTTACTCCTTTTCTATATGTAGTGAATAGCAGGTAACCATGTTCCCCGCTATTCTTCTTTTTAAAACTCGTTTAATTTCCTGGAGCGTCTGTCAACGTCCATGTTAATTTTGTGGCGTATTTTTCAGCGTATTTGGTTGTAGAACCTGGAACAGTTAACTCAATACTTTTAGCAGCTGTAGTTGCATCTGTTCCCCAATCAAATAAATAAGTTCCTGCACCGTTTCCTTTCGCTGCACTCATTACATCTGATTGACTACCATCTGAATTTAGCGTGATTGTGGCTGGGCCTGTTGGTTTGCCTGAATCTGAAGCAGTCACTACATTTCCGTTTTTAAACGTGATAGCTGCCCCAGTCAATTCTTTACCAGAAGTTGATTTAAATTGTCCTTCTTGTTTCACTTTTAATGACCAGCCAGCTTCGGTTCCACGGTTATCTGTTACTTGGACATAGTTAGGCCCTTCTTTGACTTCATCGGTTGCGCCTACCGTCTTGTATTTTTGGGTAGCAGCAAAATAAGTCTGATCCTTCGACGTGATTTTTTGAACACCAAAGTCTAGACTTGACGCATAATCAATTGACAACGGACCGTTTGTTCCTGGATTAGGACCTTCAGGATCTGTTGGGTCAATAGGATCAACTGGATTAGTTGGATCCGTTGGGTCAACCGGATTAGTTGGCTCTTCACTTGGTGTAAATTCTACGATACCATTAGATGTATAACTACCGCCATCTTCTGCAAAGGCTTGAGAAGTCATACCTAAGCTCCCTAAAATAAATGTGGATAAACATACTGTTGTTACTTTTTTCATTTTCTTTTCTCCATTCTTTTCTTTAATTTCCTGGCACATCTTCTAACGCCCAAGATAAACGAGCTTTAAATGTTCCAACTCTTTGATAAGCTACAGGAACATTGATTTGAATTCCTTGTTGTTTTGATTCATCAAGTAATGCTGTTAAATCTGTTTCACCTTTCTGATTACTTTCTAAAAGCGTAATTGCCTCATTTGTAATCTGAGAGCTTCCAGCAGTTGAAACGAAAGAAAAAACATCTGGCATTACAATTGAATCATTTGTTAACGGTTGCGTTTGCTTTAGTTGCAGGCGCCAATTATTTGCGTTACGTTCATCCACGACTTTGAGTCCTTCGGTGGGATGCCCAAGTTTAATTAGTGGTTGATTACGTATCTTTTCCGTACCAAAAGTAATCTGTTTTGGTGTCTCTTTAAAATATAGTTCCCCTAAACGATAGTAAAAATAAATATCTTTTGTTTCCTCTGTCATTGTTCCTTCCGCATTGCCCGAGTCTTTTGTAAAAACATAGCCAGAAATATCTAGGGGTTTTTCTTGATAGGGTGCACCAATTTTCCCTGTTACACTTTTAGGTGGAGCAATATCTTTACCTTCCGCGTCTTTATAAAAAACGGTTACTGTTTTTTCTGTTGGTTTAGGAATAGTAATCGTTACATTATTTGACTTTTGCAGTAAGGTTCCTTCTTCATAATAGTCAAAGTTCATAGTTAAAACTTTTTCGGGCGTATTATCTTGAAGGGTTGTTTTTAATTCAATCATCATGTCCTTCTTTAAGACTAGGTAGTCATTTAAAGCAATTGTTAAGTGATTCCCTGTTTGTGTCAGATCTTTGGCTGCTACCTTTTTACCATCAATCATTAATGAATTTTCTTCATATGCTAATTCATCAGGTAAGTCAATGCTTACTTGCGGTTGACGATCTTCGATAAAGTCATTGTCAATATTCAACGTATTCCGTAGTATCACCTGATCATTTTTCACTGCTTCAACAGCTGAGCTAAATTCCTGACCATTCACGCTAAGGGCTGCTTGTGACGTAACGTTGGTAGGAATTTGTGTCATTGCTAAAGCATTCTCTTGGTATTTGCCACCTGTGGATGATGTAAAGCCCCAATAAACCGTTGTTGCGCCAAATTGTGCATTTAAATCTGAAACTACATACGTATTCGTGCCCACACCTTCTAAATCATATGTTAATGCTTTGGTTGCGGCATTCCAATGAACAGTCAACATGCGCCAGGTTCCATTAGATAGATAGGTTGGCGCAACAGTGACGCCTGAATGCTCCCCTGTATAGTTGTTGTTATTAGCTTTCGGAGTGACAAAAGCTAAATGTCCATTTCCCTTATCTTGTGAAATTTCTCGGTCCATTCGGTTGGAACTACCAGTATTTTTATAGGTATCAAACTCAATCGATAAGGCATTTCTAACATAAGGTTGACCAGCTTTCGTGGAGTATGCACCGATTCCCATCCCAGGTGAACCAATGACTTCTTGAGGCGTTGTGGACATTCTAGGATCATTCGTTAAGGTAAAGGTCATACCATCACCAGCATTTGCATACTCGTTTCCTAAATACAAATAACTTTTAAAGGTAAAATCCGACAATAAACTGATTGGTTTTTTTGACCAAATAGCGCCTTTTTGTGATTTAACAGCTGGGTTTAGTTGTAATAACTTCCCACCTTCTAAAATACTTGTTGCATTTCCAATTGGCTCTTGAAACACCTTGTCGATTGGAATGATGTTAGGATCATCCGGCAATGAAGTAGCGTATGGCGCAGCCAACATGCGCGGCTGTGGTTCAACTATCACCGATTCCGTTGCACTGGTACCGTCATCCTTTTGTTGTTCGCTAGGTTCTAAAGTAGCCGTTGATTGGTCTGTTTCTGCTGGATGATTATCGGTTGTTGTTGTCGTTTCTAGGGAAGGTTCTTGCTCTAATGTTTCCGAGTGAGAAGGAGCGCTAGTTGCCTGATCATTGGCCGATTCCTCCACTATTTCCCGATTGACTTCGTTGATATTTGTCGAAGGATTACTAATCGCTTCGCTAGTAATAGGCGCAAGGATTAGTAAGAATAAACTACTTGCCAAAAAGACTAGGCTTTGTTTGTTTCGCATCTCTCTTCACCTCTACTTTTTAAATTCCTGGTACATCCGTCAACGTCCACAATAATTTTGTTTGATATTTCACGGCATCTTTAGGGGTTGACCCTGGTACTGATAGCGCAACATCTTTTGTAACATTAACATTGTGTACCGTATTGGTTTCATCGCGTTCTGCAACAACTTCTACTTTGCCCCAATAAGTAGCCCAGGTTCCTGCACCGGTTCCTTGCTTCGCAGCTGCCACTAGCGATGCGGTTCCTGGAACAAGGGCAATCTTATTTGTTGCCTCTGGTTTCACAACATTTTGCGCATTACTATTAACGGTCGGGTTAGCTAAAGAAATTTGCGCACCTGTCAACTGACTATTTAAAGTCGCCTTTGTTGCTTTAAATTGCTCCTTTTGCGTAACCGTTAAAGACCAACCACTATTGGTTCCTCTATTATCAGAAATTTGCACAAAATTTGGTGTTTCTTTTTGATTTTCTTGATATTGCTGTGCTCTTGCAAAATATACTTGGTCTTTATTCGAAATACGATTTTTCCCAAAGTCAAAACTTGAAGCATAATCAATAGACAGCGGTCCTTGGGTACCAGGATTGGGACCTTCTGGGTCTGTCGGATCAATTGGTTTGACTGGCTTTTCTGGATCGGGATTTTCTGGATCAACCGGCTCTGTCGGATCTACGTTCGGAATAAATTCTACTAAACCATTCGAACGATACTCTTTTGGCTCCTCTGCCTTCGCTTGTAAGGACCAACCAGCAACTGCAAATGTACTGCATAGAACGATTCCTGTGAATTGTTTTTTCATTGCTTTTCTCCTTTATTTAATTATTAGCGGGAGTATCTTCTAATGCCCAAACTAACTTCGTTGAATATTGTTGTGCAAGCTTTACAGATTTTCCGGGAACGAATAGTTGGACAGCTTCTTTATTTGTTGCTTCATTTGAACCAAAGCGATAAACCCAAGTCCCAACACCTGTTTCTTTTTTAGCGTTCATCGCTAGATTATTATTTACACCAGGTGTTAGGGAAATAGTACTACTGACTTCAGTAGGTTTATATTTTTCATCCACCATTGAGGCAGCTTCTGCCTTTGTAAACGTTAATTGAGCGCCGACTAGTTCCTCTCCAGTAGCTGTTTTAAATTGTTCAGGTTGGGAAAGCGTTAGTTTCCATCCTGCTAACGTTCCTCTTTTATCAGTTACTTGTACATAGGTTGGTTTTTTTGAACCATCTTTCATTTCATCTGGCGCAGCATAATACGTTTGATCTGCCGTAGAAATCTTTTGTGTGCCAAATTTAAATTTTGACCCATAATCAATTGATAAAGCACCACCCGTTCCTGGCCCTGGAGGATCAATTGGGTCTACTGGATCAGTAGGATCGGGATTTTCTGGATCAACTGGCGGTGTGATTTCGTTATCGCCTGCTTCAAAAGTAATTGTGCCTTCCGTATTGTATTCTTTCGGAAAAGTTTCTGCTGCTGATGCGTTTATTGCTT
Organism: Enterococcus sp. DIV2419; assembly: GCF_051711865.1. Lineage (NCBI taxonomy): Bacteria > Bacillati > Bacillota > Bacilli > Lactobacillales > Enterococcaceae > Enterococcus > Enterococcus sp. DIV2419. Next base: position 2,418,974 of record NZ_JBIONS010000001.1, read on the forward strand.
GAAACCCTACGCCTAAAAGTATGGTTGCCGATGTAAGTAAAACATTTTTTTTCATTAAATAAGCTCCTTCTCTCGTTTCATTTTATTAATTAAATAAATGACTACCCCCAACAAACTAACTCCTATCAAGGAATACAGTGGATTTTCAGACTCGCCTGTTTTAGGTAAAACTGCTTGTCCAGAAGCAGTTAAATTGTTTCTTCCCTGTTCTTCTGATTGTTGGGTATACGCTATGTCATTTGACTCTTTTTCATTCTCATAAACGTAGGTGCCATAGAAGCTCGCTTGACCATTTGATTCATAATTATTTTCTTCAGCCATAACGCTTTTTGTTTGCAACCCAATGATCAATAGCCCTAAACATACCAAACTAAACCTTTTTATGATTTTCATCTGAATTCCTCCTTCCCCATTTTCAACATTGACTGGCCCAGCCAATAAACATTATATAAAAGAAATATTTATTAGATTTTTTTATTTTTTTCAGACGCTTTTAAAAAATAAAATGGTTTCAGCTAAGAAAGCTTTAAAATCAACACTTTTAAAGACAAAAAAATAAACAAAAAAACTTCAAAAAATAATTTTCGAAGTTTTTTTGTTTATTTTTTTATTATTTTTATACTTCAACCGCTTCTAACAAAGCTAAACGTTCAGCAACTTCTGCTTCTGTTAAATTATATTTTTTTACATAACGGTTGGCAGGATGCTGGCTACATTCTAATGAGCAGCCACCTAAATGTTTATGTTCATTTTCTTCTGAAGTTAAGATTTGACGATTACATTCTGGGTTTGCACAGTTAATATAGCGTTCGCAAGGTGTTCCATCAAACCAGTCTTTCCCAATAACTTTTTTATCAACGTGATTAATTTCGACACTGATTCGGTCATCAAAGACATACATTTTGCCATCCCAAAGTTCGCCACGTGTTTCTGGATTTTTTCCATAGTTGGCGATACCACCATGCAATTGAGCAACATCTTCAAATCCTTCTTTTAATAACCAGCCAGAAAATTTTTCACAGCGAATCCCGCCAGTACAATAGGTAACAATTTTTTTATCCATAAATTGTTCTTTGTTCTCGCGAATCCATTGTGGTAACTCACGGAAGCTACGGATATCTGGGCGCACGGCACCACGGAAATGACCTAAATCATATTCATAATCGTTACGAGCATCGATTACAACAGTGTCTTCGTCTAATAAGGCTTCTTTAAATTCTGCAGGTTCCAAATATTTCCCCGTCGTTTCTAATGGATCAACGTCTTCTTCTAAGTTCAACGCCACTAATTCAGAACGTGAGCGAACAAACATTTTGCGGAACGCCATTTCTTCTGCTGGATCAATTTTAAAGAATGTATCCTTAAAGCGCTCATCTGCTTGCATTGCTTCCATGTACTTTTCTGTTTCTTCGACAGTACCAGATAACGTTCCGTTAATCCCTTCTGTCGCTACTAAAATACGGCCTTTTAAATTTAATGATTTGCAAAAAGCTAGATGCTCTTTCGCAAAAGCTTCTGGATCTTCAATTGTTGTATATTTGTAATAAAGTAATACTTGGTATTTCATCTTGTTTTCCCCTTTTGTATAAAGTCATTCTATCCCATTATACGGTGAATAAAAAAGGGAAAGCGATTATTTTGCTTGTGTATTTACACACAATAAAAAAAGCCTGATAAACGGCGGGAACAGAACCAACACTACGCGTTGCTCCGATCTCAACAACTTCTAAGGTGTTTTCTCGACATGCGTCTCGTCACAGTACACCCTTTAAAAGAGCTACAGCTCTAAGAGTTACGATGTTTCACTGTGAAGCATGAACAGATGAAATCATCGTACCTACTTGGTGAAGGTCCTTCGGAAATAAGCCGAAATTGACTTTCTCACACAAGTGTTCGGCGTATCTTAATCCTTCCAAGTGTTGAGAATCACGAAGAACGTAGTGATTCGATGATGAACAATACCTACTTGGTCTCCAAAAATTAAAGAACACCGGGTAGGTATCATGCAACATCAACTCGTTCCTCGTTGTGTTTTATGACAATTTTCGGAAATTTCTTCTTATTGCTGAGAAACACTATTTGCAAAGCAAATAGATGTTAATCAGTACCTACTTGGTTCTCGGAGCTAAACGGTTCTGTCCCGACCTCTTCTATATACTACTCCTTTTCAGAAGTCGCGGCGAGTTGTTCTTGCAATTCACCTAAAAGTTCAATTTGAATATTTTGGATTTTTACCAAATTTTCTAGTTGATTATTGATAATATAATCCATTTTCTCATGTAATAAATTAATTTCTACTTCTGCTTTTAAGTTAATTTTATAATCATTATTCGCTTGTTCTCTGTCACGGGCTTCTTGTCTGTTTTGACTCATCATAATAATCGGTGCTTGGATAGCTGCTAAACAAGATAAGGCGAGATTTAGCAAAATATAAGGATATTTGTCAAATGGTTGTCCCAATAAAGTGGTAGAGTTAATCACGATCCAAGCAATCAACACGAAGCAAAAGAAGCCAATAAACACCCAGCTACCGCCAAATTTAGCAATGGTATCCGCTGCTCGTTGGCCAAAGGTTAATTTCTTTTCCATCTTTTCATTCATATTATTGGAAATCAGCTTATCTTCTTTGATATGTTGAACCACCAATTCATTCAGTTGTTGGATTTTTTCAGAATCATTTGCGACCAATTGTTTCATGTAATCCAAACGATAATTAAGTAACTCCGCCAATGTAATCATCGATTCAGCTGTCAATTGTGGATTGTTTTGGAGAATAAAAGCTTGCGTTTCCTGTTCTATATCTTGAAGATAAATGTTTTTTTTCGTTGATTCACCAATAACAACTTGTTTATTTTTTGATTGCTTCATCTTCGTCACTCCCTTTGATCGTTCTTCCCTTTATTTTAATATAAAGTCTCTCAGAAGAAACCTAAAAAGGCCTTGGAGTGATCGTTGTTGCTTCTGCTTTAAAATTTAACAGTTAAATTGGTTACATCATGGAACAACGAACCAATTAATTCTTTGTATTTCGCTGGATTCACACAATTAGTTAGCAATATGACCCCGGTTTTCATATCTTTTGAAAATAAAACCAGGGCTTGTTGACCCGCTTCAACGCCGTGTAAGCGTAAATAATTATCATGAACATAGATGCCGCCATGATAAGAACTTTGCTGAGAAGACGTCCATAATTTTTGCAAAAGTGCGGTGGAAACTAAGTGTCCACTCATTAATTGATGTAAGTACCAATACAAATCACCTGTCGTCATATCCACATTCCCAGTTCCAAATTCATGGGCAAAACTAGCTGCGGGAATTGAGAGCACTTGATTATACGAATTGTCTTCTGTCCATTTATAACTTGTTGAATTATTGGGTTGTTCCAATAAGGTTTCATAGAAGCCAAAATTCTTTAAACCAGCCGTTTTGTGATAAAGATTATTAAATAATTCTTGATAGGTACGTTGATACATTTTCTCTAACATTCCTGCTAAAAGGACAAAATTTACTGGGGAATAATTGTATTTTCCTTTATTGACTTGAATGGTATTTTGTTTAACAAATTGAATAATTTCTTCATCGGTAACGATATTATTAGGCATTGCTGATAACTTTAAACCGCTTGTCATATTCAACATATCGCTAATCGTAATATCCTCAGCACCTTGAATTTGCGGATAAAACGTAGCGAGTTTTGTATCTAATGTAAGTTTACCTTCTTCAATCGCTTTTAAGATCAAGGTTGTGGTAAAAGATTTTTGAATTGAGCCAATCTGAAACCTTGTGTTTGGCGTATTGGCTTGTTGCTTTTCAAAATTGGCAAAGCCATATCCTTTATTTACTAAAACCTGATCATCTTTAATGATCAAAGCCGAACCAATATAATTTGTTTCTTGAATTTTTTGATCAAGTTCGCCACTATCTGGTGCAACTATTTCTTTCGTTAAATTCGCATAATTATCACTTCGGCGATCTTCTTCCAAGACCACTTTCGATTCTTGACTAACTTGTGAATCTCTAGTGAAAAAGAACGTTTTTATTAAATAACCACTACCACCAATCACCACCAACAAACATACTATAAAAAGCCAATTCACTCCTCCATGTCTTTTCTTTGCATGTCGTTTACGCATACTGCTTACCTCCGCCTATTCTATTAACAGCATTATCATACGCTATATTTTCATGAAAATTACAGATTTCAGTAAAATTTATAAAACTTTCAACTTTTATAAAAAACAGCTTGGCACCGGAATCTAGATTGATTCTGGTGCCAAGCTGTTTTTTATTTACTTTCTTGCCCCATCACAGCAAAGTAATTATCATCGTTATCTGCAAAATTAAAAACTAAGCCTGTTGGCAATTGAACCATTTCACCGACAGTAACCCCAGCCTCTTGCATTTTTTTATAGAGACCAATGATATCATCGCTAGCAAACATTAGAGAAGGGGTATTCCCCGCCACTTCTGGTGAATGTTTTTGAATAAAGGCCAAATCATATAAAACAATAATCGTCTCTGCCGATTCACTTGGTGCAATTTCTACCACCAATGTACCGTCAACTTCCTCTCTTTCCTTTTCAACAAAGCCAAACGTTTGCCAAAATTGACTAGATTCCTCAACATTATTCACATATAACATAATCTTTACTTGGTTTGAAAACATTCCTTCACGTCCTTTTGAATTTAGTTAACAACTTATTATATACGTTCTTTTAAATAATTACTGCACTTTCGCTTAAAATTCAAAAAAAGTGTTTGAGCAAGACATTGCTCAAACACTTTTCGTTTTATTGATTTAGATATTTGCATCTAAGACAACGTCGCGATCATTTAAGACATCACGATCTAATTCATGAATACGAGCACTTGTTAACACGCCTGCAACCATACTATCGTTAACGTTAACAGCTGTCCGCGCCATGTCAATAAGTGGTTCAACTGAAATTACTAAACCAACAATTGCAACTGGTAAGTTCATTGCGCCTAAAACGATTAGAGAAGCAAAGGTTGCTCCGCCGCCGACACCGGCTACGCCAAATGAACTGATTGTGACAACTGCTACTAACATTAAAATAAATTGTAAACTAAAGACATCAATTCCAACAGTTGGTGCAACGATGGTTGCTAACATAGCTGGATAAACGCCGGCACAACCATTTTGTCCAATAGATAAACCGAAACTACCAGCAAAGTTTGCTGTGGCATCATCGACACCTAATGCTTTGGTTTGTGTTTCAATATTTAATGGTAAAGCGCCTGCACTTGAACGAGAAGTAAAAGCAAAGCTCAAGACTGGAAAAACTTTTTTTAGATACGTAACTGGGTTGACTTTTAAAGTAATTAAAATCAACATGTGAATGGCAAAAACAATAATTAAGGCCACATACGATGCCAACACAAATTTACCTAAGTTAATAATCGCAACAAAATCACTTGTTGCTACAACATTAATCATTAACGCTAACACGCCATAAGGGGTCAAGCGTAAAACTAAGGTAACAATTCGCATGGTAATTTTATATAAACTATCAATTAAATTTGCAAAAAATTCAGCTTCTTTTGGCGCTTTACGACGAACGCCTAAATAAGCGACACCAACAAACGCAGCAAAGATTACCACCCCAATGGTACTCATTGGTCGTGTGCCCGCAAAGTCAGCAAAGACATTTTTAGGAATGAATGAAACGATTTGTTGGGGAATCGTCAAATCTTGAATCGCATCTTGACGCGTCGCTAACTCGGCAATTCTTGACGTTTCTGCAGCACCTTGCGTGAATTTTGCCCCTTGAAGGCCAAACGCTAAGGTTGTTCCAATCCCCACCAAGGCAGCTACTGCTGTTGTTCCTAGTAAGGTGGCTAACACATTAAAGCTAATTTTTCCTAATTTATTGGATTCTTTCATTTTTGTAAATGCACCTACGATAGATACAAATACTAACGGAATTACGAGCATTTGTAGAAACGCTACATAACCATTACCTACAATCCCGATCCATTCCATTGATTGCGTAGTAATTTTACTGTCTGTACCAAAAGCAAATTGAATAATTGCACCTAAAACAATCCCCACGCCCAATGCTGAAAAGACACGTGTTGAGAATTTTAAATGTTTCTTTTGCATTTGGTAGAAACCGAATAACACAGCAATAAATGCAAGGATCACTAATACAGTGATGAATGTTGTCATTTTAGTTCCTCCCTATGTTTTTAATGACAAGTACATCAAAGGAAGTAAAGGTTCCCGGTACTCACTCTCCAGTAAATACCCTGAAAACAGCAAACTGTTTCCAGTGATAGTTCTATTGTACCTTATTTTATAGCAAATAGTGGGATAATTTGCTTACTTTTTGATAGAAAATAACCGTTGTGATAGTTTAAAACTATCACCAAGCGTTGTTTTACTAGTCACTGTAAAAATAATTTGTTTTTTGTCCTCTTTCTTTTAAGCTGACGTGGTATACTTAGTTCTAGGAGGTGTAAGCGTATGCAAAAAATTTGTTGGATCCTTTCTGTCAACCGTGATGGAGCAATGTTGTATGTTGGGAGCCCTGCAAATGGAGGTCCTTGGCTCTTTTCAAACAAAGAGCAGCAAAACATCAAAGCCTTTTTTCAACCAACCTATGAAATTGACTTTATCAGTTATGATGTTCTTTCAGAGGAAGTACCAGAAGCTGCGTTCATTTTGTACAATGAAATGCTCGCTCCCTATCTTCCCGAAAAAATCACCAAAGTTGGTCAGCCGATTGCTTATGTGGATATCGCTACAAAAAATTATGAACAGTTTAAAAAAGCTTTGGTTGCTAAATCTTCACAAGAATAAAAACAGCGTTTGTAACGGAATCCGTTATAAACGCTGTTTTTAAAGGTTACGCTTCTTCTGATTGTTGAAAATTCAATTGAACACCTGGACGATCCAGAGCAATTTCAGTTACTTCATAAGATAAACGTTCGACGATGCTAAATAAAGGACGCACAAGTTCATCGACTTCTTCTTGCGAAATATCTTCTTGTTTTTCAATTTTACGATCAATAATGTGATTAATTTGGCTAATCGCCCCTGATAAAACAAATTCGTCAAAGACAATTCGAAATTCTAAGCGAGCAACAAGTGCTGAGCTATTTTCTGGATAATTTTCTTCTTCTACTTCAATTGGTGAAAAACTGACACGTAAATCTGTCTCTACTTCTGAATCAGGTACTCGCATATCATAGTGATACGCTTCAACAATTTCTTGTTGGCGTTTAATTTCCATTGTTTTTTCTCTCCTTTTTTAACAAGATATTCCCCTTTTAGAATATCCAATGGTTTCTTTTCTCAAGTATACCACAAGTCCGAAAGTTGCCTAGACCAAAAAACACAGAAGGTCAGACTTTTTTGATAAATTGATTTTGGCAGTTTGAACAAGTGACTTTGATTGTTCCTCGTCCTTTCGGCGCACGTAATGACTGCTGACATTTTGGATATTTAAAATAACGATACTCTTTCTGAGTCAGGTGTCGCTTGCGAAAAGCATGAACCTTTTGCATTAGGCGTTGTTTTCGAAGAATAAACCGTTGATTTTCATTCAATCGCGGGTGAATATGTTTTGAAAAAAAGCGATAATACACGTAGGCGACTGTGATTAAAATCAATAACCGAACCCAAAGATAGCCAGTAAAAATATTGATGAGCGCCAGCACGACACTTGTTAGCAACAGCGTTCGATTCAATTCATCGAACCGGGCATAACGTCCTTGTAAAAATCGTTGCGCTTTTTTGCGCCAACGTAGAATGCGTTCAAACCAAATTTGGCTCATTTATCTTCCTTCTTTCGAGCATTATTTTTTGAATAAATGATTGATTTGCAGAAACTTTCAATCAAAATTTACACTTACTAAGTCCAAATTTTGAACAACTGTTGGTTATTTTCGATGGTATACTTCTAGAGAAGTCAGGTCAACCGATGAATGACTTCGTTGATAATAGCTACCGCTATTTTATACAAACTTAAACTGTCGATGGATAGATTATCCGATTTTAACTTAGGGGAAGGTTAAAATCCGATTCTATAATTTAGCACTACACTCCTTTATTTAGTAGCAACTTTAGCCTATCTATCCACATTTTAAGTCAAAAAGAAGCAAGTCCGGACTTGCTTCTTTTTATTTATCTTTCTAATTCTTCAATTTTCTTCTCAATTAACGCCAAGACATATTGACACGCTTCAGGATCTTCGACAAAATCATATTTATCGCCATCAATTTGAATTTTAGGACTTTCAACATAGTCTTCATACCATTGATCATAACGCTCGTTCAACATTTGATAGTAATCATACAACGTTGGATCTGTCTCAATTTGTTCATAAGGACGGCCACGTTTTTTGATGCGTTCCAACATTTTGGGAAATGAAATACGAATGTGAACTAACAAATCAGGTCTTTTTTTATGCGCAGCATAAGGCAATTCTTGGAGCATATTTTGTAATAAGTCATCGTACACTTTGACCTCTGTTTCGTTGGCACGACCTAAATCTGCATTTAAATGAAAAAGTAATGAATCTTCATAAATCGAGCGATCCAATACATTATTTTCATGCGTTAATGCTTGTTTAATACTATCAAAACGTTTATTTAAAAAATAAATTTGTAATAAAAACGCGTACTTTTCCGGTTCCGCATAAAATAAAGGTAATACCTCATTATCATCAACTGATTCGTAAAAGGCTTCTGAACCTAAACGGTTTGCAATTAAAGCTGTTAAACTAGATTTACCAGCGCCAATCGTACCTGCTAAAACAATCACTGCCATCGAACTCCCTACCTATTTTTTTCCATTTTATTTTTTATCTTCAACCAATTAAACATACCAAAAATTGAGTTAAAAGTATACATACAATACATAACAAATATCGCATAATCACCACCAGCGTGCGTCCCTGCTCGGAACCATAACAAAATTGAAAAAATATTTCCTAGTAGCCAAAACACGAATTGCGATTGATAACGTTTAATCATCAATAACATCCCTGTCGCTGAAACACTGAACGTGATTGCATCTAATGTTTGTTGCGCATCATTTACAAAACCTAACAAAATATATGCAGCCACGCCAATGAGCAGCCACGTGAAAAAAGCATACAACCACTGAATACCTTTTAAAACTTTTACTTCGGTTACTTGACCCGAGCCATCCTCGCTAGCACGAAGCCAAGCATAGAGCCCTGTAATGTCCATAATAATATAGAAGCTTTGTAAAAGAACTTCCGCATATACCCGTGTCACTAACCCAAAATAGCCAATAATCACTGCACTGATTAACCCAAAAATGTAATTGCTGACTTTTCCTTGGGCAATTAAATTCACACAAATGATGCCGGCTAAACCACCTACTAACGTAATCCAATTCGATGGATTGATAGCAAATGCAATCAACTGTACCCCCACCATCAAAGCTAAAAACAAGTAACTTCTCGTTTCCCAACCTTTAAAATCATTCACCAAAAAATTCTTATTCACAACAAATTTCCGACCTTCCTAAAACCAAACTTTTCTCTGTTGACGTCTCAATAAGAGTACTCCGTTTTAAAAAACAAGTCAATCAGATTTCGGAATAAAAAGAAGATTTTAATACTATATATTGATCAAAAAAATAAAAACACACTACATATAGTTATTTCGTAAGCTTTCTGGTATCCTTTATTGCCACAATATTTTCTTCATCTTGCTTTAATCTTCTATGTATTCATGGATTTGTTTCCATCTAATGATTCCTGCGGCAGAACCCTTTACGACGGTAGCGCTCCAAATTAATGTTGCGAAAGCGGAAGCAATCGTACATATTTATGCTTCAAACACAGCCATCGTTCACTCTTTTTATTGAAATGCTTAAAAATTGACGGCCTTATTTCTCGAATCTGGCCACTTATTAACTTATTACATGAAAACATTCGCCTAAAAAAGCAAAAAAAACGACTCACCTAAATAATCGACCTACAAACAATTCCTTTCATTTGTAGGTCGATTATCTTTATTAGGTTTGATACAGATATTTCGCCATTCCTAGTTTCCCTTTACTGCTCATCTCTATTTATTTTTTTACTGTTTGCCAACAGCTCGTTGTCTGAAAGTACTATCCGTCCTTTGGTACTTTGTTCAAAGCTGTAAGCTTGCTCAAATAACGTTTGCTCATTATTGGCAGTTTGTGTAAAAGTCAGCCCATAAGGTTGTCCTTCACTGTTTTTCGCCAAAGGAACCGTCAATTCAGGATATCCTGCCACGGCACTTAAACCCGTACCTTCAGAATCAATAAAAGCATATCCGTCTAATTGTTGTTTTTTTAGCAACGCATCAAACGTTTGCTGTGCTTTTTTAATGGTTGTTTGAATGATTTCTTTATCTGGTTGTTTCTTTTTAACATCTGCTTCTAATAAATCTTGCCCATACTTGGCACGAACCTTTTTATCTTGTTGATTATACGCAATTAGTTCCTCCAGTGTTTTAAATGGTAAGTCATAACGTTTCGCAAATTCTTCCAATGCAAACTTAAATTCATTGGAAATAACTTTCCCGCCATCAATCCCTTCCATGTCTGGCGTTACCGGAATCACTTCTGCTCCAGCTTTTTGGAGGGCCTTTTTAGCAGTCGCAAATTCTTCTTCAGCACTTGGCATTTCTAGCAACCCAATGCGTTGACCTTGTAAGTTATTTTTAGTAAATTTCGTTGAATCAATGCTCGGAACCGTGTCTTTCTTAAACGCATTATAGCCTTGCGCAGCATCAACGACACTTCGGGCAATCGGGCCAACTGTATCTAATGACGGTGCCAATGGCAAAACACCTTCGCCACTTACTGAACTGTGGGTCGGTTTAAAACCAACCACTGATTGATGAGAAGCGGGGGAAACAATCGATCCCATCGTCTCAGTGCCTAAAGAGAAGGCGCCGATATTCATCGTCACACTAGCCCCACTCCCAGAACTTGAACCTGAAGGTGTTATTTTGAGCGGCCCATAAGGATTAAGTGTTTGTCCATGTTTGGAACTATAGCCACTTGGTGCTTTCATTGACATATAATTCGCTAGTTCAGATAAGTTTACTTTTCCTAAAATCAAAGCTTGCGCCTCTGTTAACTTCTTAACTACTTCCGCATCTTCCTTAGGCTTGAACGTGCGTAAGGCATAAGCTCCTGCACTCGAAATCATGTTGGTCGTATTTATATTTTCTTTCAAAGTCACAGGAATACCATACAAAGGCTTCTTCGGTGTTTGAGAGGCTTGCTGGTCAAATGCCTTGGCTTCCTTAATTGCTTGCGGATTGATTTCAGAGATGCTGTTCATGCCATTATCTATTTGATCGAACTGTAAAATACGGTCCAAATAAAACGCCGTAAGTTCTTCATAGGTCAATGTTCCTTCGGCAATCGCTTGCTGTAATTCAGTGATATTTTTTTCAATAATCAACGGTGCTTTGGTCCGAGCTTTTTGTACATCTGTTTCTTTTAATTGGTCTTCAATCGTTTTAACGATTCTCTCTTGATTGTACATTGCTGGGGTTTCTGCCTCAGGAGTGAACTTTTTGAGTATAAACCAATACGCTGCAGCGCCTATTATGACTAACAAAACAGCAATTATTCCGATTACTTTTAAAAATTTAGACATTTTTATCCTCCTATACCATTTAAAGATTATCTTACTATGTTTATTTTTGCATGACAACTAACAGTTTTGTTCGTTAAAAAGACAAAATAGAGAGTAGGACATCCGTCAAAACGACCGATGTCCTACTCTCTAACGATTAAGATAGTCCGCTAAATGCGTTTGTTTTAGTCTTTTGTGAAAGTTAAATACTGAGAATTTATTGTGTAATTCGTGTACCACTTTCTCCTTTGATTGCTTCCGAAGCTAATTCTAAAAGCCCGATAATCGCCTGGCGGTTTGGTTTACTTTCTGCAAAACTGATGGCCGCTTCTACCTTAGGTAACATACTACCTGGCGCAAATTGATTTTCTTCTATATATTGTTGCATTGCCGTAACCGTAACATCGGTCAAAGCTTGTTGATTTGCTTGACCAAAGTTAACAAAAACATGTTCCACTGCAGTTAATACCACAAAAACATCTGCTTCAATGAGTTCAGCCATTTTTGCTGCCGCAAAGTCTTTATCAATGACTGCATCTACACCATGATAGACTGGACCATCATAGGCAATAGGAACCCCGCCACCACCACAAGCAATTACGATCTGTCCTGCATCAACAAGTGTTCGCAAGCTAACTTTTTCGTAAATATCAACTGGTTTTGGTGAAGGAACTACCCGTCGCCAGCCTCGACCCGCATCTTCTTGATAGACGTTCCCAGTTTCCGCCATCAACTGTTTGGCTGTTTCTTCGTCATAATAACCACCAATTGGTTTTGTTGGTTTTGTAAACGCTGGGTCTTTTGGATCCACCACGACTTGTGTAATTAACGTAACAACTGGTTGTTCCCCTAAATTTCTGGCTACTAGTTCTTCATCAATTGCTTGTTGTAAATGATAGCCAATATAGCCTTGGCTCATTGCTGTGCATTCAGGAAACGGCACGACATCTTCTGGAGATTGACTCATTTCCTCAAAAGCTAAGCGAATTTTGCCAACTTGTGGCCCGTTGCCATGAGCAATCACCACTTGATGGCCTTGTTCAATTAAATCAACAATGGATTTTGCAGCGGTTTGTGCTTTTGCCAATTGTTCTTTCGAAGAATTTCCTAACGCATTTCCACCTAATGCAATCACTATTTTTGACATCTGTTTCCCTCCTAGCGCTTTGGTTCTTGTTGTGTGATACAGTGAATATTGCCGCCCCCATAAACAACTTCTACCGTATTAACGCCGACAATTTTTTTATCTGGGAACATCGTTTGAACTTGCTCTAAAGCCAAACGATCATTTTCATCACCATACTGTGGCACAATCACGCCATCATTTGTAATTAAAAAGTTCATATAGGATGCGATACAAATATCGCCATCTTCTCGTGGCATGGTTCCTTCCACGAAATCAATTTTGAAGGAGCCTTTAATGGTTACATTTTTGACAGGACAGCATAATTTGTGGACTTTTAATTGGCGTCCTTTAGCATCAGTCATTTTAAGCAAACGTTGATACGCATCTTGTGCCGCTTCATAAAATGGGCTATTTTGATCTTCGGTGTAAATACAAGCCACTTCACCAGGTGCAATAAAACAAGCTACATCATCCACATGACCATTGGTTTCTTCTGGGTCAATTCCATCACCTAGCCAAAGAACTTTTTCAACATTTAAATAGTCGCATAATTTTTGTTCGATTGCTTCTTTTGAAAGTTGTGGATTTCGACCTTCACTTAATAAGCACATTTCTGTAGTCAAGACTGTTCCTTGTCCATCTACGTGGAATGAACCGCCTTCTAAAACAAAATCATCTGTACGATAAGAATCTACATGCTCAATTTCACAAATTTTTTGTGCAACCAAATCGTCTTGGTCCCAAGGGAAATATAAACCATCTACTAATCCCCCCCAAGCATTGAATGTCCAATCCACACCACGGATTTCTCCATGGTCGTTAATGACAAATGATGGTCCACAATCACGAACCCAGGCATCATTGTTTGACATTTCGTAAACCGTAATTTCTGGCGGCAATTGGCGACGGCAATTTTGAAATTGTTGTTGAGAAACCACCACATTCATCGGTGTAAATTGACTAATTGCTTTGGCCACATTAGTAAAAGCTTCTTGGACAGGTTTACCACCATCACGCCAATTATCCGGTCTTTCTGGCCAAATCATCCAAACTTTCTCTTGTGGTTCAAATTCTCCTGGCATTCTAAAGCCATCTTGTTTAGGGGTACTTCCTACAATTCGTTTAGCCATTTTCTTTCGTTCCCTTCTTAATTTTTTTCACGTAAATAATTACTTCACCAAACAGAATAAAAATGATTGCCCCAATTGTGATTGGTAATTTTTCATTTAATGCTGCGGGACTAAAATCTAAAGGCACTGCTGTGAAAATCAGTGAAATAATAATCATAATCATTGGTAAAACCACTAAAACTTTTAAAAATCCTGGTTTTCCGTTAACTTTAAACGGACGTGGTGTATCGGGATCAATTTTTCTAAGCTTATAAAAAGCTGGGAAAACTGGGATATACGATAACAAGAATAGGACGACATTCAAGGAGAAAAAGGCCCAGAATAAATCTTGATTAGGTAAAATTGGTGCTAATACAATGACCACCGATGCCACAATGCCATTCATCAAAGCAGCCCCAATTGGCATGTCATTTTTCTTACTACGTTTTTCAAAAAATTTAGGCATGTCACCATTTTCAGCAGCATAACAAGCTGTATTATTGACTCCTAATGACCAAGAAATCATGTTTCCGAACAACGTAAGAAGGAATAGGAAAGCCATCAACATAATGAACCAACCTTCTGTCGAGCCTGTCAATAGTTTAAAGCTATCCATCATACCACTGCCGGTACTAATTTGATCGGTGGGAATCGCTACCCCAATTCCAAAGGCTGAAAAAATATAAATGGCCGCAATGACTAACCCCGCTGCTACAATAGCTTGTGGAATTTGCTTCTTAGGATTTTCCATATCATCTGCAAACGTACAGATGACTTCAAACCCTAACAAATTAAAAATGATTACAGAAATAAAAGATAAACTCCTTAAGTCAAACGTTGGCAGCATTGATTTCAAGGTAAATTCATTGGCAACACCTTTCGTCAAGGCTACATACAATCCTAGCCCACCAATTAAGACAGCTAAAACCATCTTGATTACGGCAGCTCCATTTAGAATCCAGATACTGTCGCTGACTGGATAAAAACTAATCCAAACCACAATCCAAGTAAAAATTAATTCAACAATAATCATCATCGGTGTTGAAAACTTAATACCTGTAATTGTCGTTAATAGTTCTGGCGTCATAACGGCTAATGAAGCTAGCCACAATGGATAATTAATCCAATAATACCAAGAAACTCTGGCACCCCAACGATGACCATATGCTTTGGTCACCCAATCATAGATGCCCCCTTCACCAATATAAGTTGTTCCTAATTCTGATGAAATTAACCCATATGGCAATAGGAATGCAATTAATAAGAAAATCCACCAAAAAAACTGAGAATTACCAATTGCAGCAACAGGCGCCGCTGCTTCAGCAACGAAAACCACACAGATGACTGATAAAATGGCACTCGTTAAACTAAATTTCTTTTTCCCCTCCATGAAGACTCTTCCTCTCTTTATAAACTGTCCACTGATTCATTTTTTCAATCAGTGGACAGTTGGCCGTTAAATGCTTTGAGTGTCTAAGAAAACTTCTAGTTCTTTTTTCGCTTCTGCTTGCTTGATTAAATCATAAGGATTTTTTGCTTCATAATCATTCATAAGATATACTAATAAGCCACGAATAGATGTTAAACGGTTTTCTGCTTCATCGAAACAAATAGAATTTTTACCGTCAATCACTTCATCAGTTACTTCTTCCCCACGTGTTGCTGGTAAACAGTGCATGAATTTACAATTGGCACCTGCCCGATCCATCATTTCTTGATTCACTTGATATTTTGGATAGAAAACCTTCATACGTTCTTCTTCAGATAATTCCGCTTCGTACAAGCCATACCAAACATCCGTGTACAAGAAATCAGCGCCTTCAACAGAACTTGCATCATCTGTGACCAAAAAGCTACCGCCTGAAACTTCACAATTTTTTGCTAATTTCGCTTGATGCTCTTCATTTAATTGGAAGCCTTCTGGACCGAAGTGAACAAAATTCATGCCCATTTTTGTTGTGATTAATCCTAAAGAAAAACAAACTTGTGTTGCATCTCCGACAAAGACAACTTTACAATCTTCTAATTTTTTGCCTTCTGGTAAATGCTCAACCATGGTACACAAATCACCTAATTCTTGGGTTGGATGATTGTAATCAGACATACCGTTAATGACTGGGATGGTAGCACAATTAGCTAAATCAACAATACTATGGTGACGTTCCACACGAGCCATCAAAATATCTACTAAACGTGACAATACACGGCTGGTATCTTCAATCGTTTCATGTCCCCCTAATTGAATTTGACCAGGTGCTAAATATTCGCCATGTCCACCTAATTGTTCCATTGCAGTTTCAAAAGATACTCGTGTTCGAGTTGAAGATTGTTGGAAAATCATTCCTAAAGATTTGTTTTTTAACAGTTGCGGATAATACCCATTTTTAATCGCTTCTTTAATTTTTAATGATAAATCGACTAAATAGTGCATTTCCTCTTTCGTATATGTTTCTGTTGTAACGTAATCTCTTTTCATGATGTGTTCCTCCTAAAAGTTGTTTTTGTTTACACATCGACTTTACCAAGTTTAGCGAAGAGTTTACTATCCACCAAAAGTTAGAAAACGCTTTCTTTTTCGGCGTTATTTTTCATTAAAAAAAGTTTATTTATGGTTATAAACCGTTGGTACACCAGGGGTTTATAAAAGTTTAGGCGGATTTCTCTCTAATTTCTGACCAATCATAGATTTGAAAATGGTATAATTATTTTGAAAAATCATTCACTTAAAATAAAAGATGAAAGGGGTTTCCAATCGTGACATTTGTTTTTATTTATAACATCTTGTTGATTATTTTATATTCGTTTACTTCAACCTTTACCTTAAATCTTTACTTGAAAAATAAACAACCGATTTTTTTATTGCTTCTCTTTTTAATGGTTATTTTTATTTGTGACAATGTGATTGTTTATATGACTGAGTTCATTAATTCGTTTGCAACCGAATATAATCAGACCTTTATGACCGCACCTTTTTTAAAGACCATCATTTTTATTTGTTGTAATTTTGCCTATCTGGCTATTATCAATACTATTAGTGGGCGTCCTTTTAAAAATTATCAATTTGTCTGGTTATTTTTAATTGGTTTATGGATGCTAGCTATTCCATTTTCACAAAATTCCGCCTTAAAAGTTTGGTTGTACTATTTACCCAATCAGCTATTTTTAATTTACCTTGGTTTCTATGCGCTCTATCAATTACGAATAGATCCTTTATCAGCCCTTGCGAAAAAATATCTTCGTTTTATTGGTTGGCTAAGCATTGGTTTCGGTGTGGCGATTCTTTTGGAAGATACCTTCGTTATTTTTAACATTGACCAATATTCTGATATTGTCTTTAAAATTAACAACCGAAACGTTTCTGAAGATATTTATACAATCATTCTCTCCATCGCCATTATCTACTTCTGTAATCATGATTTTCCTCTGTCGGTTCTTGAAAAAGACGCTGCTAAATTGGAAGAAAATCAATCAGATGAACCCGTACTTTTGGCGCCTTTTTGTGATGCCTATCAATTAACGCAGCGAGAACGAGAAGTGCTTTCGTTACTTTTAGAGTGCAAAACAAATCAAGATATAGCCAACGAACTATTCCTATCAATCGGGACAGTAAAAACACATATCCACAATATTTTCGTTAAATTAGAAGTAAACAAAAGAGCAGAAGTTTTTGTCAGTTATCAACTTTTTTCTCAACAACAAACTGAACATTTAGCGAGATAATCAAAAAGGAAGCCTCCGTGATCGGTGGCTTCCTTTTTGATTAACTATTTTCTTGTACTTGTCGAACTCTCTTTTCAATTTCTTGAAAGTTAATAATTTTAGCTTGGCGATGAATTTCTTTTCCTTCATAGTATAAGATAATGGTCGGTGCAGAAAAAGCATTTAATTGTCCAATTATTTCTGGACTTTTATCAGCTTCTGCAATGTATGTAGGAAATTCATATTTTGTTGCAATTTTTTCGACAATCGGTTTATCAACTGTACAAACACTACAATTTTTTGCTGTCAAAAAGACGGCTTGTAGACGATTGTCTGTAATTTTTTCTTCTAATTCTTCTAATGTTGTTACATATTCCACTGAATATTCCTCCTTGTCTTTTGTCTAAAATAACAGATTTACTAGCAAAATAACAACTTATTTGTTTGGCTAGGAATGCTTTAACAAAAAAGTTGTCGCCCATTTCATTAATGGGCGGCAACTTTTTACTGATAACCGCTTATTTATTAAAAATTTTAGGCCCTTTGCGCATGTTTTTACGATCATTTTTGGGAGTTTCCATTTTTTTAGAACGGCCACCGCCTTGTTTCTTTTTAATTAATTCTAACATTTTTTCTTTTTCATTCATTTAATCCACCGCCTTTGTTAATAACGTGACAGATTCAATGTGGGTCGTTTGTGGGAAATTATCCACTGGTTGAATTTCTTTTGCTTCATAGCCACCTTCTGTTAATAATGCAATGTCGCGAGCGAGTGTGGCTGGATTACAGCTGACATAAACAATTCGTTCAGGTTGCGTTTCAATTAATGTGTTTACTAATTGACCATCTAACCCTTTCCGTGGTGGATCCACCACCACAACATCTGGTTGCAAGCCATTTTCAACTAATTTTGGCAATAATTCTTCCGCTAAACCAGCCGTGAAAGTGGCATTCTCAATGTTGTTTAATTTAGCATTATTTTCTGCATCTTTGACCGCTTCTTCAATTACTTCAATACCGTAAACTTGCTTTGCATCTTGGGCTAAAGTTAAGCCAATCGTCCCAATCCCACAATAGGCATCCACCACAATTTCATTGCCTGTTAAAGCCGCATACTCTTTGACTTTTTGATACATCACTTCTGTTTGTTGTGGATTTACTTGATAAAATGAACGCGCGGAAATTTCAAATTTCAAATCAAAAATAGTATCTGTAATTTTTTCAGACCCATGTAATAAGATGGTTTCGTCGCCAAAAATGACATTGGTTCGTTTTGGATTTACATTTTGTACAATGCTGACTACTTCCGGAATAGCTTCCAAAATATCTGGCACAATTTTACTAATTGGGAATAATTTCGGTGTTCTCGTAATTAGAACAACCATCATCTCCCCAGTATGGTAGCCACGACGAACGACAATATGGCGTAAGTTCCCTGTATTATCAGATTCGTTATAAGGTTTTACGCTATATTTACGCATAATGTCACGGATTTTAACAATTGCTGCATCAATTTCGGGGTCTTGAATATAGAAATGTTCCATCGGAATTAAATCATGGCTATTTTTCCGGAAAAAACCTGTTTGTAGTTGGTTGTCAATTTTACGCACGGGAATTTGTGCTTTGTTCCGGTAATGCCACGGATCGTTCATCCCAATTGTTGGTAAAACAGGGACTTCTGGCAATTTAGCGACACGTTGCATAACATTTTCGACTTGTTGCGTTTTAAATGATAGTTGGGCGCCGTACGCTAAATGTTGCAACGGACTAATCCCGACTTTTGTAAAGTTTTCATCTTTCACGGGCACACGCTGTTCACTGCTTTTTAGGACAGTCAATACTTTCCCATAACCAAAACTTTTGCCTGTTTTTAAGACTTTGATTTCAAGTTTTTCACCTGGTAAGGCATTTTCAATAAACAATGGATAATGGTCCACTTTTGCCACGCCTAAACCTTCATGCGTCAAGTCAATGATTTCTACTTCAATGACGTCATTTTTCTTTACTGGATAATTTTTCATAAGTCGCTCCTTCTTTTTATACACTTCACTCATTCTAATGAAAATACCTAAGAAAAGCAACAACGAATTTTCATGGCAATTTAGCAATTCCGTTTGAGCTTTTTGGGTAAATAAAAGAATGAGACCCTTTCCCTTAGTCAAAAAATAGCCAATGAAAGATCTTATAAACTAAATCTTTCATTAGCTATTCACGGACTACCTAGTGCTTTTCTTTTTCGGCAATCTTTCCATCGCCATCAATATCTTCGTCTGTTAGTCGTTCAACTTCTTTGACAAATTCTTTGCTGGCTTCGTTATATGCTTCTTCCTCTTCGTCTTCTGATTCTACGACAATCTCATCGCTACCAGTTAAGAC
Organism: Enterococcus sp. DIV2419; assembly: GCF_051711865.1. Lineage (NCBI taxonomy): Bacteria > Bacillati > Bacillota > Bacilli > Lactobacillales > Enterococcaceae > Enterococcus > Enterococcus sp. DIV2419. The sequence continues at coordinate 2,438,905 of NZ_JBIONS010000001.1, forward strand.
AGAACCCATAATTGCATTGGACGGCAGTGCATCACCATTTGCAAAAATTTCAATGTGTTGATGCATATTTTTAAAGGTCATTGGAGCATCGCCTCCATATTCACCATCTAAATTAATCATCATTTTATTGTTCTTTTCTAACGTTTCTGCATGTAAATAGCTGGTCTTTGTATAGATTAGTCGATGATCTTCAACATGCTTTCCACCATTTAACATTAACGCAACTAAATGAAGAATCTCAAAAATATTGGCTGTTTTTACAATGATTAATGAAAACTTACCATCATCTAATTTAGCGTCTGGTACGATTTGCTCGAAACCACCCACCGAGTTAGTCAGCCCTAGGAAAAACATTGATGCGTTGCCTTCGTAGACACCTTCATCATATGTCATGCGCATTTTAATCGGCTTCACTCGCGGCAACATTTCGGCTCCTTTGGCTAAGTACGCTAAGTAACCAAAAATACTTTTCAACTCTGACGGAACTTCATAAGTCAGTTCCGTTAAATGACCACCCGCCGCAATATTGATAAAGTAATTTTTGCCGGCTTGGCCAATATCCATTTTGACAGTTTGATTTTTTTTAATCACTTCTGCTGCCTTAACGATATTATCACGAGGAATCTTCAAGGCCCGTGCATAGTCATTCGTCGTTCCAGCAGGAATAATGGCCATTTTAGGGCGCCGCTTCAACGGAGCAATCCCATTCACGACTTCATTAATGGTCCCATCTCCACCTGCAGCTACTAGTAAATCAAATCCTGCACGCGCAGCACGATGTGCTTCATTGCGTGCCGAATTTTCTTCTGGTGTGGTCGCAAATGCACTGGCTTCATAACCACATTCTTCTAAAATAGATAAAATATCGGCTAAGTTCTTTTTGATTAACTCTTTGCCTGACGTTGGATTATAAATCACTCTAGCTTTTTTCATGGTTTGCCTGCTACTTTCTTATCGTTTTGAAAGCTCTTCTTGCAATAACTTGTTAACCACACCTGGGTTTGCTTGTCCACGAGTTGCTTTCATAATTTGTCCAACAAGGAAACCAACTGCACGGTCTTTTCCGTTTTTAAAGTCATCAATTGATTGTTGGTTGTTGTCTAAAACTTCGTTAATCATTGGTAATAATTGCGCTGGATCAGATAATTGAACCAAACCTTTTGCTTCAACAACTTCTTTAGCGTCTCCACCGTTTTCAATTAACTCTTTGAACACTTTCTTCGCAATTTTCGAGCTGATTGTGCCATCGTTAATCAAAGTAATCATACCCGCTAGATTTTCTGGTGTTAGTTTAGTATCGGCTAATTCAACTTTTTCACTGTTTAAGTAAGCAGAAACTTCGCCCATTAACCAGTTTGATGCTTGTTTCGCATCTGCACCGTTTGCTAAGGTTGCTTCAAAGAAATCTGACATTTCTTTCGTTAAAGTCAAGACCATTGCGTCGTATTCAGGTAAACCTAATTCACTGATATAACGGGCACGACGTGAGGCTGGCATTTCTGGCAAACTAGCGCGAACTTTTTCAATCCATTCATCATCAATTGAAAAACGAGGAACATCTGGCTCTGGGAAGTAACGGTAGTCACTTGAGCCTTCTTTAACACGCATAAGCAACGTTGTACTAGTTGCTTCATCAAAGCGGCGTGTTTCTTGTTGAATTTCGCCACCAGATAATAGGACTTTGGCTTGGCGTTTTTCTTCATAAGCTAAACCTTTTTTTACAAAGTTCATAGAGTTCAAGTTCTTTAATTCCGCTTTAGTACCAAATTCTTCTTGACCATACGGACGTAAAGAAATATTGGCATCACAACGCATAGAACCTTCTTCCATTTTCACATCAGAAACTTCTGTAAATTGGATAATTGAACGCAACGCTTCTAAATAAGCATACGCTTCTTCTGGTGAACGCATGTCTGCTTCAGAAACGATTTCAATTAAAGGCGTGCCTTGACGATTCAAGTCTACATAAGAATAGCCATCTGTGCCGTGAATATTTTTCCCAGCATCTTCTTCTAAATGCACCCGTTCAATGCGAATTTTTTTCTTTTTGCCTTCGACTTCAATTTCAATCCAACCATCATGTCCGATTGGTTGATCAAATTGAGAAATTTGGTATGCTTTCGGGTTATCTGGGTAAAAATAGTTTTTACGGTCAAAATGTGTTTCTTTTGAAATTTCACAGTTCAAGGCAAGTGCTGCTTTCATGCCAAATTCTAAGGCACCTTTATTCATGACAGGCAAAACACCTGGGTAACTCCAGTCAACCACATTTGTGTTGCTGTTTGGTTCTGCTCCGAAATGCGCTGGCGCAGAGGAGAAAATTTTAGAGTTGGTTTTCAATTCTACGTGGACTTCTAATCCAATGACAGTTTCAAAGTTCATTAATCGTTCCCCCCTAAAATGACTGGTTTTTTCGTATGGAAATCTGTCGCTTGTTCAAAAGCATAGGCTGCTTTATACATTGTATGTTCGTCAAAATGTTTTCCAATAATTTGTAAACCAACTGGCAAGCCTTCTGAGAAGCCTGCTGGAATGGACATGCCTGGTAGTCCTGCTAAGTTGACAGGAATGGTTAAAATATCATTCATATACATTGTGATTGGATCATTGATGTTTTCCCCTAGACCAAAGGCAACTGTTGGTGTGGATGGGCCAATGATTAAGTCATAATCCGCAAAGACATTCTCAAAATCTTGTTTGATTAGTGTACGGACTTGACCAGCCTTTTTAAAGTGCGCATCATAATAACCAGCACTTAAAGAGAAGGTTCCTAACATAATCCGACGTTTAACTTCTGTTCCGAAACCTTCAGAACGTGAATTAACATAGACATCTTCTAGATTTTGGACATTTTCGGAACGGTAACCATAACGAATGCCATCAAAGCGTTGTAAGTTTGAACTTGCTTCTGAAGAGGCAATAATATAATAAACCGCTACGCCGTATTTAGAATGTGGCAAACTAACTTCTTCCACCGTTGCTCCTAAAGATTTAAATGTTTCTGCTGCTTTTAATACCGCTTCACGAACATCTGGGTGTACCCCTTCACCTAAGTATTCTTTTGGTAAAGCAATTTTCATGCCTTTGATGTCGCCAGTTAAATCTGCCGTAAAATCAGGAACAGAAACGCCTGCAGAAGTGCCGTCTTTTTCGTCATAACCACTAATTGCATTTAAAGCTAAGGCATTGTCTTTAACATTTCGTGTCAATGGACCAATTTGGTCTAAACTTGAAGCAAAAGCAATCAAGCCAAAACGAGACACACGTCCATAAGTTGGCTTCAAGCCCACAATACCGTTGAATGCGGCTGGTTGGCGGATACTGCCACCTGTATCGCTCCCTAAAGAAACTGGGACTTGTCCGGCTGCGACAGCAGAAGCTGAACCACCAGAAGAACCGCCAGGAACTTTGGTTTGATCCCAAGCATTTTTTGTTTTCTTGAAGTAAGACGTTTCCGTACTTCCGCCCATGGCAAATTCATCCATGTTCAATTTTCCGACTGGAATCATATCTGCTTGATAGACTTTATCCATCACGGTCGCATCATAAATTGGGTCAAAATTGTGTAACATTTTTGAGCCAGCTGTTGTTAAAATATCTTTTGTGACAATGTTGTCTTTAATCCCAATTGGAATCCCAGCTAATGGATTACTTTCAGTGATGCCTTTTAAGTCAATCGCTTTGGCTAATGCCATTGCTTTTTCTTCACTAACTGTGATAAAAGAACCTAGTTGTTCTTCTGTATTTTGAATACGATTTAATGTTTCTTCGGTTAAATCAACTGCAGTGATTTCTTTTGAGACCAATAAATCATGTAACTCTGTTAACGATTTGTCGTATAATTTTTCCATTAGGCTCCTGCCTCCCCGTTATCCATAATTGCAGGCACTTTAATGTAACCATTCTCTGATTCCGGAACATTCCGCATTAATTCTTTACGGTCCATTCCTGGTGTCGCTACGTCTTCACGCATGACATTGATTGATTCATTCACATTTGAAGTAAAAGGAACCCCTGTTGTATCTACTTCTTCTAGTAATTCCACCATATCAATAATTTTATCTAGTTGATTGGTAAAGTCCGCTAATTCTTCTTCGGAGAAAGATAATTTTGATAATTTAGCGACATGTTTGACTTGTTCTTCTGTAATTGCCATAGATACCCTTCTTTCTATCATTTACTGAAATTTTCATTTTCAGATTAATCAATTGGATTGTATTTCTTTAAACAGCTTAGCACAGCTGCTCACTCTGTTCCCATTCTACCATAAAATGGTCGGATATTTTAGATGAAACCTTGAATTTCATTGATAATTTGTCGCTCGCAAAAATGACGGAAATATGTTATTATGAAAATGAAAAGAGAGATATGCAGGAACATACCTCTCTAATAGCCACTACCAGTTATAAGAACTGGTGGCTTACTGAGTTATTGGTTTTATTTCAAACGCTTAACCGTTCAGCTCCTCAAAGCTTATGAACGGTTATTTTTGTTGTCTAAGACAAGCGCTAAGATACCGAAGATAATGGTCACAACAAGTGTTGCAAAACCAATCATCAGTCCTAGCGCTGCTTCAACGGACAAAAACATTGCTCCTTTCGTTAAAGTAAGAAGAATTGCGCATAAGCATCAACCTCCTTTCTCAACTCAGAAAGTCCTCGTTCATATAACTTTTATGACTAAAATAAGTATACCATCAAATTACTACATAAAATCTGACAACGTTAATTTTTCTTCTTAAAAATGACTTGCATCTAACGCATCGACCATTTCTTGTTCATTCCAAACGGTCACGCCTAAGCTTTCAGCTTTGGTTAATTTACTGCCTGCATCTTCGCCAGCAACCACAATGTCAGTTTTTTTCGAAACACTCCCTGTAACTTTTCCACCAAGATTTTCAATTTTTTCTTTGGCTTCTTCGCGAGTGTACTGCGTTAATTTTCCTGTTAAAACAACTGTTTTGTCTTTGAAAGGTGACTCCACTTCTGCTAATTGCTCTGTCCGGAGACCTTTATATGTCAAGTTCACTTGGGCTTTTTCCAGTTCAGCCATTAATTCATGAACTTCCTCATTTTCAAAATACGTCACAACGCTGTCTGCGATTGTTTCGCCAATTGAATCCAAAGCCACAATTTCTTCCGCAGTTGCACGACTTAAGGTTGGTAAATCACCAAAATGCTCCGCTAAAATTTTCGCCGCTTTCGCCCCCACATGGCGAATCCCTAAGCCAAAAATCAAACGTTCGACAGAGTTTTCTTTACTCCCTTGAATGGCAGTATAAATGTTGTTTGCTGATTTTTCTTTGATTTTATCCAAAGTCATTAACTGTTCTTCTGTTAAGAAATACAGATCCGCTACGTCTTTCACTAATCCTTTGTCATACATTTGTGCTAACACTCTTGGCCCCAAGCCATCAATGTTCATTGCGTTTCGTGAGACAAAGTGATTCAGCCCTTCTTTAATTTGCGCAGGGCATTTTGGATTAATACAACGTAACGCCACTTCCTCATCTAAATGCACCAACTCACTATGACAAATTGGACAATGTGTCGGCATTTCATAAGGCTGACTATCGGCTGCACGTTTTTCAACTAGGACTTGCGCTACTTCTGGGATAATATCGCCGGCTTTGTAAATAATAACATGATCATTTAAACGGATATCTTTCATTTGAATAAAATCTGCATTATGCAAACTTGCCCGACTAACCGTGGTTCCCGCGACTCGTACAGGAGCCATGACCGCAGTAGGAGTGACCACTCCCGTGCGCCCAATTGTCCATTCAATATCTTCCACTACTGTCTCTGCTTCTTCTGGTGGAAATTTGTAGGCAATCGCCCAGCGAGGTGCTTTGACAGTGAAACCTAATTCATCTTGCAACGCAAATTCGTTCACTTTAATCACAATTCCATCGATTTCGTATGGCAAAGTGCTCCGCTTTTCATGGTATTCTTCAATGTAGGCCCAAACTTCATCGATTGACTGACATAATTGACGTTCAGGATTGGTTCTAAAACCAATTTCAGAAAGCTCTTCTAATGCCTCAAACTGCGTCTTCGCTTTCATCGGTCCAAAGTCAGCAACTGTGTATAAAAACGTATTTAAGTTCCGTTTCGCCACAATTTTTGTATCTAATTGGCGCAAACTTCCCGCCGCTGCATTCCGAGGATTGGCAAAAATATCTTGGCCATTTTCTTCACGTTCTTCATTCAACGCGACAAAGGATTGTTTAGGCATGTAGCACTCGCCACGAACTTCCACTGAAATGGGCTCCGTTAAACGCATCGGTACAGAGCGAACCGTTCGTAAGTTCTCTGTAATGTTTTCACCAACCGTTCCATCGCCTCGTGTTGCTCCGCGTACAAACACCCCGTTTTCATAACGTAATGAAATTGCTAACCCATCAATTTTCAACTCGCAACAGTAAGCAACGGGTTTACCAATCGCCTTACGAACACGTTCATCAAAAGCAAAAATGTCTTCCTTGCTAAACCCATCATTTAAACTATACATTGGAATGTCATGCGGAGCTTTTTCAAAACCAGATAAAACTTTGCCACCTACACGTTGTGTCGGCGAATCTGGCGTGATTAAATCAGGAAACTCCGTTTCAATATCGACTAACTCTTTATACAAACGATCGTAAACATAATCTTCTACGGATGGTTGATCTTTGACATAATATTCATGGGAATATTGATTGAGTTGTTTTCTTAATTCTTGCGTACGAGTTGTCGCCGCCGTTAATGTTAATGGTTGTTGTTCCATCGTAGAACTCCTCCTCATAAGTGTAATGCTCCTATCGTCTTTTTAACACATTTACACTAAGATAGAAAATAAAAAGAATTTATCTAATGATGATTTCTCATTAAATCGCTGACCTATTTTGCATGTTAAATTTTTTCAATTGGTGCAAATGCCGCTAACAACCGTTTTATGCCTTTTTCTGGGAAAGCAATGTCCAACTCTAAGTCTTTGGCCGAACCGCCTACACGAACGACTGTACCAACGCCCCATGCTTTATGTTGGACCTTATCACCTGCTTGCCAAGAAACTTTTTCGCCACCACTTGCCACTTTGTTGCTAACTGATTTTGTAGCTGGCTGTGTATAAGCTGGTTTACTTGCGCTGGGCTTAAATACTTTAGGATCAAAGGTGCGCGCTGGAGCTTTCTGTAAATTGGCCGCCGCCCCTTGTTTCATTAAACGCTCCGCCTCAATTTCTTCTAAAAAGCGACTTGGTCGATTATATTGCGTGCGACCATATAATGTTCTCGAATAAGCATTCGTTAAGAACAAGGCTTCTTCCGCTCGTGTGATACCAACATAAGCCAAGCGCCGTTCTTCTTCCAGTTCACTTTCTTCTAGCATGGCACGTGATAATGGGAAAACCCCTTCTTCTAAGCCCATTAAAAAGACCACTGGAAATTCCAGCCCTTTGGCCGCATGCAACGTCATTAAGGTCACTTGTGAAGAGCTCTCTTCTAAATTATCTAAATCAGAAACCAAGGCTAAATCTGTTAAGAAATCCGTCAATTTTGTTTCTTCGCCATTTGAATCGTCGTTGTTTTGCGCTTCAAAACGTTTATCAAATTCTTGTGTCACAGATAAAAATTCGTCCAAGTTTTCTAAGCGAGCTTGAGACTCTAAATTATTTTGCGCCATCAAAGCTTCCCGATAACCACTACGTTGTAAAGTTTCTTTCACCAATTCTGTAATCGTTAAATAGGGCACTGTTTTCGTTAAGTCTTGAATCATCATGCCAAAATTACCAAGCTCTTTACCCGCTTTTCCTGAAATATTTGCCAAATCAACATTTTGGGCAGCTTCCAGCAAAGCCCAACCATGCGTATCCGCAAATAGCCGTAATTTTTCAATTGAACTTTTACCGATTCCTCGTTTTGGTTCATTGACAATTCGTTCAAAACTAATCGAATCATCTGGATTGGCAATCAAACTTAAATAAGCCAAAATATCTTTAATTTCTTTACGGTCGTAGAATTTATGTCCGCCCACCATGGTATACGGAATATTAGATTTCAAGAGCATTTCTTCCACTACACGGGATTGAGCATTGGTCCGATATAATACCGCAAAATCACCATAAATTCGGTCATTTTCCCGCATTTCTTTTTGGATTTGGCTCACAATAAATTGTGTTTCATCCCGTTCTGTGTCCCCGCGATAATAGACAATTTTTTCACCGTCTATATTTTCTGTCCACAGTTCTTTCTCGCGGCGGTTACGGTTATTTTTGATGACATCATTCGCAGCCGCCAAAATGTTTTTGGTGGATCGATAATTTTGTTCTAGCAAAATTACACTGGCATCTGGATAATCTTTTTCAAAATCCAAGATATTTTGCATATCCGCCCCGCGCCAACCATAGATACTTTGGTCGGCATCACCTACGACACACAGATTTTTGAAACGTGCAGCCAATAAATTGACTAAGGTATATTGTGCATGATTGGTATCTTGGTATTCATCCACATGAATATAGTGAAATTTATTTTGGTAGAACGCCAACGTATCTGGTTGTTCATTGAATAAACGAATCGTATTCATAATCAAATCATCAAAATCCATACATTGGTTTTTGCGTAATTCTTTTTGATAGGCTTCATAGCATTTTGCGACAATTTCTTCATATAAGGAACCTTGCATTTCAGCAACTTTTTCAGGCGTTTGTAATTCATTTTTGGCATTGCTAATCGTACCTAAAATTGAGCGAGGATCATATTTTTTTGAATCAATATTTAAGTCGTTTAAGATGCGTTTCATTAATGTTTTTTGTTCCGATGGGTCAATAATTGTAAAATTACGGTTGTAACCAATCTGATCCACATCACGACGTAAAATTCTTACACACATGGAGTGAAAAGTGGAGACCCATACATCTTCGCCACCCGTTTCCAGTAATTTATTTACACGCTCTTTCATTTCTTTAGCAGCTTTATTGGTAAACGTAATCGCCAAAATATTCCATGGATTTACTTCTTTTTCCTCAATTAGATAGGCAATTCGGTGTGTTAAAACCCGCGTTTTTCCACTACCAGCACCAGCCATGACTAACAGTGGTCCTTCTGTATGCAAAACGGCTTCTTCTTGTCGAGGATTCATTCCCTGAACCAAGGCATGTTTTTGTGTCATATTAAACGTCCTCTCTCTTTTTTCAATCTTATACAGTATACCAAAAATCCCTTTGAAGTTCTTTAGAAAAGAACAAAAAATCTTTTTCTTTTTATATGAAATTTTCTTGTAAATCAAGTCAAACCGCAGTACATTAGTAAGTAGTGATGGAGGCTAAAAATGAAATGAATAATGATGTACATGAAATTAAACAATTAGATGGTACCCGAATCGGCTTTATCCTTAAAGGCATCGTCGTCGGAATCCTGGTCGGCTTTGTTGTCAGCTTATTTCGCTTAGGCATTGAAAAAATTGGCGAACAAGTCGTGCATCTGTATCAAACGTTTCACGAAAAACCCTTTTGGATGATTCCTTGGTTCTTATTTTCTCTCGTGCTTGCTTATTTATTAGGACGACTGATCAAAAGCGAACCAGCAATTAAAGGCAGTGGCATTCCCCAAGTGGAAGGACAACTTCAAGGTCAATTAGAAATTCACTGGTTTCCAGTGCTTTGGAAAAAATTTATCGGTGGGATCTTAGCGATTAGTCCTGGGCTATTTTTGGGACGTGAAGGTCCTTCAATTCAACTAGGTGCAGTGGTTGGACAAGGCTATAGTCAATGGCGGCAAAGCACCAAGTCTGAAGAAAAAATTTTAATCAGTAGTGGTGCCAGTGCTGGTTTAGCCGCCGCTTTTAATGCACCAATCGCAGGACTTTTATTTGTTCTAGAAGAGGTTCACCATTCCTTTTCACCTTTAGTTTGGTTAACCTCTTTTTCTGCGGCCATTTCCGCTAACTTTGTTTCTTTGCATTTCTTCGGATTGCAACCAGTTCTTTATATTGGTCCGGTTAAATCTTTGCCTTTAGAGTACTATTGGACATTAGTCCTGCTGGGCGTTTTGCTAGGATTATTAGGTTGGATATATCAAAAAACATTGTTGTCCTTACCAAAAGTATATGGAAAAATCAAAGGCCTTTCTTCTAATTATTATGGTTTTATTCCTTTTATTTTGATTTTACCGATTGGTTATTTCTTTCCACATTTACTTGGCGGTGGGAATCAAATTGTTTTAGCTTTAGGCAATCAACCGGCCACTATTTGGGCTTTAGTCGGCTTACTGGTTTTACGTTTTGTTTTTTCAATGGTTTCTTACGGTTCGAATCTCCCTGGTGGTATTTTCTTGCCTATTCTAACTTTAGGTGCCATTATCGGAACATTGTATGGCAGTCTACTTGTCCAATACGTAGGGATGGATCCAATTTTTGTGAAAAACTTTTTAATTTTTGCCATGGCTGGTTATTTTACTGCGATTGGTAAAGCACCGTTAACAGCGATTATTTTAGTAACAGAAATGGTCGGCAATTTTTCTCATTTAATGTCTTTAGGAGTTGTCGCTTTAGTTAGTTATATTACCATCGATAGTCTTGGCGGCAAGCCAATTTATGAAAGCTTATTAGAACGTTTGGTTCCTTCTAAAGTAAGTAATATTCGTGGCCACAAAACGATTATTGAATTACCTATCACTGCAGAAAGTTCCTTAGATGATACGATGGTACGTGATTTTGTCTGGCCTAAACAAATGTTGCTCACTTCCATTCGCCGTGGCGAATCGGAAATTTTAACACATGGTGATACTGTTATGCATGTTGGCGATGTGCTCATTATTTTGACCGATGAAAAACTCGCTTACCAAGTCAAAAAAGAGATTTATCAAAAAACTTTACCGAATGATTTAGTGAATTAAAGAAAGCTGCTGAACCTGAGTTCAGCAGCTTTCTTTTTTTCTTATGACTGTTTTTTAATTTTTTTGAATGTTTTTGACCGTTTTAGATTGATTAGCGTTTTCATTTGTGCTATTATATCCATGAAATGAGGGATGAAAATGCTTACGGAAGAACGACATCAAAAAATTTTACAATTGTTAGATCAAAAATCAGTCGTCAAATCGCAAGAACTTGCTAGCTTGTTCAATGCTTCAGAATCCACAATCCGCCGCGATTTACAAGAATTAGAAGACGCCAATTTGTTAGAACGCATTCACGGCGGCGCTAAGCGTATTCTTAATTTAGGCTTTGAACAAAACATGACGGAAAAATCAATCAAAAACACGCACGAAAAGCAAAAGATTGCTTCTTTAGCCGCTAGTTGTGTACAAGATGGCGATATGATCTATTTAGATGCTGGTTCAACCACGTTAGAAATGATCCCTTTTTTAGTTGGGAAACAAATCCATGTAGTGACGAATTCCGTGCATCACGCTGCAAAACTTAGCGATATGGAAATTCCCACTATTATGCTTGGTGGTACTTTGAAGCTCTCCACTAAAGCAATCATTGGTGCCACTAGTATGGAACAGCTACAACATTTTCGTTTTAACAAAGCTTTTTTAGGAACTAACGGCGCACATTTAGAGTTTGGTTTAACGACGCCTGATCCCGAAGAAGCAGCGCTAAAAGCCTTGGCTATTCATCAAGCAGAAACAGCCTATGTTTTACTGGATCATACAAAATTTAATGAAGTAACGTTTACCAAAGTGGAAGAATTAGAGTCAGTTACTTTACTAACTGACTACTGCCCTGCTGAATCGCTTCAAGGATTCCAGCAAAAAACTATTTTAATGGAGGCAAACAAATGATTTACACAGTGACTTTAAACCCTTCTATCGACTTTATCGTTCATGTCGATCATCTACAAATTGGTGATTTAAATCGGATGACGAATGATTTTAAATTACCTGGCGGCAAAGGAATCAACGTTTCACGTATTTTAAAACGTATGGAGACAGAATCCACTGCCTTAGGTTTTTTAGGTGGTTTTACAGGCTCATTCATTGCTGATTGGTTGAAAAAAGAAGAAATCCAAACGAATTTCACTCCCGTGTCTGCTGATACACGAATCAACATTAAATTGAAATCAGATACTGAAACAGAAATTAACGGCTTAGGACCTGCTCTAACAAACGAAGAAATTCAAGAACTAAAACAAGCAGTTAGTCGTGTTCAGGCTGGTGATATTGTTGTTCTTTCAGGAAGTACACCTGCTTCTCTACGCAAAGGATTTTACGAAGAATTAATCCAAATTGTGAAGGAAAAAGGCGCAGAATTTGTTATTGATACGACAGGTGAAGATTTAATGAACGCTTTGCCACAAAAGCCTTTATTGGTCAAGCCAAACAATCATGAGTTGGCAGAATTATATCATACAACCTTTACAAGTGTTGAAGACATTTTACCTTATGGACATCGGTTACTAGAAGAAGGAGCGCAACACGTAATTATCTCAATGGCTGGTGATGGTGCATTACTTTTCACAACAGAAGGTGTTTATCGTTCCAACGTTTTAAAACGTCCACTGAAAAATTCTGTCGGCGCTGGCGACTCAATGATTGCTGGTTTTATTGGCAACTTTTCAAAAACACAAGATCCTTTAGAGGCTTTCAAATGGGGTGTCGCTTGCGGTAGCGCGACCGCATTTTCTGATGATTTAGCCTCAGAAGATTTTATCCAGGAACTTATTCACGAAGTAACAATTGAAAAAATTTCAGAATAAATCCACTAAGGGAGGAAAATAGAGTGAACATTAATGATTTATTAATAAAAGATGTCATGATTATGGATTTACAAGCTACTGATAAAAAAGGCGCGATTGATGAAATGGTCCAAAAATTATACGATGGTGGCCGCATCTCTGACATTGACACTTACAAAGAAGGAATTTTAAAACGCGAAGCACAAACATCGACTGGTTTAGGCGACGGCATCGCTATGCCTCACGCAAAAAATAGTGCCGTAAAAGAACCGACAGTTCTTTTTGCTAAAAGTAAAAAAGGTGTTGATTATGAAGCACTAGATGGACAACCTACTTATCTATTCTTCATGATTGCTGCTCCAGAAGGCGCCAATGATACACATCTCCAAGCGCTTGCGGCCCTTTCTCGATTACTTATCGATCCAGAATTTGTTGGCAAATTGAAAGAAGCGGAAACTCCAGAAGCAGTACAAGCTCTTTTCCAAGCAGCAGAAGATCAAAAAGAAGCGGAAGAAAAAGCAGAACAAGAACAAACAACGCCAGCACCAGAAAGCAATCGTAAATATATTATTGCTGTGACTGCTTGTCCTACAGGAATTGCTCATACTTACATGGCCGAAGATGCGCTGAAGAAAAAAGCAAAAGAAATGGGCGTAGACATTAAAGTAGAAACAAACGGTTCAGAAGGAATTAAAAATCGTTTAACTGCTGAAGATATTGCTCGTGCTGATGGCGTGATTGTCGCAGCCGATAAAAAAGTAGAAATGAATCGATTTGATGGTAAAAAATTAGTCAATCGTCCCGTCAGTGATGGAATTCGTAAAACCGAAGAACTAATTAACTTAGCCATTAGTGGTGAAGCTCCTACTTTCCATGGCAGTGACTCGGCTGCAAGCAATCAAGAGGATTCAGCGGAAGGTTCAATCGGTTCTCGTATCTATAAAGATTTAATGAATGGTGTTTCTCATATGTTACCTTTCGTTATTGGTGGCGGAATTGCCATTGCTCTTTCCTTTATGATTGATCAATTTATCGGGGTTCCTCAAGATCAATTAGCCAATTTAGGGAATTACAATGACGTAGCTAGCTGGTTTAACCAAATTGGTGGCGCAGCATTTGGCTTTATGTTACCTGTCTTAGCTGGTTTTATTGCTTCTAGTATCGGGGATCGTCCAGGCTTAGTTGCTGGTTTCGCGGCTGGTGCATTAGCAAATGCTGGCGGAGCTGGATTCCTTGGGGCCTTAATCGGTGGTTTCTTAGCTGGTTATGTAGTGGTTCTTTTACGTAAAGTCTTCAAAGGCTTGCCAAAATCATTAGATGGAATTAAAACCATTTTATTCTATCCAGTTTTTGGTTTGATTATTACAGGCTTATTAATGTTAGTCATTAACATCCCGATGAAAGCAATTAATGATGCGTTAAATCATTTCCTACTTGGCTTAGATGGCACAAATGCTGCTTTACTTGGTGCCTTATTAGCTGGTATGATGGCCATCGACTTAGGTGGACCAGTTAACAAAGCTGCTTATGTTTTCGGTACAGCTACGCTAGCAAGTACTGTTGCAGAAGGTGGCAGCGTGGTCATGGCTTCTGTAATGGCTGGCGGAATGGTTCCTCCATTAGCAATTTTCGTAGCAACTCGTTTATTTAAAAATAAATTTACAAAAGATCAACAAGATGCCGGCTTAACCAATATTGTAATGGGACTTTCTTTTGTCACTGAAGGGGCAATTCCTTTTGCAGCAGCTGACCCATTACGTGTGATTCCAAGTTTCGTGGTAGGTTCTGCCTTTACTGGTGCGTTGGTTGGTGCGTTTGGTATCAAATTATTGGCACCACATGGAGGAATCTTCGTCGTCTTCCTATTAAGTAATCCATTACTATATCTATTGTTCATCTTAATTGGGGCGATTATTTCAGGAATTGTCTACGGACTTTTGAAAAAACCTGTCGAAGTACCTGCTTAAAAAAACAGCAAAAAAGCGATTCAACCATGGTTGAATCGCTTTTTTATTATTTTCTCTTTATCGCATAATTTTCTAAATACTCAGGATTTCCTTTGCTTCTGATATACGTATACACGCCCATCACAAAGGCCCCAAGGGTATTGGTAAATAAATCCCCCATCGTATCCATTAAAGCAGCACGCCCAATAAATGGTTGGCCGTTGGACATATTATAGCGTTGTAAGTTCATGTTCCCTAGTGAATCGCAGATAAATTCCCAGAATTCCCAGAAAACGCCACAAAGCCCTGCAAATGCAAACCCAAATAATAAAAACAACCACGGGGAAACATCGGCGTACTTCGTTTTCTTCAATAGGAAAGCAGCAATACCATAACCCACAGCAGTTAACAGCATCGGACTAACAAAGTGTAAAATTTTATCCCAGAACGAAATGATTGAAATCATATGCAACGAGGTTCCTAGGAATACTGAAATAAATAAGAAAAACCAGTAAAAATAAACGATGGTCGGTGGCATAATAATTTTTAAAAATTTATTGACAAGATCCGGTAAAAAGATCAGCCCAATTCCAAGTAAACATTCGATAACAAACGTCACACCTTGTTTTGTTGAATACTTAGCCGTAAAAAATTCCCAGAGATTGTACGTCAAGCATAAGATGCCAAACACCACTAATCCATATTTAATTTTCGAATAATTTTTATCCATTTTGACACACCCTTTCAAAAGTTATTTTATATGAAAAAAACTGTAGATGAAAGACACCTTCCATCTACAGTTTTAGAAAACTCTATCGAATGAAGAGCTTATTAAAAATGTTTATTTTTCAACAGCTGTTTCAGTAATTGTTTCAACAGCACGTTTCATACGAATATCGTGTTCTAACATGTCGTTGTTTAATACTTTACGTACTTGCGCTTCAGGCATGTTGTATTGTTCTGCTAAATCTTTCACTTCAGCATCGATGTCTTCTTGTGTTACTTCGATGTTTTCAGCTTTGGCAACTGCTTCAATCACTAAGTTTGTTTTTGTGCGTGTTTCTGCTTCGCCTTCAAATTGTTTGTGTAAATCTTCTTCTGTAGAACCAGTTAATTGGTAGTACATTTCAGGAGAAATTCCTTGGCGTTGCATGTTGTTTAAGAATTCATCCATTGAACGGTGAACTTCGTCGTGAACCATTACGTGTGGTAATTCAACGATTTCAGCATTTTCAACAGCTAAACGAATTGCTTCTTCGTCTTTTGCTTCTTCAGCTGCTGCTTCTTTTGCTTCTGTCAATTCTTTACGGAATTTTTCTTTTAATTCGTCTAATGATTCTACTGAATCGTCAACGTCTTTTGCAAATTCATCATCCAATTCTGGTAATTCTTTTGCTTTTACTTCATGAACAGTTACTTTGAAGACTGCTTCTTTACCAGCTAAATCTTCTGCTTGGTAATCTTCAGGGAAAGTAACGTTTACTTCTACTTCTTCGCCAGCTTTTTTGCCAACTAATTGGTCTTCAAAGCCTGGAATAAATGAATTAGAACCTAATTCTAATGAGTAATTTTCGCCTTTGCCGCCTTCAAATGCTTCGTCGCCTAAGAAGCCTTCAAAGTCGATAACTACAGTGTCGCCGTTTTCAGCAGCGGCATCTTCTTTGATTACTAATTCAGCTTGAGATTCTTGTTCGCGTTTCAAACGTGCTTCCACATCTTCATCTGTTACTTCACGGTCTTGTTTAGACACTGTTAAGTTTTTGTATTCACCTAATTTTACTTCAGGTTTTACAGTTACTTCAGCAGTGATAACCCAGTCTTCCCCTTTATTCATGCTTTCAACATCAATTTTTGGTTGTGCTACTGGTTCAATTCCTGCTTCTAAAACAGCCGCTTCATATGCTTCTGGTAAAACAGCGTTTAACGCATCTTCGTATAACGCTTCTTCTCCATACATACGGTTAAAAACAGTACGTGATACTTTTCCTTTACGGAAACCAGGTACGTTTAAGTTTTTTTTCACTTTATTGAACGCTTGCGTTAATCCTTTTTCGATTACTGCTTGTTCGATTGAAAAAGTTAATACACCATCATTAGTGCCTTTTTTTTCCCATTTCGCAGACATTTGTTTCCCTCCGAATAACATTTAATTTTATACATCAAACTTTATTTATGCATACCTTTAAATAGTACACTATCCCTAGGAAAATGTAAATATTTTAAGTGCTAAGAAGTGAAAGAAAGACTCGATTTTTAGCAAACTATCAGTTTTTTAATTTTTTCGGATTAAAAAAGCATAGAATTTCGAGAAATTTCCTTCTTAAAACACTAAAAGATTGTGAACAAAATATCTTGTTCACCATCGGATGTAATCGCTTTACTTTATGAATGGCCCATTATAGAATGTATGTACTCAATATTTACGCATTATATATTTTCGTCATTATACATATAATATCAAAAAAGGAGAGGATGGTTTTGAATAAGTTCGTCTGGGGAATCTTTTCTTGCATCATATCATGGCTTTTTTTATCGCTGACTCAACCTTTGATAGCTCATTCTGAAACACTGAACCCTACAACTCACGCCTCTACTTTTAGTGAAACATTTACCTCAGTTTCAACAGAACAACAAACAACTCAAGCAACCGATATCGTGGAACAAGAAACCGAGCAAACCCATGCTTCCTCTGAAAACGATGAACCTATGGCACCTACGCCAGCTAGTGTTTCTGTTGGTAATAGCACCTTAAAAAGTACCTTAAGCACGGGAACGTATAACCAAGATATTATCACACTTTCGTATGAATACAGTGTGACACTTATCGGCTTAGCAATTAATGATCGACCGATTATTGCTATTCAACTTCCTACAGAAATTTCAAGCCAGTTAGATAACGACACTCTAAAGCAACAAGATTTTCTGACTCTTTTAACAGGGACTGTCAGTTATCCAGGAACAACCACTCAAGATATTCACAGTTCAACTAACGGCGTCAGCCTCTCTTATAGTAGCACTTATCATTCTGTATATCTGACTTTTCCAAGTAGCACCTTGGTGTTACTTCCCGGAACCAAATGGTCTGCCGCCATTTCGTTTGATGTCGGCGCACTTTATAAACGAGGAATTTCAATCCCTCCTGCTCTTAACGACAAAGACTATCCGATTCGAGGAACCTTTACAGATGTTGGCACTGGATTAGGCGCAATTAATATTATTATTGGGAATAATACAAAAACAGGCGTAATTAGCAAAGCTCAACTTAGTTTAGGTAATTATCCCGTTCCTCAAGTCACACCAGCCAAACTAACTCAACCAAATCATCTGGACACTACTGTAACAGGGACCATTCAACAAGTACAAGACCCAAACTATAACTACTCTGTTCAATTAACCTTGAACCGCCATGATGGCACCACTACCCCCATTGTGGTGAAAGGGATTTCTGTCGATGCAGCCGGAAATTTCTCGACCTCTTTAGCTTCACCATTAGAATATGGCGACACGCTCTCTACAATTGTCTTTGCTCGTTCAAAAACGTCAACCGATTATATTCAAAGCAGCCCCTCAGCTGACCAAAGTGTCAATTGGTCAATCCAACCAGTCACAAACGTAGTCGCCAATGCCGGCTCAACTCAACTTTCAGGTAAAGCTTCTCAAGTATCTAACGGAACCTATCAAGTTAAAGTACAAATAAATGGTGGTTCTATTTACACAACGTCCTTAGATTCCAATGGCCATTTTCAATTTGCTAATTTACCCACTTTCCAAGGAGGAGAAACGGTCAGCTTGTGGGCCCAAGGGCTCAGCAATCGCACTGGCCTGCCTTTGCTAACCAGTTCTACTGTTTCTCAAACAGTTGCTTATCCTGTGCCTCAACTAACGGTCACGCAAATCATTGAGCGGAAAAATGCACAAGGGCTCTGGGAAGCTGCAAACTCTGTCGTAAGTGGTCAAATCATTCGTTTTACGTTAACCACACGTTTAACCAATCAACCAGCAACGTGGATGAATCAGCAATTACGAGCAACGGTGCCTAAAGGACTGTCCCAACTTTCAGCTGCTACATTAACAAAACAATCAGCAGCAGGTTTAAGTACGCCAATAGCTGGGCTTCAACTTTTAACTGATAGTCCCACTGGTTTGCCGTATTGGAGTTATCACAATTCGCTGCCAGCAGATAATTTTACGGAAGCTAATACACAATTCACCTTACAATATACAGCAACGGTTACAGAAGAATGGATAAACCAATTTCTTTTATTTTCTAGCACGGTTACTGGCAATGATGGTGGCGGAACGCCAATTACGCCAATCACTAAGGAACAGTCTTTACCCATCAAAAACGGTACCCTCCGTTTTGTGCAGATGCCAACTACAGTTTCCTTTAAAAATTTACCTTTTCCCAGCAAACGAACCATATACTCACCATCGACCATCAGCGCTCCTTTCCTCATTGCCGATGGTCGAGTTGCAAAAACACCATGGCACTTGTTGGTAAGAGAGAGTCAGCCCATGCATTCAACTTCTACAAATAAAACGATCCAGCAAGCTTTCATTTATCGAAAAAACGGCAGTGATTTTCCTCTCTCCTCTTTAGCAACCGAAGTTTATCAATACACCGCAACGGACGATAACAATGTAGAAATTCCTTGGAACCAACAAAATGGACTTTTTTTAAGCGTTGCTCCTGACCTTAATTTAACGGTCAAAGAATCTTACACTGCCGAATTACAATGGATTCTTTCTGATACACCCCTCTAATTAGGATTTAGCTTTTTTAAAAGTTAAAAATAAACTAGAAAGAAGGAATAAAAAATGAAAAAGATCGTGCGCATTTCAAGCATTTTGTTCGTTGCTACGCCTCTTATGCTTTTAAATAGTCCAAAAGTTGAAGCAGCTCAAGTCGCTTCTATTCAATCCAACGCTGATATTACGTTTGCTCTTGATAATACTGTCACGCCACCTGTCAACCCGACGAACCCTTCTCAGCCTGTGACACCTAATCCTGCTGATCCTCATCAACCTGGTACAGCCGGACCCCTTAGTATTGACTATGTTTCAAATATCCATTTTGGATCAAAACAAATTCAAGCCGGAACAGCGATCTATTCGGCACAACTGGATCAAGTGCAAAATAGTACTGGCGATTTAATTAGCGTGCCAAACTATGTCCAAGTAACTGACAAACGTGGTCTAAATCTTGGCTGGAAATTATCAGTTAAACAGAGTGCGCAATTTGCTACAAGTGATTCAACACCCGCTGTTTTGGATAATGCGTCCTTGACCTTTTTAGCAGCAACACCCAATTCAACACAGTTACTTTCTTTGGCGCCATTAACGGTCCCAGTAACCTTGGATCCAACTGGTGCCGCCACTTCTCCTGTGGCGACTGCCGCTCTTTCAACAGGAATGGGCACTTGGACATTAGCTTTTGGTAGCGGAGCGACCGCTGCTCAAGGCATTCAATTAACTGTTCCTGCGACAACGAAAAAAGTTGCAGCTAAACAATATAAAACAACGCTTACTTGGATTTTGGATGATACACCACTTTAAAAGAAAACAAACAAGGTATTGCATGAAACAACTTCATGCAATACCTTGTTATAAAAAATTGTCAAAAAGGAGTGCACACTATGAATCAGCAGCTTTTTAAATGGCTCCATGCTATTAGCGTCATCATTTTTTTATTTTTTATTGGCTCTTATTCTGTAGAAGCAAGCGAAATGACTTTTTCTGTAAAAGCCATTTTACCCGACAATCAACGAACCAAAGAGACAAGTTATTTTGATCTACGTGTCGCTCCAAACCAAACACAAAAGCTACAAATCGAACTAACGAATCAAACAGCCAACGACATTACCGTGCTAGCTTCAGCTAATGCAGCGATTACTAATGATAATGGCTTGGCAGATTATTCTCATGCTGAAACAAAAAAAGACCCATCTGCACCTTTTACTTTTAATGATATTGCGCAATTACCAAAAGAAATCCACCTACCTAAACACTCAACCAAGACTGTTGAATGTCAGCTTACTTTACCGGAAAAACCATTTAATGGGTACGTTTTAGGAGGACTCTACTTTGAACAAAAGTCAGATGAACAACCTGCTCACTCAGAAAACGGTGTGGCCATCAATAATCGTTTTTCTTATGTAGTCGGCGTCTTACTTAGTGAAACAGATGAACCTGTTCAGCCAGAATTATCTTTAAATGAAGTAAAAACCGATCAAGCTAACGGTCGTAACCGCGTATTAATGAATCTCCAAAACAAACAAGCGGCTATGATTAAAAAATTACAAGTCGATGCCTCTTTATATTATGAAAAAGAAGCTAAACCTCGCTACGAAAATCACCAAGAGTCGTTAACAATGGCCCCTAATACAAATTTTAATTATCGGATTGACTTAAAGGAACAACCTTTTGTTCCTGGAAATTATACTGTAAAAATCAAAGCAAACGATGGCTATCAAGACTATTCGTGGGAAAAACACTTAGTTATCCAAGAAAAAGAAGCTAAAAAATACAATGCTACCGCCGTCAACCTCCCACCTGAAAAACACACCAATTTCCCTTGGAAACTGGTGAGTAGCATCACGCTAGTTTTTCTATTCATTTTGGGAAGCACGATTTATTATTTCAAGAAAAAAATACGTGAAGCGCAACAATAAAAAAGCACATCGACAATTGTCGATGTGCTTTCATAATCACTTAATTATTTTGTATATTCTTCAACTAATGCAACGACTTCTTCCATCGTGTCGCATTCTTTTAATGCGCGGTCAGCAAGTTCAGCCATTTTAGTTGTGTCTAGACGTTTCATCAAGCTACGTGTTTTAAGGATAGATGTAGCACTCATTGAGAACTCATCTAAGCCCATACCCAATAGTAATGGAACAGCTGTTTGATCGCCCGCCATTTCACCACACATACCAGCCCATTTACCTTCAGCGTGTGCTGCATCAATTACATTTTTAATTAAACGTAAGATTGATGGGTTGTATGGTTGGTATAAGTAAGAAACGCGTTCGTTCATACGGTCTGCCGCCATTGTGTATTGGATTAAGTCGTTGGTTCCAACACTAAAGAAGTCTACTTCTTTGGCAAATTTATCAGCTAATACGGCAGCTGCTGGAATTTCAATCATAATACCTACTTGGATATCTTTTGAAACTTCAACACCTTCGTTGACTAATTTTTGTTTTTCGTCTTCAAAGATTGCTTTCGCTGCTCTAAATTCTTTCAAAGTAGCAACCATTGGGAACATGATACGTAAGTTACCATGAACAGACGCACGTAATAATGCACGCATTTGTGTACGGAACATGCCGTCACCTAGTTCTGATAAGCTAATACGTAATGCACGGTAACCTAAGAATGGGTTCATTTCGTGTGGTAATGTTAGGTAAGGAAGCTCTTTGTCCCCACCAATATCCATTGTACGAACCACAACGGGTTTTCCTTCCATTCCTTCAAGAACTGCTTTATACGCTTGGTATTGGTCCTCTTCAGTTGGAAAGTCAGATGAATCCATGTATAAGAATTCTGTACGATATAAACCAACAGCTTCGCCGCCGTTTTTGTGTACGCCTTCTAAATCTTTTGGTGTACCAATGTTTGCAGCTAACTCAACATGTTTGCCGTCAGCTGTCACTGTTTCTGCATTTTTTAGTTTATCCCATTCTACTTTTTGATCTGCATAAGCTTTTGCTTCTGCTTCAAATTCAGATTTTTCAGCATCTGTTGGGTCAATAATAACATCCCCAATGATTCCGTTCACTGCTAAAATATCGCCTGCTTTTACTTTGTCAGTAATTTCTTTTGTACCAACGATTGCAGGGATTTCTAACGAACGAGCCATGATTGCTGAGTGAGAAGTACGTCCGCCGATGTCTGTCACAAAGGCTTTAACATACGTACGGTCTAATTGTGCAGTATCACTAGGTGTTAAGTCATGGGCAACCACGATTACTTCTTCGTTAATCATTGAAGGATTTGGAAGAGTCACACCTAATAAATGTGCTAAGATACGTTTGGCAACGTCACGAATATCTGCTGCACGCTCTTGCATGTAAGCATTGTCGTCCATTGCTTCAAACATACCAATATACATATCCGTAACTTCTTTCAAGGCAGCTTCTGCATTGACTTTGTTGTCTTGGATATTTTGTTTGATTTGACCAACCATTTCTGGGTCAGATAAAACCATTAAATGAGCATCGAAAACTTGCGCTTCTGCTTCACCAAGGCTTTGAGCTGCTTTGTCGCGAATTGCTTGCAACTCTTCAGTAGATTTTGCTAAAGCATCGTCTAAGCGAGTTGCTTCTGCATCAGTATCTTCTACGGAAGTTTTGTTGAAAGACAAGTCAGGTTGAACTAGCAGGTAAGCTTTAGCAACAGCAACGCCATCACTTGCGGCAATCCCTTTTAGCATCTCAGACATTATTCAGCCAATCCTTCTTTTTGTAATGTTTCAACGATTGCTGCCATTCCTTCAGCTTCGTCAGCACCATCAACAGTGATTGTTACGTCAGAACCTTGACCAACGCCTAAAGACATAACGCCCATGATTGATTTTAAGTTAACAGATTTACCTTTGTATTCTAAGTTAATATCTGAGTTAAATTTGCTTGCAGTTTGTACTAATAAAGTAGCTGGACGTGCGTGAATTCCTGTTTCTGCTACAATGTGAAATTCTTTCTTTTCCATATAAATCGGTCTCCTTCGTAAATAAAAAATTTTTATGTTAGGGTTTTCCTTTCTTGATACGCTAAAATCAAACGTCTACTCGAAAAAAGACCCTTTCAGTTTCTAAGATTACCATTTTTTTCTATCTTACACAACACTTTTTGCTTAAATTTCGTGATGTTTTGCACTGACTATTCTTCCTCTTTTTGGTAACGATAAATGATTCGTCCATTTAACCCCGCTTCTCCAACAATTTCCGCGCGGTCAGGTAAAGAAATCCAAGCATCACGAAATTGGAAAAATTCATTTTGCTCCACGATTAATTCAGAGATTTCTCCAGCTTTTAATGAAGCAATTTTTTCTACAAAAGGATTTTCAGCCATTGATTTCACCACTCTTTCTCTTAAATATCAACTCTTATAGTTTACTTGAAAATGGCGCAATTGTCTGTAAAAAAATCGAATCTTTGTCTTTTTTTAAACAAGGTCTTTTACTTGATTCTCTTACAAAAAATGCTATAATAACCTCAAAGGTCAAAAATGGTCAAGTGGTTTTGTAGACAGAATTTATTCCTGCTATCTAGTACTTGGCTGGTTTGAGAAAAAATGGTTTGTTTACTAGAAATAATAGAACAAACAACTATTTTTCTGGCCTCAGTTATTTTGAAAGGATGTGTTTCATTCAATGATTTGTCAAAATTGTCAACAAAATGAAGCAACAATTCATTTATATGCAAATGTGAATGGTCAAAGAAAACAACTGGACTATTGCCAAAGCTGCTATCAAAAATTAAAAAATCAAGCAAATAATTCCCCTCAAAATATGGGACAAGACCCTTTTGGCTTTGGGAGTTTAGACGATTTATATCGTTCTCTTTCTCGCCAAATGCAACAAGGTAATCCTTATGAACAACAAACACCACCCACTCAATTTGGTGATGGTGGTAATGGCGGTCAACCCCCTCGCGGAGGCGCTGGCGCTGGTCAAGGTTTACTAGGCGAGTATGGGATTAACATCACCGAAGCGGCACGCCAAGGAGATATCGATCCTGTGGTAGGACGTGACCAAGAAATTAAGCGTGTCATTGAAATCTTAAATCGCCGTACAAAAAACAACCCCGTTTTAATCGGTGAACCAGGTGTTGGTAAAACAGCCGTTGTCGAAGGTTTAGCCCAAAAAATTGTCGATGGCGATGTGCCCCAAAAATTATTGGACAAAGAAGTCATTCGTTTAGATGTGGTTTCACTTGTTCAAGGAACTGGTATTCGCGGACAATTTGAAGAACGGATGCAAAAATTGATTGAAGAAATCACTGAAGCTGAAAATGTCATTTTATTTATTGATGAAGTCCATGAAATTGTGGGTGCTGGTGCTGCTGGTGATGGCAATATGGATGCTGGCAATATTTTAAAACCGGCCTTAGCACGTGGTGAATTACAATTAGTCGGTGCCACAACTTTAAATGAGTACCGTATTATTGAAAAAGACGCTGCCTTAGAACGTCGGATGCAACCAGTCCAAGTAGATGAGCCAACCGTTGCTGAAACCATAACGATTTTACATGGTCTGCAAAAACGTTATGAAGATTATCATCATGTTAAATATACAGATGAAGCGATTAACGCAGCAGCAAACTTATCCAACCGTTACATTCAAGATCGCTTTTTACCAGATAAAGCGATTGACTTGTTAGATGAATCTGGTTCAAAAATGAATCTAACTATCCAACTCGTCGATCCAAAAACAATTGATAAAAAATTAGCAGAAGCGGAACAACAAAAACAACAAGCTTCCGCAGAAGAAGATTTTGAAAAAGCGGCTTACTATCGTGATCAAATCAATAAATTACAAGCAATGAAAGAAAAACAAATCAGCGATGAAGAAACACCCGTCATCACTGAAAAAGATATTGAAGCCATTGTGGAACAAAAAACTGGCATTCCTGTCGGTGACTTAAAAGAAAAAGAACAAACCCAATTGAAAAATTTAGCTGTTGACTTAAAAGCTCATGTTGTCGGACAAGATGATGCCGTCGATAAAGTAGCTAAAGCGATTCGTCGCAATCGTGTAGGCCTAGGCAAACAAAACCGCCCAATTGGTTCCTTCTTATTTGTAGGGCCAACAGGCGTTGGTAAAACAGAATTAGCAAAACAATTAGCTTTTGAGCTATTCGGTTCAGAAGATTCGATGGTTCGTTTTGATATGAGTGAGTATATGGAAAAACACAGTGTTTCTAAACTGATTGGTTCTCCTCCAGGCTATGTTGGGTATGACGAAGCTGGACAACTCACAGAAAAAGTCCGTCGTAATCCTTATAGTTTAATTTTATTGGATGAAATTGAAAAAGCGCATCCTGATGTTTTACACATGTTTTTACAAATTCTCGACGATGGTCGTTTAACAGATGCACAAGGTCGTACGGTCAGCTTTAAAGACACCATCATTATCATGACAAGTAATGCTGGAACAGG
Source organism: Enterococcus sp. DIV2419 (assembly GCF_051711865.1). Taxonomy (NCBI): domain Bacteria; kingdom Bacillati; phylum Bacillota; class Bacilli; order Lactobacillales; family Enterococcaceae; genus Enterococcus; species Enterococcus sp. DIV2419. The sequence continues at coordinate 2,464,670 of NZ_JBIONS010000001.1, forward strand.
TGCTGTGGAAGCCAACGTTGGCTTTGGCGCTGCCCGTGAAGGTGTGACTAAATCTGTTTTAGGTCAATTGAACAACTTCTTCACCCCCGAATTCCTTAACCGTTTCGATGGTATTATCGAATTCAAAGCATTAAGCAAAGAAAACCTGATGAACATTGTCAGCTTGATGTTAGAAGAAGTAAATGGCTTATTAGCTAAACAAAAATTACACATTGAGGTTCCAACAGAAGTCAAAGAGAAACTCGTTGATTTAGGTTATGATCCTGCAATGGGCGCTCGTCCTTTACGTCGAACAATTCAAGAACAAATTGAAGACGGCATTGCTGAATACTATCTAGATCATCCTGAAAATCATCAATTAGTCGCAGCGTTAGATAACGAAGGTAAAATTATCGTAACTGGCGCACAAGAAGTGACTAAAACAGAAACTTCAACATCTGACCAAGCAGAATAATCAAAAATCCACACGCATTAATAACAATGCGTGCGGATTTTTTTATGCTTTTCACTTTTTATTTTCATCAAAAAAAACTATAATAGAAGAAAGATATTCGTATACTTGTTCCTCATAGAAAAAATTCAATCTGGAACTCCTGTACATAATTGGAAACGCTCTTTTGCAGCACACAACTATAATGAGGTGATAAAATGAAATTAGTGAATGTGACCAATAGCTACAAACAATTAGTAAATAAACAATTGGAAAACACGGATGCTTACTTTGTAAAAGTCTACTCAGCAGGAAACACGACCGCTGTCTATTCAGAAGCAGCTCACCATGTGGAAGTTCTGATTATGAATAAAAATCGTCGCATTCGTCCGACAGAAGTAAAAGAAATTTTAGCAAAACTGTTAAAACGATTACCTAAAGAGGCTTATGACCCAGATGAAATTTCTATCATTGAGTTAAACCATGTGACCGAAGTGTCTGTTCCATTAAAAGTTTCCCTCATGGAAAATTAAAAAAACTGCCGAAGTTTCCCCACTTTGAGCCGACCCCCAAAAGTTAGACCTAGAAATCTAACTTTTGGAGGTTTTTTTGTATGGCAAAATACAGTTTTGAATTTAAACTTAAACTTGTTCATGACTACTTATCTGGTCAAGGAGGTCTAAGGTTTCTCGCAAAGAAGTATGGGTTTAAAGATAGTTCTCAAATAAGCAAATGGATAAATGCCTATAAGGAACTTGGTGAAGAAGGCCTACTTCGCAGTCAAAAAAATAAGAATTACTCTGTTCAATTTAAGCTAGATGCGATAGAGTTATATTTAACAACAGAGTTGTCCTATCAAGAAGTAGCTAATCTTCTAAAAATGAACAATCCATCATTGATTGCGAATTGGCTTAGAACGTATCAGAAGTTTGGTATAGAGGGACTCTCTAAACAGAAAGGACGTCCACCTACCATGCCTAAGAAGAAACAAAAGGAAAGCCAACCATTACCAAGTGAACGATCTCAAGTAGAGAAACTAGAAAAAGAAAATAGAATGTTAAAAATTGAGAATGCCTATTTAAAAGAATTGAGGAGACTGCGTTTAGAGGACGAACAAAAAATGAACGAATCGCACGAATCATTCACAGTCTCCGAAGACACTTTCGATTAAAAGATATTTTGGAAACCCTAAGGTTTCCAAAATCTACTTACATGTACTGGCAAAAACGCCTCGACAGAACAGCTTCAACACAAATCATTGAAGAAGAAATTCAAGCGATTCGTAAAAAACATCAACATTATGGCTATAGAAGGATGACCCAAGAATTGAAACGACGTGGATTTCAAGTGAATAAAAAGAAAGTCCAGCGATTAATACAAAAGTTAAAGTTACAAGTCAAAGCTTTTACTAAGAAATCCAGAAAATATAATTCCTATAAAGGAACCGTTGGTAAAATCGCTAAAAATTTGATTCGTCGCCGATTTAAAACCTCTGTTCCTCATCAAAAAATTACAACTGATACAACTGAATTTAAGTACTTTGAAGCAGATAACGTAGGCATCTTTCGTCAGAAAAAACTATACTTAGATCCATTTATGGATATGTATAATAGTGAAATTCTAAGCTATAGCCTTTCTACTCAACCAAATGGTAAAACAGTTATGGAAGGTCTGAAAGAAGCAATTTCTCAAACAAATGATTGTCCCTATCGGCGCACCTTTCACTCTGATCAAGGCTGGGCTTATCAAATGAATGTCTATATACAAGCATTAAAGGACAACAATATCTTTCAAAGTATGTCTCGAAAAGGAACCTGTTTAGATAATTCTCCTATGGAGAATTTCTTCAGTATCCTAAAACAAGAAGTGTACTATGGAAAAATCTATCAAAGTCAAAATGAATTGAGAGAAGCAATTGAGAACTACATTTATTATTACAATCATCACCGAATCAAGGAAAAACTTAACTGGAAAAGCCCAGTAGAATTTCGACAATTCAATCAAAAAACTGCATAAAAATAGAGTGGAAAAATCCACTCTATAAAAAGTCTAACTTTTTGGGGTCACTACACTTCGGCAGTTTTTTTAATTTATTGTGACGTTATTTTTTTTACAAGCCTTTGATAATTTTCCGACCAGGCTTCCTCATTTGTCGGACTGACTAATTTGTTTTCCTCGATTGCTTTTTTTCTTAAGTCATCTACTTCTTTTTTGAAATTTTCCCCCGATTTTTGAGCATAATCTTTAGAAAAATATTTTGATTGGCGAGAATAAGCCTTCAGTTTCGCATCTTTAATCTCTTCTTCTGTATCTGCAAAATATTCATCATAACGAAGATCGGTTATTTTCCCTGAATCTTTTAACGTAATAACCGTTAAACGTCCAGAAAGCCCCTCCTCAAAATCTTCTGTTAGACTTGTATAATGTTCTTTTGAAGGTTCTTTGATTTCCTTGGCTAAAGCCCTAGCAGCAGGAAGATAGCCATTATTAGCGCTATTGGATTGACCTTTGGCTGTCTGGAATGCGCCATCTAGGCGATTTTCAGCAACCATTTGATTTTCTAGAAAAGTCATCGTATTAACAACGGTCACTAACGATTGATCAGTTCGGGCGTTGTTCGCTTGAAAATTTGCATAGCCGGATAAACGTTTTGTCACTCCTGCCCATTCTTCAGAATAATAGTTTTTAGGTCCACGTTCATCAAATTCCACTAACTGAATTTGTTGATCCTTAACAACGACATCAATTAAAGCCGTATAGCCGCCATCAAACACGACTTCATGATGATAATAATCCCCTTGAACTTCCCCGATTTCTGGACGACCTGACCAATACATCTTCTGAGCTTTTTCTTCTGGACTAATTCCTGATTGTCCATTATTAGCTTCTACTGTAGCGCCAGAAACAGCATCAACTTCAAAGGTATGTCCATTACGCTCATAACTCACTTTGGCAGCACTCTCCTTCGGTTGATCATTCGTGTTTGTCTGCTCCTCCTGCTTTACAGAAGTGGCATTAGTGGCTGCCGAGGCACCACTCGTTACTTGGACTGCTTCTGCTTCAGTACTTTCTTTCATTTTTTCAGTTCGTTGATCTGGTTGGCACCCCATTAAAATAATCATTGAACAAAATAACCCGACAACTATCTTTTTAGTTTTCATTTTTCCTCCTTTTAAAACTCATTGAATTACCATTTAATTTTAATATAAGTAGAATGAAAAGTATAGCTAAGAAATCGTTTTTTCTTCATACGGCGATAAACTTAACTGTCCAGATAAATACTCACCTAAATAGATTTCCTGTAATCTTTGGAATCCTTGTTCTTGGATTTGCGTTAATAGCCAGTGCTCATCTTTTTTGATTAACTCTAGGACATCCATGTTGGCTTGACCGTCCACAATAATCGGATAACGAATACTTTCATCGCCATATTCGACGATTGTTAATTGACCATTTTGTTCTAAAACCGCCCGTTTAACAAGCTGGACTTCATAAATACCATTTGCTCGTAATTTAAACATTAGATCATTTGCAGAAATACCATTTTTCAAACATTCCTTCACCACAACCTGTCCATCCTTGATTAAAGTAATGGGTTTACCATCCACAATTTGCTTCACATAGCGATTGTGTTCTTTTGCAAATTTTAAAATTAAGACTAATAATGTCCACAAAATTAACACTAATACAAATTGGAGCACCGTAATTGAATCATTATAAATAACACCACCAATAATGCCCCCCAATACATAGTTTTGCACTTGGTCCATAGCCGATGTGGGCGCCAAATTGCCTTTTCCCATCAAATTAATTTGGACAATTAAACAAATAATACCTAAAGCAAATTTAATAATAATTGGACTATAAAACTGCATTAATTTTCCCTCACTTTACTTTATGATTTCAATCGTTGGTGTTAATAAATACGTTTCTTGTAACGTATAAGACTGCTGATCCGTACTTAAACTCATTTTGTAAAAGACTTCGTCAATTTTAACTATGGTTCCGTCAGCCAATTGTGTACCATTGACATAAACTTTTTCTGGAGAAACCTTTTTTTCCTGTGCCACTTGTTCGACAAAATGTACCATTTGTGAAGATTGTGAATGCTGATTTTGGTTCAGTTGATAATTGGAATATTGAACCCCTAAAACAAATAATAATGATAAAAAAATAATAATACTTAATTCACGATATTTCGTTTGAATTTGATGTCGCACATAAAAACTAAATACAATGACTAGCCCGATTAACAAAGCAAAAATAAAAAAATACTTTAAGTAATCATTTAAATTAGATTGGCTTTTTAAATACTCGATGCCATAAAAATTCATGTTCTTGTCCACTCCTTGATAGGTTCGTTATAATAAGTATTCTATCTCAAAAAAAACAATCACGCCTACTTTAATACCTTATAACAAGAAAAAGCTCAGCGCAATCATCTTGAGAATGACTGCGCCGAGCTTCAATCTTCTAAAGATTCAGCTACTGATTGATTACAAATTAATTTTACATCAAACTTTTCAGTTCAACATCTGGATATTTATCAGCAAACCAGCGTTCCGCAAATTGGTTTTCAAATAAGTGAAAGTCCCTTTTTATCAGGCTTCATCATACAATAAATAATCTTAGAAAGCAATCCATTTTTTGCTACAAACCAACGCAATGTGCAACCTTTATTTTTCTCAATACACCTATTACTTCTTAATCAATAATTTTAGTAGGAAAATTGATTAGACAATTATCACAAAACAAAAGTTGAAAATTATATGTTATTTATTGTGACTTTTCTGTTTTATCAATGGAACCTAATTTTAATCATTTCAATACATTCAGGATAGAAAAAACAACTACAGATATATAAGAAGCTATCGAAAAAATAAAACTCCAGTGTAAGTTTTTATACTTTTTCGTTGCTGTCTTTGCCAGATAATAATTTTGTTCAATCATGACTTCTTCAAAACTACCTTGAGGGATTTCAGATACTTTCATTTTATAAGATTCTGCATCTTTATAGGTAGCTACGTCTTCCCAAAAAACAATTCCGTTGCCATTTCTATAGCTTCTACGTGGAAAAATAACTAAAAATAAAAAAACATAAGCCACAAGTAAAAGTCCAATACTCGCTAATAAAAAAAGATTTTTCGATTTTTCAAATTCGAAAGGCATATTATCTTTAATTTGAGTATATAAAAATCCCATCAATACACCGTTTACAGTTATAAATACTGCTGATTTAGTATCTGCAAACTGTATATAATTGTTTAGATAGTCATTTTGTGAATAAACAAAGTCTTTTTTTGATGATGCCATGTAAATATCACTCCAATTCAGCTTTTTTTAAGTAACTCTTAGATAAATCATTATCATTAACATATAAACTAAAATATTTATTTTTGGTAATATTTCCTTCAGCTTTTATCTTACAAATCATATAATGCAGTCCATTAAAAGCAGTATGTCTCTTACATCGAAAAACAGCATTATCTTCATCCGTGAAAGCTTCCTTTGGGACTACATAGTCTAATTCTTCTTCTTTCGAAGCTTCAATACCAGAGTTTGAAACAGTCCATTCTACACTGTTAATTTTATGTAGCAACGACTGACTAGCTTCAATTTGATAAACTATATCTGTATCTTTTTCTAATGCTTTTTCTGAATAGTAAGGTATCCGCCTTTCGTTTTCTGATAAATAGTAACATTTTATTTGAAAATCTCCCTCATACGATTCAAAATGGGCTATTCTTTCTAAATATTTTGACCAATCAAAATTTTTCATTTTATAATTAAATGAATTGTGTTTCATAATATAATAGTCTTTTTCTTCAGAGCTACCTTTAATGTAGATATCACTGAGCAAATCATCTGGTAATTGCAAGTATGAAAAAACATTTTCTCCAACCATAATACTATTTTCAGAAGCCTTATTTTGGAGCTTAGATGACAAATCAGCATGTAAACTAGTCACAGTAACTTCATTAATATTATCAATGCCATATTTAGACCAAAGAACTTCATCATCATCCCCAAAATCTATACCAATTCTTATTTTTAATGATGATACACCTAAAACATTCTCAAAATATTTTTTCAAAATATTTTGATTCATGTATTGTATCACTGAAGCAGCATTTATAGCTTGAATTATTGCATCACTTTTTAAAAGTTTACTATGTCCAGTAAAAGCAAAAATTGCATCTCCTTGAAGTCGGTGGATATGACCACCAAAATATCTAATAATTTCAATTCCAGTTGAAAGAACAGCATTTTTTATTTTCTGAACAGTCTCTAAATCATATTTAAGTGCCAATCTAGTGGAACCTTTAATATCTAAAAAAATGGAGCAGATATACTGTGTCTTTGGAAGTAAACTTTCATCAATAAAATCTGGATGTGTTCCTATTTTCTCAGAAAATCTATTTGGTGGAAACTTAGCTATAGTAAGTGTTTCATTCTCTGGAACGATTATACTTTGAGAAGAATCCATATATCTACTATGAATTACAGATTTTTCTAATTTATTATCTAGGTTTTCTTTTCGTAAGTTTTTATAAAAAATTCTTTCAATATTATTATAATTATTATACAATTTAATTTTCATCCTTTCAGCTATACGAGCACATAGTTATAATAAAAAGCCTAATAAAGGCTTTTTATTATAAACACTCTAAATTTTAGTCAATTATCTCCAAAGGAGGTAAGCTTTCTACTAAATCCATTTATTGACTATAACATGATTAAACATTCCAACTAAATCTTTTTCTTGATAATACTGTTTGCTAAAGTAGTCACTCCTAGAATAGCTACGCTACCTAAAGCAGTTCCAACTAAATTTCTTTTTTCCTTTAAGCTACGACTATGTTCCATGCAAAATAAAGATTTATCTGATGGAACTTCTTTATTACAATTTGGGTACTTACAAGTCTTAATTTTCGATTCTTTCATTTTCAGTCACGTCTGTCCTTTCATTATTATAAGTTGCTATGAGCACTTCAATTTTTGTAGACAAATCATTAGTTAATTCCTGAATTCTTCCATCATCACCCACGTGAGCATTATCTAATAACCACGCAATAGTTCTTCCGCTTTCGTTTTCTTTCATTAACACTTGTTTAACAAACGAGTGATAGTTTGTCAGTGTTGCAAATAAAGATTGTTTTTCTCCCAAAGCTGTATACGCTATTAGGTTTAGTTGGACTGCAGAATTTAAATATCCTAAAGATGTTTGCAATAAATTATCAATTCTACGTGCATCTTTTGATTTTGTTTTTGAATCAATTAAAAGAGCTGCATCTTCGTGAATAGAAAGCATTAGCTTGCTAATTGTTTCATTAGCAATTTTGATAGAACTAATCAATAGCTCTCTTTTGTTCGATTCATTCTCTGAAGCTAATCCTTCAACAACTAATTGTCTGGATGAAAAAAATCCCGCATATCTATCATTATACTGACCCTTCTCTACCCTTTGTATAATTTGATTTAATCCCTCAATTTGCTCTGAAATTGATGCTAACTGACCTTGGATTGCTGATAACTCTGGTAGAACACCTAACTCTTTTACAATTTTCTTATCAAGAGTAACAAAACTTTTATTTTCCCCACTTAAATTATCCTTAATGACAGCATATGTTTCACCTGTTTTTTTTCTTACGCCAAATGACCATTCTCCAGAATCTATCTTTTCCTTTGCAAAATCAGGTATCCTAGCTACGTATTCTGTTTCTTTCTGATTAGACAAATTTTCAATCAAACTCATTTCTGAAATATTTGAAAATAAACTGTTTTTAATTTTTACCGCTATCGATTTTGAAGCTATTCTTTGCAATGGCAATAATGAATAAGATGTAAAATCATAATTGTATAAATTTTTATCGGTAACATTTACCAATAACGATGCGTCTTTAGGTAAACCAATTTCGAAATCTTTCATAATAACACCTACCTGATAATAAGTTGAATTACAAGCCACTAAGGTATTATTTAACAAGCTCCTTTAAATCTTGTTTCATCTTGGCAACTCTATTTTCATAAAACAATTCAAAATTTTCTATATCTAATTTGATATCTTCATCAATAAATAAAAATGAGTTATTCAAGTGATTGATTTCCATCCATTCTGACAAACTCTTATCTTTCTTCAAAATATTTTTTTCCTTATTTAATAATTGTAAATTTCCAATTTTATTCCAATTATTACCAATCCTCTCAATTTCTTCTTTACTAAAATGGTTTTCCATAAATGTTTTATTTTGAAATTTTGATTTTGGGTGAATATGGTCAATATCGAAATTTTGATTGAAATAATCTAAATCTGGATAGAATAAAGACAATACAAAAAATGCGTCATCAGAACCACATTGTACTTCAAATAAGCCTTCAATTATTGCATCATCAAAAGAATAATTTTTTGTAGGATTGCTTTTAGCACTATTGATTATTTCTTTTAAAGGAAAGACACCAGAGGAAGAGTCATCAATTATTTTACGAATTTCTCGAAGGATACTATCTGATTGCCCACCAAAAATACGTTTCAAAAACACTAATAATAACCATTTTTTCATGAGTTGAGAATTGGCGTTTTGCGTGTTGGAATCTAAGAATCTATTTTTTATAACTTCATCCTCAAGTTTGTTTTCATAGATATAATAAACAATTGGTATAGCAGCATTTTTAGCAGGAAACGTTCTGTTTTCAAAACCCAATCTATAGAACATCTCAAAAGCATTAAGAATTGATTTACGAATCCTTTCCCAATTAGTTTTAATTTTATTAATTACATCTTCATTAAAATTTTTCACTCTACTCTTTATGTCATCTGCATATAAAACTAACATATTTTTCAAAATGAAGTCTATTGTGATAGAAAAATCACCGAACTGGTTAACTTCTCTAATTAATTCCTCAAAATTTTCCCTCGCATCAGACCAATGAACTGTTAAAAAAGACATCAACAAATCTGAAAAAGTAAGTTTCGTCCCGCCATCATTAGTTCGAATAAAAATATCTAATACCTTATCAAGATTTTGTTCATCTTCCAAGTAATAATTTAAAACTTTTTCTTCGTTGATAGTCTCATATAACAGATTTAATATATCTTTGGAGTATTCATTATTTTCTAAACCCACTTTTTCTAAATAAGAACATCGATTTTTTTCATCTGACAAGCCTAAAATACTTCCTACTTCAAACCAATATTTTTCACCTAATTTATTTTCTTTCTCTACTTTATCTCTACGTAAAAATTTGAATTCATATTCTTTATCAATTTTTGTTTCTTGCTTATAGGTATTTTTTATATTTAAGTATAACTTCATTGGAGGAAAATTGTCTTCATTGTCCACCCATCGTTTGTGATTTAATTTAACTGCATAGCTTCCTTTTAGTCCAATATATAAGCTGTTCAACCTCTGTTGTCCATCAATTACTGCAAAAAAATTGTCTGTTCGTCCCATAGAATTATAATATTCATTCATTTCTCCAAAACGTTGTTTATATTTTCTCAAAAAAGAATAAAATCTATAATTATTTTTTATCTCATCTGAAGTAATTTGCCATAACATTAACGAATTTATAGGATACTTTCTCATGATACTATCAAACAATGATTCTATCTGCTCTGGGCTCCATACAAATTTTCTTTGGATAGCAGGTAATAGATAAATATTTTTGTCTATATTTTCAATAGCTTCTTTGATAGTAATTAACGGTTGAAATCCTCTTTCCACCATATCATATCTCCTTGCATAGTTGACTTATTTTTTAATCTGTGAGTGTATTTTTGAATTATCGCAATAATAAAGAACAATATTTTAGAGAATACGGTTCCATAATCAAATAACAAGTAAAATTACTCTATTTTATATTCCGTTCTTCTAAATTTTCCAATCATACAATATTATCTCAAACTTATAAGAAAAATCAACTTAAAATAGATATAAAAAACTCGTATAATCCATACTTTTCTTACTATTAACTTAAATTAATATTCACAGAAGTCAGACCACACTTCCTCTCTTTCTAAAAATATATTCAAAATCTCCAGAATCGATTGTATGCTGCCTGAATTACATTCTAAGCGTTTCTAAAATATTAAGTATAATTTATCAAGAATAAATTTTAAAACTCCTAAGCAATAACACAGGCTATTTAAATTCCATACTACGTTATTTTAACACTACATATCTAAACAAAATAAAAATATAACTTTACCTATATATTCTAAATATGAAGATAGTTCTAGTTGATTTCAAAAAAACAAATAATTCAACTAAAGCAACAATGAATTATCACTATTTCATTATATAAATATATCTAGAGCGTCAATTTTAGCTATTTTACTGAACCTAGATAGTGCTATTAAGTAAGCAAGATATCTCTTGCCGGCACTAAAAAATAAATACTGATATATCAATTTTTTACAGCCATTTTTATCAGTGTTTCTAGAGATAAACTATAAAGATTTTCTTATCTCGCACTTTTTCTTTTTTTAAGTTACTATTATACTAACAAAAAAACAAATAGAGAGTTGGAACATATAATGAATACTCACAAGATGCAATTTGGATGGATTATCGAAGCTCCTAAGTATTTGTCGATACTAACAAATCAAGATGGATTAGTTGCTATTGTTTCTGAATATACTACTTTTGGCGACAATCAATCATTATTAATTACGTTATCGGAAACATCTGCTGAAGTGGCAGTAACTCCTCACTATATTTCATCTTTAACGATTTCAACAGATAAAAAGATTAAAATAGCTATCTCGTCATTCTATGAACAACAAATGGTTGAAATTGAAAAAATGAATTCTGATGGTCAAATCATAGATTAATACTTATCAAATCTTATTGACTATTAAAAATCATATGAAATATCATAACTTATAATACTTACAGTTTACAGAAATTAAAAATTCTAAACTATAATTATCAATTCATATTCTCTCTTCTAAACATTTGTTATATTATTGTTATAGCATAAGTATTTATAAAATATTAAGTTTAAGGAGTAATAGACCATTGAGCAAACTATATTCCAATCACTCTCATCTATCTAAAGTTTTGAAACATAGCACACTGCCTATACTGATAACTAAAGAATTCGATTTCTTTAGATGCGTTGAATTCAATCAAAATTTTTATGAAAAAACTGCCAGCGAGCTGTTTCATGGCAATCTAAGAGATAGTAACTCATCAAATAGATATTCTCAATTATTTCCAAATCAAAAATTATCTTATTGGTCGGACACACCAGATACTTCCCGTAAAGAAATTTTAAAACATGGTTCTAGTAAAAATATAGTTACATTCTGGGCTTATGATGATTTGACAAGCACTTTTCCAACATTAGAAAATGAAGAACCTCTAATTATTATTGATGGAATACGATTCGGTTTTGAGGATATTTTAGAAAAATGCGACAATAATATTCCATTATCTAGTGAAGATAATATCTTGATAACCAAAATAAATCATGCAAAACCAGATTGTATAGCGTATAAGTCTATGGTAACTGGAACAACTAATTTCTTATTCTTTGAAAAAGGATTTAATAAGTTAGCTATTAAAGAAGTCAGACTTAAAATGGGGGAATTAAAAAGCAATGATTTAAATAGAATTATATGTGCGGCTACATCTGACTACTTACCTATTTTAGAAAGTTATGGAGAATGTTTCACCCCTATAGCACAAACTAAAATGAATGAAAATTATCTTAAATCCGCAGAGTACAAATCTCGTTCAAAAATTTATAATCACTAACTCTAATATTATAGACACAAAGGTTTAAAATTCATTAAACCCCGTTAGGAAATCCTAACTGGGTTTATTAAATAATTTTGTACTTTAAAGAAACGTTAAATAACTTAATCACCTCAAATTCATCAAAGTACTCGTTTTAATAGACTTCTCAATAAAATCTTCGCTACTTAGCGTTTGAACATATCTTTGAGTCATTTCAATTGAACTATGCCCCATATTTAGACTTAACGTATAAATATCTAATCCGTTCCGTAATTGCATACTTGCATAAGTATGTCTTAGCGTATGCCCCGAAAAACGAACACAATCTCTTATATCAATTTGTTTCTTTATTTCTTGCATAATCTGCCAAATACTTTTTTCATTCAATTTTTTACCTAAATTACTGACAATAAAAGGATTTCCTTCTAACAGCCCATATTTTCTTTTCTTAATTCGTTGATATTTTATTATTTCTTTTTTGAGAATTGGACTGACAGCAACGGCTCTATCCTTATTATTTTTTGATTTTCTAATAATGATTTGATTATTCATAATATCTTCATCTCGTATCTCGCAAACTTCGCTAATCCTCAACCCACATTCAATCATCAACATCAATATCACAACATTTCTTTGTGCTATATGTTTGTATGGGTGTTTTTTAGCAACTATCAGCATTTGTTTAATTTCATAATCATTCAAAGGATAGATTACTTTTCTTTGTTCTTTTAATCTTTCAATATCAACAAACGGATTATACTCAATATATTTTTCAATTAACATATAGTCAAATAACTTCTTTAATCTGCTAACACTGACATTGATTGTCGATGCTTGCATTTCTTTTTCTTGCATATCTATTATCCAGCTTTTTATATGTTTCTTTTCAATCTGTGACGGTTCAACATTTATTGATTTGAAAAAATTTGCTGTGTTTCTCAATTTTGATTTATAATTTTTGATTGTTATTTTTGAAAAATCTTTCACTGTAATATCCATACAAAATTCTAAAATAATATCCTCCCAGTTCATAGAAAAAAGTCCCTTCTTATCAAATTTTGATAAAAAAGGACTTCATGCAAACCAACGCATCTTAATAGATTTTGCTGAAGATGCGAGCTTCAATCTTCTAAAGATTCAGCTACCGATTGATTACAAATTAATTTTACATCAAACTTTTCAGTTCAACATCTGGATATTTATCCGCAAACCAGCGTTCCGCAAATTGGTTTTCAAATAAGAACAATGGTTGGTCGAAGCGGTCCCGTGCCAAAATGTTTCGGCTAGAGCTCATGCGTTCATCTAAATCTTCTGGATTAATCCAGCGGGCAATTTTAGAACCCATTGGCGTCATTACCACTTCAGCATTGTATTCATTGGACATTCGATATTGGAAAACTTCAAACTGCAATTGACCTACTGCGCCAATGATATATTCTTCTGTTAAATATGTTTTGTATAATTGAATGGCTCCTTCTTGAACCAGTTGGTAAATTCCTTTATGGAAAGATTTTTGTTTCATTACGTTTTTGGCAGTCACTTTCATGAATAATTCAGGGGTAAATGACGGCAACTCTTCGTATTGAACATTCATTTTCCCTTCATACAAAGTATCGCCAATTTGGTAATTTCCTGTGTCATACACACCGATAATATCGCCTGCAACAGCTTCTGTGACGTTTTCGCGGGCATCCGCCATAAATTGCGTCACGTTACTTAATTTGACTTTTTTGCCTGTTCTACCTAAGGTCACGTCCATGCCTCTCTCAAAAACACCTGAACAAATTCGAACAAAGGCAATTCGATCACGATGGGCTGGGTTCATATTCGCTTGAATTTTAAAGACAAAGCCTGAAAATTCTTTTTCATAAGGACTTACTTCGCCACCCTCTTCTGTTTTATGCGCATGTGGCGCAGGCGCAAATTGTAAGAAGGTTTCTAAAAATGTTTGAACCCCAAAGTTTGTCAAAGCAGAACCGAAGAAGACTGGCGTTTGATCACCACGAGCGATTTTTTCCTCGCTAAATTCATCGCCTGCTTCTACCAATAACTCAACATCTTCCAACACTTGTTGATAAACGCTGTTATTGTGCAATGGTAAATCGCTTGGGATATCGCCATCTTTTAAAGGAATAAAACGCTCCCCGCCATTATTTTCTGGACGATATAATTCCACACGTTCATTATAAATATCGTATAGACCTTCTAGGCCTTTTCCCATACCAATTGGCCAGTTCATTGGATAAGATTCAATATCCAATAGTTCTTCCAATTCTTCTAAAAGTTCCAATGGTTCCCGTCCGTCACGGTCCAATTTGTTAATAAAAGTAAAAATTGGAATACCACGTTTTTTAACAACTTGGAAAAGTTTTTTCGTTTGTGCTTCAATCCCTTTGGCACTATCAATAACCATCACAGCACTATCCACGGCCATTAAGGTCCGATACGTATCCTCTGAGAAATCCTCATGTCCTGGGGTGTCCAAGATATTAATCCGTTTGTCTTGATAGTCAAATTGCATCACAGAACTCGTTACCGAAATTCCCCGTTGTTTTTCAATTTCCATCCAGTCAGATTTGGCAAAGTTCCCTGTTTTTTTCCCTTTGACGGTTCCAGCTTGGCGGATGGCGCCCCCAAATAATAATAATTGTTCAGTAATCGTTGTTTTCCCAGCATCCGGATGGGAAATAATCGCAAACGTACGGCGACTATCGACTGCTTCTTTTTGATTGATCGTCATAAAAATCTCCTTATCACTTGTGATGTTTATTTATTTATTTTCTTCAGCATAATTTTTGATTAACCTTTGCTAGTATATCATGTCAAGCCTTGAGAATAAAGAGCTGCTGTTGGCTGTTTTTTAAAAGGAAAACCTGCGACATTAGTCAAAACGACTGATGTCACAGGTTATTTTTAACGTCTTGGTTCGTCATCTTCCATTTCTTTACGGAAAAAACGACGATTTTCTTCTGGTTCTTCATCGACAGTTTCTTCATCGTAGAAATGAACGCGTAAGACTAGCAAACGTGTGCCTTCCATTTCTTCAGCAGTTAACTTAATATTGCCCACTTCAAAAGAAGGTTTTTCCCCTTCATCAGGAATGGTTCCTAATGCTGTAATTAAGTAACCTGCCATTGTATCAACATCGCTCATGTGTAAATCTGTTTCAAATACTTCATTAAATTCGTCAATTAACATGCGTCCTTGAACCAAATATTCATTGTCAGCCACTTGTGTATATAAATTTTCTACTTCATCTGTTTCATCGTCAATTTCACCAACGATTTCTTCTAGTAAATCTTCTAGTGTTGCTAAACCGACAACACCGCCATATTCATCTAGTAAAATCGCCATTTGGTTTTGTGTTCGTTTTAACTCATAAAGTAAATCATCAATAAAAATGGTTTCTGGGACAAATAATGGTTCTTGGATGATTGCGCCTAAT
The DNA here is from genome assembly GCF_051711865.1 of Enterococcus sp. DIV2419. NCBI lineage: Bacteria > Bacillati > Bacillota > Bacilli > Lactobacillales > Enterococcaceae > Enterococcus > Enterococcus sp. DIV2419. The sequence continues at coordinate 2,480,289 of NZ_JBIONS010000001.1, forward strand.
TCAATGTTTTCAAAGCCTAAATTACGTGCAGCTTTTAGTAACGTTTTGGTATGTAAAATACCAACAATTTTATCTTTGTCTTCACTATAAACAGGAATCCGAGAATAATTTTCTCCTAAAATTAAATTGATGTTTTCTTGGACATCATCTTGGATGTCAACCATGAATGCGTCTGTCCGAGGAACCATTACTTCTCGTGCCACTTTTGTATCTAATGAAAAGACACCTTGTAGCATTTCTAGTTCTTCGTTTTCCAAAACACCTTCTGTTTCAAGCATGTAGCGCATTTCATCTCGTGTCATCTTCGAATCGGCATCATCGAAAGTCATTGGTGTGATTTTGGATAATAAATCGGTCGAAGCCGATAGCAACCAAACGAAGGGACGCGCGATAACTCCTAAAAAGCGGACTGCACCAGAAGTCAATTGAGCGACTTCTTCTGATTTGTTCATAGCAATTCGTTTAGGGTATAATTCACCAAATACTATAGAAACGTACGTTAACAATGCTAAGATAATGATACTGGCAAGACTCTTAGCTGCGGCGCCGCCACCTAATACAGGGGCCAAACGACTAGATAAAGTCTCTGCTAATGAAGCACCAGATAGGATATTAACCAAAGTAATCCCTACTTGGATTGTGGATAAAAAGTTATTGGGGTCTTGCAATACCTTAAGCAATTTTTGAGCTTTTGCGTCGCCGTCTTCCGCTTTTTGTTCCACACGATTCTTGTTAACAGATACGACTGCAATTTCCGCCGCTGCCAAAAAGGCATTGATAAACGTCAACACGACTAATAATAGAAGTTGCGCAATTAGCGACTGACTCTCAGGGTCAGCATTATTCATAATGTTCTCTCTCTCCTTAATTGTTGATAATTCCGAGGCTGTACTTTCGTACTCTTTTAACGTTCTTCCTCTTTTTGTGGTTAGGCTTAGAAACAGACACAATCAGTATTATGACAGGTTATTTTCTATCCTAATCCATAAAATCATAGCACGAAAGATTAGCGGATTCAATCATTAACCGTTATTTTCTTTCGTATTTGTTTCATTCCCTAAAAGAACGGCATTGGTAACTTTTTCACTACGACCCGCTTTGACCATATCAATAACATAGTAGATAATGGTCCGGCAGATTGCGTAAAATGGGACGCCAAGGAAAATACCTAGCAAACCTGCTAAATTTCCTGCTACCAATAAAATTAAAATAATCGTTAATGGATGGATTTTTAGAGATTTTCCGATAACGTTTGGATAAATAATATTTCCGTCCAATTGTTGAACCACTAGCACCACTAAACAACATAAGGCTGCTTTGACGGGTTCATTAAAGATGGTCACTAAGACAGCAGGCGCTAATCCTAGATAAGGGCCTAGATAGGGAATCAAATTCGTAAAGCCGGCAATGACACCAAATAAAAAGGCATAACGAACGCCAAGCAATGAATACCCAATAATCGTAAATGTACCGACAAATAAACATTCAATCGCTTGTCCACTAATATAACTGGATAAGGTTTGGTTCAATTGTCCTAAAAGATCCACGATATCATCTTTTCTTTTTTCAGGTAAAAAACGTTGAATCGCTGGTACTAGCTTGTCTCCATCTTTTAACATATAAAATAAAATAAATGGCGCAGTGACCAAAACAATGGTGGTTGACGCCACCGTTGATACGATTGAACCTAAGCTACTTGATAAACTACTTAAAAATTGTTGGATAATATTTGCATAAGAAATATCCATTTTTTCAATATAGCTTGTTAAATCAATTTGTTTAAAAATAGGTAACTCCGCAATCTCATAAATCCAGGTCTCCACTTGTTTAAAGAAATCAGGCATACTTGATGCTAAACTAGCTAGCTGATCTGCCAACTTAGGGATAATTGTTAATAAGATCAGAACTAATGCGATGATTAGTAATAAAAATACCAGTAAGACGGCATAAATTCGTTTCATTTTCGTCTTCATTAGTAGATTGACCACAGGATTTAGTAAATAATACAAAAAGCCTGCTACTAAGACTGGGGCAAACAACGTTGAAAAGAATGTCCCAATCGGTGCAAATAAGAAATTAATTTTCGAAGCAATAAATAATAGCATGGCCACGACAAGTAATTCAACTGACCAGAAAAATAATTTCGATTCTTTAAATCGATTAATCACAGCGGCTCCTCCTTTATTTTTATTCAATTGTTGCTGTTTTATTTTATCACACCTTCCCCCCTCAGTCATTGAGAATACTTCATTGCTAGAACTTTTTCGTGGTATAATAAAATAGAAACAGATTCTGAACTTGGGGGTTTTTCTATGCATGTAGCTCAAACAAAAGATACCATGAGTGATCTTTATTTAGATGCTGTCCGGCTTCGTCAACGCGTATTCGTAGCGGAACAAGGGGTACCAGAAGAGATGGAAATCGATGAATATGAAGCACATTGTATTCACTTTGTTTTGTACACGAACCATGTAGCTGTCGCAACTTGTCGCTTGCTTCCACTAGAAAATGGCGTTATGAAATTACAACGAATGGCCGTTGAAAAAGCTTACCGTGGCGCCGACTATGGACGAGTGATTATGGAAGCGGCGGAAAATTTTGCCAAAGAACAAGGCTACCACAAGATTACTCTAGGAGCACAAGTCACCGCTGTAGGCTTCTATGAACGTTTAGGTTATCAAAAAACAGGAGCACCTTTTATGGATGCTGGCATTGAACACTACGAAATGAATAAAGAACTATAACACCAATTAAATCGGAAAATTTAGAGCTTGGAGCATTAGCCATTTTGGCTAATGCTCCAAGCTCCTTTTGTGGGCTGTTTACATCGGCTATTTTTTTGATAGCTGTTGATAACGTTGATACCAGATATCTACATATTCGGGCGAGAAGGGGCCTTTTTCGTTATTAATCCAATCCACTAAAGTCTTGACATTTTCTTTTAAAATGAAGTCAATATCTTCTGGATAATCCATTAGTTTGCTATGAAATTCATATTCATCAACGTCTAGTAAACGTTTTTCACCATCTGGAAAAACCTTGATATCTAAATCATAATCAATATACTTCAACGCTTCGTCATCTAAAACATATGGCGAAGCCAGATTGCAGTAATACGAAACCCCCTTTTCTCTAATCATTGCTATTATATTGAACCAATATTTCTTGTGAAAATAAACAATGGCTGGTTCACGAGTCACCCACCGACGTCCGTCGGATTCCGTTACTAACGTGTGATCGTTCACACCAATTAAAGAATACTCGCTCGTTTTTAGTACCATCGTATCACGCCACGTTCGATGTAAATGTCCGTCATGTTTATAACTCTGAATGGTTACAAACTCGCCTTCTTTAGGAATTCCCATAATACCCCAACTTTCCCCAAATAAAGTAAAGCAATGTTACTTTTTGGGTGTTCATACATCGATATCGAAATAATTATATCATATCTTTTGAGTTTGCGTACATTGAGTTCACTTAAAGAAGACGATTTCTGAAAAAATTTAATTCAGATGACCAAATAGTTTAAATTCAGTATATATTTTCAGCTTAATTACTGTATTTTTTCAAAGACTGATACTGCGCTCTCTCTTAAAACCTGATTCAATTCTTCAACATTTGTTTTACCAGTTGTTTCAAGCCACGCAACGGCTGCTTCAGCACCTTGTTGAACAAATGGAAGCACGCCGTCTGCCCAAGTTGCGCGACCACATAAGACTCCATTAAACGAGGAACCTGCTTTTTTTGCAAATTTCAATGTTTCCTGAAACATCGTAGCACTAACCCCTGCACTCAAGAAAATAAATGGAAGTTGTGTTGCTTCACTTTGCATGTTGAAAAAGGCCTGTGCTTCATCTTGGCTATAAAGACTTTCAGTGCCAAAACCTTCTACAAAATTCATGTTCACAGGGACTTCTACTTTTAAAACATCAACATTATAGCGATCCTTTGAAAATTCTTTCATCGCTTCAATTACTTTGTGCGGTTTTACTTTAGCGTATTCTTTTGAAGCACTATCCGAATTGTTTGCATCATAAGAGACAATTTCTAAAAAGAATGGAATTTCTTCGGCTAAACACTCTGAACCAATCCGTTCTATATAAGCTTTCTTTCGCTCATTGATTGCTTCACTTTCGTCAACATCGTAGTAAAGCAAAAATTTACACGCGTCTGCGCCCGCTTCTTTTAAACGCTTAACCGACCAAACATCAAGACTATCGGGTAACCGTCCTGGTGTCGAAGCATCGTAGCCCGTTTTTTCATACGCAAGTAACAAACCTGAAGTCTGTGCTCGATTTTCAGCAGCAGCTAGGCCATATTCTGGATCCAACAAAATTGCTGAAGTCTCTGGTGTTAAGCAACGAGATACTAATACTTTAAAGTCACTGATTTCTTGCGCAGTCACCTCTTTGTATTTTCCCATCATGCGTTTTAAGGCCCCACGTTGATCAATGGCTAGTGCGCCAATAATCCCTTGATCATCTACCAGATTTTCTAAATGTTTACGTTTTTGTTCACTAATTTTTTTCATTCTGTTCCCTCTCCTAATTGATTATTTAGTAACGTAGCAATTTCAGCTGGCGAACTTGCTTGTTTCAGTCCAGAAGTAACTTCTTCTCTTAATAAGAGGCGCGCAACAGAAGAGAGTAATTTCAAATGTGTCGTGCCAGCTTCGGCATCTGGAATAAACAGCGCAATCACAAACTCCGTTAATTGGTTGTCAAGACTCTGCCACTCAACACCTTGGTCCAAGGTAACGATGATAATGGCCGCTTGTTGAATCGTTGCTGCTTTTGCATGAGGTATCGCAAATCCATTCATCATCCCCGTTGTTCCTTCTTGTTCTCGCTCGTTCAGTTTATCGAAAACTTCCTGTGCGTCCTGAGCAACTTCCAATTCTGTTGATTTTTTTGCTAAAAAGTGAAAAACATCCTCTTGCGTTTGTAACTGTTGATTTAAAAAAATATGATTTTCTTTAATAAAAGCCATTCCATCCACTCCTAATTCCTGTTATTTCATTTTTTTGATAACGATTGCTCTTGTTTGGCGATTCTACTTTTTTGTACAAAACCTAGCAATAAGCCACCTACCAATGAACCAGCTAAAATTGCCAAAACCCATTGAACAGCGTGAGTAACAACTGGTAGAACAAGAAATCCTCCATGAGGTGCTGGCACTTGTACCCCAAACATATACGTTAGGACTGCCGCAATTGAAGATCCGAGCATCATAATTGGTAAAACCTTCAAGGGGTCTTTTGCCGCAAACGGAATAGCGCCTTCTGTAATATGTGTGGAGCCTAAAATAAAGTTCACTAGCCCCGCATTGCGTTCATTTGTGTCAAAGTATTTTCCAAAGAATAATGTAGCAAAGCCTGTAATTAAAGGTGGCGCTATGCAGGCAGCAGAAACTCCTGCCATAAAAGAAGTATTTCCTTGAGCTAAGAGTGCCGTCCCAGTAACATAGGCCGCTTTATTAACTGGACCTCCCATATCAAAGGCACACATACAACCCACAATAATTCCTAAAACCAACGGACTGGAGTTTTGGAAACTAGCTAAAAAGCTCATCATTCCTTCGTTAACAGCTTTCATCGGATCTGCTAGTAAAGACATAGTGATACCAATAACTGCAACGCCAATGACTGGATAAAGGAAAATTGCTTTTAAACCATCTAATGATTTAGGCAAGCCTTTAAATACTCTTTGTAATAAAAGAATGAAATACCCAGCAAGAAAACCAGATAATATCCCTCCTAAAAAGCCAGTGCCACCAGTGTTAGCAATCAAACCACCGACAAAGCCCACAACCAAACCAGGTCGTTTGGCAATCCCCTCTGCGATATACGCAGATAAGATTGGCACCATCATGCCCATTGAGGCATCACCAATACTTTTTAACATAGCAGCGGTAGCATTATACTGACTACTTTCTGGATCAAATGAATAAATGCCCCAAATAGCAAAAGAAAGAGCAATTAAAACGCCGCCTGCTACTACAAACGGCAACATGTGAGAGACGCCATTCATTAAGTTTTTATAAATACTATGTCCAACATTTCCTGAAGAAATCTGTGTTTCCTGTTCAAGTTCATCCACTGCTTGGTTTTCGGCCGCAATCGATCCTTTGCCTGCGAGCGCTTCTTCAATTAAGCGATCTGCTTCTTTAATTCCCACACTGACAGGGACATCAATGATTCGTTTCCCAGCAAAACGTTCTGCTTGAACGTCTTTGTCGGCGGCAATAATGACTGCCTCCGCTCCTTGGATTTCTGCAGGTGTTAACTCGTTTTCTATACCAATCTGACCATGTGTTTCAACCTTAATCGTAATACCTTTACGTTTCGCAGCTTGTTCCAATGCCTCCTGTGCCATATACGTGTGCGCTATTCCCGTCGGACAACCTGTAGCAGCTATTAATTGATACGTAGCCATCTGTTTATTCCTCCTCTTGAATCTTTATTTGTTGCTCTAACTCCTGAACATCTGAAAAATCTGTCAATCCTTTGCGAAATGCTGTTGAACTACCTGCTGCAATACTTCTTTTCAAATTTTTTTCCAATGAAAGTCCTTGATGCCAACCAGCTAAAAAGGTACCTAACATTGCATCCCCTGAACAAGCTGTATTCACAACCATTCCAGTTGGTGAATTACCTGAAAGAACCTTTTCATTATTCATAAATAAAGCCCCTTCACTACCTAAAGAAAGTAAAATATTTTTGGCTCCCCGCTTCAGTAATTCTTGTCCGTAAAAAATGTAATCGTCCTTAGTCTGCACTTCTGTATGAAACCACTCTTGAAGTTCTTCTTCATTTGGTTTCAATAAAAATGGTTGATAAGGCAAACAATCTAAAATTTCTTCATAACTACTGTCTAAAATTAAGAACACCTGCTTTTCAAAACAAATTCGGCTAATTTCAATCAAAATACTTGGCGAAACCCCTTGTGGTAAACTTCCTGATACGCACAAATAATCCCCTTTACGTAACTCTGAAATTTTTTTCAAAAAACGTTGTACATGTTCTTCAGATAATTTTGGTCCTTTATTGACTAATTTGTATTCCTTTTGATCTTGGGTAACTTTTGTAAACACATTGATTCTCGTTGTGCCAGCGACTTCGATAAAATCAGTGGTTATCTCTTTTTCTTTTAAATAATCCTCGACATAGTTCCCAGTGAAACCAGCTTTGACTCCCAAAGCGGTATTATCAATCCCTAACATCTTTAAAATTAGGGAAACATTGACTCCTTTCCCGTTTGCTTGAATATCATCTTCCTTCGTGCGATTCACGACAAAAGGAACTAGCTCTTCTGTTTCGATAAATAAATCAATGGCTAAATTTAATGTACATGTATAAATGGTCACTGTAGTTCCTCCTTTCTCCTCTTTATTATGTCTCAAAATACCATGTAAAGGTTTTCATTCTTTCGCAAAAATATAGAAAACATTTACAATTTCATAATTTCTCTAGCTTTTTTATTTTTTTTCATTAAAAATAGGCTTATAAATGTTTTTTTAGTGAAAGAAAGAAGGGCTAGCCATTATGGAACAAAAATTGAGTGAGTCAGAGCAATATCTCTGGCATTTTATCGAAACACATATTTTAGAAATCCCTGATTATTCCATTGTAAAATTAAGCGAACGAGCCAACGTATCAACTGCGACGATTGTAAGAACCATGAAAAAGAAAGGCTATGAAGGTTTCACATCTTTCAAGCATCACTTGAAAGATAAAGAAAACCAAAATATAAATTTTTCAGCATTAGAAAAAGTAGACCGAGGAATTCGGACGGCCATTTTAAAGAATGAAGAAGAAGTAACTCGCACGATTAACATGATTGAAATTGGTAATATCGAAGATGCGATCCAAAAAATCAAGGCTTCTCGACGGATTATTATCTTTGCTAGAGGTTTTTCAGAATTAATTGCTCAGGAAATGATGGTTAAGTTTCAATTGGCTGGCAAATACTGTGAACTGCATACGGACCCAGAAATTATTAAAAATATTAGTAAAAAGTTATCAAAAAAAGATGTGGCTCTTTTTGTTTCTTTAAACGGAGAAACCCAAGAATTAGTTGTCGCTGGTAAAAACTGTTACGACTCAGAAATTGGGACTATCCTTTTAACTGCAAGCAAACACTCTAGTTTAATGAAATACATTGAAATTCCGTTCGTAGGTTTCAAATCAGAAGGCTCCTTTTTCCCCGATTATGAAGTGCGTTCACGATTACCACTATCCATTCTGGCAAGAATTTTATTGGACGCCTATGCTTTAAGAACGACAACTTAGGCTTTCTTAAATAATAAAAAACAAGCATTCCTTCACTTAAAATAAAGGAATGCTTGTTTTTATTTTGCAACAAAACGTGCTTCTACTCGATAAATTCGTTGACCACGACTAGAAAATTTTTCTTCGTATTCTGTCATAATGTTGCCTTCAAACTCGCTATTATGCAAATCTAGCCACACACGTTCAATAATCATGCCATATTTAGAAAAGCTACTTAATGAGTATTCGAAGAGCCCTTGATTATCCGTTTTAAAATGAATTTCTCCATTCGGTTTTAAAATAATCTCATCTGTCGCTAAAAAGTTTTTATACGTTAAACGACGTTTTTCATGTTTTTTCTTTGGCCAAGGATCTGAAAAATTTAAATAGATTAAATCTACTTCATTTTCAGCAAAATATTCTGTTAATGCTTCGCCGTCTACGCGCAATAATTGTAGATTAGGTAACGGCTCGGCCACTAGCTTATCTAATGCAATCGATAAAATACTTAATTGCATATCGATACCAATATAATTAATTTCAGGATGTGCTTTAGCCATTTCATAAATAAAACGACCTTTACCTGAACCAATTTCAATGTGGATGGGATGATTATTGCCAAAACGTTCTTGCCATTTCCCTTGCCATTTTTCAGGACCTTCTACCACATATTGTGGATATTTTGCCATATATTCTGCTGCTCCGGGTCTATTTCTTACACGCATATTTAAAATTCCTTTCTTTTAAAAACAGACTGGTGAAATTCGCCAGCCTGTGTGGATGTTAAATGAATTAGTTTAACTACTAAACATTCGTTTTAATTGTAAAATTTCTGCAGTCATTGCTCTTCTTTCGCCCTCTTGGTGATGACGAACAATCTCTTGTAAAAAGCTAAATAAACCATACCAATAAATTCGTTGAACCGTACTTTCATTAGGAATTAAACCATAAGATAGTAACCATTGATTCCAACCGGAACGAGGGACATAATGACTCAAAATCATTCCTAAATCTACCGCTGGGTCCGCGACCATCACAGAATCCCAATCTACTAAATAGAGATAATTATTCGAGACTAACCAATTCCGATGATTCACATCGCCGTGAACAGCTACATAACTAGTTTCTGGATATTCTGGTAAATGATTATATAAATAAGTGATTACTTCTTTTAAATAACTGTTTCGTTTTAATTCTTTAGGTAGTTGACGCTTATACTCTTTCAACATTGTTAGCGGGGTACAAACTTCGCCACCAATTTTTTTCAACATGTCTTTCAGCAAATTGGAATGATGCAATTGGTATAACACGTCAATCACGTCATTGCGTTTGCCAATTTCGTCCGCATGTAATAAACGTCCTTCCAGCCATTCTTGGGCTGTTAGTACGTCGCCATTCGCTGTCCGCTTTGTCCAAATCATCTTCGGGGCTAACCCTTCTTTAGACAATGCTGCAAGAAGTGGAGAAGTGTTTCGTTTAATGAACACTTTCTCTGTTTCTTTTATTCCCATGTATGTTTGACCAGTTGCGCCCTTTATCGGCTGCAGACGCCAGTCTTTATCCAACTGAAATTCCATGGAAATTATCTCCTATCTCAACACAATTTTATTGCAATTTTTACAGCAATTACCATTTTAGTCGCCAAACCTTGCTTCGTCAAGCTTCTATGTGGTTCTTTTGTAAATTTTGCTGGGTTTTCTCATCTTTATAACTTATTCAAGCGCATTGGAACATACATTTTAGTGAAAATCACAACTTCTACAATTAAGGCACCCAGAATGATCAAGCTATTTTGCAAATTGCCTAAACGAAGGCAGACAATCCCACTAAAAATAATGGCCGCAACAGATAATGCGCCACCAATTAACCGGCGAATCGCTGCTTGTTTTTTTTCTATTGAAATTGGATATAGCTGTGTCATCACCATATAATCAAATTGCGTGTACATGGGAATCAACTGGAACCCGATTAAATAGACAAACAATAAAGCAACTACCAACGCAATCCAGAATTCTTGTAAAAAGAAGAGTAGCACGCCACCAACCAAAATCAAACGAAACAATAAGCCGCTATATTCGCTACCTCGTAAAAAGCTCCGAATGAATAAGTAAGCATACGTGTTCTCAGATGTTTTTTTGACTACTCCGAGGAGAGGATCTAAGTATTTACGGCGTTTCACTGTACTACTCACTTCAGGAATATCTGTAAACAGCTGAATGAATTTATAAATTCTATGCATTCTGTTTTGTTCTTTTTGGATCATTTTTTCCCAATCCAAGAAACTCTGTTTCATCTTATTTTGCCAAATACTCGATAAACAAACGGCCAGAATGATGCCACCAATCACACCAACCCAAGGCGTCCAGTAAATAGCTCCCGTCATAATCAAGAGACTACTGATCAACCAAACAAACCACCAACTACGGTAAGTGGTTGACGAAAGATGATAGAGCCCATAGCTTTGTAAACTAAGTTGTGTATAAATCATACAAACTAGCATGACCAAAAATAAAAAGAAGGTTTGAAACGACCAACCTGTTGTGACTACAATCAACGGCATCAATAGGCCACTTCCTAGAAAGCTGACTACAATCGGTAAAAGTAAAGAGTAGCGCAGCGCTCGTTTCAGATAAGCAGCGAATTGTTTTTCTTTTGGTAATAAAAACACCTTGTCTGGCTCTTCTGTCAGAGTAGCCAACTTACCAACTTGAATGAGTAGCAGCCAGCCCAATAGAATTAACGGTCTGCCCCAAACAAAATCACGAGGTAATTCTTTTAACAACTGGGAATAGTACAGACCTAATCCGCCTAATAAAAACATACAGACTAAAACAAAATGATCATTTAAAATATAGCGCAAGTACTTGGACATTTTTTTGAAATGCCGTGACAAACGTTGACTAAAAAATTCGCCCATGTTACCCCACCTTTTCTTCCTTCGTCAAGGCAAGATAAATATCATCTAAAGAAGACTCTGGTAAATTAAATTCTGCACGTAATTCAGCCATTGTACCGTTTGCCCGTAATTTCCCTTCGTGTAGCACCACAAAACGATCACAATATTTTTCAGCTGTTGCTAAAATATGCGTGGACATTAAAATCGCTGCCCCTTGCTTACGCATCGTATCCATTAATTCTAATAAAGCATGAATTGCTAAAGGATCTAAGCCTAGAAAAGGTTCATCAATAATATATAAACTCGGTTCAATTAAGAATGCACAAAGTACCATGACTTTTTGTTTCATGCCTTTTGAAAAATTAGCAGGAAACCATTCCAATTTATTGTCTAAGCGGAACGTTTTTAGTAATGGTTCCGCTCGTTTGAATGCTTCTTCTAATGAAATATCATAAGCCAAGGCCGTTACTTCGATATGCTCTTTCAATGTTAATTCTTCATATAAAGAAGGTGTTTCCGGAATATAGCCGATTTTTTTACGATATTCTTCAGGGGCTTGCTGCAATGTTTCCCCGTCAATCATAATTTTGCCTTTTTGCGGCGTAAGTAACCCAATAATATTTTTGATGGTGGTACTTTTCCCCGCACCATTCAAGCCGATCAAACCAACCATTTCACCAGACTTGACGTCAAAATTAATATCTTTTAAGACAGGAATATGGCCGTAACCTCCTGTTAAATGTTCAATTGTTAAGCTCATTTCTTTTGCCTCCAACCTTTTCTCTCTACCATTATTAAACCCTAAGCGAACCAAGAATTCAAAAATTACTCCCTTAATTAAATGGATTTTTTTCTTTCTCTTATTATACACGAAATGAAACGAACTTTTTAGCGAACTCACGTACTTTTTCATCCACAGAGAAATCAACTTGTGGTAAAGTAAAGGAAAGAACCTAGAGAAAAGAGGAATTTTTCATGAATGATTGTATTTTTTGTAAAATTATCAACGGCGAAATCCCAAGTTATAAAGTCTATGAAGACGAGAAAGTCTACGCGTTTTTAGACATCACACAAGTGACCAAAGGACATACCTTAATGATTCCAAAACAACACGTTGCTGATATTTTTGAATATAATGACCTTTTAGCAAGTGACGTCTTTGCTCGTATTCCTAAAGTAGCACGAGCATTAGAAAAAGCTTTTCCAGAAATGGAAGGATTAAACATTTTAAATAACAATAAGGAAGTGGCTTATCAATCCGTTTTCCATTCCCACGTTCATTTGATTCCCCGTTATTCAAAAGAAGATGATTTCTCTATTCATTTTGGCAACCATCAAGAGGACTATTCCGCCGAAGCGATGCAAGAAATTGCTGAGACCATTGCAAAGCAGGTGAACTAAATGAAAAAATTTATTAAAGGCCTCTTTTTTGGCGCAGCTGCCGGTACCATTGGCGGTTTGTTGGCTGCTCCAAGAAGCGGGAAAGAAACACGTCAGCATTTAATCAATGAGCTAGAGGACTATCGTTCACTGAAAAATCAAGTCACGAATGACTGGGATCAGGTGCAACGAAACTTGGGAGTTGTCGAAGAAAACGTTCCACTGGCAACTGAATTTTCAAAAGACCTGCAACAAGAAATCACTGATTTCAAATTCCAAGCGGAACCTCGGATTGCTCAAATTAAAGAACAAATTGCCAAAATTACAGCTGAATTACCTGACACACAAACCAACAAGCAAAAGTAAAGTCTTTGATGTTAATTATTTCTTTTGTTATTAAAAAAATAAAAAGTGTGACGTAAATACGAATTTTGTTTGAAACTATGCCTGAGACTCTTTCTTTTTCAAAATGAGGTATGGTATAGTTATAACAGAAATAAAACTAAAAAAAACAGGAGTGCATAAGAGAATGAAGAAAAAACTAATCTTAGCTGCAGCGGGCGCAATGGCCGTTTTTAGTTTAGCAGCGTGTTCAAGCGGTTCAAAAGATATCGCAACAATGAAAGGTTCAACAATTACTGTTGATGATTTTTATAACCAAATTAAAGAACAAAGTACGAGCCAACAAGCGTTTAGCCAAATGGTTATTTATAAAGTCTTTGAAGAAAAATATGGCGACAAAGTAACTGACAAAGCCATTCAAAAGAAATTTGATGACGCTAAAAAACAAGTGGAAGCGCAAGGCGGAAAATTCTCTGATGCACTAACACAAGCTGGTTTAACTGAAAAATCATTCAAGAAACAATTAAAACAAGCCGAAGCAATGCAAGTAGGTTTGAAAGATCATTTGAAAATTACAGATGAAGACTTAAAAACAGCTTGGGCAAGCTTCCATCCAGAAGTAGAAGCACAAATTATCCAAGTTGCTTCAGAAGATGATGCAAAAGCTGTCAAGAAAGAAATCACTGACGGCGGCGATTTCGCAAAAATTGCCAAAGACAAATCAACCGATGCTGCAACGAAAAAAGACGGCGGTAAAATTAAATTTGATTCACAATCAACAACTGTTCCTGCCGAAGTTAAAGAAGCTGCCTTCAAACTAAAAGATGGCGAAGTATCAGAACCAATTGCTGCAACAAACGCACAAACGTACCAAACAACTTACTATGTAGTGAAAATGACGAAAAACAAAGCAAAAGGCAATGACATGAAACCTTATGAAAAAGAGATCAAGAAAATTGCTGAAGAGACAAAATTAGCCGATCAAACATTCCAAGCAAAAGTCATTAGTGACGAATTAAAAGCGGCCAATGTGAAAATTAAAGATGATGCCTTCAAGAACGCTTTAGCAGGCTACATGCAAACTGAATCTTCAAGCGCTTCTTCAGAGAAAAAAGAATCAAAATCAAGTGATTCTAAAACAAGCGATACCAAAACAAGCGACTCTGAAAAAGCAACAGATTCTTCAAGCAAAACAACAGAATCTTCTTCTAAATAAGCATAAAAAAGAGAGTGGTCGATTGACCACTCCCTTTTTTTATTTATCTTTTGGCACATAGAAACTGCGGTTATCTAAACCAAAGATTCGTTCCGTATACTCCCCAGGCTGTGTTTGACGAATTGCCCCTAGCATCATTTGAATGGACGCATCCATGGTATCAATTTGATGTAAGATTTCCGCTTCCATAATTCTTGGTCGCACAGGTGAGCCATATTCCAACAATCCATGGTGGGCTAAGACCATGTGCCGAAGAACGACAACGTCTTCTTCTCGATCATCAATTTTCAAAGCCAAACACGCCTTGGTAATTTCCTCATCCACCAAAACTAAATGACCAATTAAGTTCCCTGCCACCGTATATTCTGTCGTAATAGCACCAGATAGTTCTAAAACTTTTCCTAAGTCATGTAAAATAATCCCCGCGTATAATAGTGACGTGTTAATTTCAGGATATTCCTTAGCAATTGCTTTGCCTAGGCGCAACATTGAGACAGTGTGGTAAGCTAAGCCATTCGCAAAAGCATGATGGTTCCGTTTGGCTGCAGGAAATTCATAAAATTCTTGTTGGTATTTCGTCATGAGATAGCGCACAATACGATTCCAATGAGCATTGGTAATCTCAAAAATCACTTGATTGATTTCCTTGACCATCTCTTCTTTTTTCAAAGGCGCTCGTTCCATATATAAACTTGGCTGGCTTGGTTCCTCTGCTGTCGCTAAACGCATGTGTAAAATTTTTACTTGGGGTTTGTTTTGATAAACTTCTCGTTTCCCATTCAGTAAAACAACGTTTCCCGCAGTAAATCGTGTAATTTCATCCTCAGAGGCGTCCCAATATTTTCCGTCAATCGTGCCAGATGTGTCTTGAAAGGTAAAGGCAATAAACTTTTTTCCATTTTTAGCTACACGCACATCGGCATTTTTAATTAGAACAAATGATTCAAAAAGTTCTTCTACTGTTAATTCACGTAATTTTTTCACTTGACGCTTCCTCCTTCTAACGCAATTACTCTTTGTTGTAAGTCCTGATAATAGCTTACCATTTCTTGGTCAGAAGAAAAACAAATGACTTGCTGTTTTTGACCAAACTTAGTAAATAATTCAGCTAATTGGGCTTTTCTTTGATGATCATAGTGTAACCAGCCATCATCAATGATAATTGGACAAATCAGTTGCTCGCCTTGGACTGCTAAAAAGGCAAAACGAACAGCCATCATCAATTGATCTTTAGTGCCAGTTGATAATTCATGTAAATAAAACATTTCTTGTTCTTTCGTCACCGCAACTAGTTGACCTTCGGCTACTTGGATTGATTGATAACGCTGATTTGTTAAAAGTGCAAAGTAGCTTGATGCATACTGTAATAAGCTGGGCAATTGTTGTTCCGAAAGCTCTGTTAATAGGTCCATTAGCAGTTGCCCCGCCAGTTGATACCCAGACCAACGTTGAGCTAGTTCTTTGATTTCCGCTTTTAAAATTGCTTGTCGTTGATACAACTCATCTAAGGTACCATCCGTCATTAATTGTTGTTTTTCATAAATCAACGCTTGATACTGCTCTTGTATTTTATCTAACTGGCTTTCTTCCAGTGCTTGTTGCTGCGCCAGTTGTAAAGAACGGTCTTTTAACATTGCTTCTGTTACCGCTTCTGGAAACAGATTGCCTAATTGTGTCGCTAATTCTTGCCCACGACCAACTTGAGCTTGCTGAGTGGTCAGCTGTTGAATCCTACTTGGAACATCAGCGATTGATAGAATCCGATAACGAATTAGTAAAGGCTGAATTCGTGTTAATGCTTCTTGCTGTTTAATTTTCAACTCTCGTAACTGCTGTTTGAGATAGCCATCTGCTTGATACTCCTGAGCAAAGCGAACTTTCTCCATTTCTTCAGCAAATCCTTCTAAAAAGTGTAACTTTTCGGAAAGGCTCTTTCCTTGCAAGGGTAAATGCGTCATCAATGGGAAGATTTGTTCTTCAAATACTTGGCGTTTTTGTTGATTTTCCTTCAATTGACTCCTGAGTTCTTCATTTGTTTGAACAAGCAATAAATAGCGCGTAATCAATTCCCGCTGATTCATTAAAGTATCAATTTGTTGCATTTTTCCTAATTGATGGAGTTGGGCTTGCTCCGCTACTGCTTGTTCAAGTTGTTCCACTTGCAGTTGTACCTCACGTTCTTGATTCAGCGCTTGTTGGAACTGTTCATTTAAATAATCTAGTTGCGAAAGTTTTGTCTGCCACTCTTCTTTCACTTCATCAGAGGAAGCTTCTTTTCTAGTAGCGTAGCTAAGCACTTCTTTCGCGATAAAACTAACTCCCACGAGAACTAGGCCCCATTTTAAAGGGCTTGGCAAAAAGAAACCGAGTAATGCAAGGATACTTCCTAGCAATAACCAAAGTGGTTGACTTGTTTTCTGCGCTTTTTGGGCACGCGTCGCTTCACCAAAAAATGCGGCATGCGCTTTTTCAAAATCCGTTAACTGGTCTTCCAGATTTTCAATTTGAGAAGCCAAGAATGCTTTCTGTTCTTGTCCTTTTTGAAGAGCTTGCGTATACGCAACTTGTTGTTGGCGCCACTTTTGAACGGTTTCGTTGTCATAAAAAAGCTGTGGTGGTCGTTCAGGCGACCATGACCATTCGTTCTCTAAAAGGACCATTTCTTGACGATTTTGCTCAAAGGTTTGGGTCATCCATTCCGATTCCGTCATCAATTGTTGCATATCATAGCGTTGATTCAACAATTGTTGAATCAATGCTTCTTGTTCTAGGTAAAAAGCATAGCCTTCTGGAACATCGAGCGCTTCTGACTGAAGAGATAACTCTTTGGTCAAACGTTGTCGTTCTTTATCTAGGTACATATATTCTTGAAAGGTTTCTTCTAATTGAACTTGGTCTTCTTTTACTAAAACAACGTTCTCTGTTTCTTCAGGTAGCGACTGCCATTCTTCGTACAAGGGAAAGTGACGTTGCTGTTCCGCAACCTGTAACAAGTCCTGTTGCGTTTCTTTTAATTGCTGTTGCAGTGTCACGCGCTGTTGTTCTGTTTCGCGAATCGTTTCTTCTAATTGTTGAAAAGTTTGTTGCTGCGCTTCTTTCTCTTGAATTTGCTCTTTTAGTTCTTGATAAGCCGCCAACTTCTGATTGAGTAATGGCTGCTGTCCTTTACCTTTAAAGATTTTTTGTGCTTCTTTAAAGTACGCATTTCGGTAAGTCAAAAGTTGTTGACTACCAGAAACACCAATGGCTAACAAGGATGTTTGCAGTTCCTCTTCTGTCAACTTGTCACTCGTAATTAATTGTTCTTGTTGGAAAGTAAAAACCTCTTGAAATAACTTTTTCGTTAGCGGATGTAACATTTGCTGTAAGGTTTTCTCATCCCCCATTTGTTGTTGATAATAAATGATTGCTTGCCCTTTATTTTTTTCTTTAAAACGCTCGACTTGAATTTCCCCAAACACAGGATGTGCCAACCACAAACGACCACCATACGAGCCACCATTTTTAGGTGCGTAATCGCGTTTTCTTTTGCCCTTTGTGGGAAACCCAAACAGCATTGCTTGAATGAATTGATACAATGTGGACTTGCCAACTTCATTTGCGCCGTACAGCAATTGATTACCAGATTCAAATGTAATTTTCTGTTGTTGCCATTTTCCAAAGCCCACAATCTCTACTGCGAGTAATTTCATAGTGGGTCCTCCTGAATAGTAAAGTCTTCATTAATTTGCTCATGTGCTAGGCGCAAGCTCTCTAATCGCCACTGCTCATCCATTGAAAAAATTCCAGCAAATTCTGGATAACGTAACAATTCCTTGGTGGTATCTTCAAAAATAACTGGCTCTAAGTATGTTTTTTCTAATGCCGTTAATAAGTTGGGACTAGCGGCTAAATAGATCGGTTCTTTCGTTGGTTCCTCTGCTTGCAGTATTAGGCGATAAACAAAAAAATCACCTTGCGTTTTTTGTAAAAGCTGCTGCTGTAAGTAGCTTAATAGTTCACCATTGACAATGGCTTGCACCACGGTCACATCCAAATGTTGCGTTTCTTTCAGTGTCAACGCCATCAATTGCTGTTGCTGATGCGCATGCCACTTCGTCAGCAAACTGGTTTCAAGATAAGACAAAACGCTTTGGGTGTCACGGCATTGCGCAAGAGATACTTCTTCATTCGTCCAATCTATTTCTGCGACTTTTTCAAATTGAACAGTCGCTTGATTTTGGGAAAGTGTGACCACTGCAACCCCTTGTAAAGACTGTTCTTTTTTCGTGTGTCCTTGAGGTGTTCCAGGATAAACAATTAGCGGTTGTTCACTAACAATTTGCGGCTGATGAATGTGGCCCAATGCCCAATAATTATAGCCAGTGGCTTTTAAATCCTTCCATGTAAACGGAGCATAATTTTGTTGCGCTTTCCGACTGGTGTCTCCATGATAAATCCCAATATGAATATCAGATTCTGCTTGTTTGATAGGAAATTCTAGTGCTTTATTTTCATCAATCCAGGGATGCTCATAACTAAACCCTGAAACAGCCACTTGTTCGCCCGCTTTCGTTTCAAAATACAGTGTCTCAACCATTTCTTTTTCAAATAAAAAGACATTGTCTGGAAAAGAAAACCAATAGCGGTCTTTTTTATAGTAATCATGATTCCCAAATGTTAGAATCACAGGGATTTCTGCTTGTTTCAACTGTTCTAATGCAGCCATCAATTGGGCTTGCATTGAAATAGAGGTCTGACTTTGATGAAACGTATCTCCTGCAAAAATAACCAAGTCCACCGCTTCTCGAATGGCAACTGTTACGATGTTCATTAACAATTGTTGATTAGCTTCTCTTAAGCGCTTCGCTAAGGCTGTCGGGATCCCAGTTAACCCTTCAAAAGACCGATCCATGTGTAAATCAGCTGTATGCAATAGTTTCATCGTTTCCCCTCCTTTTCTCCTTCCTTTATCATATCATTTTCTGCCAGCTTGGTCAGTAAAAACATACGAAAATTTGTTCGTTTTTTTATTTTCAGTAAAAGAAAAACTCTGACAAATTGTCTTATAGACAACTTGTCAGAGTTCAATTACGTAAATTAATCGTTATACATATCACGCACAGGAGTCATGATAATTCGGTTTAAATCATTGACAACTAAGCTAAACGCTTGTTCTTTTTGCATTAATTCGTTGATAACTGCTGTTTCTTGCACTTTCGTTGCAATGCTTTGTGCTTTTTCAGCATCTTCATCCGTGAATTCTTCGCCGCGCATTTGTTTTTCTTGAAGTCCTTGTTGGAATCCTTGGAATTCTTTAAACAATGTGTAAGCTGCTTCGTCTGCTTTTACTTCTTCATACGCTGCTTGTAATGCTTTAAATTCGTCTAACTCACGTAGTTCACGTTCAATCTGATTGGCTGTATCATAAATGTTACTCAATGGAATCCCTCTTTTCTCAATAGTTTCATCTTTATTGTACCATTTCTCTTAGGTTTTCCCAACTAATTTCCTAATAAGCCTCCGAAAATTCCTTCAATCTTGTCTTTGACTTTTTTCGCGCCGTCTTTAATTTGTCCCCCAACTTCATTCAATGTATCTCCGAAATTGCTAGCGCCATCTTGAACAGAGTTTCCAAAGTCTTTTAAGTTATCCCGCCAATTAGAATTGGCACCACCGGTTAAACTATCGTTGCTATCAACAACTTTCCCACCTGTGGCATAAGCATCCGCGACAGGAAATTGTGCTTGTTTAACTTCAGGCAAGATGCCACTAGCTTGACTGTTGAACACCTGAGAGGCATATGTGGCGCTACTACCTTCCAGATAATGGGTTTTACTGGTTTCTTGGAAGCCTAGCCAAGTAGCAATGACAACTTCTGGTGTATAACCAATCACCCACTGATCGTTCGTTTTACTACTATCGAAGTTGGTTTCTGTCGTACCTGTTTTACCAGCCATTACGTAGCCTGCTGGTTGTGCGTTGACCCCGCTCCCAGAACTAAAGACCCCTAGTAGCATACTTGTAATCCCATCTGCAACATCTTTGGTAATGACTTGCTCTTTCTTGACTTTAGTATTATCAACTACAATTGCGCCAGTTGAGTCGACGATTTTTGTAATTAAATGCGTTTCAGTTTTATAGCCTTCATTGGCAAAGGCACTATAAGCTCCCGCCATGGTTAGTGGCGAAACACCCGTTTGTAATCCCCCAAGTGCTAAACCATAATATCGATCTTTTTCTGATAATGGAATACCAAATTTCTCTGTTTTTTCATAGCCTTTATCTAAACCAATTTGATGTAATAACCATACCGCTGGTAAATTTAAGCTTTCTCCTAAGGCTTGGTACATAGGAACTTCTCCACTGTACGTTCGGCTATAGTTTTGCGCTGGATAATAATCTTGTGGTTTATCTTCTAAAACAGAGTCTGGTTTATAGCCAGCCTCTAAAGCTGGTGTATAGACAGAAATTGGTTTTAAGGACGAGCCTGGTGAACGTTTTGTTTGCGTTGCAAAGTTAAAGCCTCGATAAACGTGTTCTCCTCGACCGCCCACCAGTGCTTGCACGCCGCCGGTTTTCGGATCAATGGCTACAGAGCCACTTTGAACCATGGCACCATCTTCTGCATTGGGTGGAAATAGTGCATCATTTTTATAAGTTGCATCCATCGCATCTTGATACCCCTGATTTAAAGAAGTGTAAATCTTGTAGCCTTTATTTAAAATATCTTCTTCTTTAAATTTATAACGATTGACCGCTTCATCAATTACCGCATCAAAATAATATGGATATTTGTAACTATTTTCGTCGCCAACATAGGTGTCATTTAATAGACTCGCTAAGTTAACACTCGCTTCTTGATTGGCTTCTTCTTGAGACAGTTTTTTATTGTCGACCATAAGTTGTAAAACGGTATTCCGTCGCGCTGTGGCATTGTCAATGTAATCAATTGGGTTATAGATTCCTGGCCCTTTTAACATGCCCGCTAGCGTTGCGGCTTCCCCCACTGTAACTTGGGACGCATCCACGCCAAAGTATTTACGAGCTGCATCTTGCACGCCCCAGACACCATTACCAAAATAAGAATTATTTAAATACATTGCTAAGATATCTTTTTTCGAATATTTCTTTTCGATTTCAATCGCTAAGAATAATTCTCTGGCTTTCCTATCTAACGTTTGCTCTTGCGTTAAGTAAGCATTTTTGGCTAATTGCTGCGTAATTGTACTTCCGCCACCACCGCCACCGATTTTCCCAAAGGTCAATTTTCCAACAACCGCACGGGCAATCCCTTTGATGGAATACCCTTTATGTTGATAAAATCCGCGATCTTCAGTTGAAATAACCGCATCTTGAATATAAGGAGAAATATTATCCAGTTCCACAAAAGTCCCTTTTTGTCCGAATAATTTTCCGACTTCTTTTCCTGATTCATCATAAACGCGTGTTGATTCACTTAGCCCCGATTTTAGGGTCTCAACGTTTGCGGACTTGGCTAAGTAAAATAAATAAATACTGGCACCTAAAGCGACTACCAAACCAATTAACAAGAAAATTTTATTGATTTGATACTTTTTCCAAATCCGCTTTCTGGCTTGATGGAATTGTATTAAATAAGGCTTTATCCACGTCCAAAAATGACGTAATCCGACACCGACTTTACTAAAAAATTGTTTAAGATTGTCCATAGTACTCCCTCTGTTTACGTTTCTTGGCTAAGTCTACCATATTCTTGTGGGTACGACCTAGGTCTAAAGCATGAAAAATTCTTGAAAAACAATTTCAATGGTCTTTTCGCTGTAGCAAAGGAAATATGGCCTTCACTAGAGGTAAATAATTGCTTACGCTTAGAAACGAGTCTTTATTTAGCCTCTATTCTATCATGCTTTTCTTCGTTTTTTATGTAAATTTGTTTAAGAATCTCTCAAGGAACTGCCTTTCTAACAAATTTCAGCTTTTTTTCCGTTCTGACTTGACCTTTTGAGTAGCTTTGTTACACTAAATAGCGAATCAGTGAAAGGTGGGATTTGGTGGAATATTCAATGAGATTACCTGAAAATTTTTCAACAATGACTGTAAAAGAACTATTAGAAAATGAGTGGCTAGTCCCTCGAAAAGTGCGCCATTTTTTACGCACGCGAAAAAATGTCAAAATCAACGGAGAAACAGCTGCTTTTCATTTTCCAGTTCAAGCTGGCGATTGTGTCACCTTAACGTTTGAAGAAACCGATTATGTGCGTCCCACTATTCATTTGGGGGAAGCAACGCGTGTGAAGGTTTTATATGAAGACGAACATTTAATGATTGTAAATAAACCTTATGGCATTAAAACCCATCCAAATCAGCCACAGGAAACAGACACCTTGTTAAATCATGTTGCTGCCTATTTAGCTGAGAAAAATCAGGTCCCTTATGTCGTTCATCGATTAGATAAAGAAACCAGTGGTGCGATTGTCTTTGCTAAAAATCCTTTTGTCTTACCTATTTTAGGGCGTTTATTAGAAACAAAACAAATTTACCGCCAATATCAAGCGATTGTGGCTGGTCACTTTAACCAAAAAGAGCAGACAATCAATCAGCCGATCGGTCGTGATCGACATGATCGCCGGAAACGACGGATTGATCCTCAAAAAGGGGATTCAGCGATTACACATGTCCAAGTGGTCCAAGCTCTTTCTAATAATCAAACTGCAGTTACCTGTGTTTTAGAAACAGGTCGGACGCACCAAATTCGGGTCCATTTAGCTAGCGAAGGGCATCCAATTATTGGTGATCCGTTATACAACCCAAAATCGCAGGCAGCTCGTTTAATGCTCCATGCTTCACAACTTCATTTACTCCATCCGTTTACAAAAAAACAAATCGTTGTGACTGCAGCGCCTGGCCTATGGTAAAAAAACAGAAGAAATCGGCGGTTACCATCCGATTTCTTCTGCTTTTTTTATTTTACCGCACATTCACTGTTGAGAACGGCATATCTGCGTTTGCTCAGTGTCTTGGTGTTAAACAGTTCCTGAGCTAACTCTCAGCCTTAATCATTTGTAGCCACTCTTTTTGTAAAATTCCGTAATTGTAGATATCCAGCCATTGGCTATCTTGAAATAACGCTTCTCTATCAATTCCTTCTTTTTTAAAGCCTACTTTTTCATAAACATGAATCGCTTTTTGATTGTTACTATTGACAGCTAATCTGATTTTGTGCAAGCCCAATTCATAAAAAGCAAATTTACAAATTAAAGACACCGCCTCAAAGCCATATCCTTGACCACGTTGCTCTTTTTGTAAAATAGCAATCCCTAAATTGGCCCCTCTATTTTTCAACTGTACATCAGACAACGAAACCCAACCAATAAATTCCTCTGTCGTATTTTCTAAAATAGCAAATAGAAATCGATCATCTTCTCCTTTATTAATTGTGAAATCTTTCCATTCTTCAAGCTCCCACGGATGTAAAGCATCCCAGCTCAAATGCCGAAGCAATTCATTATCCCATTGCTGCTTTGCAATATGTTCGATATATTCTTCTCTAAAATGAGAAAAGCCAACGTGTTTTCCTTTTAAAACATTTTCCATAAGAACACCTTTAATTTCCTAAATTATTTTCTATTTGCTGACTATCTATTTCCTCGTATTTTTGTAAAAAAGTGGCAATTTTTTCGATGACACATGCATTTTTATCGCTTTGGTCATTCTCTACCTGAAGAACAAGCAACGGTTCATGCAGACTTAAGCGTAGCAAAAACCACCCACTGCCATATTGACCAGACACGTTTCCCCGAACACCTTCTTGGTTTTCACGGTCCACAGCAAAGTCTGCTTGATTTTCTACAAACAATTCAAAGTCTCGCAAGACTTGTTGCCCATAACAAGTAACATTCTCCGCAGTAATTTTAAAGCGAAATTCGTTGGTTTCTGCTGGTTGCTTCAATGTGGCAATTAGATCACCTAACGTTTGATTATTTTGTTTCAATTCTGGTAACAACATTAAAATTTTCGCCACGACATATGCACCATCATCCAGATTGTAGTTTTCTTGAAATGCTGCATGACCACTGGTTTCGATGGCTAACGGTGTCTGAAAGCCCCCATGATTCAATTCAATCATTTTATTAATGACATTTCGGTAACCAGAAATATAACGAATCTGTTGGCCGCCTTTTTCTTCAATAAATGTTTTTAAATGACTTGAGGTTGGCGAATTTGTCACAATATAACTACCAGGCGCTTCTTTTAAAACGATTGCCGCTAAAACAGCAATTAAATTATTTCGGTTTAGTACCTCACCTGATTGGTCCACCACGGCCGAACGATCTACATCTGTATCAAAAATAATGCCCAAATCTGCCTGATTAGCTAAAACAGCTGTTTGAATACTTTTCATTGCTTCAGAATTATCTGGATTAGGTACATGATTAGGAAAATGCCCATCTGGTTCTAAAAACTGTGATCCCGTCGTATCAGCGCCCAAAACTTGAAGAACCTGCTCTGCAAAGAAGCCCCCAGCCCCATTACCCGCATCAACGATAATTCGAAAGCCCTGTAAAGGTTTCTCTTCTGGCGAATGAATTCCTTGGCGGATTTTTGCCACCAAATGCTCCGCATAAATTGGCAGTAACTCTTGCTTCATCAGTGTGCCATTTTCATTGGCCGTCAGCGGATCAGTATGAGATAAAATATACCGAATATCTTCTTTCTCTGCTCCACCTTCTGCTGTGAAGAACTTCAAACCATTAAAGTAATAAGGCAAATGGCTAGCTGTGATCATAATCGCTGCATCACATTGAAGCGTTGGAAATTGAGTAGCCATAAACATAGCAGGCGTCGTAGCTAAACCAACGTCAATCACCTGAATACCTAATGAAAGAAACGTATCTACTAATGCTTGCTTAATCGGCTCCGCCGTTAGACGACTATCATGTCCGATTGCAATTGTCAGGCGCTGTTGTGCCTTTCGTGGCAGCTGTTTTTTGTCCTGTAACCAACGAACCACGCCCACCGCAATCTCGGCTACTGCTGTTGCGGTTAATGTTGCAGTTTGCTCTTCCGTATCCAAAGCAATTCCCCGAATATCCGAACCATTTTGTAGCGCTTTCAATTCCACCAAGAAAAAAACTCCCTTCTATTGATGCTTTCAATTTTAAAAAATCATATTTTCGATGCGTTCGATAAAGTGTTCCGCATCCTCTTCTGAACGTGTAATCACAATAATCGTATCCGCACCAGCCACTGTACCAGCCACTTCTGGATAAGCTACTTCATCTAAAAAGTTACTCACCACATCGGCATTTCCCATCTCTGTATGCAAGATGACAATAAATTGTACTCGCTCCATTCGAACAACTGAATCTTTTACTGATTCTCGTAATTTCTCTTCACTGCTTGTGCCTTGTGCTTGAGAAAAAATTGCATATTTGACACGACCATCTGCACCATGTGTTTTAACAATACTCATTTCACGGATATCTCTTGAAACAGTCGCTTGAGTGGCTCGGACGCCAAGTTCTTCCAAACGAGTGATTAATTCATCTTGTGTTTCAATTTCTTGTTGCATAATTAATTGTTTAATCAAACGTTGACGTTCTGCTTTTTTCATATAGACCACTCCTCTCCATTCATTTCTTTTATTATATCCAAAAATGAGCAAAAATACAGGTACTTTTCACATTAAACTCTTTATTTATCTGAAAAAGACTGGATAAATGTTTATATACCAGTCTTTTTCAGTAAAAAATACTTATTTAAGAAGATTCTTTTCTTTTAAATAGTCTTTCGCCACTATGCTAGGGTCTTGCCCCTCCACATTGACTTGATAATTCATTTCACTCATTTCTTCTTCGCTAATTTTTCCTGCCAATTTATTCAATATTTCTGCTAATTCTGGATATTTTTCCAACGTTGCTGTTTTAATAAGTGGTGCTCCTTGATAAGGCGGAAATAGCGCTTGATCATCTTCTAACGTTACTAAATCGTATTGTCTCAATTCACTATCCGTTGAATAGGCATCAATCACATTTACCTCACCATTATTAATCGCTTGATAGCGTAACGCCGGTTCCATCGATTGGACATTCAGATTTAAATGATATTTTTCTTGTAATCCCTTATAACCATCTTGCCGATCAATAAATTCTAACGTAAAACCTGCTTTCAACTGATTGCTGATTTTCTGTAAATCACTAATCGTTTTTAATTGATGCGCTTTTGCAAATGAGCGCTTAACTGCGACGGCATACGTATTTTCATAGCGCATCGGTTTCAACAAAGTAAGGTTTTCTTGTTTTTTCAAGCCAGCGCGTGCCGCTTCATAGACTACTTGAGGTTGATTGTCTAGCTGAGGAGGATTTTTTAAAAAGGTTTCGATTACTGTTCCTGTAAATTCCGGATAAAGATCGATTTCATCTGATTTCAAGGCATTATATAAAAAAGTAGTCTTGCCAAAGTTTGGCTTTAACGTCACCTGAATGTCGCTATTTTCTTCAATTAAGGCTTTATACATATTAATAATAATATCTGGTTCCGCTCCTAATTTGCCAGCAATTGTCAGCTGTTTTTCCTTTGAAGAAGTTTGTTGATTCCAGAAAAATGAACCACCTAACAAAAGGCCTAAAATAGTACCGCCAATGATTAGTCGCCGTCCATTCGCTTTTTCCAACCAATGAATTCCATAATTAAATAAGACTGCTAGTGCAGCTGATGAAAGAGCTCCAATAAAAATCAACGATAAATTATTTCGATCAATTCCTAATAAAATGAAGGTCCCTAAACCACCTGCTCCAATTAACGCCGCCAACGTGGCCGTACCAATAATTAAAACGGTAGCCGTTCGAATCCCAGAAATAATAAATGGTAACGCCATTTGCAACTCAAACTTAAACAGTTTTTCTTTTTTACTCATCCCAAATGCTTCTGCGGCTTCTTCTAACGAAGGATCAATTTCCGTCAAACCAGTATAGGTGTTTTGTAAAATTGGGAATAAGGCATAAATCACTAGCGCAACAATTGCCGGTGGTCGACCAATACCAATTAACGGAATCAGTAAGCCTAGCAAGGCTAAAGAAGGGATGGTTTGGAAAATCCCAGTCACTTGTAACAGACTTTCCGCTAACTTACGATGACTCGTTAAATAAATGGCTAAAGGAATTGCAATCAACGCAGCGAATAATAACGAGATAAAGGACAATTGCATATGCTCGATTAACGCTTGCAGATATTCTTCTTTTCGAGCGAAAAAAGTTTCAATCAGTGCTTGCATCTACTGTCCCTCGCTTTCCAACAGCTGTTCCATAAAACGAGTAATCGTTTTTGAGGTGATACACCCTAAAACTTGTTGTTTTTCTACTAAATTTGCTTTCTCTTGCGCATTAATGAGTTGGACAATCTCTTTTAAATTGGTTTCCATGAAAACAGTCGGCACTGGCTCAATCGTCTCATCTGCGGCTTCTAAAAATGCAGTCAAGTCAGCGCCACAATAGTTCGCTAGTTCTGGTGAAGATTGTTTGAAAAATTGACCGACAAAATTATTTTTCGGATGTTTTTGAATGGCTTCTGGCGTATCGACTTGAATAATTTTGCCAGCGTCCATAATACAGATGCGCTCTCCTAACAGTAAAGCTTCATTCATATCATGGGTCACAAAAACAATGGTACTCGCTAATTCCTGATGAAGTTCTTTCACCAAACGTTGAAGATGATGTCTTGAAATCGGATCTAGCGCGCTAAAAGGTTCATCCATTAAAATCACTTCTGGTTCGGCTGCAATGGCGCGTAAAATCCCGATACGTTGTTGCTCGCCTCCTGAAAGCGCTGCTGGCTTACGATGCAGATATTCCTCAGGATCCAGCTGAACTTTTTTCAATAGTTCAATGGTTCGCTCTCTGCGTTGCTCTTTGGGCCATTTTTTCATTTCAGGAATCAACTCAATATTTTCCGCCACGGTTAAGTTAGGAAATAAGGCAATTTGCTGAAGAACATAGCCAATTTTTAGTCGTAATTCACGTAAAGGATAATTGGTTACCGCTTGTTCATTGAGAGCCACTTCACCTGTCGTTGGCTCAATGAGCCGATTAATCATTTTCAAAGTCGTCGTTTTTCCACTACCACTCGGCCCTACTAATACAAAAAATTCGCCTTGTTGGATTGTTAAATTCACATCGGACAAAACGGCATTTTCTTGATATACTTTTGAAACATTTTGAAATTTTATCATTTATTTTCACCGCATCTTTCACTTCTTAATAAACAAAATCTTTGGAGGATCGTCACTCTTTCAGTATAATTTAAGACTAACATCCTGCCTAATTTTTTGTTTTAAGCGCAAGTATGTGGGGGCTCATTTAACGGCTGCCGGTTCGTATCTACAATTATCTACTCAATGAATGGAAAAATTGTCCTCTTCTGCCTTAAACAAAAGTGAACTGTTTTCTACTAAAAGGAGTGATCGTTATGGAAAACGACAAGCGAATTTATAAATGGGACAACGTGAAACTTTTTTTAATTTTCTTAGTGATTTTTGGGCATATTTTAGATCGTGAAGCTTCTCCTTCACGACTCATGGAAACGATCAACTTTTGGATCTATTCATTCCATATGCCAGCCTTTATTTTTGTCTCTGGACTCTTTAGTAAACATGCCATTAAACAACGAAAATATCTACGCTTACTTTCCTTTGTTTGGCTTTATCTCTTAGCGAAGTTGTTGATTACGCTTGCTAATTTCGCCTTTGCAAATAAAATGAATTTTGATTTACTGAACGAAACAGGCGTTCCTTGGTACTTACTTTCCTTAGCAAGTTTCTACTTAATTACCATCTTTCTTCAGCGCGTTCAGCCGAAAATCATGTTGCCCATCATCATTGTTATCGGCTGCGCCTCAGGCTATTTACCTGTGGAAGGTTTCTTGTCTTTAGGACGGACTCTGGGCTTCTTCCCTTTCTTTTATTGTGGCTACTTAATGGATATTCAAAAGCTACAAACCTTTTTAGATCATCGCAAAGTCAAATGGGCAGCGATAGGCGTAATTTTAAGCTCCTTTTTATTTGTAAATAGTCAATGGTCATTGGCAACGAAATTTTGGGGCTTCTTAACTGGTTGGGCTTCCTACGCTGAAATTAGTCCGGCCTTTGAATACAGTAGTTTCATTCAGCTGTTCTTTTACGTTGCTGCAGCATTGGTGTCTCTTTCTTGGTTTGCATTATTGCCGAAACGAAAGTTACCTTTAAGCGCCCTCGGAAAAGATACCCTCTACCCTTATCTCTTGCATATGCCCTTAATTATTCTGTTGGAAAGTGGTTTGCAATTAGACACACTCTTTAAAGAATGGTTTACTTTCCGAATCCTGGCACTTTTCTTCTTAGCCCTCTTCATTTTAGCTATTACGAATATGCCTGTGGTGAAACGGGGAGCGGATTATCTTTTTAATCCAATTGCGTATGTGTTGCCAAAACAATGGTTAAAAGTTAAATAAAAAAAGAAGAGCGTGGGACAAAAATCACTTTGGATTTTTGCTCCACGCTCAAAAACTGTTAAACGGCGAGAGTTGCAATGTTTCACCGTGAAGCATGAACAAATGAAATCATCGTACCTACTTGGTTTTTGGAGCTAAACACTTTTATCTCAGATTTTTTTCAACTATTGAAACAATCCTTTAATTTTATCAAACAAACCATCGGTCGTTGTATCAGCTAACATCGCTGTAATTTTATGATAGTGTTCGCCTAATTCATCTTTATGTTCTTCAATGAATAGTTGCGCATGTTCCACGTTGCCTTCTCCAATTAAATCTTTTGCTTTTTGAACTAATTCTTCTACGTTCATCTTCACACGTCCTTTGATTAAATAGTTAACAATAAGTGTTTCACTCATTGCCTTTTCTCCTATTTATCGTATCGTGGGATCCTTTGATTTGCAAGAAATTTTCAGTAAATTGACGGTTCTGATTTTGGGTTTTTAAAAGGCAAAAATTGCAAAAAAAAGCTGTTTTCGAAAATCGAAAACAGCTTTTTTACTTTACTTCGCTAAACGATAAATCGCATCTGCATAAATAGCAGCTGCTCGGAATAAGTCATCTAATTCCATAAATTCGTTGGCTTGGTGCATTGTGTCTGTGTAGCCAGGGAACATTGCGCCATAGGCAACACCACGTTTTAATAAGCGGCCATAAGTACCGCCACCAATGATTTGTTCTTGGCCTTTTTCGCCTGTATGGTCTTCGTAAACTTGTAGTAACGTTGCCACCAATGGATCATCAACTGGTACATAATGCGGTTCTTGATTGCGATCTCCTTGTGTTGCAGTGACCGTTTCACCGACTGTTGCTTGAACTTTTGCTTGTAATTCTTCTGCTGAAGTTCCTTTTGGATAGCGGAAGTTTAATGTTACTAAGCTATTTTCAGGATTTTCTGGATCAAAGTTAACAATCCCAGCGTTCATTGTCAATTTACCCATTTTTTCGTCTTCAAAAGCCACACCTAATTTTTCGCCATAAAAATCTTCATGGATAAATTCAGCAATGGTATTAATAAAGCTGTATGCGCCTTCTGCAAAGCTGTAATCATTTAAGAAAGTTGCCAAGAAAGTCGCTGCGTTAATTCCAGATTGTGGGCTAGCACCGTGAGCACCTTTACCAACTACATGGAAAGTCACTGTTTTATCTGAAAGTTCTGCGTTACCTGAAATTTTTGCTTCTTGTTTGATGAATGTTTCAAAGCTAGCAGCTAGTGAAGCCGCTTCGTCTGCTGAAGCAGCCGTTACAACAGCATCTGCTGTTCCCGGAACCATGTTTTCACGTAAGCCAGATTTGAAGCTTTCTAATTTATAATCAGCACCGTTACCGCCTCGGAAAGTTAAACGAATAGTCACATTTCCTTTTTCCCCATTGATAATTGGGAACTCAGCATCTGGTGAGAAACCAAAATCTGGCGCTTCTTCATGTTGGAAATAGTAATCCATATCGCCCCAGCCGCTTTCTTCGTCACTTCCTACTACGAAACGGATTTTTTTAGACACGGGTAAGCCTAATTCTTTGATAATTTTCATTGCGTAATAAGCAGCCATACTTGGGCCTTTATCATCGCTTGCACCACGTGCATAAATTTTGCCATCTTTAATGACTGGTTCATAAGGATCTGTTTCCCAACCATCACCAGCAGGAACAACGTCCATATGACCAAAAATCCCTAACGTTTCGTCGCCTTCACCATATTCAATGTGTCCAGCGTAATTGTCGACATTTTTCACCGTAAAGCCATCACGTTCACCATACGCTAACATGTGTTTTAAGCCAGCAACTGGCCCAGGTCCAAAGGGCGCTTCAGGTGTTGCTTGTGCATCATCACGTTCACTGTTGATCCGTAATAAGTTTTGTAAATCTTCTAATAAGTCGTCTTTACGTGCTTCGACTTCTTTTGTCCAATCAATTGTCATTTGTTGTCACTCCTATTCATAAAGTTCTACATAGTCAATCATACCATTTTATGCAGAAAAAGAAAGAAACCCGACACTATTTTTCGAGAAATTTTTTATCTTTTCCGCAGAAAGGGCTGGGTTTTTGTTTATTTTAATTGAGGTATGATTGTTTAGGTTGTAGTTGTTGCAATTCGGCTTCTGTTAAGGGCCGATATTCCCCTAGTTCTAACGTTTCATCCAACCATAGTTCGCCCATTCGTAATCGTTTTAAATACGTCACAGGTTTGCCTACAGTGGCTAACATCCGTTTGACTTGATGAAATTTCCCCTCTTGAATCACTAAACGGACTACGGAAGTCCCTTCTTCCTCATTGATCGTCTCAATGACTAAACGACTTGGTTTAACCATTTCTCCATCTTTCAAGGCAAATCCTTGCGCAAACAGTTGACAATCTTCCGCTGTCACAAGTCCCTCAACTTCAGCTAAATATTCTTTATCCACATGCTTTTTGGGTGATAATAATTGATGCGCTAACTGGCCATCATTTGTTAATAGAAGCAAGCCTTCAGTATCTTTATCCAAGCGACCAACTGGGAACAAGTCGGCACGGTAATCCTGATCAGTTAACAAGTCAATTACCGTTTCATCTCGCTGATCTTCCGTCGCAGAAATGACACCTTGTGGTTTATGCAACATGTAATAAAAGAATTTCTGATACGTAAGAATTTCTCCCATCAAGGCAATTTGATCTGTTTCTTCATTTACTTGTGTTTTGGCTTCTTTTACGATGTCACCATTCACCGTAACGACTTTTTTCTTTAACAATTGTTTGATTTCTTTACGACTACCGATACCAACATCGGCTAAAAATTTATCTAAACGCATCGTCATTCCTCTTTCCTTTAAAAAAATAGCTTGGGACATAAATCGAATCGATCGATGTCTCAAGCCTTGTCTCTTAAGAGAATCTGCTGAAAGGAGTTCAATCAGCTATTATTTAATATTGAATTTTGCACGTAATTTTGCGGCATTTTTCCCTAATAAACGATCAGCTAAGCGAATCTTCAAGACCGAATAGCCATAAAAAGCGCCTCCTGCAGCAGCCACAATTACAACGATAATGAAAGCTTGGAAACGTCTAGTTGGATCTAAAAATAGATACAAGAACTGACGGAAAATCAAAGCGATAATCATCATGATGACTGTAATACAGAACATTAACAATGTTCGCCGTAAGGTTAATTTGTAATTAAAACGTGTCACTTGACGAATTCTTCTTAGAATCAATACGCAAGAAACCGTAAAGCCAATCATCGTTGCTAATAACGGACCGTAAACTTCAAATAAACGGATTGCGGGGAATTGCACGATTAATTTCACAGCTAAACCAATTCCTAAATAACGCATTGCGTCACGATTTTCATACATCCCCATCAACATATTTGACACTAACATATACAAGCCCAAGAATAAACTAGCGTAACAAGCTTGCACTAATAAAGAAGTGCCTAAAGCATCTGGCATGTAAAAAACAGTGTATAGTGGTTGCGCTAAAACAATCATACCGAACGTTGCTGGCAACATTACAAACACAAAAAGTTGTAAATTATTACTAATCAAACGCGCTAACTCACGGTGATTTTTTAAGGTGACCGCTTCTGTAATCAACGGTAATCCAGTAGCCGAAATCGAAGTTGCTAAAGCCACGACAATCATGGTTAATTTGTCCGGATTGGCATTAAAAATACCGAAAAGCTCTCGTAACTGGGTATCTGAATAATCCGTAAACAAACGCATAAAGTTTGAGAAAGTAAACTGATCGACAAGTTTAAAGACCGTTACCCCTGAGCCAACTACGATAAAAGGAATCGCCTCTTTAAAAGTTTCAATCAATAACTCTTTTGGAGCAATTTCATGTTCATTGGCGCTGTGTTCTTCTAAATAATCAAATAATGGTTTTTGTTTGTACATGTAATAACCTAAAACCGCAAAACTTGCGAGCATCCCAATAAATGCCGCAAAAGTGGCTTGGGTCACCGCTGTAACGTAATTACCTTCAAAGACTTTCATGATAATAAAAGCAGTTAATAACATGTAAAAAACTCGTGCTACTTGTTCAACAATTTGTGATAAAGCAAAGGGCATCATTTCTTGATTTCCTTGGAAATAACCGCGAATGACACTCATGCTTGGGAAAACTAAAACGGCTAAACTTAATGAACGCATCGTTGGAACTAATTCAGGCCCTCCGCCAGACAAAGCTGCTAATGCCGGAGATGCCAAATACATCACAATAGCAAAAACCACACCTAAGCCACCCATTAGTTGTAAGGCACGATAAAAAAGCTGTCGACTAATTTTATATTCGTTCAATGAATTATAATGCGAGGTCTGCTTGGCAATCGCACCTGGAATTCCGGCGGTAGAGATCATTAGGAATAAGGCATAAATCGTATACCCCATTGAAAACAAACTGTTCGCTTCGTTTCCGTGCTCGCCCATCCAAGCGTACCAGGGGATGATGTAAATCGCCCCTAACATGCGGGAGATAATATTACTAGCTGTCATCCAAGCTGAGCCTTTGACCATTTTTTCTTGGTTCGTCAGGATTGGTTGATCAACTGAATTTGGTTGATTGATCATTTTGTCCTCCAATATTCTTTGAGTATGCTTTCTTTATTTTAATTGTTCATCTTGGGATATGCAACGACTTTCTCGAAGAATTATCCTATTTTAACATTTCTCATGGATTTTCTCACGCTAACGAGATGGTTTTTTTAAAAGAAAAATAATGCTATAATGACATCAGTTTTGAAATTTCGTTGAAACGTTTGGAGGCAAAAAAAGTGACGATTTCATTATTCGCAATTCGCGATTGCTTAGAAAAAGAAGATTTATTAAAAGAATTTATTTCACCAGAAGGCTGGCACTTGACTCTTTCCGACACGTTAGGTCAACGAGAAGTAACGGCTCTTTCTTACGATTCGAGAGACGTAACAGCAGAAACACTCTTTTTTTGTAAAGGATTAAACTTTAAAGAAATCTATTTAGAAAATGCTGTAAAAGACGGCCTAGAAATCTATGTTTCTGAGGTGCCTTATGAGGTTCCGGCGCAACTAGGAATTATCGTGACTGACATTAAAAAAGCAATGGCTGTGTTAAGCATGGCTTTTTATGATTATCCACAAAATAAATTAAAACTGATTGGCTTTACTGGAACCAAAGGTAAAACAACAGCGGCTTATTTCACCAAATATATTTTAGATGTTGCTACACAACAAAAAACAGCCTTGCTTTCTACCATGAATTCGACATTAGATGGCAAAACATTCTTTAAATCTGCCTTGACTACACCCGAATCTTTGGACTTGTATCGAATGATGGCAACCGCTGTTGCTAACGGGATGACTCATTTTATTATGGAAGTTTCTTCCCAAGCCTACAAAACTAATCGTGTCTACAAGTTATTTTTTGATGTCGGCATTTTTTTAAACATTACCCCCGACCATATCAGTCCAATTGAACATCCAACCTTTGACGATTACTTTTATTGCAAACGTCAATTGATTACACATTCTAAAGTCATTGTGTTGAATCACGAAGCTGATTATTTTCCATTACTTAAAGAAACCGCACAACAGCAAAAAGTCCCAGCCATTGTCTATGGCAGTCAGCCGGCTCCAGAAGTTGACTATTCATTCGCTGTTTCTTCAGAGGATTCCTTACGTTTTATCGTTGAAAGTCCTGCAGATGCGTTAGGATTGGCCGGCTCTTATCACCTTCGTTTAGGTGGTGATTTTAACAAAGGTAATGCGTTAAGTGCGGCGATTGCTAGTGTCCTTGTGGGAGCTTCAAAAGAAGAGTGTCAACAAGGGATCGCAGCAACCACCGTCCCTGGCCGGATGGAATCTTTAACGAATACCAACGGTGCAACCGTCTATGTTGATTACGCTCATAACTATGACAGTTTGAAGAATCTTTTAACCTTTGTCCGTGAAGAACATCCTGACGGCCGCTTAATTGTTCTTGTCGGTAGTACGGGAGACAAAGCGATTTCTCGCCGCAAAGACTTTGGTAGGGTTCTTTCTGAATTGGCTGATGTTGCAGTCCTAACAACCGATGACCCAGCCAGTGAAGATCCAGCAAAAATTTGCCAAGAAATTCAAGCCCATATTACCAAAGAAATACCTGTTTACACCGTTTTAGATCGTGGCGAAGCAATTGCTCACGCATTATCTTTAAGCACAACGGCTGATGATGCGATTGTCTTAGCTGGTAAAGGCGCCGACCTTTATCAAAAAGTAAACGGCGTAGATGAACCTTACGCAGGAGACTTTGCCCTTGCGGAAGCTTTCATTAATAAAAAGAACTAAATCATTTAAACACACATGAAAAAACAAGCTGCAACCACTTATCAACAAAGGTTGCAGCTTGTTTTTAAAGAACTTCTTTTATTTTCGTTACTTCTTCTTCTGATAAGCCATGACCGCCATCCACTAGTAAAAAGTCGACTGGAAAATGTTTCTTTAATTGATTAGCTAAAGAAAGAACTTGTCCCGGAATACTCAACTCATCCTGAGCCCCTGTTGTGACAATCACTTTTGTCGCAAACTCACCAGATACATATTGATAGCCTAAATTGCTTGGATGCAGTAAAATAACAGTGTTAGCAATAGTCGGGTTCTTTTCTAACAGGCCTAAAATAAAATTGGCACCGTTAGAGTACCCTATAAAAATAACTTCATCGTATAACTTTTGCGGTTGCCAAACTTCTTCTAGAAACGCCGTCACTCGCTCATCAAAGTTAGCACGAGGTAATGCTCCATTGACTAATGGCGCAAAAAAGCGTCGCTGTTCGCCTACACCTTCTGTCCCTAAGTAACTTAGAACACTCGCTTCTGGATAAAGGGTTGCGATGGTCGTTAATAATTGATATTCATTGCCACCAGTACCATGGAAAGCGACAACTAATTGATTAGGTTTCGACCCTTTTTGAAAAAATTGTTTCATTTAATAAACCTCCAAGAAAGGAATTTTACTATGTATGCACAAATTCATCACATCTCTATTTTAAATCGATTGATAAAGCCTACATTTGACTTCTATCATAATACACTGGGATTAAAATTACTAATGAAAACGATCAACCAAGATGACCACACCATGTATCACTTGTTTTTCTCAGATAATGAGCAACGAACAGGTACCGAATTAACTTTTTTTGAATTGAATGATGGCCAAGATCAATCCTTTGGAACAAATACGATTGAACGAACTATTTTAAAAGTACCAACGCGCGCCTCTTTGGATTTTTGGGCAGAACGTCTTGAGCAAGCGGGTATCTGCCACTATGGTGTGGAAACATTTAACCAACACCCAATTTTGCGTTTTGAAGCGCCCGATAATACGCAAATGGCGCTTGTTCCGTTACGTGAATTTGAAAATGCGGAAGATTATTTTCCAGCTGAACATGCTGAAATTCCAGTAGAACATGCAATTTTAGGCATTGATGCAATTCAATTACGCGTCCAATATGCCGCAGCTACTAAACAACCTTTAGTGGATTATTTACATTGGCATGAAAAAAAAACAGTACCTTTTTTTGAAACTGCGCATGAAGTAACTGTTCTGGAAAATCATCATCCACAGTTTTATCAAGAGGTGCATATCATTGATGACCGTACCAATCCGCTTGCCATTGAAGGAATTGGTGGCGTTCATCACGTCGCCTTTGGGGTGGAAGATACGCAAGAATTAACGCAAGTTGATAGCCTGTTAGAGGAAAAGAATTTTACAAACTCAGGAATTAAAGACCGCGAATTTTTCAAATCATTGTATTTTAGAGAACCGAACCACTTGTTATTTGAAGTAGCCACACAAAAAGGCCTGCTAGATGCCGAAGCCTATGAAAATCAAAGTTCAAACTTTGATGAAATCCCCCTTTATTTGCCTCACTTTTTGGCAGATCAAAGAGAACGAATCGAAGCGATTTTAGCACAACAACGCCATGAGTAAACAAAAATAGCGGTTCTAACCGCTATTTTTGTTTTTTAATATCCTATTATTGCCCTTTTTTGAAAAAAAGGAGTACACTAATAGTAGATGAACTGCGCAAGGAGGTGAGTACATGTTATCTAAGGAAGAAGTTCTACACTTATTGAACGAAGCAAAAAAAGAAGTCGATCGTTTAGAAACAAACCGCCAAGAAGATTTAGGTAATTCAATCAACTATATTGAAAATGAATTACAGCTCCAACGTGTCTTATCTCAAGTGGAAGCTTATGAAAAAGTACTTGGTTAATTGATTACGTATTAAATGAGAGAGGAGCAACCAGATTCAGGTGAATGAATCTGGTTGCTCCTCTCTCATTTTTTACTAGACTAATTCGTAAGCAAGTTCTCGTGCAATAATTTTTGCGGTTGTTTCAGCGATTTCTCCAGTAAAGCCAATGCATTGTTCCATATGCTCAGGTGAACCCATCGTCATTTTACTTGTCAAAATACTGCAGCAAACCACTCGATGCTTTTGTCGAAAACTTTGATGCAATTCGTTGGCTAAAGCCATCGTTTTATTTACTTGTTCTCCTTTGGCTTCTGTCCGACCAAAAAAGTAGCCCAGACACATAACCCCGCCTGAAAGAGCACCACAAATACACTTCGCTCCTCCAACACCTACAGGAAACCCAGAAGCCATGGCCACAGCTTCAATGGGAATCTCCGCATCGAAGTGTTGCCGAATGGTCGCCACAATCGCTTCCGAGCAATAAAAATCACCGTTACGATAATAGGCTTCCGCTTCTTCTCTGATTGCTTGTAAACAAATTCTCTTTTTCAAAATGCCCTCCATTCTGTATCCGCTTTCATTTTATGAATAAAAGGATGCCAAGCATCCCTTTATTTTATAGATTTTCTGCAGAGGTAAATACTTCTGACACATCATCATCGTCTTCTAACTTGTCAACCAAGCGCTCTAATTGCGCTTTTTGTTCATCGTTCAAGGTTAGTAAGGTTTGCGGAACCATTGTTAATTCAGCTTGTGCTAATGAATAACCTGCTTGTTCTAAAGCATCGCGAACCGCTGTAAAATCTTCTGGTGCTGTGTAAATTTCAAATACTTCTGGTGATGTTTCTAAATCCTCGCCGCCTGCTTCCAAAACGACTTCTAGCATGTCGTCTTCCTCAATTGCATGATCTTCTCTCTTAATGACAATATAGCCTTTACGATCAAACATATAATTCACCGAACCCGTTTCACCTAAAGAGCCACCATTTCGAGTAAACGCGACGCGAACATTGGTGGCCGTTCGGTTGCGGTTATCTGTTAGTGCATGAACTAAAACTGCCACGCCACCTGGCCCGTATCCTTCATAAGTTACCTCGTCATAATGTTCCCCTTCACCAGCACTACTGGCTTTTTTTATGGCGCGCGCAATATTATCATTGGGCATATTGGCTGACTTAGCTTTATCGACTGCTAAACGTAAAGCAGGATTCATTGCGGGGTCAGGGCCACCTGCTTTTGCCGCCATATAGATTTCCCTTGAAACTTTTTGGAAAATTTTCCCACGTTTGGCATCTTGCGCATTTTTACGCCCTTGAATGTTGCTCCATTTGCTGTGTCCTGACATCCTTGATTCCTCCTGACTTTTCGTTACTATTCTCCTTTATTCTACTCTTCTTTTCAGTTAGGAACAAGCGCTACCAAAAAAAGACCCTCGCTTATCCATCTTTCTGACGAATAAACGAAGCTCTTCTAAATTAGCGTCTTCTTTTTTTATTTTTCTTCAAACCATGAACCACCAAACAAATAACGATGGCTGTCAAAGCACCCATGGCATCCAACATAACATCTTGAAAAAGAGGGGTCCTTCCGCCTGTGATCATTTGATGAAATTCATCTAAACCTGCATAGCCAGTAGCAGCTAGCCAGGAAACAACAGCTGTTAAAAACAGACCTTTGATTCTTGGCACTAATCCAATAAACCAACTACCACCTAATAGAAAATACGTACCAAAATGGGCTCCCTTACGAATAAAAAATTCAACAAATTTACTATAACCACTAGCTTGAATGCTCACTTCACTGCCAGCATATTGAAAAGAAATATTTTTTAATTGTTCTTCAAAAGGATGACTGCTCAGAAGTTTATCTAAAAGACCAACTTGTGATTGCTGTTCATACGTCTGTGATGAACTGAAAAATAAAATGGCCATAATTACAAACGCAATGACTAAATATAAATTACTATCTTTCAAATAATTTTTCATATAATCCTCTTTTCTTGGTTTCAAGTTGCCCCGTGCCTGCCACGGAAAATTCTTTTTTATTATAGTCGGTTTCGAGGGAAAAAGAAACAACTTCTCTTAGGTCTTATGATATACTGAAAAGAAAAAAATGAAAGAAGGATTGGATATGACCTATTCTATTACATGGGATTTAGACAGTATTTTCCCCAATGGGAGCGAGTCCAAAGAACTTAGCCAACGAATGACTCAATTAACCGAACAAACAAAAGAGTACCATCAATTAATCACAGAATGGACACCAGAAAGTGCCCAAGGCAAAGAACAATTTGCTGAAATCTTAACGTTACAAGGGAAAATCTCAAATGGCTTTTCACAATGTAATAGTTTTTTAACTGCTTTAATTTCTGCTAATACTAATGATACCAAGGCCAAAATTTTATCAGGCGATTTATACAATCTGTTGCCAGCGATTCAATTAGCTGAAACCATTTTTACTAAAAAAATCACCGAGATTTCAGCAGAACATTGGCAATCCCTGTTAGCCGAAGAACCGTTCAAAACAATGGCTTTTCGCTTAAATGAATTACGCCGTGATGGAAAAAAACTGCTTTCCGAACAAGAAGAAAATATCATCAATACGCTTTCTCTAGATGGGTTAAATGCTTGGAGTACACATTACGATACGATTGTTGCTTCCATCGTGATTCCTTTTGAAGAAAAAGATGGCTCTGTGACAGAACTATCTGCAGGCCAAGCCTTTAACCGCATGATGGGAGATCCTGACAAAGAGGTTCGTCAACGTTTGTTTACAGCCTGGGAGAAAGCTTGGAGTGGCAAAGCTTCAATTTTAGCAGACACCCTAAATCACTTGGATGGGTTCCGTTTATCTGATTACAAATTGCATGGCACTACAGATTATTTAGAAAATCCCTTAAACTATAATCGAATGAGTCAAGAAACATTAACGGTTATGTGGGAAACCATCCAAAAAAATAAACAACCATTCGTCGACTTTCTAACGCGCAAAGCGCAATTATTCGGTAAAGAAAAAATGGATTGGCAAGACCAAGATGCACCAATTATTTTAGGTGATTTAGAAGAAAAAACGTATTCCTTTGATCAAGCCGCTGCCTTTATTTTAGAAAATTTCCGTAAATTCAGTCCGAAAATGGCCGATTTTGCCCAAATGGCTTTTGAAAAAAGTTGGATTGAAGCTGAAGATCGTCCAGGCAAACGTCCTGGGGGTTATTGTACAGAATTACCTGAAACACAAGAGTCACGGATTTTCATGACCTTTGGCAATTCAATCAACGAAGTAGCTACTTTAGCCCATGAATTAGGTCACGCTTTCCATAGTAGCGTGATGTGGGATTTACCTTCATTGAATCGAGAGTATGCCATGAACGTAGCAGAAACAGCTAGTACCT
Source organism: Enterococcus sp. DIV2419 (assembly GCF_051711865.1). Lineage (NCBI taxonomy): Bacteria > Bacillati > Bacillota > Bacilli > Lactobacillales > Enterococcaceae > Enterococcus > Enterococcus sp. DIV2419. Next base: position 2,521,451 of record NZ_JBIONS010000001.1, read on the forward strand.
TTGCAGAATTGATTGTTGCTGACGCCACCTTAAAAGAGGCAAAATCAGATGTTGAAAAGATTAACCTTTTAGACACAAAAATGCAAAATGCCATTGCCATGTTTATGAACATTCATGCGCGTTTTATCTTTGAAAATAATTTTTATCAAGCGCGCCAAAAAGGTTTAGTAGCGGAAGAAGATATTACTGAATTAATGTTAGCGGCGCAAAAAGAAAGCTACAAAGATAGTCTTGGCAGTTATCATCCTCATTTCTGGGCGAGCAAATTGCACTTCTTTATTGATGATGTGCCTTTCTATAATTTCCCATATACTTTTGGCTATCTATTCAGCATGGGTATCTATGCGTATGCCAATCAACAAGGCAGCTCTTTTGAAGACCAATACATTGCGTTATTAAGAGACACTGCTTCGATGACAAGCGAAGAATTAGCGAAAAAACATTTAAATGTTGACTTAACAAAACCTGATTTCTGGCAAGCCGGCATTGATCAAGTCCTAAAAGATGTGGAACAATTCATGACTTTAACTGAAAACTATGTAAACTAAGCAAAAAAGAAGCAGTAACCAACATCAGGTTACTGCTTCTCTTTTTTTCAAATAGTTTCGATACGCAAGGTAGCCCACAAGCATTAGTCCAAACGTAACAAATTCAACTACGGGCATGGCTAACCAAACACCGGTTAATCCTAGTAATTTCACCAAAATAAATAAAACTGGCACAATTAAAAAGAATCCACGCAAAGAGGAAATCATTAGCGCCATTTTCGGTTTACGAACTGCCGAAAAGTAATAAATCCCCATAAAATTCAATCCTGTAAACAAGAAGGAAATCGCATATAAGCGGATGGCTGTCCTAGCAATTTGCGCCAACTGGTCGTTCCCTTCGCTATTAAAGACCTCAATAATTTGTCCCGTAAACACTTGACTGATTAAAAAGAACAGGAAGCCGGCGACCAAGTACGTAATAAAGCTAAGTTTAACAAATTTACGCAACACCTTCGTTTCCCCTAAACCATAGTATCGGCTGAGTAATGGTTGCGCCCCTTGCCCAATCCCTGTAAAAATGGCAATCACAATAATATTGAGATTGGCAACAATCGCATAAGCTGAAATCGCCACATGACCAACTAAGTTTAACAAAACAATATTAAATAAAAACATGACAAAGGCCGAAGAAAATTCATTTAAAAAGGAGGAAAAACCAATCGACATAATTTCTCGAACATCCTGAAATTTCACTTTAAACTTTTCAAAACGTAAAACTCGTTGCGGCGACCACTTATGCAACGTAATCAGGATTAAGCTTGTTAAAGGTGACATCACCGTTGCAATGGCCGCACCTGCCATGCCCCACCCAAATTGATAAATAAAGACATAGTCCAAAATAATATTGACAATTCCCCCACTGACAAAAGCAATCGTTGCCAAACGAGGATTATGGTCATTTCTTAAAAAAGTAATCAGGCAATTGTTTAAAATAAATAATAATGAACAGCTAAGGTAAATCATATAATATTCCTTTGCCAAACCAAACAAGACACCGGTCCCCTGAAGTCCCCGAATAATTTGATCGGAAAAAGTCAAGCTCGCTAAAGTAAAGAGACTCCCTATAACGAAAACTAACCCAATCGTTAAACTAAAATACTGATTGGCTTTTTTGATTTCTTTTTGCGCAACCGTGGTCGAAAACAACGTAGCGCCGCCAACGCCAAACATCCAACCTAATCCATTAATAATATTAACGAGTGGTAAGACAATGTTAAGCCCCGCCAACGCCTCGGTGCCGATTCCATTTGCAATGAAAAATGTGTCCGCCAAAATAAAAATTGATTGCGCCGCCATACTTAAAATTCCTAACAGAACATTTTTATAAAACAACGCAGTAAAATGGTTTTGCTGTGTTTGCTCCATACCCAAATCTCCTTCTAACAAAAAAAGGACTCATTCTTTTTGCTTCAAGGCTTACGCAAAAATCAGAATCCTTCAATTATTCAACCCAGCGATTAAATAATCTGTCTATTTATTGATACTTCTAGGGTAGCATTCTCTCTTCGAAAAAACAACCATCCTTTTATTTTTCTCATTTTAAACTTTCTTAAGCAGTTGCAGTTGTTTTTGAACCACTTGCCAATCTTCTTTCACGACTTCTTTTAAACGATAATTATAAAAGACAGCCGCTGGATGGAAGAGTGGAATGATTTGATAGGTTTTCTGCGTCCAATGATAGTTTTGTGATTGCTCATCAAATGTTTGAATGGGCGACTGAATGACCGTTCCGTGCACTGCAGTGATTGTTGGCTTTGGTCCTAAAAGTCGTTGCAACCCAATATTCCCCAGTGTCAAAATTAGTTCAGGTTGGCAAACAGCGATTTCCCAATCAAGCAAAGGCGCAAAAATTTTGATTTCTTCTTTGGTTGGCGTTCGATTAGGAAATTTGGTTACTCTTTCTCCCGTTTTTGCAATCTGCTTCGTTTTTACAGAAAAAGGCCGACTCCTAACCGCACTGGTGATATACACCGTTTCACGACTTAAGCCAACTTGTTGTAATTGTTCCATCAACAATTGACCTGAACGCCCTATAAATGGTACGTTTTCTTTAATTTCTTCTTTTCCAGGGGCTTCCCCAATCAGCATCACTTTTGGCTGTTGCGGGCCTTGCCCTTCCACAAAACCTTCTAATGGTAAGTCTTTCGCTTTAGCTAAAACTGCTTTTTTCAGATGTTCAGGATAATGCATTTACCATCACGCCTCTCTTCTGGTGTTCTTCCTTCGCTATATTGATTATAAATAAGGCCCAAAAGAAACTCAAAAAAAGGGACCTACTCATTTAGGAGCTGGTTTTTCTACACACAAAGCTTTGTCTTTAGCTAGATAAAAAGGCCGTAAGTAACCAACTAAATTAGACATTGGTAAAACCTCCGTTGGTAAATCAATCTTTAATGTCTCTTTTAAATAGGCTCTGCGTGTCGCAATCCGTTGCCACATGTCTGGATAAGTTTGCTGAATCTCTTTTTGTAGTGTTTCATCAGCCAAAGCCACACATTCTTCTGCACTCACCCCTGTATAACCAGGTACAGAAGGAATAATATCCACTTGAAAGAGCATGCCACTTTCCAAGCGAATGGCTGAATCTGGATAAATAGGCGACGACATCCATTCATCATCCGAAACTAAATGCCCAGGATTCAAATGCCAGTGATAGATTTCTTTTGGTAACTGTTCTTCAATCGCTTGGTACATTTCTCGCCCTAACAGTCCGATTCGAATGGTTTCAAGCCAGTGAACGACAGCTTGAAAATAGGGTTTTGCTACGCGCTCTAAATAATCACGTTGCGCTTCTGGCAATTGCTGCTCGTTTTCAATAACAAAACCTGTTCGGCTAGACAAGCCGCCTTTGTAGCCTGTAGTTAATGATAAGGCATCACCTAACTGAATTTCTTTGGCAGTCGGATACATGTTTGCATATTCAAAACGTTGACCAGTTGCCGCAATGGTTACTACCGTCGGCGTTTGACCTTCATCATTTAACAAAGCCCCAATGTCCGTTTCACGCTGTCCTACTTCAATTGCATTTAAGGCCTTTAACATACTGCGAGAAGCCAAATTCGCCCCATATTCATAGTGCGCCAATTCGTTGGCATTATTTGTTGTGCGGGCCCCCTTTGCTCCAATCAATAAGTGGGTCCCATTTAGTAAACGAGCTTCTTTCGGCAGCGCTTTTTTCAGTGCTTCGACAATAAAATGTGGCACATCAAACATCGTAGCGGGTTCTTGCTGTTGTGTCGTAAACATTTTCCAACCAACGATACCTATTTTTTGAGCAGTTTCATCGAGAAGCGTTTCAAAAATCTGCGACAACTTTTGTTCCCCAGCCATTGGTTGATTAGGTAGCGAAAAAGCTGGATAATGAATTAAATCGGCTGAGATGCGGGCATGTTGGCACAGTTTTAAATTTTCATTGCCTAAAATAAGTGTCGTCGCACCATCCTTATTTAACACAAGGAGTCCTTCTTCAAACCTCGGAATAAAGCCAGTTAAGTATTCAAAATTACTGCCATGCTCTTTGTCTGCATAGAAGACCAATTGATCGAATTTTTCTGTTTCCATTCGTTGTAATACTTTCTGCTTACGCGCCATCATCGTTTCATTCGTCAAATACGTTGGAAAAACATTCTCAAAAACAGTAGGTTCAGCAATATGTGTATAATTAATTTTTCGCTTCATTATTATCCTCCATTATTCATCTGCGACAATCAACGTTACGCCTGCTTGCGCTAATTGCTCACAGAATTTTTCATCAGGTCGTGTATCTGTCACTAAACAATCAATTTCTGTTAATTCGCAAATTTTAAATAAACCCGTTTTGTTTAATTTCGTTTGGTCTGCTAAGGCAATGACTTGTTTGCCTTGTTGAATCATTCGCCGTTTGACTTGACCTTCTTCTTCTGTGTGAATAAATAATCCTTGTTCAGATAACGCAAACACACCTAATAATGTATAGTCGGGGGCAAATTCCCCAACCTTAGCGACTGTTTCTGCCCCAAACAAAAAGAGTTGTTGTTTATGCAGTTGCCCAGGTAATACTGTAATTTTTGTCTGATCCATTTGCGCTAGAAGTAGCGCATGACTGAGAGAGTTCGTGATCGCGTGAATCGGACTATTTTCCATCGCTCGAATAGCTGCTTCCACCGTGGTTGATGAATCAAAAAAAATGGACGCTTGTTTGGGAATATTTGCCCAAACTTTTTGGGCAATCGCTTGTTTTTTCTCTGGATGCTTCATTATTCGTTGAGCATAATCGTAAATAGTTGCTTCAGACTGAACTGAGATAGCGCCACCGTGCGTTCTCTTTAAATGTCCTTCCTTTTCTAAACGAATTAAATCTCGCCGAATAGTATCTTTTGAAACGGAGACTTGCTCCGCTAACGCTTCCATGGAAATACTTTTTTGTTCATTCACTATTTTTTGAATCTTGGCTAAACGTTCTTCAATCAACATGCTTCCTCACCTCTTCTAAGTAAAGATAGCACCTTTTGCATCATTTTGCAAATAAATGCAAAACAATGCAAAAAAAGACAAAAAAACTAGTCCTTCATTTTCTAACGAAGGGCTAGTTTGAGAGTGGTTTTAATAGGTAAATTGAATAATCATGCCGCTAGGATCTTCTAACGCAAGTAAATGATCTTTGGCAATAAAATGTAACTTTGCTTCTTCCGCATTGGCTTGGACTATCTCTAAATCTGCCGCAGTTGGTAAACGGAACGTGTAATTTTCTAAGCCAAATTGATTTTCTTGAATCGTTGGCAGCTGTTTGCCGCTCCATGTATTTGTCCCAATATGATGATGGTACTGACCCGCTGCAAAAAACTTCGCTTGTTGACCAAAGTTAGACTTTAAGCCAAACCCTAAGTTTTTATAGAACGTTTCAGTGGCATCTAAATCGGCCACTTTCAAATGAATGTGCCCAATTTTAGAACCTTCGGAAATTCCTAGCCAGTGACCGTCAGCTTCTGCAGCTAAACTATCACCGTCTAATTCTTCTGTCACACCGATAATTTCACCATTTGGACGAATATCCCAGACTTCTTCTGGTTTATCCCAATAAATTTCGATGCCATTATTTTCTGGATCACTTAAGTAAAGGGCTTCACTATAGCCATGATCTGCTGCGCCAATTTGCACATTTTCCTGCAAAAGCCACAGCAACATATTGCCTAAATCTTTGCGGGTTGGTAGCAGGAAAGCAATATGGTACAAGCCAGTGGTACCCTGATTTTCTTCCCCAGCTGTTAGTTCTTTTAAGACAAGAATTGCATCGTTGGTGCCTTGTGGCGCTAGCCAAGCACGTCCCTCTCCTTGTTTTAAAAGTTTTAAGCCAATTGTTTTCGTATAAAAGTTTACCATTTTATCTAAATCAGCCACTTTCAAAGTGACTTGTTGAATCCCAATATTACTTGGTAATGCTTGAACCATTTGCTTTCACTCCTTTCCTCTTCGTTTTACTAAAGCAATGATTTAGTTGAATTCTTTAAAACGAGCACTATCTTCCATGTATTCCTTTTCGCCAGCTGGCGCTTCAATGGAACCAATAACCATTTGTGCACGTAAATTCCAGTTTGCAGGAATTGACCATTCTACAGCAACCGCTTCGTCAATGACTGGGTTGTAGTGTTGTAAGTTTGCGCCGATATTTTCTTGCGCTAAGGCAGTCCAAACGTTCGCTTGTGTTAAACCAGTTGCTTGTTCAGACCAAACAGGGAAGTTATCCGCATATAATGGAAAGCTATCTTGTAAGTTTTTCACGATATCTGTATCTTCAAAGAATAAAATTGTGCCCGCACCAGCTGCAAAACCTTGTAATTTAGCTTGTGTGTTTGGAAATGCTTCTGCTGGAGTTAATGGTTTTAAGGCATCTTCAGTCATTGCCCATAATTTTTTGTGAGCATCGCCGAATAAGAACACAACACGTTGTGTTTGAGAGTTAAAAGCTGTTGGACTTTCTCTAACAACTTCTTTTACTAAAGCAGTTACTTCTTCTTTTGAAATTGGTAAGTTTTCTCCTAAAGCATAGATTGAACGACGGTTTTTCATCATTTCAGTAAATTTTGACATAATATGTTCATCCTTTCGAATTTCCTCAGTAAATTCATTTAATTTTGTTTACATGCTTACTATACTACCTTACTAAAAGTAAGTAAAGCTTTTTGTCTTACTTTTTGTAAGTTTTTTTATTTTTTAGTGAAAAACCTTATTCTACCAAAGAAAAAACAACCAGCTTTTTTCTAAGAAAAAGAAAAATCTGGTTGTCGATTAATAAATGTAGAAGTCAATTGAATCGTTTTCGGCCGTTTTTCTTGAAATAAGTGTGTGGCTTTTTCCCCTAATTCCATTAATGGATGACAGATTGTTGAAAAATTTAAAATTTCACTTAATAAAGTTTGCTCCTGTCCCACTAAAAAGAGTGGTCTTTCAATAACGGCTTGAATCCCTGCAGCAATTTCATCACCGTTGGTCACAACCGCTTGGAGCGTTGGATCTTTCCCACAGTGTCGTCCTACTTCACACCCATCTTCATAGGTTAAACAGTCCTTAAATAACCGATTTTCAGGAATCACTCCATAAATTTCCTGATATGCGTCAACTAAATAGCGTGCGCTTGTACTTTTTTCTGGTGCACGGTTAATCGTAATTGCCACTTCACTACATCCTTGTTGTTTCAACGCTTGGAAAACCCGCCGATAAACGGTTAAACGATCGATATAGATACTAGCATAACTAGGGTCTTCTATTTTTTCACAAAAAACAACTTGCTCTTTATACGGAGCAAACACACTTAAAGGATTTGCCTTTGACAAAACAATCATGCCATCAAACGCACCCGTGGCCATTTTTTCCAAGTAACTTTTTTCAACTTCTTTATCATAATCCGTTGGTAATAAACTGACCATCATCCCTTGCTGAAATGCTTGGTGGATAATCCCACTTAAAATAGCATCAAAATAAGGTTGATTCGTATAAGGAACCATGACACCTAATGTATTACTTTTCCCAAAGCTAAGATTTCTCGCTAATATATTGGGCTTATAGCCCAACTCATCGATAATTGCTTGGATTTTCAGTCGTTTTTCTTCAGAAACATACGGATGATGATTAATCACACGCGAAACAGTCGTGACTGAAGATCCTGAAAGGCGCGCAATTTCTCGAATTGTTGTCATACTTTCACCCCATTACTTTACAAAATTGAGTTAAATAAGGCACAATCCCTGTCCCGTAATCAACAAAACGATAAAAGGTCTCCTGCCAAGCAAAAGAAATTTCCTGAATATCCTCCTGCTGTGTCAAGTGCCACTCCGTTATCTGATGGTACGGAATTTCTTGATGCCAAATCTTATAGTATTTTTTGGGACTATTTAACTGCAGACTTTTGGCCGTCGTAGTCACCGAGACAAAATAGTAATCCATACCAAGTCTATCGCTTATCTCCACTATAACATTCATTTTCATGCCCTCCAATATTTTGATACACATAGCTTACCTTATGAAACGCGTACCAGAGCAAGAGGAAAAATAAAAAAAGTGAGACCATGTTATACTAGATGTATCATATAAAAGCAAAGGATGAGTGCAATGGAAACTGTTACAGTAGCAACAAAAAGCGACTTACTAACAAATTTGAACAAGCAAACAGATGAAATCATTATCTCGGGGGCACTTGCACAAGAAATTTACCACTTAAAAAAACAACAATTAACCGAAACGGAAGAAATGGGCTTTTTAGTGGGCAGCCAAGGCGCTGGCTCATTTTTAACCTATTTAATCGAGAAGTTATCCTATATAAATTCGGCGCTATCGCCAGAAGAACAAAAAATTGAACATGCGATTTTGCGTTTGTATGTTATTAAAAAATTAACTCCAGAAACTACTTTATTACGTCTAAAACAGTTAGATTATTAAAATTTTATTTAATCAAGATAGACCAATTCCCTGCGTACAACGAGTCCCTTTCATTAATCACTTGATATAATTACCTTTATTCAAGTTCCCACCATTGTCATTATCGATTAACCAATGGTATATTAGAAGTAACAGATAAGTCATTTTATTTGAAAAAGTGTTTGGGAAATGTTTGGGGAGGAATGTTTATGTGTCAACCGCAGGAAAAAAAGAAAGAAATTTCTGTTGCTAAGTTACGTTATCGTTTTGAAGTACCAATGATTATCATTGGTTTTGTTTTATTGTTTTTCGCATTGGGGTTAGTTGCCTTATTGATATTGAGTGATTTGCCGATTCCTGACTGGTTATTAATTGTCTTAATTGCACCAATTGCGCCAGTCATTGCTTTTTTTACCATTCGTTATATGTACATGGATACTGCTTCTAACGGAGTGGAAATTACAGAAAATCAGTTACCAGAAATTTATTCCTTGTATATTGATTTGGCAAAAGAAATGGGCTTTGGCACTAAAAAATTAAGGATGCCACGTCTTTATTTAATCAACGGGAATGGTGTCCTAAACGCTTTTGCGGCAAAATGCTCTTTACACAGACGCTATGTTGTCATTCACAGTGATTTGTTGGACATCGCGTACAATACAGGCGATTTTTCGCTGATTCGCTTTATTTTGGCACACGAGCTAGGACACCATAAATGTGGACACACTAATTTATGGCGGCTAATGTTATCCATTATTTTGAAACCAGTTGCGTTAGATAAAAGTTTTACAAGAACGCAAGAATATACCGCTGATCGCGCAGGTTTATACTACGCCGAAGAAGGTGCTTTAAGCATGATTTATTTATTTTCAGGAAAATATATGGGCAGTCGTGTGGATTTAGAAGAATACTTTCACAGTATTGATTTACATGATGATACCATCTGGCTTAAATTGAGTAACTTCTTATCCGATCATCCTGTTGGCTTCCGTCGAATGCAAACATTGAAAAAAGCCAAAGATACTGGCAATTGGGACGTTCATGGGAAATTTTTCTAGCGAGAGCCAACCATCATTAAATAAACGTGCTGGGACAAAAGATTCTTTAACTTTTGTCCCAGCACGTTTATTAATCCACCAATAAATGAACAAATTCTTCTTTGGTGATATTTACAAAGTAGTCTTCAAAGTTAAACGCTGCTAATGCTTGCCAAATTGATGAATACTGATAGTCCACACCTAATAAAGCCGCAACGATTTCCGCTGTTTCTTTTTTGGCAAAGTAATCACCATAAATCGTTAACTCAATTATTTTACCTTTTTCAACAGTCAAACGTGCATCCACAATGCCACCTTTAAACTTTTCTTCTTTTTTGATCGTAAATTTAGGCGCTTCACCAAAAATCCAAGCTTCATTGCCATACACTTCAGCGACCAATTTCCTAATTTCCTGTTGATCTGCTTTGGTTAGGACATATTCTTTCTCCGCAATTTCAGTTAGAGATTCGACATCAAAGAGCTCCATCAGTAAACGATTGCGAAATTCCTCAATGGTTAATTGTTGATATTTTTCGTCTAAGTACGGCCGTAAATTGGTTACGCGTCCCCGAACAGATTTTGTCCCTTTTGATTCAATTTTTTTCTTAGAAACAGTTAAGACACGTTGAACTTCTGCCAAACCAACATCATACATCAAGGTACCATGAGTATACATCTTCCCCTTTTTTGTATACATGGCATTGCCAGAAAATTTTTTCCCATCAATTAATAAATCATTGCGACCGCTAATCTCGGCCCCCGTTGCGCCCATTTTATGTAATGCTTCAATAATTGGTTTAGTGAACGCTTTAAAATCCCCAAAAGCTTGATGTCCTTCCTGAACAACAAAACTAAAGCTGACATTCCCGAGATCATCATAAACAGCACCACCGCCCGATAAACGGCGAGTAATAACGATTCCCTTCTCTCTAGCATAAGCTAAGTCAATTTCTTCATAAGCATTTTGATTTCGGCCTAAAATAACACAGGGTTCCTGAATATAAAACAACACTAAGGGCTCTTCAAAAGAGAGAGTGTTTAATAGATAATCTTCCGTTGCTAAATTTTCACGAATATCTCGTGACTGCATTATGACATAACGCATAAGGTCGCCCCACTTCTTTTTCTTCTAGTGTATCACTTTCTTTCAAAATTGGTTCACTAAACGTCTTCTCTGGCCATTCTCAAAAGAGGATGATCAACAAAAAAAGAACGTGGGACAACAATCACTTTGGATGTTTGTTCCACGCTCAAAATCTAATAAACAGCAATTGCAGAACTGTTTAGCTTTTTAATCTAACCAAGTTACTACTTCTGAAACATCTCGTCGGACTGTTTCAAAGCCGGGTGTTTGAGCTTTGCCAATCGGAATAATCAGTCCGTTCACTAAATGATCCTCAATATTAAATAACTTGCGAACAGCTTCCGTTTCAAACCCAGACATCGCCACAGTATCATAGCCTCGATCTTTTGCAGAAAGCATCAGCTGCATCGCAACTAAGCCTTGGTCTAACATTAGCCACTCTCTTTTTTGTTCTTCGCTAACATCATAGTACCAAGAAACATTTTCATTAATTCCTTGACGAATTTCTTCCGTCATCGTTCCTTGTGCGACAGCTTTAGCACTGATTTCATCTGCATTGGCCACTGTATAAGCAGTCAAATCACCTAATAAAATAATCACCGCCGCTGCCCCTTTAACTGCTGGTTGTTGCATCGAAACTTCGTAAAGGGCCTCTTTTTGTTCTTTTTCTGTGACAATTAAAAAACGCCATGAATTTAAATTGGTACTATTTGGCGCGAACATCGCTTCCTCAATTATGGCCATTAATTCCTCTTTAGGAATCTCAACATCTGGCATAAAATCCCGAACTGAGCGGCGGCTGCGAACAACATCTTGATACATCATATTTCTTCTTCCTTCCTCTTGCCTTACTTGACATAGTTATTATTACTCACTATGATGGAGAAAAAAAGTACGCACTTTTTATTCACCTAGGAAGAAAAAAGTAACCATTACGTGTCACAAGGAGAAACTATGACAACTGATAAACAAACCAGTATCAACTTAGCCCTTTCCACCATTAACGGCAAATGGAAATTATCATTAATGGATGAATTATTCCAAGGAACCAAGCGCAACGGTGAATTGATGCGTGCGCTCGACGGAATCACTCAGCGCGTCCTGACAGATCGCTTGAGAGAAATGGAAAAAGATGGCCTAGTCCATCGAGAATCCTTTAACGAACTACCCCCGCGTGTGGAATATACGCTCACTCCGGAAGGATATGCTCTTTACGATGCCCTCTCTTCACTTTGCCATTGGGGCGAAACATTTGCACAAAAAAAGGCGAGACTTAACAAATAAGTCTCGTCTTTTTTTATCTATTTTGGGTATTATGGGTAAACTTAAGATATTTTTGAAGTCCTTCTTGAATTGAATAAACGGGTGAAAAACCTAAGCCTTTCAAAGCAGAACTATCTGAAAGAGAATATTTTATATCGCCATCTCGTTCCTTTTGATAAGAAACTGGCAAAGAAAGTCCCACTAATTGGTTCATTTCTTCAATTAATTGATTAAGGGAAATAGCAACTTCGGTACCCACATTATAAACGTGTCCCAACGCTTCATTTTTGGTTGCTACTAAATCTAATGCAGTTAGGACATCCTCAATGTAGATAAAGTCACGTGTTTGCTGACCATCTCCAAATATTTGAAATTGGCTCGCTTGCCCTTGTTCTAACTGGATATAACGATCCATCAAAATGGACAGGACACCAGAATAGGGTGAAGCAGGATTTTGATTGGGACCATAGACGTTAAAGAAGCGAACTGCGCTCGTGGGTACCCCGTGTAAATGGTATTCATTGAGAACATAACGTTCAGCAGCAAACTTATCAATAGCATAGGGACTCAAAGGGCAAATCACCGAAGTTTCTCTTTTAGGCAACGTTGGCTCTGCACCGTAAACGGCTGCCGATGAAGCAAAAACAAAACGTTTGAGCTTTTTTTGATATTTTTTTATTGATTCCAGTATTTTCAATACACTTAAAAAATTGACCTCGTGGGTCTCTAGAGGCTGTGCCACAGAACTTGCCACGCTTGCCACGGCCGCAAGATGAAAGATATACTCAAACGAATGCTTTGAAAGTACTTCGTCCAATAATTGCTGATCCGTCACACTTCCTTTAATAAAAACCAACTGCTCAGTTTGTTGCAAATTTGACACTCGCCCCATGGACAAATCATCAATCACAAAAACTTGATACTGTTGACTATAAAAATTAGCCAAATTAGAACCAATAAAGCCAGCTCCTCCAGTAATTAATAGTTTCTTCACCTCTTTGCTTCCTCTCTTTTTTTTAATTTAATTCCACTTTTTTCGTGTTATTTTCTCTTTGGAATAAAAAAATGCAATATCGAATGAACACATAACTTACAATAGCCACAGCTAATAAAAGTTCAAAAGTAGACAAAATATTTAGCAGACTCGTTAGGCCTACCTTTTCTGCAAATAAAGGTTTAACTTTGACTAATGCTGTCGCAGAAATCACTAATGGGAATGTAAAGGCAGCATAACTTGGATAGAATGTCACTTGCATAATTTTATATAGATTCACAACTACAATCCCATAAATACATTGAGATAAAATTAGCAAGAAAACAACTAATGGCATATACAAATGACCACCCATTGAAATATAGCCAGCTAAACATAACGAACCTGGCGCTGTCATAATCGTCAATAAAGGAATGGTCGATTCAGGCATTTCTTTCGACTTCGTAATTCTCTTGATTAAAATTGGTAACAAGAGTAAATAAAAGAACAACGCTACCCAAAAAACAATTTTTCCCAACTCATTGATAAACAATTGAGAAGTATTAGGAATAACGCCAATGCCGACAAACGTAATAAACCAGCTTGGATAAATATGTTCCAGTTCGATTTTTGTTGGAAAAATATGCACCGCTACAAAATAAATCATTAAAATAAAATGTAAAATCACTGCGCCAATCCACAACACGTTAATCCAAGCAGCATTGGTAAATATCCGATCTAAGAAAACACAGATAACCATTAAAGCCATTGTAAATGTTGGTGATACCGAAGCAATAATTGGATCATCTAAGGTGCTTAATGCATGTTTCATTGTAAAAATAATTTTTAAAATAACTAAAATCATTAAGAGACTGCCAAGTACACAATAAATGGTCCCAATTGTTGCATATCCCAAGGAATAAAGTAAATTCCCCAAAGAAACCATCCCTAAAATTAGTCCGCAAATGGGAATCGGGACTTTCCGCAAGAATTTTTTCGCACTTTCTACCATTATGTAGTCACACTCCGTCTTTATTTATTATTATTGATATTAATCAAAAGTATGTTATTATACTAAATGAAATATTTATATTTGTAAAATAAATATTTGCAATACCAACTATTAAGATAGTAAATAGAAAGAGGCGATTTTATGTTCGAATGGATCAAAACATTTATTGCTGTGTATGAAACCAAAAATTTTAGTGCGGCGGCCAAACAATTGTATATTTCTCAGCCAACTGTTTCTTTGCAAATCAAGAAATTAGAGCAACACTTTTCGATCAAGCTGTTCTATCGTAATGGAAAACAATCGGTTATTCCTACCAAAGAAGCTGATTTTTTATATCCAAAAATGCTCTCGATTATTGAAAGCTTAACTACTTCTTTTGCGCAAGCTGCAGAAAAAGAGAATTTTAAAGAAGACTGCATTATAGCCTCTTCAAATACAGTTGCTATTTATTTATTGCCAGATATTATGGAGAGTTTGGTTACCGCTTTTCCACTCATCAACTTTTCGATTCAACTGATGAATTCAAACGAAGTCGTGGATATGGTTCAAAATAATCATGCCCACATTGGACTAATTGAAAAACCCATTGAAACCAAAAATCTACACAAAGAAATTGTTTATGAAGACCAACTAGTTCTAGCAGGAGATGCCGCTTCAAAATTTTGGCTCTTAAGAGAAAAGAACTCTGGCTTACGTTTTTTCAATGAGCTTTATCTCAACGAACACAGCATCAACTTACCAATTATCGAATTAAACAACAACGAAGTTCTATTACAATTGCTAAAAAATAACATTGGGCAATCAATTGTTTCTCGATTATCTATTTCCGATGAGATCCCTTGGCAACCAATTGATCAGTCCTTTGCTTCTCGAAAAATTTTCATTGTCCAGACCGATCACCATGCCAATACTTCCTTCTCTGAAGTTTATAACCGAATCGTTGAAAAAATTCGTGAACGACAAACCTAAAAAACAGGAGAACGACTTAGCTTTCGCTAAATCGTTTTCCTGTTTTTTATTCATCAGTTTCCTCTACCAATTCAAATTCAAAAGGTTCTAACTCAAATAGTTGGTGTAAAATTTGCTGGGTTTCTTGAAACACTTGTTGTGGCTCTTTACACAAAAGAGTGCTTTGAATGGTCTGTTTTTTTGATTGAAAAAGAATTCTCGTTTCCTCTTCCTTAAATACAACTTGATGAGTTTCCCTTTCAAACACCGTATATTCTTCGAACATTTCCATAACTAATTTTTGACGAAACCCTTCTTTGAGTGCTAATAAAGTTACTAAATCTGCAACGGTTAGCGTTTCTAACGCAATTGTTTCATCTTCTACATGAACAAGATAATTCGTACACTTCACATTCGGACAGGCATTGCAGCCGCCATTAATCAAGTCTGAGGTAGTTGTTATTTTCACCTGTTTCATCTTAATCCTTCTTTCCTACTTTTCGAGAAAAACACAAGGGGTCTCCTCAAAAATATTCAATAAAATATGATTGACTTCTTGAAAGACTTCTTCGTGATTTCGGCATTGTTTTTCCATTACTAAACGCAGATCATTCACAACAAAAGTCAACGTCGTCGCTTGTTGGGAAACATGTATACAACGGTTGCCTTTAACAAAACATTCTGTTTGTTCTTCAATGAATGGTTCTTTTTGATAGCCATATGCTAAAGCGATACATTCCAGAATTTCGTAGATTTCTATTTTTGGAAGTTCATAGCTACAGCTACCGATAACTAGTTGAAAACGGTTCGGCTGTTTTTCATTATTGCTTGCATAATACACTGTTGTCGTTGTCATTTTGCCTCCTTATCTTCTCTATTTTCCTACTCTTATCATAACAAAAAAAGCACGCTTCCCTTATTTAAATTGTTAATAAAGACTATTACAGATTGGTATAACCACACCTGAAAAGTTCGTGATATAATTCACTAAGAAAGAAATATTACAGAAAGAAGAGATGAACGATGAAAGTATTTAACAAAAAAGTCGCAATTATTGGTACTGGTTTTGTTGGCACAAGTATTGCCTATTCCATGATCAACCAAGGGATTGCGAATGAATTAATCTTAGTTGATATTGACAAAGCCAAATCTGAAGGCGAAGCAATTGACTTATTAGATGGTGTGTCTTGGGGTCAAGAAAATGTAAACGTCTGGGCTGGCGACTATCAAGACTGCCAAGATGCCGATATCGTCGTGATTACAGCTGGCGCTAATCAAAAACCTGGGCAAAGTCGTCTAGATTTGGTTTCAATCAATGCAGAAATTATGAAAACAATTGTTAACAATATCATGAAATCTGGTTTTGATGGAATTTTAGTGATTGCCTCAAATCCTGTCGATGTACTGACTTATGTGGCTTGGCAAGCTTCTGGTTTACCTGTTTCAAGAGTAATTGGAACTGGTACAACTTTGGACACAACTCGTTTCCGCAAAGAACTGTCTCAACGTTTAGCGATTGATCCACGCAATGTTCACGGCTATATTATTGGCGAACACGGGGATTCTGAAGTGGCTGTCTGGTCTCATACCATGATTGGTACCAAACCTATTTTAGAAATTGTGGATACGACAGAGCGCTTAACTAGTGACGATTTACCAATCATTTCTGATAAAGTGAAAAATACAGCTTATGAAATTATCGATCGCAAACAAGCGACCTATTATGGGATTGGTATGAGTACTGCACGCATTGTTAAAGCCATTTTAAATAATGAACAAGCTATTTTACCTGTCTCAGCTTACTTAGATGGGCAATATGGGCAACAAGATGTATTTACAGGGATTCCTGCAGTCGTTGGCAATCAAGGTGTGACTGACATTATTGAATTGAATCTGAATGCCGCTGAAAAAGAACTCTTCCAAAAATCAGTGACACAATTAAAACAAGTGATGGCATCGTTACAACCGAACGCTTAGTAATTTTTAACTAAAAATAACACTTCAACTAAATTATTCTCTACCAAAATAGATTCTAATTCCCCTTTATCGTTCTTTTTGGTACCATGAAAGAAGAACTTCAACTAAAGCAGAAATTAGGAGGACAAAAAATGGTAATCCAAGGAGATACGTTAGAAAATAGCGCACGTCGTTTATTGCAAGAACGTGGCGTAACAATGAATGATTTAGCTGAACTTGTGTTATTTTTACAAAAAGATTATATTGACAATTTAACATTAGATACTTGTTTAGAAAGTGTTGATGCCGTGTTAACAAAGCGTGAAGTACACAACGCGATTATTACAGGTGTCCAACTGGATATTCTGGCAGAAGAAAACAAGCTACTCTCACCGTTACAAGAAATTTTAACGGAAGATGAAGGGCTTTATGGCATTGATGAAATTATGGCGCTCTCCATTGTAAATGTTTATGGATCTATCGGTTTTACGAACTATGGGTATATCGACAAGGTAAAACCAGGCATTTTAAAAGAGTTAAATGCGCATGATGGCGAACATGTCCACACATTCTTGGATGATATCGTGGGCGCAATTGCGGCTGCGGCTGCCAGTCGGTTGGCCCACTCACAACCAGATTTAAGTGATATTACTAAATAAAAAACTTGCCTCTTCATTTTTATGAGAAGAGGCAAGTTTTTTATTTGCTGGACTTCTCACAAGCTTTCTACTTAACAGTAATTATTTGCCGTGTTATGTTACAGTCAAGAATAAACAGCTAAAGGAGGTTATCTAGAAATGAAAAAGTTTTTACGCGTATTTTTAATTTTTATTGGGGTATTCTTTCTTGCAAGTTGCGGTTCAAAAATAGAGACAAAAACCTTTGTAGGTTCGCCACAAGATGGGATTGATTCCACCTTAACCTATACGTACCAAGGAGATAAAGTCTTAACGCAAACGGCTAAAAACATTGTTTCTTATGACAAATTGGGGATTACAAAAGAAGAGGCAAAAACAGCGTTGGAACCCGTTTCTAAACAATATGAGGACATCAAAGGGCTTGATTACAAACTGACCTATGAGGACAAACAAGCCATCGAAAAATTGACGATTAATTATGAAAAACTTGATTATGATAAAGCAAAAAAAGTGGATGGTATCCAGATTGATGGAGATTCTTCTAAGGGAATCAGCATGAAGAAAAGCCAAGAATTGGTGGAGTCACAAGGTTATACAGAACAAAAATAATAAAAGAAAGCGTTTGACAATGGGCGTTGTCGCACGCTTTCTTTTTATTAATTACATCGATGTTGCCATCTTCACTGCTTGAATTGGGTCAAAATGATGAACAGAGTAAACGACTGTACCGGCTTGCCAAACTACTGAGTTTCGATTATAGTCAGTGGTTCCTGCCACGTTCAGCGTGATTTGACCAACGGTATTCGGTGCTGGTAATGTTTCTTGTTCCAAAATATTGACAACATTTTTCGCTAAATCATCAGGCGATTCACCATTGATATTTGAGGCCCGTACGACTAAACTCCAATTGCCTTCTTGCCAAGATAAGTAACTAGAACCTGCCGCCCCTTGTTTATAACCAGTGATATTGTAACCTAAATCTACTGGTTGACCGCCATTGTCAATGATTTGGTTCACTGCATTTTTTGCTTCGACATCAGAGCCATATGTTTTTTTCTCAAAAGAACTAATTGGCGTTAACTGATTAACACGTGCATCATTCACTGGAATCGCTTCTTTTTCTGCATAATATAAAACACGGAAATTGTTTTGATCCGCTTGTGATGTTGTCGCTGCAGTTAAAAAGTTATTCGTTTGACTCGTTAAAATTGCCTGCGGTAAGCCTTGACCAGGAAACATGTTTGCTAGCTGGTTAAGCACTTGGTTGGCTTGGTCATCTGGATTCGCATTTTTCGCTGGTGATTGCTTCTCTGCTGAGCCATTATTTGCCGCTTCCTTCGTAGAAGAAGCTGTTGCTTTCGAATCAGCTGTTGTTGTTCCTGACGGTTTCGCATCACTAGATTTTGTTGCTGCTTTGCTACTTGATTCTTTTGTAGCAGATGCTTTTGTACTCTCGACTGTGGTACTTTCCGCAGCACTGGAACGACTATCCGTATTTTCTGTACTTTTTCCGCCGCCACATGCTGCTAAAGCAAGGGTTAAAAGAAAAGCACTAGAAATAAGCCCTATCTTTTTCATAAGAATTCCTCCTTGTTTTCCCTACCCTTATTGTACCTTAATCATGTGTATCCGTCACTTGTTTGTGTTTCGTTCTAAGTTGGTTTAAATAACAGAAAGTGGACGGTAGGATTCGAACCTACACCTCAACATTGAGCAAGAATAAACTACTGTTAGTCTCTATGAGTTTAACACCACGTTCATCCACCTATTTGATTGATCCTTTGTATCATAACTTAGAATAATTAAATTGCCTTTAAGGAGCTTCAAAGATTATATGAAGAATTGTAAAAAATCTGTGACGAAAAAACGATTGAACCAATCAGTAGATACACTGAGGTTCAATCGTAACCAATTGTTTAATTATCTGAAAAAACTCACAATTCAACGTTAGTCCCTGGTGCTTTTTTGTTTTCCCCTTGTTGTTTTTTTAAGAATATCCCCAAAATGACAGTGATAATAGGACAAAGCAATGGGAAAAAGGCATATGGTAAGTATTCTAGTGCACCAACTTTTAACGTTCCCATAATGAAGGTACCACTAACTCCCCAAGGAATTAACGAGTTGACTGCCGCCCCAGCATCTGCCAAAGTACGAGTTAAATATTTTTTATCAATACCTAAACGAGTAAATGAGGATTTAAATGTTTCCCCTGGTAAAATAATTGACAAATATTGTTCGCCAACTAGTAAGTTAATTCCCACAGAACTTAAGGCAGTTAAAGCGATTAATTTGGCTGGATTATTCACATAGCCTTTAATTTTATCAATTAAAGTAGCCACGATGTTAAACTTAATCAACAAGCCGCCCAAACCTAATGCCAAAATAATCAACGCAGCAGAACCTAACATGCTTTCAATCCCACCACGAGATAAAAGTGTATCAATACTTTGATCCCCTGTATCTGCCACATAACCACTCATTAAGATGGTAGAAACTTTCGCTAAACTTAGGTGATGATCATTTATAAAAGCTAAGATGACCGCCACTGTAGAGCCGACTAATAACGTTGGAATAGCTGGTACCTTTTTCCAAGCGAATAAGAATAAAACCGCTACTGGCAACAATGTAATCGGTGAAATCCAGAATCCTTGATGTAACGTTTGGACCATTGCATCAACCGATTGTAAATCCGCTGAACCAGATTGATGCCCCAAGAAGATATAGCCGACAATCGAAATAATAAACGCCGGAATAACAGTGTACATCATGTTTAGTATATGTTCAAAAAGGTTCACGCCACCAATTCCAGCAGCTAAGTTTGTTGTATCAGATAACGGTGAAATATTGTTCCCCAAAAAGGCACCTGAAACAACTGCACCAGCTGTCATCGCATTGTCGAATCCAAGAATATGACCAATACCTAGAAAGGCAATCCCCATAGTTGAAACAGTCGTAAAGGAGCTCCCTACCGTCACACCAACTAGTGCACAGACCACAAAAACGGTTGGTAAGAAGAACTTCACTGAGATAATTTTAAAACCATAGACCATAATTGTTGGAATCGTCCCAGACAAGATCCAAGTAGCAACTAAGACACCTATCAACAAGAAAATAATAATCGGAATGATTCCTGGTTTAATCCCTTCCACAATGCCTTCGTGGATTTCATCCCAAGAAAATCCTTTCCATTTGCCATAAAGCAACAACAACATGAATACAAAAAGAATCGGTATGTGAGGGGTTAATTTTTGACCAATAATTAAGTACCCGAGAATCGCTAACAAGGCAATCAAAATGCCTAAACTTTCAGCGAACGAAACAGTGGGTTTCGTTGATTTCATATGAAAACCTCCTTTTATGGAAAGCGAAAACTGAAGCAATAATCGAACTTGCTTCAGTTTCCAAACGACAATTTACTATAGTCATCAGGTGAAGAGGCACTCAGCAAAATAATTGCTAGCCTTTTTATTCACCTAAATCTTCTTTTACTTCCGTTGCCCAACTTGCTTTTTTAAAGCGATTAATGATTAACGGAATCACAAACATAACAATAGTGATTAATGCAACTAAGACTGCATCAGTCACGGTTGTTGTACCTAATGTGGCGAAAATAACAATGATAACACTAAAAATTAACATTGCTGCCACTAAATAAGCTAAGCCATTACCTTTTTTACCAATTCGGTAAGGACGTAGTGTATCTGGTTGAGATTTACGTAATTTAATTAGGGAAATCGCAATCAATACATACACAATACTATAAATAATTGTTGTTGCATTTGTTAAAGTTAAGAATACAGCGTTGACATCATCCATTACCCCATAAAGTAAAGCGAATAATGAGATAACTACAGATTGTGTTAACACAACGTTACGAGAAACGCCATATTTATTTTCGCGATGGAAACCAAATTTTGGTGGCAATAAGCCATCACGAGCAACTTGAATAATTGTTTTTGATGGTCCAGTAACCCAAGCAGATAATTGTAATAACACACCTAAGAAGACCATGAAACTAAAGATATTACCAATAATTGTTGGTAAACCTAAAACGTCACAATAAAGCAAAATTGGTTGTGTAATGTTAGACAATTCCATTTTGCCATTTGGAACAATGTTAGCAACAAACATTGCATTAATAACATTTAATAAAACTAAACCAATTAATGAAATGAAAACGCCTTTTGTATAATTTTTTGTTGCATCTTTCAAACGAGGAATATAAACAGAAGACATTTCAATCCCAACAAAGATAAACGCAATCCCTGCTAGATATTTAAATGTGTCCATATTTTCTAAGTTTGGTAAAACTTTTGACCAAGAGAAGGCACCTAAATAGCCGCCAGGTGTTAAGCCTACTTTAATCATTGAAAGAAGACCTAAAACAAACATAACTAATACTGGGATGTAAACACCTAGCCAAACACCAATATTTCCGCCAACTTTCGCCATGTCAAATTTCAAGTTCAAGATTGTAATAATCCAGTAAATCACTAAGATACAACCTAATACGAACCAATGATTTTCACCTAAATGAACATTACCAAATGTATTACCTAGCAAAGGGCCTAATGTAGAAGCAACCATTACCATTCCTGGGAACATTTGCACCCATAGTAACCAAGCGACAACAAAACCCCATTTGCTACCTAAGGCAGTTTTAACCCAAAGTTGAGGGCCACCTTCTTGAGGAAGCATCGTAGATAATTCACCAGATATCAATGCGATTGGACCAGCAAAGAATAAGACCGCGAAAATTGTGTAAGAAATTAATGTCCAACCAACAGCAGCAAGTGTTGGGATACTACGTACAGTTGCACACAATGCCATTGTTAAACCGATAAAAGTACCTAATTCAATTTTTTTAACTTGTTGTTTATCCAATTTTGTACACTCCTTATAAGATTTTGGATAAGGAGCATGAATGACTGTTATACGCTGAGTAAAACAGTCATTCGACTGCCTCTTACCCAGACAAAGAATTGGTTAAGAGGTTAGCCGTCTGGTTGATTTATCTATTGAATAAATCAACCAGACCAACGTTCTCTCGTTCGGTTACCATTTCTTTTTTCCGTTTAAGATTCAATTATTTTACGTCGTAAATTTGTTCTAATTTTTCTTGTAAAGCAGCTTGAATCTTAGGAGCGTAAACATCAAATTCTTCTTTATCGTTCATGTATGGAGTCATTACAGCAGCACGTAACACAGTTACTTTACCTGCACGGTTCCATTCTTCGTCACTAAATCCTAAGCTGTTTACAAATTTTAATGGGCTGTTGCCATAATCTGGAATAGCAAAGTCAGTATGTGAAGTAATGAATTCGTTGTTGTAAATATTTCCTTTAACGTATGATGCATAGTCATATACATCATGGTTTAATTTGTTCATTGCTACTAAATCATCGTTGCCTTTTTCTTTAAACACATAGTCAACCATGTTGAAGTCTGGATGAGTTAATGTGTGGACTTCGATTTCTTTGTCGCCAACTTTGAATGTTAAATCATTCAAGAAGTTATAGAAATGATGTGAGCCTTCAATTGAAGCACCAATTAATTTACCATAACCTGCAACGTTTAAAGGTAAAACGTGATGTGCAGCCCATACAGAAGCAGCTGTTGCACCAGCTTTTGAACCTTCAAGGATATAAGCACCTAGTAATGCAGGAATATCGGCACCTTTTTCAAATACGTAAGTTGCGAAGTAAGAAATAACGTCGCGCATACGGATATCTTGGATAACGATACCACCAGCTGAATAAGGGATATAACCCATTTTATGAGGGTCAATTGTTACTGATTCTGCTAATTCGATTGCTTTATATGCATCATACACTTCTCTTGAAATGTGTTCTTTTTTCTCTTTGAAGACACCGTATTCTTCGTGAACATCTTGTAAATCTTCGTAAGGGATGAAGTTGTTGTCTTCGTCTAAGAAGATGGCACGTCCATAACCACCATAAGCAGCATCAACGTGTACATAATAGTAAATACCGTCTTTCATTAATTCATCGCGTAAAGCAATAATTTTATCGATTGAGTCAACGGCACCTTCTTCAGTAGAACCAACTACACCGACAACACCTAGCACTGGAATTTGTTCTTCTGCTAAGCCACGAACGATTTTTTCTAATTCGTTGATATCCATACGGTAGTTATGGTCAACTGGTACTGGGATAACTTGATCTAAACCGATACCGATAATATCAGCAGCTTTTAACCAAGAATAGTGTTTAGTTTGTGGAACTAACCATTTACCGATTGCTTGTAAATGTTTACCTGAACGAGCTGAATGAGCTTTGATTTCATCAATTTCATCTTCAGCTGATTCTAATAAGTCCATAATTTCTTTTGTTGGCATGTTCAATAGTTCCCAATCTGATTTGCCAGCAACTAATTCTGGTTTTACTTCTTTCATAGCAAATGGTAATGATTTAATGTTACGGGCATACCATAAGCCTTCTAAGTTAGCTAAAGAACCATCAGCAACGATGTGTCCCCAACCATTTTTGTAGCTCATTAAGTGAGCAAATTCATGTCCTACTTCTTCTTCCATTTGAGAAGTTGCTGGAGAAGATTCATAGGCAACGTTGTTCCCGTTCCATAGCATTGCAAAGTTATAAGCTAATAGAGAAGGCATTAATGTTTCTGAGTTCATATGTCCCCAATATCTACCTGCTGTATGCCATGGAACTGAATGTGTACGCATGCGAGAAGAGATTTCATTCAATACATCTTTCATATGGTTGACAGTTTTTTCGTAGCTTTCAGATGTGCGTTCTTGAGAAGAGATAACTGGCATGTCTTGTGGCATGTAGTTTTGACGCCATCCTAAATGTTCATCTACTAAGTCGATCAACAAGTCTTTATATAATTGTCCGTTTTCGGCTTTGTCCCCAATGAATAGTGCATTAAGGTTCATTTCGCCTTTTGCTAATTTTTCGTTTTTCATACGAAAATTCCTCCTTACAAATTTTAATGAATTAGATTTTGCATTCACAACTTACACCCAAACGGCTAAAGTGTAAAGAAGAAAAATAACAATGGTTATCATAGCTCTTTAATTTTATAATTTTTTCACAAGGTGTCTTGTCAGAACCATTATATAAAAAAATAAGAGTGGGATTGTGTGTACAATCCCACTCTTATTAGGTGTATTAACGGTTTCACCACTACCTGTAAGGAGAAATAGAATTTTAACTTTGATCAAATAATCACACGTCTTCTCTTCGTGAAATTATTATCAATTTCTAATCCATTACTTTTGCTAAAAAGTAATTTTTCTTCCCTTTCCGTACAACAACGAATTTTCCATCGAAATGTTGTGTTGGATCGACTGCAAAATCTAAATCGGTAACTCGGTCACCGTTAATACTTATAGCTCCTCCGCTCACATCTTCGCGAGCTTGACGTTTTGATGGTTCGATTTCTGTGTCAACTAACCAATCTACAATGTTTTTAGCATCTTTGGTAATTTCAACAGTTGGCACATGTTCTAACCCTTGCTCGATTTCCTCAATCGTTAAGTCTTTAATATTGCCTGAGAAAAGAGCTTCTGAAATTTTTTGCGCTTCTTCTAATGCTGCATCATCGTGAACAAATCGTGTCACTTCTTCAGCTAAGCGTCTTTGTGCTTCACGTTTACCTGGTTCTTTTTCAACTTTTTCAGCTAACGCATCGATTTCTTCTTTATCTAAGAAAGTAAAGAATTTCAAGTATTTGATGACATCACGATCATCTTGGTTTAACCAGAATTGGTAGAATTCAAATGGTGAGGTTTTCTTAGGATCTAACCAGATAGCGCCACCCGCTGTTTTCCCAAATTTTGTACCATCTGCTTTTAGCATTAAAGGAATGGTTAACCCGAATACTTTGGCTTCTGGTCCTTCTTTTTTACGAATCAAATCTAATCCTGCAGTGATATTGCCCCATTGATCAGCGCCACCAATTTGCAATTGAATATTATGTTTTTTATGCAATGTGTAAAAGTCAATTGATTGAAGAATTTGGTATGTGAATTCTGTAAAGGAAATGCCACTTTCTAAACGACTAGCGACAATGTCTTTTGCCAACATCGTGTTGACATTAAAGTTTTTCCCGTAATCTCTTAAAAAATCTAATAAAGATAGTTCTGATAACCAATCGTAGTTGTTCACCATTGTTACCTCAGCATCTTTACCAAATAATTTTTTCATTTGGTTTGAAAGACTGTCCACATTATGTTGCACAGCTTCCATCGTTTGTAAGACACGTTCGGTTGTTCGTCCACTTGGGTCACCAATTGTTCCAGTTCCGCCACCAATTAAAATGTATGGGTGATGACCTGCTAATTGGAATCGTTTCATCATCATAAAAGGAATTAAATGTCCAATATGCATGCTATCTCCAGTTGGATCGACACCGCAATATAGCGAAATGCTCGTATTTTCTGTAAGTTCTCTTAGTCCTTCTTCGTTTGTTTGTTGATTGATTGCATCACGCCATGCTAGCTCGTCAATGATATTCATGTTATCACCCTCCATATTTATAATTATCTCTTTATAGGAAATCGTTCATTTAACGAAACAAACGATTAACACACTTGTTTTTACACGATATTCCGTGTTTATTTCTATGTATACACGGGTTCACGAAATTTTCTTTGGTCTGCCACGTATTCAAAAAAAGAATACAAAAAATCCCTAAGCCGTCGAAACGACTTAGGGACGAATTTCTCGTGGTACCACCCAAATTTATACATAGTTTAGTTTATTTAAAATACTATATACCTCTTAACAAATAACGCTGTTACCCGTGCCCTGTAGGCAGAAGCTCAAGAATGTAATTCGATAAATAACGTGTACTAGTTTCCAGCGCCACTAGCTTTCTGTAACAGTGGTTATTTCTCTACTGCTTTTCTGTCATTGCTTTGTATTTAACTTGTACATGTAGCATATTCCTTTTCGTTTTTTTTGTCAACACTCTTTGCTTAATTTTTTTTACTTTTACAAAAGATGTCCCTTTTTCACAAAAATAAAATAACGAATTAACAATAATATTTATTTGTTTTAACAGCAACTACAGATAAAAAAATAACGAAAAAATTAAAAAAATATTCTTTAAAATTTTTTTGACTTTTTTTGTGATTTTCTATACTTTTATAAAATTCCCGAAGAAAAATGACGAACTTCGGATCAGAAGTTCGTCATTTTGTGAAAAACAGTTTTAAAGAATTGGTGAAAATAATCGTGAAATTTGTTGTTTAAAAATCAACCATTTTGACATGTCGCGAACAACTTCTGGAGTCATTGTTGTACATTTTTTTCGATCTTCTAAGAAAATTGCTTCTAATTGATCAATGATTTTTTTATCATATAACACAGCATTTGCTTCAAAGTTTAATTTGTAACTTCGGATATCTTGATTGGCTGAACCAACTGTGCAGACTTCATCATCCATAATCATTGTTTTCGCATGCAAGAAACCACCGTTATAAATTAAAATTTCAATATTTTCTTTCATCAATAAGCGGCCGTAATACTGTGTTGCTCGATAAATAAACGGATGGTCGGGCTTATCTGGAATCATAATTTTAACATCTACTCCTGAAGCCGCAGCAACCTTTAAAGCAGCCAAGACACTATCATCAGGAACTAAATACGGCGTTTGAATCCAGACTCTTTTCTTGGCAGAAGTAATCAATTTAATAAAGGCCAATTTAATTTGTTCACGGTCACTGTTAGGACCACTGGCAATCATCTGAATGGATGTATTTGCCTCTGGCACCAACGCTTCAAGTTTAAAGAAATAATCCAATTGATACGCCACACGATTTTTCTCGGGGGAAGAGACGTTCCAATCCATTAAAAAACGCATTTGCAGTAATGAGGCTGCTGGCCCTTGAATCCGTAAATGTGTATCCCGCCAATAGCCAAACTTTTTAGTCGTTCCGGCATATTGATCGGCAACATTAAAGCCGCCAATGTAGCCTACTTTTCCGTCAATAACAACAATTTTCCGGTGATCATGATAATTCAAACGAAACTTCAAAAGTGCTTTTTGAGAAGTAATAAACGTTTGGACAAAACCACCGTTTTTTTTCAATTCATTCAAATGATGAACCTTGGTGCCCTTTGAGCCAAAGGCATCGTAAAGCAACCGCACTTCAACCCCTTCAGCCGCCTTTTCTTCTAATAAGTTCAAAATTTTGGTGCCGATATGATCCGTTACAAAGGCATAATATTCAATATGAATGGAGTGCTGAGCTTTTTTTATATCCGCCATCAACGCATTGAATTTTTCCGTACCATCCGTAAAAATTTCAACATCATTTTTCTTAGTCAGAGGCATCCTATTTAACGAGGAAAAAAAGTCTGTAAACTGTTGTTGCTCCTCCGTCGGCATCTTTTGACTATAAAGTTCAAAACTTTCTTCTTGGAAATTCTGGAAATTCTCTAATTCCCGTAAATCACTTTGTTGCAAATAAAATTTCTTTTTGTCGGTTAACCCTCGACCAAAGAATAAATATAAGAAAAAACCAAAAACGGGTAGAGCAATCAGTACGAGTAGCCATGCCCAAATTGCTGCTACATCCCGAGGTTTTAACAAAATGGTAATTCCCGCAATAATTGCATTAATAAAATAAATAACTGTTAAGACGCTAAGAATCAATTGTCTTCCTCCTTTATTTGTTACGTTTTAGTATACCATCAATTACGGATTTGGAATATCTTTTCTTTAGCGACTTCTGTCTCAAAAAATAAAAAGAGCCCCCATTCTAGTTAGTGATACTAGAATGAGGGGGTCTTTTTGATGTTTGTTTGAAAGTCTTTTAACTTAATTTCGTGTAAATGGACCTTTAGGAGCAATCAATTCTAAATTTGTACCATCTGGATCGGTAAAGTAAGCAACCCCTGTACCAAAACCGCTCTTCAAGCCATCTTCTTCTTGGAATGTAATCGGCTCTCCATCAGGTTCTACGCCAATCGCTCTTAGACGTGCAACAGCTGCATCAATATCTTCCACTTCGAAACACATATGCATTGCACTAATTTGTTCGTTGGAATAAGAAGCTTTTTCTGATTTTGGTTTAACATATTCTAATAAATCAATATTGATGTTTTCTAGATGCACATTGGCATACTTGATTAATGTATCATCTAACCCTTGTGTTTGGGCCATCCGTTTTCCACCAATTTCATCACGATTTGCGATTTTTGTTCCTGTTAATGCTTCATAAAACTTCACTGATTCATCCAAATTACTGACTGTAATCCCCACGTGGTTGACTACTGAAAAACCTTTAACTGCTTCACTCATTGTATCTCCTCCTAGTTAATTTTTAGAAATCAAACGTGTCTGGATCTGGTCCCACACGTAACGATTCATTCAATTGGTTGATTTGTGCCATTTCTTCTGCACTTAGTTCAAAATCAAAGACCGCTGCATTGCTAATCATCCGTTCTTTGTGGACAGATTTCACGGCTAATAAGATATCTTGTTGAATATCCCAACGTAAAATCACTTGGGCTGCTGATTTATTATGGTTCTCAGCAATCGCCAAAATGGTTTCATTAGATAATAATTGGCCTTGCATCAATGGTGACCAAGCTTGGACTTTGATATCATGTTTTTCACAGAAATTACGCACTTCTTTTTGATCCAATTTTGGATGTAGTTCCACTTGGTTAATTACCGGAACAACTTTTGCATAAGAAAGTAAATCTTCTAAATGATGAACTTGGAAGTTGCTGACACCAATTGCTTTCACTTTTCCTTCGGCGTATAAAGTTTCTAAAGCTTGCCATGATTCTTTGTAAGAATTATTTCCTGGCCAATGAATTAAATACAAATCTAAATAATCTAAACCTAAACGTTCCAAACTATCATTGAAAGCTTGAATTGTTTCATCATAGGAAATATGCGCGTTCCAAACTTTCGAGGTAACAAATAAGTCCTCACGGTTCAAACCAGTTGCCGCTAAGCCTGCTTTAATTCCCGCTCCTGTGCCAGATTCATTGCCATAGATTTGCGCTGTATCGATTAAACGATAACCATTGACAATCCCTTCTTCGACCACTTTTGCTGTCTCTTCATCTGGTATTTGGAATACCCCGAGACCCATTCCTGGAATTTTAGTGCCGTTGTTTAATGTTACTGTATCTGCTAGTGATGTAATCATTTGATTCGCTCCTTTAACGTTTTCTGATATCATCATATACCGTGCCGTACATGCTGTATAGTACGTACTTTTTCGTTTCATAGGAACCAAAAAGTGCGTTTTTTGGTAAATTCGCTTTTTTAGCCTGAAAAATTTTTCAACTTTTTTTATATAACGTACTTTCTCGCTCTTCTAAGCGTAGCATTCTTTAAATGATTTAACTAGTGTATCTCTCACGACACTCGACATTTTATGTAAAAAAAGAGAACGCGTACTCCGTCTTCGAAACGTCCTAAGACGCCGACAGAATACCGTTCTCGTGGGTTTGGCACCCAATGGGGGCATAGGGATTCGAACCCTAGACCCTCTGATTAAGAGTCAGATGCTCTAACCAACTGAGCTATGCCCCCGTTGTATAAAATGGCTTTTCAGCTACCTCAATATTGTAGCACTCCGCTATTATTTATACAAGAGGGAATTTTTTTCAGTTGTTATTCTTGTGAAGATTGTTCTTTTTTTACAGGACAAGCTGTTTGACAATCTTCACAACTTTCCCCTTTTTTTATTCGTCGATAGGTGATGATTCCTGCTGTTCCAAAAATTAAAATGGATAAAATAATTGTTGCCATCCGTTATTACCCTCTTTCTAAAGAAGTGATTGCTTGGACACTTTCTTTGCCTGGCTTTGGTTTTCTTATAAGGAAATAAAATCCAGCTAAAACAACACCCATCGCTAAAAAAGTCCCCAGAGTTAGTGTGCCTTTTTCGACTAACACATGGCCCAATTGATAAATCACAAAACTAACCATATAAGCCAAACCGCATTGATAACCAATGGCTCCTAATGTCCATTTGAGGTCTCCCATTTCACGGCGAATTGCGCCAATTGCAGCAAAACAAGGTGCACATAATAAGTTAAAAGTTAAGAACGAATAGGCCGCGACTGGTGTAAAGGTGTGTTGCAGTGCGCCCCAGACTTCTACCCCGTTTTCAGAAACATCTTTCACATTGCCAAATAAAATGCCTAAGGTACCAATAATATTTTCTTTCGCTATCAATCCTGTAATTGTAGCAACTGCCCCTTGCCAATTCCCCCAACCTAATGGGATAAATAGCACCGCCAACCCTTTACCTAGAAATGCTAGAATACTTTGACTTTCTGGAACGGGTTGAAACGTCACAGAATAATGGGACATGAACCAAATGAGAATACTGGAAACAAAAATAATCGTGCCTGCTTTTTTTACAAATGAGCGACATCGTTCATAGGCATGTCGAACCACACTTCTAAGCTGTGGCAAATGATAGGCGGGAAGTTCCATAATGAATGGTGCTGGATCTCCCGAAAAATGCTTGGTCTTTTTTAAAGCAATCCCTGACAACACAATGGAAGCAACCCCTAAGAAATAAGCAGAGGGCGAGACCCAACTTTGGTTAGGAAAAAATGCACCTGCAATCAGAGCGATAATTGGCAACTTCGCCGAACATGGCATAAAAGTCGTGACCATAATAGTCATTCGCCGATCGCGTTCGTTTTCAATCGTTCGACTAGCCATCACGCCTGGGACCCCACAACCTGTCGCAATTAACATTGGAATAAACGACTTACCAGATAGGCCGAATTTCCGAAACAAGCGATCCATGACAAAGGCAATCCGTGCCATATAGCCACAATCTTCTAAAAAACCTAAACATAAAAACAGGACGGCCAGTTGTGGTAAAAAGCCTAACACAGCCCCAACACCTGCAATGATCCCATCTAAAATTAAACTTTGCATCCATGGCGCTACTTGCCATTGCGCCAACCAATTTCCTACAAATTGAGGAACCCATTCCCCGAAAAAGACATCGTTTAACCAGTCTGTCCCCATTGTACCAACCGTTTGAATAGACAAGTAATAGACCAACCACATCACAAACGCAAAGATTGGCAACGCCAACCACCGATTGGTTACCACTCGGTCAATCTTATCACTGTGAGTAAATGTCATTTCTGTTTTTTTCGTCGCACATAAAGCAATTAATCGAGCAATAAAGGCATAGCGTTCATTGATGATAATCGCTTCACTTTCATCTTGAAAGATTTTTTCAGTAATTTGAATGACTTCTTCAATTTCTTTTTCTTGAAAAGAACTCAATAATAATTGCTCTTTGGTTCGAACATCTCGTTCAAAAAGTTTTAAACTATACCAACGCTGTTGCGTTTCAGGAACAGTATTCCCTAAAATATCAACAATTTCAGCAAGTGCTGCTTCTAAGCGATTATCATAAGAAGGATAAATAACCTCTGTCTCTATGGCATTCGCTCGCTGCTTACTTTGTTTTAAAGCATGATCCAACCCACGATTCTTCAAAGCACTAATCTCAACAACAGGCACGCCTAAGCCATAACTTAACTTTTCACTATTCAATGTTTGGCCGTTTTTTTCCAACAAATCCATCATATTTAACGCACAAACAACCGGTAATCCAGTTTCAATTAATTGTGTTGTTAAATAAAGATTCCGTTCCAAATTGGTCACATCGAGAATATTCAAAATCACTGAAGGTTGGTCCTCCAAAAGATAATCTCGTGCCACAATTTCTTCAGGCGTATAAGGAGAAAGAGAGTAAATCCCTGGCAAATCTTGAATAATGAGTGTCTTATCTTTCTTTGCCACCCCCTCTTTGCGTTCCACAGTCACCCCTGGCCAGTTTCCAACATATTGGTTGGCTCCTGTTAACATATTGAACGTTGTCGTTTTACCGCTATTAGGGTTGCCGGCTAGTGCAATTTGCTGAGTCATTCGCTTTCCTCCTTTTCAACCAAGATTAGTTCCGCTTCACTTTTTCGTAACGTTAGTTCGTAGCCACGTACATTGATTTCAATTGGATCAGCTAAAGGAGCTACTTTGCGAATAAAAATTACTGTTCCTTTTGTTAAGCCCATGTCCATCAACCGACGTTTCACCGCTCCTTGTCCGTGGATCCCTACTATTGTAGCGCGTTCTCCAACTTTCAAGGTATCTAAGGAGACCCAAACTTTCTCATTCGCCGAGCGCTCCTCCACATGAATCGCTTGTAAAATCGTATCTGTCAGCGCAATTCGACTATTATGTAATAAAACAATACCATTTTGATTCTGATAATTGACAAGGACAACTGCTTGGCCTGCAACGACACCTAAATTGTTCAGATGTTTCTTTGTCTGAACATCTGCTTGGACGCTTTCGACTGTATAGACTTTCCCAACTTCTGCCTGCGCTAACGTAATCATTTACTTTCCTCCATGTGAAAAAGTTTCAAACGAAAATGAGAATCGTTCTCAATTAAAAGAATACGCTTGCTTACACGGAAAGTCAATGAATTTCTGGATGTATCTCCTGTTTTCTTCTATTTTCCTTCTATATAGAGACACTTTTTTCAGGTTACTATTTTTGAAAAAAGTCAGCTCTTGTTTTTTATGTTACTAGCTACTATAAAATTCCACTCATTCAATAACAAATCCGCTTATTTTTTCTTCTTGTGCCTAACTCAAATGTCAACACAATATTTAGTGTTTTTTCACTAAATGTTCTCTTTCAAAATTTTAATTTTTTTGTTTGTCAAACACTGACCAATGTGTTTTTTCTCCCAAAAACGAGGATTCACGTGTTTTCATTTTTCTTTCAAAAACACAAAAACTAGTATTATGAGAAAAACGCACCACAATATATAGTGTTAAAGTGTTGACTTTTTTCTACATAGATTTATACTAGTCTATGTAGAAAAAAAGAGGAGGAACTTTCAATGAACGTAAAAATCTTTTCAAAAAATAACTGTATCCAATGTAAAATGGCGAAACGTTTCCTAAGTGAAAATAACATCGCTTTTGAAGAAATCAATATCGACGCACAACCAGATGCTATCGACTGGTTAAAAGAACAAGGGTTCCAAAGCGTACCGGTAATCACATCTGAAGCAACAACCGTTGTTGGCTTCCGTCCAGACCAATTAAAACAATTGGCTAGCTAAGATGAAACTTGTTTATTTTTCAGTCACCGGTCAAACAAGGCGCTTTATTAAAAAATTGGATTTGCCTGCTTATGAACTTGAGCCAGCGAATCCTTTTTTTGAAATAAATGAGCCTTTTATTCTTGTCATTCCTACCTATGATGCAGAAATTACAGAGGTAGTGAATGACTTTCTTGATTATAAAAGTAATCAAGAACTGTTAGTTGGTGTAGCTGGTGGGGGCAACCGTAATTTTGCTGAATTATTTGTCTATACCGCCAAAGATATTGCCCGCGATTACCACGTTCCGCTTCTATACTCCTTTGAGTTTAGCGGAACAGACGAAGACGTGGAGACCTTTAAGAAAGTAGTGGAAGAAATTGAGTCTAAAAGAAATTAAAGATGTCAGCTATTTCAAACTGAATAACGAGATTAACCGTCCTGTTGATGGTCAAATCCCTTTAAATAAAGATAAAGAAGCACTCGCAGCCTTCTTTAAAGAAAATGTAGAACCGAATACACGTAAATTCAGCTCTGCTGAAGAAAAAATCAACTTTTTAATGAAAGAAGATTTTATTGAAACTGAATTCATCGAAAAATATTCAATGGACTTTATTGAAAAATTATATGCTTTCTTAGATGAACAACATTTCCAATTCAAGTCTTTCATGGCGGCTTATAAATTTTATTCTCAATACGCTTTAAAGAACAACGCCGGAACAGAGTATTTAGAAACATATGAAGATCGGGTTGCCTTTAATGCCTTGTATTTTGCGGATGGCGATGAAGAGTTGGCTTTAACATTGGCGGATGAAATGATCCATCAACGGTATCAACCAGCCACACCTTCTTTCTTAAACGCTGGGCGTAAACGTCGAGGTGAATTGGTTTCTTGTTTCTTAGTTCAAGTAACAGATGATATGAACAGCATTGGGCGTTCAATTAATTCTGCCCTTCAATTATCACGAATCGGCGGCGGCGTAGGAATTACTCTTTCCAACTTACGTGAAGCGGGCGCACCAATCAAAGGTTATGATGGCGCAGCAAGTGGTGTTGTCCCTGTTATGAAATTATTTGAAGATAGCTTTAGCTACTCTAACCAACTAGGTCAACGTCAAGGTGCTGGTGTGGTTTATCTAAACGTCTTCCATCCAGATATTGAAATGTTCTTATCTGCTAAAAAAGAAAACGCTGATGAAAAAATCCGTGTAAAAACGTTGTCTCTTGGTGTTATTGTTCCAGATAAATTTTACGAATTAACACGTAACAACGAAGATATGTATTTATTTAGTCCTTATAGTGTGGAACGTGAATATGGTGTACCTTATTCCTATGTAGATATTACCAAAGAATATGATAACCTAGTGGCCAATCCAAACATACGTAAACGTAAAATTAAAGCCCGTGACTTAGAAAATGAAATTTCTAAATTACAACAAGAATCTGGCTATCCTTATATCATCAATATTGATACAGCTAACAAAAACAATCCGATTGATGGCAAGATTATCATGAGTAACTTATGTTCTGAAATTCTTCAAGTTCAAACGCCTTCTGTTATTAATGGGAAACAAGAATATGAAGTTTTAGGAACAGATATTAGTTGTAACTTAGGTTCAACTAACATTGTTAATTTAATGGAAAGTCCTGACTTTGGAAAATCTGTCCGCGCTATGACGCGTGCGTTAACTTTTGTAACAGATGCTTCTGAAATTGATGTCGTGCCAACTATCCAAAATGGAAATCGTTTAAGCCATACAATCGGACTAGGCGCAATGGGCTTACACACCTTCTTCGCTAAAAATCATATGGAATACGGCTCTGAAGAATCATTAGACTTTACAGACATTTATTTCATGTTATTAAATTACTGGACTTTAATGGAAAGTAATCAAATTGCGAAAGAACGTAACCAAGTCTTCCACAATTTTGAAAAATCAGATTATGCTTCTGGTGCTTACTTCGATAAATATATTGAAGGCAACTTTACACCAAAATTTGATAAAGTGAAAGAAATTTTTAAAGACATTCAGATTCCAACGGCTGAAGATTGGGCTGCGTTACGCGATGCTGTGAAAAAAGATGGTCTTTATCATCAAAATCGTTTAGCCGTAGCGCCAAATGGTTCAATTTCATATATTAACGATACTAGTGCCAGCATTCATCCAATTACTCGTATGATTGAAGAACGTCAAGAGAAGAAAATTGGTAAGATTTACTATCCAGCGCCTTATTTAGCTAATGATACAATCCCTTACTATACTTCTGCTTACGACATGGATATGCGCAAAGTGATTGATGTCTACGCAACAGCGCAACAACACGTTGATCAAGGAATGAGTTTAACCTTGTTTATGCGTTCAGAAATCCCTGAAGGCTTGTATGAATGGAAAGAAACACCAAAACAAACAACCCGTGACTTGAACATTTTACGTCATTATGCGTTCAACAAAGGGATTAAATCAATTTACTATATTCGTACATTTACAGATGATGCTGAAGAAATTGGCAGCAATCAATGTGAGTCTTGCGTGATTTAATGAAAAGCACTTAAATAAGGCGTTCTGCTTGAGCGTCTTATTTTTTAGGAATGTTCTCTTTTTAAACAGGACATTTTCAGATATACTGGACAAAGAAGAACGGCTGCACGCTCCTATTTGGACTCTGTAGAACGTTTTAAGCGAAGAAACGAGACAACTAGTCAAACAGACTGCTGTCCCAGCATACAGGAGGAATAACCATGGCAACGTATTATGAAGCAATTAACTGGAACGCCATTGAAGACGTCATTGATAAATCCACTTGGGAAAAATTAACCGAACAATTTTGGTTAGATACACGGATTCCGTTATCCAATGACTTAGATGATTGGCGGACTCTTTCCGATTTAGAAAAAACTACTGTCGGCTACGTTTTCGGCGGTTTAACTTTATTAGATACTGTTCAATCAGAAAGCGGCATGGATCAACTGAGAAATGATGTGCGGACGCCTCATGAAGAAGCCGTCTTAAATAACATCCAATTCATGGAATCTGTCCATGCCAAAAGTTATTCTTCTATCTTCAGTACATTAAATACAAAAAAAGAGATTGATGATATTTTTGAGTGGACAAATACCAACAAACATCTGCAATATAAAGCAGAACGGATTAACGAAATTTATAAAAACGGTACTCCGTTAGAGAAAAAAATTGCTAGTGTATTTTTAGAAACGTTTTTATTCTATTCTGGGTTTTACACTCCTCTTTACTATTTAGGAAACAATAAACTAGCGAACGTCGCTGAAATTATTAAATTGATTATCCGTGATGAATCAGTGCACGGCACGTATATTGGCTATAAATTCCAATTAGGATTTAATGAATTACCAGAAGATGAGCAAGATAAACTAAAAGACTGGATGTATAATTTACTTTACGAATTGTACGAAAACGAAGAACGTTATACAGAAGAATTATATGATGACTTAGGTTGGACCGAAGAAGTAAAAACCTTTTTACGTTACAACGCCAACAAAGCTTTAATGAACTTAGGTATGGATCCCTTATTTGCGGATACAGCCAATGATGTGAACCCGATTGTAATGAATGGTATTTCGACAGGAACTAGCAACCATGACTTCTTCTCCCAAGTAGGAAATGGCTATTTACTAGGAACAGTTGAAGCCATGAAAGATGATGACTATCTTTACGGTTTAGATAAATAGCAAAAAGCTAGAAACGCTAATCGTTTCTAGCTTTTTATTTTACCAACTTCCTGAGGCACCGCCACCGCCGAATGAGCCGCCACCGAACCAAGAACTAATCCAACCAAACATACTTTTCACCTCCCTAAGTAAAAGATATATATAAATTAGAGTATGAAACCATTTTATTATGTACCCTACTCTAACTTATAAGTAATTTCTTTTCTCATTGCCCCTGATAAACAGGATAACAATTAGCTTATGCAAAATGGCTTACTTTTTTCTTTTAAAAGCAACCTGGATAATTTTGGAGAAAATAAAGCTAAAAATTATGATGCAGGCTAAAATAACAAAAGAACCGATAGTATTTTCCAAAACATTCTTAAATACGGGAATTTTTATTAACCCTAGATACCCAATAAGAGATAAAATAATGCCCACCAAATAAAATTGGAGTATTTCTCGGCTAGATTTTTCTTCTCCTTTTTCAAATCTGGTAGAAGCAAAATCTCCCACTTGAAATGGAAGGGGTGAACCATTTTGCGAAGGATCTACTTTTGTATTCATTTTATCAAAAGAAGAATTAGAGATATTCATTTTCTCATTAGCTTTTTCTTGATTATTTTTCATCCTACATCCCTCTCTATTTTCATTATCCCTATAAAACCAAACGCTAAAAGCATCCATTTCATGAGATATTTTTTAATTTCTACACATTAATCAATCGTAATTTTGTTACATTATTTGAAACAGATAGATCTTCGATAACATCGGCATACGTTAGGCCTTTAGGCAAATCAATAGTATAGATATTCGTATAGATTTTTGTATCATCTACCCAAGAAACATTGAAATTCACATCATAAATTTCAATATGTTTTTCTTCAAAATACTGATTAATAAATTCTTTGGTTTCTTGTTTATGTTGATAGCGAATTTCTAATTTTTTGATTGTTGGTACGTGAATAATTCGTTTGACAATGGTTAAGGCAAATAATACACCGATAAAACTTGTTAAGGCAATCGTATAGTAGCCCATGCCCACCGCGATCCCTAAACCAGCAACGGTCCATAGTGACGCTGCTGTCGTCAATCCGGTGACACTTTGTTTCGTTACAATGATGGTTCCAGCACCTAAAAAGCCGATTCCACTTACAACTTGTGCAATCAACCTTGCTTGATCTGAACGAATGACCCCCGTCAAAGCCGGATTAGCTAACGCATCTTTCAATGCATTGATTGCAATTTGCGACTGAATTAACGCAATAATAGCCGCGCCCATACAAACTAAAATGTGAGTGCGCATCCCTGCTGGGCGATTCTTATATTGTCTTTCAAAACCAATTGCGCCACCCATCACCATCGCTAGGACTAACCGTAAAATAATTTCTGGAATTGTTAGCTGTAACATCCTTTTCACCTCTTCTTCTATTACTTCCAGTATAACAAAAAAAGAACTTGAAACATAAGGAAATCCTTATGTTTCAAGTTCTTTTTAATCAACGATTATAATTTACTTGCAGCTGCATCATCAATGATTACAACAACATCTTGATGGTTTTGTAATGCACTTGCTGGCATGTCTGTTGTTACTGGTCCGTCAATCATTCCTTTAATGGCCTCTGCTTTTGCTTCGCCATAAGCCATTAAAATCATTTTTTTACCTTTCATGATTGAGCCAATCCCCATAGAAACAGCACGTGTTGGGACATCTTCTACTTTGTCAAAATAACGTTTGTTTGCGTTGATTGTTGATTCAGTCAACTCAACGACATGTGTTAAGCTATCTAGAGGTGTGCCTGGTTCGTTGAAACCAATGTGTCCATTTTGACCAATACCTAAGATTTGGATATCTACTGGATGTGCATCGATAATTTTTTCATATTCTGCGGAAGCAGCATCTAAATCTTCTGCTTTACCATTTGGTACAAATGTTTCTTTAAATGGTTTTTTGTCGAATAAGTGTTTGTTCATGAAATAACGGTAACTTTGCTCATCTTCGCCACCTAAACCAACATATTCATCTAAGTTTACAGAAGTCATTTCTGTAAAGTCGACATCACTTGCTGTCATTTCTTTATATAATGTTTCTGGTGTACTACCTGTTGCTAAGCCTAAAACTTTCGCACCATTGTTCATACCTTCTTTAATTAATTCAAACGCTTTTTTGCCGCCTTCTTCTGCATTTGCTACACGGATAATTTGCATTTTGACACGCTCCTTACGGTTTATTTTGGTATAGTCCAATTATAACACCTTCTGAAAAAAATTTCTAGAATAAAAGAAAAAAACTTCTATTTCCCATCAGAAATAGAAGTTTTCGAGCTTGTTTAACAGATTAATATTGTGGTGCGTTGGGATCCACATACGTATTTGGATCAGCATAAGCGTTTGGATCTGTGTACGCATTTGGGTCAACGTACGTATTCGGATCGTAGGCTCCTTCTGCTGCTTGTTGCGTATTGCCGTTGTATTCTGTTTGTCCGGCTGTGGTGTCCGCTGTGCTACTCGAACTAGTAGAGCTATTGGCACTTGAATCACCAGATTCACCAATCAGTGCAGTATCTGTAACAGCATAGCTAAACTGATTATAAAAGGCTAAATCTTTTTCACGTTCAGAAGCATGTTCTTTTAAACCAAGTTGTTTTCTAAGCGTTGTTTGTGTCTTGTATAAGCTATTTGGATCTAGGACTTGATAATAAATATCATCAATGGTTGCACTGTATCCTTGTAATTGCTCAGAGTCAATTGTTTTAAAGGCAGACAAATATTTTGATTGGATGTCCATCATGTCATCCCAAGTTAAGTCTGTTTTTACATTGGCTTCAACAGCATCAAGAATTTTTCGATATTTTGAAACACCATCAAAACTCATGACTTTGCGCACGATTTTCTCAACAACTTCTCGTTGGCGGCGTTGACGACCCACATCTCCTTCAGGATCTTCGTGACGCATCCGCGCATAAGCCAAACCTGTCGTGCCATCTAACTTGATTTTACCCGCTGGAACAGTAATACCGTCCAACGTAAATTCACCAATCGTATTATCTACTTCAATACCGCCTACCGCATCAATCAGGTCTTTTAACCCTTTCATATTGATGGATACATAGTGATGGATGGGAATATCCAGTAATTCTTGGACTGTATTAATCGCCATTTCGGCGCCACCAAATGCATAGGCATGGTTCAATTTGTCTTGTGTGTCATTTCCAACAATATCTGTTAGAATATCTCTATCCAAACTGATCATTGTGGACTTGTTTTCTTTCGGGTTGATGGTTACAACCATTGTAGTATCTGAACGACCTTGCTCTGTTCGGCCTAAATCGCCTGTGTCAATCCCCATTAAAAGAACAGAGAATGGTTCTTGCGCATCAATATTGGCCGTGGCTCCTTTATTGGACTTACGGTTAACTGATTGATAGATCCCATTAATTGTTGAATTGGCATCTGAATACATCTTAATCCCGTAAGCACATACCCCAGCTACTACCACTAGCAAGACGCTCAAGAAGCCCAGTACTACTTTTTTCCATAGTTTCATAAGACACTTCCTCGTTTATCTAAGAATAATTCTTAATTCATGCCCTTTATTTTCTCATAGTTTGCTTATTCAAGCAATATTTTTTATTTTTTGGAACAAGAACTTAACACAATTGTAAAATAAAAGAGCGCTTTATCAAGGAACAATTGTTATTTTTGAGAAAGTGTTTGCAGAAATTCTTGATAATGTTTCTGTTCATTCGTTTCAGTGATAGTTATTTTCTCAAATGCACCATTTAGTAAATCAGTCAGTGATCCTTCAATCAAATGCGTAATCGTGGCATTCCCAATTAATTCCATCCAATAACTGCCATCAGACGTTTCGTGGACGACTGTTTTCACCATACCTCCAGCATTTTTGACGGTTATTTCTTCATAAAAAACACCATCTTTCAATAACGTATAAAGTAAACTACTTGCGCACATAGCTGTCCCACAAGCACTTGTAAAACCTACACCACGTTCATACGTTCGAACAAATAGTTGATTTTTGCCAAGAATTTCAACAAAACTCACATTTATCCCTTCTGGAAAATACGGATTTTCATTATTTACATAGGTAGCGATTCGTTCAAATTCTGGACCATTTAAGGTTTCGTGATCCACAAATGCTACAAGGTGCGGATTAGGCACTGCTACCGCTGTAAAGCGAATGGTTTTAGATAAGGCTGGTACGATTTCATCAATTAATGTTTGGACCCCTAAATGCATTGGGATAGTGACTGCTTCAAAACTTACTGGCGAAATTTCCACTTGGTAAGTCGCTACTTCTTCAGCTAAATTGGGGGCTTGACGTACTTTCAAATCTGCAAACATTGTTTCAACTGTAAATGATTTTTCTTGGTTTTTTTCAGCTAAATAACGGGCAACCGTACGCAAGCCGTTCCCGCACATGCTTGCTTCACTACCATCGCTGTTAATCACTCGCATTCTAGCATTGGACGTGCCGTGAGTCCCTTCTCCTACCAAAAGTAACCCATCTGCTCCCGCCAATAATCCTGTTTCCCGCGAACATAACTGGATGCGCAATTGCTCAATTTCCTCAGCGGTTAAAGAACGCTCAAACTGTGTTTCATCCAATAAAAAGAAATCATTTTCTGACCCGTGTACTTTTTGCATCATAACATTCATTTTTTTAGCTCCTTCTTTATGTATCCGTTATCTTTCCCTACTTACTTTAGTATGCCATAAACGAACAACTATTTCGACCCTGGATTTGTAAAAGGAAAGAGTCAAATGACAGCCGTCATTTGACTCTTTCCTTCACAATTGGCAAACTTATTTTGCTGCTGCAAAAAGTTCGTTTACTTTATCCCAGTTAACAACGTTCCAGAATGCTTCAATGTAATCTGGACGAACGTTTTTATATTTTAAGTAATACGCATGTTCCCAAACGTCAAGACCTAAAACAGGTGTTTGGCCATCCATTAATGGTGAATCTTGGTTTGGTGTAGAAGTGATTTCTAATTTACCGTTATTCACAACTAACCAAGCCCAACCTGAACCAAAGCGGCCAGTTGCAGCTGTTTTGAAAGCAGCTTTCATTTCATCAAAGCTGCCAAATGTTTCATCGATTGCTTCTTTAATAGCGCCAGTTGGTTGTCCACCAGCATTTGGTGCCATAATTTCCCAGAAGAATGTATGGTTTGCGTGCCCGCCACCATTGTTACGAACGACTGTGCGGATATCTTCAGGAATAGCATTCATATCTGAAATTAGGTCTTCTACAGATTTTTCGCCTAATTCTGGATGTTTTTCAATCGCTGCGTTTAAGTTAGTCACATAAGTGTTGTGGTGTTTATCATGGTGTAAGTGCATTGTTTCCACGTCAATGTAAGGTTCTAATGCATCATAAGCATATGCTAATTCTGGTAATGTGTAAGTCATTTTTTAAATCCCCCTATTTTTTAGTATGTAACATACGTCTTTCATACAACTATTATGATAACAGAGTGAACCGCTTTCTACAAAATAGTTTGCTTGCCAAAAGAAAAGTTTTACAAAAGAGGGAGATTACCTTGTGTTTCCCTCATAAATTCGCTAGAATGACCTGTAGAAGAATGATGTGAGGAGTAAATAAATGAATACATTGCAATTATTTAAGCAGGCCTTTTTTTCAGTTTCAGAATTACGGCATGCGAAAAAAATGGCGTTTTGGAAAGTAATTCTCTATGCTGTTTTTTTAAGTGCTATTTTAGCACTACCTATTACCAAACAAGTCTTTTCTGTGCTACAAGAGGTGCAACAAGATGGCCAAAAAATTGCAGAAAAGTTGCCTGACTTTTCTATTGAAAATGGCACGTTGCAAACAAAGGCCAAAGAATCTGGCTTTATTTATCAAACCGACTCGATTATTTTTACGTTTGATCCAGATGGAAAACGTACAGCCGCTGATGTCCAAAAGGATTTAATTGGTAATGCGTTTGGTTTGGCTTTTTTACAAGATGAATTTGTAGTCGCCTTACCGAATTCAGGCGCAACTGAATCAATTCTAGGCACCGACCAATTTATCTTCCCCTATAGTAAAGGAACCTTAGATGGCGTTAACGCTCAGAGTATCAAGACTGCGCTAAGTGAAGCAGCAATCCCTTGGTGGACAAAACTCATTGTCTTTTTAGTGGCTATCTACCCTGTTCTAATCGGTTTAGTTTTAGACTTACTGATTGCCGCTATCGGTGCATCTCTCTATTCAAAATTACGTTTTTATTCTTTACGTTTGATTGATTGTTTAAAAATTATTACGTATTGTGCTACCGTGCCAGTCATCTTAAGTGCTATTTTAAATTTCGTAAATCCGATGTTTAACGATGGCATCCTAGTTATTTTACTAAGTCTGTTCTTTTTCTTTGTCACAACCAAAAACGAACCACGGAATATCCCTGGTTCTTAAAAAAAGGTGTTGTCTTTGAGACAACACCTTTTTGCTATTCTTCAAATTCTTCTTCATCTGTTAATTCAGGTAAGTCAATCGTGGTCACCGCAGATTGGCCAATTTGCGTTAAATATGCAGCTAATTCATCCACATTTTCCACAGGTGAGACGGCTGCTTCAATTGCCATTGCTAAATTAAGTCCAGCGACTACTCGCAATTGCGGATAAGTGCCCATGGCCATCATAGCCACATTACAAGGTGTTCCTCCTTTTAAATCAGCTAATACAAGCGTCGGGACATTGCCAGCTTCTTTTAAGATTGCTGCCAGTTTTGCTTGCGTGCCGCTCAAGCCATCTTCTGCGGTCATTGACACAATCGCAGCATCTGCTAATTCCCCGACAATCATTTGAGTAGAAGCTAAGGTTTCTTCTGCCATCCGTCCATGGCTCATTAAAATTAATTTTGGTTTCATCATATCCTCCTAAAAATACTGCTGATAAATTTTTGTTCGTGCTTTCAGAAAGCCACGTTCTTCACGAGTGGGATGAATCCGATTCGTCAGCAAAATTAGGGCTTCTTTGGTCTCTTTTTTCATACCAATCGCCGTTCCAGTAAAGCCAGTATGATACAAATAGCCTGCCCCTGCTTGCGTCTTTTTCAATTCCCAACCAAATGTACGTCCCCCTTGGTTCATAGACCAGAGAGCATCGAACATTTTTTCAGAAAATAATGGTTTGCCAGACGGGTAGCGATTGTTCATAAAACACTGAACAAAAGTGAGTAAATCTGGTAAAGTTGCAAATAAACCTGCACTGCCAATTGGCGCTTTTAGTTGATAGGCTTTCGAATCGTGGACCACTCCCTGAATAACGCCGCGTTGTTTTGTAATCTCTGTGGGCACTGCCTGGGCAAAATCGCTGACCGTAAAACTTGTATGCTGTAGGTTCATTGGTTGAAATAAGTATGTTTGAAAGCTCTCTTCTAATGAGCAGCGATCCAATACTTGAATAATTTCTCCCAATAAGTAATACCCTAAATCAGAATAAGTGGTTTTCCCTCGTTCAGATAACGAATGCGTTAAAATGATTTCTTGCAAGCTTTTTTTTGTGACATTTTTCTTATCGACAACATCAGCTGGCAGTCCGCTCTGATGCAGTAGAAGCTCCCCAATCGAACAAGATAGTCCTTGATAATCAGGTAGGATTTCCCCCACAGTGGTTGAAAAAGTAAGCTGATTTGTATCGATTAATTGTAACATTCGATTTGTTGTCCCAATAACTTTCGTTAAGGACGCTAAATCATACAGGCTAGCTGATGAAACCTTTTGTCTT
This sequence comes from Enterococcus sp. DIV2419, assembly GCF_051711865.1. Classification (NCBI taxonomy): domain Bacteria; kingdom Bacillati; phylum Bacillota; class Bacilli; order Lactobacillales; family Enterococcaceae; genus Enterococcus; species Enterococcus sp. DIV2419. The sequence goes on from NZ_JBIONS010000001.1 coordinate 2,566,342, forward strand.
GCAAATGGACCAGTATTACCTAAAAAGCCCGTATACTGTTCTGATAAGCTATCTTCTGTGATCGTCCCCCAAGCGACACCCGGAACGACTTGCTGATTAATCAGTCTCTGAATTGTTTCTTGAATTGCGATTTGATTCATTGTTCACCACTTCTATGCTAAAACTTCTGAAATCCGTCCGTCATGTTCTGCTAATAGTTGTTTGGCTTTTTGAAAATCAACGTGGGCTTTCGCCATTACAATGGCTGGTGCCACTTCTAGCTGTGCTGCCTCCAAGTATTCTTTGGCTTGCGATTCCTCGATTTCTGCTGCTTCTTTAATGATATTCGTGGCACGTTGCATTAATTTTTCGTTCGTTGGTTGTACGTTGACCATCAAATTTTGATAGATATTCCCTACTTTAACCATAATTCCTGTTGAAAACATATTTAAAACCATTTTCTGTGCTGAACCCGCTTTCATTCTAGTTGACCCTGTAATGACTTCCGGTCCTACAATTGGCGCAATCCCAATTTCCGCCAATTGATTCATCGGACTTTGATTATTACAGGTAACTGAAATGGTTAGAGCGCCCACTTTTTTTCCGTATTCAATTGCGGAAACAGCATATGGTGTCCGACCACTAGCAGCAATCGCAATTACGACATCTCGGGCAGTCAATTGATGTTGTGTTAAATCTTCGATAGCTAATTCTTTCGAGTCTTCAGCGCCTTCAATTGCTTGATACATTGCTTTTTCACCACCAGCTAAAATACCAAATGCGCGTTCTGGCGACACACTATATGTGGGTGTTAATTCAATCGCATCCAAAGCACCTAAACGTCCAGACGTTCCTGCACCACAATAGATTAAACGGCCCCCTTTTTTAAATCGTTCTGCCGCTGCATCAATTGCTGCAGCAATCTGCGGAAGCACCTTTTCAATTGCTTGTGCTACCTTTTGGTCTTCTTGATTTATTAAAGTTACCATTTCTAATGTTGACACTTGGTCAATCTTTTTAGTCGCTTCATTTCTGGCTTCTGTCGTTAATCCTTCTAAGTTCATTTGCTTGCACACCCCTACTTCTCTTTTAGACGGCTGACAAGTTGACTCGTTTCAATCATATTACGTTCAATTTCTGTGTCTAAATCATCTTGAATTGAACCTAAATACAGAACATCGCCAATTGCCATTGACGAAGCAATCGATGAAATAGCCCCAACTCGAATGAGGTGCTCATTATTGGGGACTAAAAGAACTTCATCGCTCAATGATCGCACGTTTTCTCCATCGTTACTGGTAATAAAAATAACCGTTGCGCCCCTATTTTTGGCAATTTCACAGGCGATTAAGGCTTCTTTTGTCAAACCACTATAGGAGACCGTGATCAAAATGTCTTGTGCCGTTGCATAATTTAAAAACTCCAACATCATGTGACTATCATAATTAAAAATTGCTTGGCGACCAGCGCGGTTAAACTTGTGATAAAGATTATAAGTCGTTAAAGAAGAGGCACCAATTCCAACCAAATGAATTTTTTCCGCTTTTTTAACATGCGCGATTGCTCGTTCCAAGGCTTGTTTATCCACTGTATAAAATAAATCCTCAATCGTAGCATTTAATAAAGATTCCACTTTCATACAAATAGTATCCACCGAATCATCCGCCGCTACAATTGGATCAATATCTTTTTTACCGTTACTGGCAGCTTGTACCGCTGCAATGGATAGTTTTAACTCTTCCCAGCTGTCAAACCCTAATTGTTTAGAAAAACGGGTAACTGACGCCGGAGAAGTTTCGCTATTGCTAGCAATTTCGTTTGCTGTTAATGAGAGAAGACGGGTCGGATCCTTCAGTATATAGTCTGCGATTCTCTTATTTACTTTGGAAAAGTCCTTATATTTTTGTCTGATTGAACGGATTGGCTCCATCTTCTCATCTCCATTTCTATTTTATGAAAGTTAAAATTGCTTCGTTTGGTTCAGAAGGGATCATCTGTGCGGTAATAGTCACCCCATTATCTGTTAAACGACGAACGGTTTGAATATCTTCATCGGTTAATGCAACAGATTTTTTAATTGCTCGACTGCCTTCTTTTTGAGAAATATTGCCGACATTGAAGCTCTGTAATGGGACACCGCCATCAATTAAAGCCGCCATGTCTGCAATGTCTTTCGTAATTAAAAAGACTTTTTCTTCATCATAATTGCCTGCTAAAATTTTTTCAATCGCTTTACGTTTTGATAAAATGGATAATTTAACTCCTGCAGGTTTTGCCATTTTTAAGGCACCAATTTGTAATTGATCTTTGACAGCGGCATCATTTACTACCATGATTCTTTGTGCTCCAACCGTATTCGTCCAAACGGTTGCAACTTGTCCGTGAATTAAACGCTCATCTACTCTTGCATGTACAATTGTCATAATAAATCTCTCCTATTATATACTATTTTTTTAAAATAAACCGCCAACCCAAGCCAACATTGGTTGTAAATTGCCTAAAACCATGCCAATTAAAATTAAAACAAAGATTAGCCGTGTTGAATTCATTTTCTTTTTCCCTAGTAACCAATAGGATAAAAGAACAATCCCTAAAGGAATTAATGCGGGTAAAATTTTATCCAACATTTCTTGAACAGATAATGTTACATCTCCCATTTTATAAGTTAAATCTAATTTGTAAGTAATTACCGAAGGAATCAAACCGCCGACCACTGTTAACCCTAAAATGGCTGCACCTTGCGTAAACAATTTCATTTTATCCGCAAATTCTGTCGCAATTTTTTTCCCTTGATGGTAACCAATCCAAGTGAATTTATAGCGAACCCATAGGACCACTGCTCCGGCAATTAACGGGATCAGTAACCCAACAACCTGTCCCCCTTGCGCCATGTAAGCTGCAATCGAAAAAACAATCGCACGATAAATCGCGATAAAAATGGTATCACCAACACCAGCAAACGGACCCATTAGACCTGTTTTCAAGCCAGTAATGGCCGTTTCATCTTCAATACCAACTTCTTCTTCCAAAGCCATATCAGCTCCGACAATTAAATGCGACATGGCTGGCGTTGTATTCATAAAGCCAAGATGTGTCTTCAAGGCTTTCTTCATAGCTACTGGATCTTCACTGTATAGTCGCTTTAATGCAGGCATCATCACCCAAGCGTAACCAAGTCCTTGCATTTTTTCATAGTTCCAGCCCCACTGATAGCCAAAAAGATTACGGACGTAAACTTTATTAATATCCTTTTTTGTTAATTTGTTAGTCATCAATCTCAACCTCCTCATCATCTTCGTAAATAACCGTGCCACTTGTTGTAGCTGCGCCGCCTTTGTTATGATTCATCACATAAATCGCTGCTAAAGCCAAGCCAACCAGTGCGACACCTAAAACTGAGAAGAATTGGGCCCCATAAGCAAGTAACACGAACCCAATAATAAAATAAGGCCAGTATGTTTTAATTGGCAAGTACCGCATTAAAATAGCAATCCCCATCGCTGGTAAAATAGCACCTGCTGCTTTTAACCCATTCATCACCCAAATAGGAATCCAATTATTGATAGCGTTTACAACTTGTTCACCAAAAGCTAGGCCAATAAAAACTGGGATGACACGAGAAATCGTCCAAGGAAAAATTCCTAAAACATTGCAACGCTCGACCCCTTTATAATTGCCTTCTTCCGCATAGCGATCTGCTTTGTGTTGGAAAAACGTATTAGCCATTCTGCCTAAAATATCTAGTTGTGTCAATAATAACCCAATCGGAACCGCAACTCCGATACCATACTCTGCCCCTTTCCCTGAAATGATTGCATAAGCCGTTCCCATAATGGCCCCCGAAAGAAAGTCTGGGACTGTTGCTCCTCCATAAGTCGCTACGCCTAATGTCATCAATTGAAGCGTTGCCCCAATCATCAAACCTGTTTGAACATCTCCTAAGACTAGGCCAGTAAAAGTTGCAGCAAACAATGGTGTATATGGACCAATCTGAATAGAAATTTGGTCAAGTACACCAACAACTGTGTAAAGACATAAAATCAAAATAATACCAATCGATACTGTCATGCTTTCTCATCCTCCTTGAATGCGTTTTCTTTTTTGTATTTGTAGAATACCATTAAAGAAATATCATTTCAAGTTCTTTTTAAAAATATTTTTAAATGAAATTACATTTCTTATATAATTTTTGTGCTATACTAAAAGAAAACGGTTTAGGAGTGATTATGTGCGGGTTTTGCTGATTTATTTCATAACTATTTTTCTATCCAATACAGTTGGGGCGCTCTCTGGGATGGGTGGAGGCGTCATTATTAAGCCTGTTTTGGATTTTCTTGGGTTCCATTCGTTAAATAGTATTGCGTTCTATTCAAGTGTCGCTGTTTTTGTCATGTCCATTTCTTCGACTTATAAACAGTATCAAAATGGTGTCCAAATTGAATGGAAAAAAGCCGCGAGTATTTCGTTTGGTTCCTTAGTCGGCGGCATGTTAGGTGATTTACTTCTTAATCAGGCGATTGCACTAGCGCCAAATGAAGAAAAAGTACAACTAATCCAATATATCATCATGTTGCTGACCTTGGTTTTGGTTCTTCTCTACAATCAATTTTCCAACTGGCACTTACACCTCAACGGATTGAGCATTTTTCTGATTGTCGGATTAGGCTTAGGGATTCTATCAACCTTTTTAGGCATCGGTGGCGGTCCCATTAATGTAGCTTGCCTTATTCTCTTTTTTGGAATGGATATCAAATCAGCAACTGTCTATTCCATCATTACTATTTTTTTCTCCCAACTCGCCAAACTTGGCAATATCGGCTTGACCACAGGGTTTGCGGTTTTTGATTTGACAATGCTTTGGGCTATTATTCCTGCCGCTTTATTCGGTGGTTATGTCGGCGGTCTTTTCAGTAAAAAATTATCCCAACAACGGGTCGCCCAAATTTATAGTTTAGTTGTTTTTTTAGTTATTTTGTTAAATATGTATAATTTGTGGAGTGTTATCTAAAAAAGAAGCGCTTTGTCGTATAGACAAAGCGCTTCTTTTTTAATTAAATCACTGTTAATTTAACATCTATATTATTTCTTGTTGCTTTAGAATATGGGCAAATTTCGTGGGCTTTTTTAACAAGTTCTTCTGCTTTAGCTTGATCTACCCCATCAATATGAACTTCTAATTCAGCACCAACGCTAAATCCATCTTCTCCTTGGAATAAGGAAACACGTGCAGTTACTGTACTTTTACCTTCGACTTTTTCTTGATCCATCACTAATTCTAATGCACCGTTAAAGCAAGCACTGTAAGCCGCTGCGAATAATTGTTCTGGATTTGTTGTATTTTCTTTCTTGACACCTGGCGAAGCAACCGCATAAGAAAATGATTTATCCGGTGAGTGAACTTCTCCTGCACGTCCACCCGTATTAATGATAGTTGTTTCATAGATTTTTTTCATGTAAATTCCTCTCCTTTGTAAAGTTTTACACTTCTGAGAACTTGTTACTTACATAATTATTGTAGGAAACTTTGTCAGATACAGCAAACGTTGTGCTTGTGAATAATAAAAAATAACATTTAACGTTGTATTTTTGACGTAGAAAAAGAACCCATTCTATGATAGGATAAAGTGAACTTGTACATTTGTACACAAACTATTTTACAAAGGAGACTTTCCCTTGACACACTTACTTGATTATCAACCATTAAACCTCTACACAAACTATCAAGAAGCCGCAGAAAAAACACCAACTGTTCCAATTATTTTTGATGAATCTTTGCCTGCTTTTCCTGCACTTGGCTTAGAAACAACTTATGGTGAAAGCCATCAAGAAATTTTGAAACGGGCATATCAATTAGCCGCTTTAGGTGTAAAAAAAGGCGACAAAATTATTATTTATAAAAGTCCTAAATTCGACACGTATTTACTAGCTGTTGCAGCCTCATATCTCGCAGCCGTTCCTGTAATGGTTTCATACCATTTACCTTTTGAAACAATTGAAGTATTCGTTGATCGTTTAGAAGATCCTTATATTTTATTTGATGATGTGACTGCTGAAAAAGTTCAAGCTGTTCGTAACAGCTCTGCCAATAAAAAACTTTCGGTTGCTTCTCTTTTAGAAGCTGATGCCACGGAAGTTCCTCAAGACGAACTGACTAAAGACGAAATTGCCTACATGACCCACACCTCTGGAACAACAGGTATTCCTAAACTTATCTGTCATTCCAATCACTCTATGGGTTGGCGTACAAAATGGCAAAAAACCATTTTTACAAAAATTGCTGAAAAGAAATTAGTTGGCTTTCATATTTCGCCAGTTCATTCTCGTTTTAACATTGGCGTGTCTTCTTTAATGGCCATGGGCTTCCCTATGATGCCTTTAGCAAATGCTTCGAGCGAAAAAGTCGCTGAAATGTTCAGCACCTATCAACCAATCGCTGTAGAAACACACCCCAATAACTTCGTTCAATGGGTTCGTTTGGCCAAAGAAAAACCTGAAGCTTTCGCTAGTGTCCATTATTATCATTCTACTTTTGATGCAATTAACAACGCTACAATGGTGGCTTTCTTAAAAGCATCTGCTGCCAATGAACCAATTTTCCTACAAGTTTATGGACAAAGTGAATGCGGGCCAATGATCTTACGAGCGCATACTTTAGAATCCCTAAAAGATTCAGATGCTCGTGACATGGGCGTTGGTTTAGAGGATTTAACACAAGCTCGAATTACCGATGAAAAAGGACAAGTTTTACCTGCGATGACGGACGGCCATATCCAATTCTTATCAAAAGGACGGGCCTTAACATATTACAAAGAAGATGCCCGCTTTGCAGAAAATGTCTACGGCGAATGGTGGGACAGCGGCGATTACGGGATGTTAGATGAACGCGGCCACTTATTCTTGAAAGATCGCCAAGTAGATCTAATTGAAAACATCGACAGTAATTTAGCTATTGAAGATCATTTATTGGATGCATTAGATTTCTTAGAAGAAGTGATTATTGTCCGTGGCAAAGAAAATGAACCTCAGCCAATTTTAGCGGTTGTCCCTGGGGAAGAAATGGATTGGGATGCTTGGTGGACACAAGTAGCCGATTTACCACATTTAAACGAACCTATCATTATGGCTTTTGATGAAATCCCTCACACAGCTACTATGAAAGTGCAACGTTTACAACTAGAAAAATGGTTAAAAGAACAATAAAATAAAATTCTTTGTTAAACAGTGTTGGTCAAAAGAACGTTTAGACCAGCGTTGGAGCAAGTGGAACAGAAAGCTAAAAAGTTAACTCGTTGTAGGTTATCTTAAGTTTTAAAAAGAGGGGCAGCCATCGTTTTGACGGCTGCTCCTCTTTCTTTTGCCTACCGTTAATTAAATCCTTTTTGTGAAGAGCTTGACATGGGATGGTTCCCACAAATTATACTTAGCTTATTCAAAGAATGGAGTGAGCAAGTATGAAAATTTTAATTAAACAAGATTTCGACACGATGAGCGAATGGGCAAAAATGTTACTTCTAAGCACGATGAGCCAAGATAAACGAGTGAATTTATCAATTACCGCTGGTAAAACGCCAGCACTTGTTTACCAAAAATTAGCCTCGATTGTGAAAAATTCATCTGACTTTGATAATGTTCATTATTATAACTTTGATGAAATCCCCGTTCCTCATCAAAAGGAAGGCATTACTCTGACAGATTTGCGGACGCTGTATTTGACACCTGCGGAAATATCCGAGCAAAACATCCATCCATTAACTGTTGAAAACTTTCAACAACAAGAACAACGGATTGCTGACGCAGGCGGCTTAGATTTGATGTTAATTGGCTTAGGAGCAGATGGTCATTTTTGTGGGAACATGCCCACTACCACTCATTTTAAAAATGAAACCTATCAAGTGACCGTCACTGGTTCAGAGCCTTGGTTTGTTCCTGAAATGATGCAGCCAGGCATGACCTTTGTTACGATGGGGCCAGCCAGCATCATGAAAGTTAAGCACCTTGTCCTAATTGTAAATGGTGAACAAAAAGCTCAGATGGTCAAACAAGTGCTCCAAGGACCTGTCACAGAAACGTATCCTGCTTCTATTCTTCAACTCCACCCAAATTTAACGGTTCTCTTGGATGAAGCCGCAGCGAGTCAATTAGAAAAATAAAAAATTGCGCCTAGATTATGCTTCTCTGCATAGTCATAGGCGCAATTTTGTTATCATTACATGATTTTTTGATACTGACTGTATTTTAGCAAATTCGTCTGGGAAAGTGTAACACCAATACCAAGTCCCTGAGGCACGGTCATTGTCCCTTTCTCTAAAACAAAAGGTTCAGTGATGATATCTTCATAAAAATAGCGTTCCGTGGCTGAAATATCACCTGGAAAGGAAAAGGTAGGCTGTGACGCAAATTGCAAATTCAATGCGCGTCCAACACCAGACTCAAACATGCCACCTAACCAAACCAATAAATTATTTTCTTGGCAAAATGTGGCAATCTTCAACGCCTCGTGAATCCCACCTACACGAGGAATCTTCAAATTGATACTACGGCAACTACCCAATGCTAACGCCACTTGGCAGTCTTTGAGACTACGAATATTTTCATCCAAACAAATTCTTGTTTTCAGTTCTCTTTGTAATTGTGCGTGATCTAAAAAATCATCTGCAGCAAAAGGCTGTTCAATCATCGCTAATTGATAGTGATCTAAACGTTGCAATTGAGGCAAATCTGCCAATGTATACGCTGAATTTGCATCGACCATTAAAGGCAAGTTAGGAAAATGCTGACGAATCAAAGCAACAGGTTCCACATCATAACCGGGACGAATTTTCAGCTTCACTCGTTGATACCCTTTTTCTACAGCTAACTGAACTTGTTTAAGCAATCGAGGTAAGTCTTCTTGAATCCCTAAACTAATCCCTACAGGAATTTTCCTCCGCGTTGGTCCAAAAAATTCAGTTAAACTCTTCTGTTGCCGTTTGGCATATAAATCCCAGATGGCAGTTTCTAACGCAGCTTTTCCCATCCAATGCCCTTTAACTTCTTCAAAAATTGTTGAAACCTCTTGCGGCTGTTCAATCGCTTCTGTTAAAAGTAACGGAATTAAATGCTGTTGGATGATGAAGCGTTCGGTTACCAACGTTTCTTGCACATAATCAGGTTGCTCAAAAGCCGCTAATTCGCCAAACCCTTGATTTCCTTGCTCATCCGTTATTACAAATAGATCAAACGCTTTTTCTTCCAGGCGACCATAGCTCGTGACAAACGGCGTTTTTAAAGGCAAACGAACCTGATAGGTTTCAATTGATTGAATGTTCATTCAGATAGCTCCTTCCAATAACGCTGTCACCTTTTCATAGAAAATCGTTGGTTGTTCCAAATGGATACAATGTCCGGCTTCAGGAAAAATTGTCAGCCTCAACGACGGTTGACGTGCCTGCATTTTTTTCGCAATTCCAATAAATTTTTGATCTTCGCCGCCTACCAATAAATCGGTAGGAATCGGCTGCAATTCTGCTAGACGTTCCCAGTAACTCTCTTGCGCTCCTGTACCCATATACCACAAACTACTAGCCAACCCAAAGGCCGATTGGCTCAAACGTTCCTGACGAATGGCCATTTGCTGTGCCACAGGCAAGGCTTTTTGCGTTTGAAATAACGGTAATTCTTGCCAGAAATCAATAAAATCCACCAGCGGTTCCTCTAAGAGACGTTCCGCCAAACGATGATCTTGACAGATACGAGTCTGACGTTCTGCGGCGGTGGCCAAACCTGGCGATCCACTTTCCAATAAAAGATGCTGTACCTTTTGTGGATAATGTAATGCAAAACCTAAAGCTGTTCGAGCGCCCATTGAATAGCCTAATAAACAAAAGCAAGGCAAATTTAGCGATTCGGTTAGTTCAGCAAGATCATGGCAAACCTGTTTCATGGTATAACGCTCTGGTGCTACCAAACTAGCAGTCGCGCCATGCCCAGGTAAGTCAATTCCTAAAACGTTATAAGGTGTTTGACTGGGAAAAACGGCTGCAAACGTGGCTAACGTTCCTGTGAAACCGTGTAAACAGACTACTGTCGTTCGCTTTGCATCAAAAGGTGTTAACCATTGATAATGGTACTGCATCCCCCGAATTAACCGTTCCATGAAATCCCCTGTCTTTCTACTCGTCTACCAATTTCAGCTAAAATTGATTCGTACAAATGAACATTCTCTTGGCGATTTCCTTTGACTTCTATCACTTGAAATTGTGGTTCTTCAGCCGCTGCTTGTAAAATTTGCTTGAGCTCCGCGATTGTTTTGACTTCTTGGTACGAAGCACCGTAAAGTTCAGCAACTAACGAAAAATCTAAATCAAGCGGTGTTCCAAATAAAGGCTCGAAATCGTCCTCACGTAAAGTTCGTTGAGATAGAAAAGAGAAAATCCCGCCACCATTGTTATTTAATAAAACAATTGTTAACGGCAACTGATAACGTTTAGCCAAAAATAAACCATTCATATCATGATATAGTGCTAAATCACCAATCAGTAGAACGTTTTGCTGTGTCGGTGCTACGGCACTCATTCCTAAAGCAGTTGAAACAATCCCATCAATCCCGTTGATGCCGCGATTTCCAAACATCCGATAAGGGCGACTATCCATAAATCGATCTAAGTAGCGGATAGCCATACTATTAGATACAAATAACTGACCGTTCTCTTTCATCGTTTGGTGAACAGCTAAGCTGGCTGTTGTTTCATTTAATTCTGTCGCGTTCAGCGTTTCTAGAAGAACTTCAGAGACCGTTTTTTCCAGCAGGAGCCATTGTGCTAACCAAGTCGCTTCTGTTGGTTTGACAACCGTTAGCAGTTGTTCTACAAACGTGGTTTCCTTTGCCTGAATAACTGTTTGTGATTTTTTCAATTGCTCTTGCCATTGCCCATTTTCGTCCACAAAATAAAAAGCAGTCTCTGTCGTTGCTAAGCGTTTCAACCATAACATGATGTTTTTAGAAATTGGCAGCGAACCAAAACGCACTACCACTTCTGGTTCTTGTGGCAAGGTCGCCACATTTAGAAACAGATCACTGTGTGCAATAACAACTTCACTATTTTGCCCATGTGTCACAATGTTTGCTAAAGGATCCGCTAGTAACGGCCATTGCAAAGCTTCGGCTAATTGAATAAATAACGCCGCTTCTTCCTCTGTATGACTGCCACCGACAACCAAAACGCCGTTTTTCTGGTACCATTGATCCGCTAACTGTTGCACTTGTTCTGTAGAAAGGATTGATTGACCAGCGAATAAAGCCGTTTGTTGAGAACTCTTTGTTTTTCTCTCTAAGTCAGGTAATAATGGTTCCCGCAAAGGAAAATTCAAATGAACAGGTGCTGCAGGCGTTTGTTGCGCGAAAGCTGCTCCTTTAGCGCCTTGCCAATAGGCGTAATTCAACATCTCTTCTGTTGCTTCTGGCAAAGCCATTTCAACAAATAATTTCACGTGATTTTGATACATTTGTAATTGGTCCATGGCTTGAGGAGCACCAACTTGACGTAACTCATGCGGCCGATCCGTTGTTAAAACGACTAAAGGCACATGGCTAATATTGGCTTCACAAATTGCTGGATAATAGTTTGCAGCTGCTGTTCCAGAGGTACAAAGTAAGACCACTGGTTTTTGACTCGCTTTACTTAATCCTAAAGCAAAAAAAGCAGCGGAACGTTCATCGACATCGACAAAAGTTTGGATTGCGGTTTCCCGATGAAGTAATAAAGCCAGTGGTGTGGAACGGGACCCTGGACTAATGACTGCTTGTTCAACCCCACTATTTTTTAAGCCTTCAATAAAGGCCGTTAAATAATCGGTCATTGTTTCTTGATGATTCATTAAACCTGCCCTCCAATTCCTCGTAACATCGGTTGAAATTTTATTTTCGTTTCTTCTCTTTCTAGCTCTGCTTGGGAATCCGCAACAATACCACAACCTGCATAAAGAACGCCTTGCTGACCAGCAAAGACACCTGAACGCAAGGCCACAGCGAACTCGCCACTATCATCATTCCCTGAAATCCAACCGATTGGCGCACCATATAACCCACGACTCCCTGGCTCATATTGTCGAATCCATTCGACTGCCAACTCTTTGGGCTCACCACCTAAAGCTGGCGTTGGGTGTAGCTGCATCACACTTTCCAAAAACGAAATTCCCGGTTTACGTTGACCCGAGATTGGCACATAAAGATGTTGTACATCTCGATTTTCCAAAATAATGGGTGCTTGAATACTGTTTTCAGAAGTCGTCATCTTTGCCAACTCTTTCGCTAAACGTTCCACCACAATTTGGTGTTCTCCGGTATTTTTGCGGTCTTGTAAAAGTTGTGCTCCTAAAGCTTTCGTTTCTTCTGGTGTTTGACCCGTTTTAATGGTTCCTGCAATACAAGCGGTCGCAAACGTTTCTTTAGTACCCAACAGAAGTCGTTCTGGTGTTGCACCAATGAAACTTGTGTCTTTGGCTTCTAAAGCAAACAAATACGTATTTTGTTGTTGTGCCATTAAATTAACGAGCACTTGGTTACTTCGAATTTTTTCAGGACTGCTCACAGCAAGTTGTCGAGCCAAAACCACTTTTTTTAAAGGGCCATCTTCTCTTAAGACTGCTACTGTTTCGTTGACAGCTTGTAGCCATTCAGTCACGGCAACTTCTTCCTTGTCAATCTTTGTTTCCGCTACAGCTGGCAACTCCTCACAGGTAGCTAACAAGCGATCAAACTGAGCCACCAAAGTCGACCAACGTTCCTCGACTTCTTGTTCACTAGAACCTGAAAAGTTCAGCGTTCCATAAATACGTGAACCTGAAAAAGTAAATAGAATACTTGGTAGATAAAACCAACCTTCCCCTAACTCTCCCCAGGCCTCAGTAGGCGTTTGTTCTGTATCAAAAGGCAAACCGCCAAACAGAAGAGCCCCCGTACCAGAAATAGACATATTTTGAAAACGAGTTGCCGCCTCTTTTTTTAAAAAGTTGTTCAATTGATGCGTTTCTGTTTCTGCGCCTTTTAAGATAGTTTCATATCCGAAGCCAACCAAAGCAAAATCTTTTTTCGGCGTTTGCCAAAAAAAACGTTCTCCTTGGTATGCCTTTTCACCAGCGGCAAAAATTGCCAAGGCTGTTTGTTCTGTTTCTAATGGAAAAACCCAACTGAACTGACGGGCATTCTTCTGATAGGCTTGTCGTAATTCATCAGGCAATTTCATCTGATTAAAAACGCCTCTCTTTCTTCTGTCATGAAACGATGTTTGGCAATCTTTCCACTTGCTGTTTGCGGGAAAGAATGACAAAAATAAATGCGTTTCGGTCGTTTATATTTTGCCAGTTTTCGTGAACACTGGTCTTGAATTTGCGCTAAGGTGATTTCTTGGTCACTAATCACATATGCAACTGGGACGGCTCCCCATTGCGCATCTGGTTCTCCTACAACTGCCGCTGCTTTAATTCCTGTTATCGCCTGTAACACCTGTTCAACCTCAGTGGGGTAAATATTTTCACCACCAGAGATAATGAGTTCACTTAAACGACTAACCAAATACAGGTAACCTTGTGCATCTAAATAGCCCATGTCGCCTGTTTTAAACCAACCATCCGCTGTCCATTTTTCAGGTTGACGCTGGTTAAGGTAACCTGAAACAACGTTTGGTCCCTTAAGTAAAATTTCCCCGACTTGCTTTTCTGGCTGTTCTTGTCCTAGTTCATCAACAATTTTGATCTGCATATCTTTTAACGGTTGCCCAGCAGAGCCGATTTTCAGTGCCGCATCTTCAAATTTCAAGGCAACAACTTGCGAACACGTTTCCGTCATCCCATAAGATTGAATGACTGGAATCCCTTTTTCCTCACACTGCGCTAATTTATCCAGAGCAATCGGTCCGCCGCCTAATAGCATTCCTTTAAAGCTGACGCTGTAGCCAGCTTCAGGATAGACAGACAATAATTGTTGTAACATTGTCGCAACCACTGAAATGACGGTTCCACGGCCTTCTTGTAAATCTTGTGTCACTTGCTGTTCATCAAATTTATCGTAAAGGCGAATACTACAACCTAAGACGAGTTGTCGAACAACAATCGACAATCCGCTAATGTGAAATAATGGGACTGCACACAACCAACAATCTTCAGCAGTAATCCCCATATTTTCTTGGGTGCCTCTAGCACTGGCCAAATGATTTTTAAACCGTTGCAAGACCCCTTTAGGCTGTCCTGTAGTTCCAGATGTATACATAATAGAAGCCACCGACTCTAAGTCACTTGGCTGTTGAAACTCCTGATGTGAAAGACTATGCTGTTTTTTAATCATTGGCTGAACGTCGACAAAAGAAATCTCCTCTAACAAAGCCTGCGTTTCAGGCGCACCAATAATCGTTTTAACTTGCGCATCTTTTAACTGAAAAGTCAGTTCAGCAAGTGTCAAATGCGTATTTAAAAATAATAACTCTTTCCCCAATTCCCATAAGGCTAGAATTGAAAAATACAACTCTTTGCTGTTCTTACTGAATAAAGCCACACGTTTTTCTTCTGGTGCAAGCACCTGTTGATATGTGGCTACCCAATGGCTGACTTCTTGTTGCACTTCTAAAAACGTCCAAGATTCATCCTGAAAATAAAAAGCAGGATGATCGGGACGTTTTTGTACTTGTTTATTTAACCAAGTCATTGGTTTATGGGAATTTAGGGAATTGATCGAAATCTGGTGTCCGTTTTTCTTTAAATGCATCTCGGCCTTCTTGTGCTTCAGCCATTGTATAGTAAAGAAGTGTCGCATCACCAGCTAATTGTTGCACACCAGCCAAACCATCTGTATCGGCATTTAAAGAGGCTTTAATCATCCGTAAAGCAATCGGGCTTTTGGTTAACATTTCTTCTGCCCACTCCATTGTCACATCTTCTACTTGATCCAATGGAACAACGGTATTAATCCAACCCATATCTAAGGCTTCTTGGGCAGAATATTGTTTACACATAAACCAAACTTCTTTTGCTTTTTTATGGCCGATAACACGCGCTAAGTAACCTGAGCCGTATCCACCATCAAAGCTACCGACATTTGGTCCTGTTTGCCCAAACTTAGCATTTTCCGCCGCAATTGTTAAATCACAAACTAATTGTAAAACATTGCCGCCGCCAATGGACCAGCCTTTCACCATTGCGATGACTGGTTTGGGAATGACACGGATTAACCGTTGTAAATCTAACACATTTAAACGTGGAATGTTGTCTTCGCCAACGTAACCACCATTACCTCGAACTTTTTGATCGCCACCAGAACAGAATGCTTGGTCACCTGCGCCTGTTAAAATAATAACCCCGACATCTTCTTTATCACGACTAATGTTGAATGCATCAATCATTTCCATGACTGTTTTTGGTGTGAATGCGTTGTGAACATGCGGGCGGTTGATAGTAATTTTTGCTACTTTGCCTGCTTGCTCAAATAAAATTTCATCATATTCTTTAATTGTTGTCCAGTTTCTCATTAGGAAACCTCCTTCATTAATCTCATCTTTTCTATTATACACAAGAATCGGCACTTTAGAGAAAAAGTCGCTTGAATTTTAAGAAAAAACATGGCTATTTCAAATTTTCTTCATTCCTGTATAATAAATAAAAAACCTTTTATTCTCTCTTTTATTAGAAAGGACTGATTACTATTCATCTTTTAGAGTATTTAGGCATCACGATTCAACACGTTTCTGCTGAGAAATGTCAGCTTACTTTAGCGGTAAAAGACGTGCATAAACAACCCTATGGCCTTGTCCACGGGGGCTTAAACGGCGTCTTAATTGAAACTGCCTGTAGTTTAGGTGCGAACGAAAACGTTCCTGAAAACACTTTTGCTGTCGGCATAGACTTACAAGTAAATCATCTTCGTAGTGTCCATGATGGTAGCCTTACCGTGATTGCGACACCCGATCACTCGGGAAAGACCCTTCAAGTTTGGGAAGCAAAAATTTATAACGCAGACCACCAATTGACGAGCGTGGGGCGTTGTACCTTAACAAATCGACAAAAAAAACAGTAATCTTTACAGGTTACTGTTTTTTTGTTTATGGTTTTTAATAAGTAATTAGATTACTTCGTTTATTTAATTTTAGTACCAACCATTTGCTAACCAGAATGATTTAGCTGCATCCCATGAACCATAGCGACCTGCTACGTACTGATCTGCCACGCGTTCTTGGTTGGCAGGTGAATAGTCACCATTTAAATAAGAGGCAGATAATTGGTAACGACCGATATACTGACCGTTTGTTGCATCGTAAGAACCACTAGATTCACGTTGTGCGATCCACTCTTTTGCATCACTGCTTGCGGCAGGTGCTGCTGGTTGCGCTACTTCTTGAGCAACAGGTTGTTGTACTGGTTGTGCAACAGGTTGTTCAACTACTTGTTGAACTGGTGCAACTTCTACAGCTGGTGCTGGAGTATTAGCAACTTCTTTTTCTGAACGAATAACTAATTGTTCTCCTTCAAAAATTAAATCAAGGTTTGGCAATTTGTTATCAGAAGCAATTTTTTGAATTAAGCTATTGTCTCCTGCAAATTGATGAGAAATTGTTGATAAAGTATCTCCTGCTTTAACTGTATATAAGCTTTCTGCGTTTGCGTCTGTTCCTAAGAATAATCCTAAACCTGCGGCCAAAGTTGTTCCAAGTAAAATCGTTTTGATTGATTTCATGTATGTTTCTCCTTTGTAATTAAAAATATTTGATTGTTGCTCTTAGCTCTCGGCAACAACCACGTCTGCTTCGCTTTATCGAAACGACTTCACATACTTTATCATCGAATGGCCGGCCGTAGGTGAATATCTCGTGACAATTTATTACTAGAATGTCGGTTTTGTTACATTTTGTAATAAAAAGCTGCTGGAAGCTTGATATTATCCTGTTTATATTTTGCGAAAAAAAGTTAAAAAAACAGGATTTTATTTTTGAGAAACCGTTTTCCAACCCTTGATTAGCCCTTAAATGTCGGTTTTTTTACATTCGTTTCAGTCAAAAAGTAACAAAATGTTAAAGATACTAGACATGAGAATGTTTTTTCAAAAACTCACGCCTAAAAAGAACAGGTGTTTTCTTTGAATTTTTTTATCATTCACTATTTTTATTTTTCCTTCTATTATATAGTTAAATTTTTTATCGTATTCATTTTTCGATTCTGAAAAAACACTAAGCACTTCCTATTGAAACAAAAAGAGTTAAACAAAAAAATCTTATATTTTGCTTGTTATTTATTCATTTTAATCTTATTCAAAAAAGGAACAGCTAAAACGACTGTGAAAACAAAGTATTGAAAATAAAGCAGAATAAATATTCATTTTTATCATAATTCACGAATAAAAAACAAACAATCACTCGAACGCTTGTTATTTAAAAACATAATCAGTTTTTTCTCTTTCTATTTTCCAATCTATGAGTAATAAAATATATGAATCTACATTTAAGTCATTTTATTATCAAATATTCTGAATATTATAAGAATTGGAGTTTTATCTATGAGTGACAAAGAACAACTTGAGAAATTAGACAAATCCTTTCTGGGACAACCGAAAGGACTAGCAACACTGTTCTTCACAGAAATGTGGGAACGTTTCAGTTACTACGGCATGCGTGCTATTCTAATGTATTACATTTACGATACCGTAGCCAATGGCGGTTTAGGTCTCCCCAAAGCAACTGCCTTAGCCATCATGTCCATTTATGGATCAATGGTTTTCATGTCCAGTATCATTGGCGGTTGGGTCTCTGACCGTGTCTTAGGTTCAAGGAAAACTGTTTTTATTGGTGGTTTGTTAATCATTGCTGGACATATTGTTCTCGCTACCCCATTTGGTGTCCCCGCCTTATTCGTTTCTATTATGTTAATTGTATTTGGGACTGGGATGTTAAAACCAAACGTTTCAGGGATGGTTGGCCATCTTTATTCAAAAACTGACTTACGTAGAGATGCAGGCTTCTCCATTTTTTACATGGGGATTAATATCGGAGCCTTAATCGCTCCCCTTGTTGTCGGAACCTTAGGACAAGAATATAATTATCATTTAGGCTTTTCCGTTGCCGCAGTTGGGATGTTCTTCGGGTTACTACAATATTATTTCCAAGGACGTAAATCTCTGGCTGGGATTGGTCAGGCCCCAACTAATCCAATGTCTAAAGAAGAGCAAAAGAAATTTGCTAAAGCATTTATGTTAGCAATTGTCGTTGCTTTACTTATTTTTGGTGGCGCCTATGTCACAGGACATTTAACAATTGATTTCTTTATTAATACCATCAGCGTGTTAGGAATCCTGTTACCTGTTTATTATTTCAGCAAAATGTTAACGTCTAAAGATGTCACTGCTGAAGAAAAACCAAAAGTTCTGGCTTACTTGCCATTATTCTTAGCAGCAATTGTTTTCTGGTCATTGGAAGAACAAGGTTCGTCTATTCTTGCTCTATTTGCAAATGAACGGACGCAAACGAGTTTGTTTGGCTTCCCGATTGCCGCTAGCTGGTTCCAATCATTAAATCCTGTATTCGTAGTTATTTTGACCCCTATTTTTGTTACATTATGGACAAAACTAGGTAAACGTCAACCGTCAACAGTTGTGAAGTTTTCACTAGGGCTAGTCTTTGCTGGTCTTTCCTTCGTCTTATTAATGTTGCCAGGTCTACTTTATGGTACCGAAGGACGGGTGAGTCCACTTTGGTTATTCTTTAGTTTCTTCATTATGATTGTCGGAGAAATGTGTTTATCTCCCGTTGGCTTATCGATTACTACAAAATTAGCACCGAAAGCTTTCGAAGCTCAAACCGTTGCTATTTGGTTATTAGCAGATGCCGCTTCACAAGCCATTAACGCTCAAATTGCTCGTTTCTATACACCTGGAACAGAGTCAGCATATTTTGGGATTGTCGGACTTGTAGCTGTCGTTGCTGGGATTCTCTTATTCATTGTGAAAAAACCAATCCAAAACTTAATGGGTGACGTCCGTTAAACCGTCAAAAAAGTTGCCTTTCTCTTTTTTGAAAGGCAACTTTTTTATACAGCGTTTTGATAACGTTTTCATCAAGTGGTATACTAAATAGAAGGAGGACGAGGACATGCGTTACTTAATTGGCGGTATTTTTTTATTGATTAGTATCTGGCAATTCATTGTTACTGGACGGACATTTTCCTATTTAAAGAAAGAGGGCGGTAAAAGAACCTCACCATTTATTCTGTTAGGACTATGGAGTAGTTTAGTGTTTGCTATTATTTCATTTGCTGTGGCGATTGCTTCTTTCTTTTATGTGAGTTTTTAGTAGAAGGCTAGCCATAAGTAAAAGGAGCGAGATTGCTAGTCTCGCTCCTTTACTTATTTATTATGGTTGTTTTCCAATATAAGCTAAAATTCCACCATCGACATATAAGATATGTCCGTTAACAAAGTCAGAAGCGTTAGATGCTAAGAAAACTGCTGGGCCAGCTAAGTCTGCTGGTGTGCCCCAACGATTAGCAGGTGTTCGTCCCAAGATGAATTCGTTAAATGGATGCCCTGGTTCTCTTAATGGCGCCGTCTGTGGCGTTTCAATGTAGCCAGGTCCAATCCCATTACATTGAATATTATATTGTCCATATTCAGAAGCAATATTTTTCGTTAACATTTTTAGTCCGCCTTTTGCTGCCGCGTACGCACTAACTGTTTCACGACCTAGTTCACTCATCATTGAACAGATATTGATAATTTTGCCATGACCCTTTTCAATCATATCTGGAATAACCGCTTTTGCCATAATAAATGGCGCATTCAAGTCAACATCAATCACTTGACGGAACTCTTCTGCTGACATATCCACCATTGGAATTCGTTTAATAATTCCCGCATTATTGACTAAAATATCAATAGAGCCGACTTCTTCTTTAATCTGAGCGACCATCGCTTGAACTTGCTCTTCATCAGTGACATCACACACATAACCACGTGCTTCAATCCCTGCGGCCCGATAATTTTCCAAGCCTTGTTCAACTGATTCAGGAGATAAGTTATTAAAAACAATTGTTGCTCCTGCTTCAGCTAGGGATTTCGCAATCTCAAAGCCAATCCCATAAACAGCACCTGTAATTAACGCTACTTTTCCATCTAATTGAAAATCATTCATTTTAAATTCCATGTTTTCTCCTCTTTCTTTGGTTTATTTTAATTGATCCATTGCAACCATATCCATGTCTGTGTACGTAATATTTTCTCCGCACATGGCCCAAATAAAGGAATAATTACTTGTACCAACCCCAGAATGAATTGACCAGCTTGGTGAAATGGCTGCTTGTTCATTACTCATTACTAAATGTTTCGTTTCGTCTGGTTTACCCATCATGTGGAAAATCCGCGTATCTTCTTCCATATCAAAATAAACATACGCTTCCATACGACGTTCATGTGTATGACAAGGCATTGTATTCCAAGCGCTACCTGGTTCTAAAATGGTGTAGCCCATTTGTAACTGGCAACTTTCACAAACGTTCGGATGAATGTATTGGTAAATTTTACGTTGGTTCAATGTTAATGGATCACCCGTTTCCATTGGGGTAATTTCATCAATACTAATTTTTACGTTGGGATATTTATGATGTGCTGGCACACAACTAATGTAAAATTTCGCTGGATTATCAGGGTTTTCTGAAGAAAAACGAACATGTTTTGTTTCTTTCCCAATATAATAGCCATCTTGTTTTTTCATTGTTTCTTTGGCGCCATCAATTTCAATAAAGCCTGGTCCCCCAATATTAATAACCCCTAGTTCACGGCGTTCTAAGAAATAGTCAACCCCTAATTCTTTGTCCAAAATAATTTCTAATTCTTCTGTGGTCGGTGTCACACCACCAAAAATCATCCGATCATTATGTGTGTAGGTTAAGCTGATTGCACCTGGAATAAAAACTTTCTCTACTAAAAATTCATCTCTCAATTGTTCTGTTGAATAGTGACGGATATCCGCCGGACTATGTGTATAACGTGTTTCCATATTTTGCATAACTAAAATCTCCTATCTATTTATTTTTCCTGAGCCCGTTGCCAAAAAAGCAAGGACTTCTTTTTGACTAAATTGATTACAATCACCATGGACAGTATGTTTTAACGCACTAGCCGCTGTCGCAAAATCAATACAGGTTTGTGGATCATAGGCAGCTAATAAACCATGTAAAACCCCACCAGCAAACGCATCACCGGCACCGATACGGTCAACAATCGGTTGTAATCGATGACATTTGGACGTATAATACACACCTTTGTACCATAGCGTTCCGATTAATTCATTATCTGTCGCTGAATGAACTTGACGTTTGGTTGAATAAAATACTTGAATGTTGGGATAACGTTCTTGCATTTTCCGGTAGTACCACGTTAATGCGTCTTCAAGTTCTTCCTCTGGTTCTGGAATCTCCAATAAATAACGAGCATCTAATACCCCAGCTGAACAAATATCAACAAATGGAAGAATGGCCTTCAATGCCACGCTCGCTTCTTTCTGGGACCAAAGTTTCCCTCGATAATTAATGTCAAAACTTACTTGGCACCCTGCTTGCTTCGCTGCTTTAACTAACGCAACCGTCATACTTTGCCAATTTTTTGATAACGCCGCTGTAATCCCTGAAATATGAAAGATCTCTACTCCTGAAAACAGCTCATGTAAGTCCCATTCCATTTCTTCGATTTGAGCAAAGCTTGAATAGACGCGATCATAGACAACACTGGCTGCTCGTTCTCCTGTACCAGTTTCCAAGTAATACGTTCCTAGACGTGTTCCGCCAGTTCGTACAAATTCCGTTGAAACCCCATAACGACTTAAATGCTTTTTGGCGGCTTCTCCTAATGAATTATCGGGCACTTTACTAGCAAAAATCACTTGGTGGCCATAGTTCGCTAACGAAATCGCTACATTCGCTTCACCACCGCCGTAATGTACAGCGAAATTTTCTGTTTGTGCTACGCGTATTCCGACAGGCGTGGACAAACGCAACATGATTTCTCCCAATGTTACGACTTTCCCCATGTGCCTACCCCCCTTTGATTGCTTGGAATTTTTCCATATAGGCTTGGGCAACCTCACGAACTTTTTCAAAATCCCCAGTTGCTGCTGGCGCTAACAGATTACCGCCAACACCGACGGCCGTCACACCTGCAGCGAACCACTCGGCCATATTTTCCAAACTGACACCACCCGTTGGCATAATATTTAACTGAGGCAATGGCGCTTTAAATGCCGAAATAACACTCGGTCCATAAACACTTCCCGGAAATAGTTTAATAATATCTGCTCCGCTTTTCAGTGCTTCTTTCATTTCTGTGATGGTCATACAGCCTGGCAAATAGGGAACTTGATATAAATTGCAAATTTTAGCGGTTTCTTCATCGAAGCTTGGACTCACAATATATTCAGCCCCTGCTACAATAGCTAAACGAGCAGTCGTAGCATCCAAAACTGTCCCCGCACCAATGACTACGTCAGGATTCTCTTGGTATAACGCAACTAATTCCTGAATCACTTCTGTTGCTTGAGGAACAGTAAAAGTTAACTCAATCCCCCGCATACCGCCTGCTACAATGGCTTGACTAGCTTTTAGTGCTTCCTCTTTTGTCTTTCCGCGAACCACAGCAATTACGCCAGCATTTTCTAATTTTTGTAAAATTGATACTCGCTTCAACAGACTCCCTCATTTCTTATTTAGAAATATATATTTATTATAAAGAAATTTACAACTTCATTATACAGATAAAAAAAGAAAATGCAAACGTTTTTACAAAAATAAAAAAAGAAAGACAAACAAAAATCCCAATCGACTTTTGTTTGTCTTTCTTTTTCTACTATAATTTCGCTTCAATCGCTGCTTTTGTTGCTAAAAGGGCTTGATTAATCGTCGTTTTATTTTCCTCTGTCAAACGATATTTCGGCATGCTTACACTAAAAGCACCCGCAATTTCGCCATCTTTCATTAAAGATACTCCGCTACAGAAAATATCTTGT
This sequence comes from Enterococcus sp. DIV2419, assembly GCF_051711865.1. Lineage (NCBI taxonomy): Bacteria > Bacillati > Bacillota > Bacilli > Lactobacillales > Enterococcaceae > Enterococcus > Enterococcus sp. DIV2419. Next base: position 2,589,327 of record NZ_JBIONS010000001.1, read on the forward strand.
TCAATTTCTTCATCATCGTAAGCAACCCCCGTTTGTTGCACTTGTTTTAATTCTTTTTTCAAACGCAAGGGATTGGTAATCGTATTTTCGGTATAGGGAATTAATGTCTGCGTGTCTAAATATTGTTGCACTTGTTCTTCCGAAAATTCTGCTAAAACGGCTTTACCCATGGCCGAATTATACAAAGGTCGAGTAATTCCCACTTTCGAGGACATGCGAATCGTTTGATTTTTCGGTTCTAATTTATTGATATACAGAATTTCATTATTATTTAAAATCCCTAAATGAATGGTTTCATCGACCGTATTTTGAAGGTTTTCTAAATAAGGTACCGCAATTTCAGCTAAATCGATTTGCTCCACACTTTGATTCGCATAACGAATCAATTTTGTTCCTAAGCGGTACGTTTTGTTCGTGTCTTTTTGAACATAGCCAATTAATGTTAAGGTTTCTAAAATTTTGATTGCCGTTGATGCCGTCATTTCGGTATTCTTTGCAATTTCCTGTAAGGTTTGATCGGGTTGTAAACTTAGACAGTCCATGATTTTAGCCGCTTTTAACAAGACTGTTCCGTAAGGTTTTGTTTCTTTCATCGAAACCCTCCTTTTCCATATAAGAAATTATATAGAAAAATAAAGAAATTGCAAGAAAAAAAGAACTCGAAGATTCATTCAGTAACGTTTTACTTTCACTTCAGGTCTTTCTCCCAGTCCTATTTCATTCTTATTTTCTTTTCTTTAACTCATCAGAAACATCTGCATCCTTAGGGATTAAAAGATACTCACTGACTTCTGTGGTTTCATTAAATACGACATATAATTTTTGTTCTTCATCGAAATCGCCCAAATCAATCGCTACGTAATTGGGACAAACTTCTGAGATACCATGAAACATTTGACTAAAGATTTTTTTCGTCATCCCCACATTACGATGCTGCTCTTCTGCTTTTTCCACCGCACTTTGTAACGTATATCCTTCATCTAAAAAACGCTTGATCCAATGCACTTTGACGACTGTATGTAACCGATATTTCCGTGGACCGTTTGCGTCTTTCACAATGGAAGAAATATACCCTTTTTCTTCCCAATAACGAAGTTGACGTGGCGAAACTTCAGCAATTTCACTTAGTTCACTAATTCCTATCAACAAATTTTCTTCATTTAACAAACGCTGAATCATTTTTGACCACATTAGTTTAACTTCCTTTCCCTTATCCTTTCCCTAATTGTAGTTTTTTTTACACCTTTGTCAAGTAAGTTGACAAAGATTCTAATTAGTTGTAAAGTAGTTAATGCAATTTAATTTGAAACTTACAGAAAAAGGAGCGATATATGTGACTTCACAACAACCTGTGGATATTCACGGAAAACCTTATAACCGGTCGTTACTAGTCGGCGTTTTACTAATCGGAACATTTTGTACGATTTTAAACCAAACACTTTTAACGACGGCCTTACCTACATTAATGAAAGAATTTGATATCTCTGCTTCAAGTGTACAGTGGCTAACCACTGGATTCCTACTTGTGAACGGCATTATGATTCCCATCAGTGCTTGGTTGATTAACAAATTTAGTTCAAAAAAATTATACATAACAGCGATGTCAACGTTCTTAATCGGAACCATCATCTGTTTTGTAGCGCAAGACTTCGGCATGTTATTGACTGGACGTCTTGTTCAAGCCGCAGGGGTCGGCGTATCTATGCCTCTTTTACAAACAATTATGCTTTCAATTTTCCCGCCTGAAAAACGTGGCGCTGCCATGGGCACAACGGGAATTGTTATCGGATTAGCACCCGCTTTAGGTCCAACATTGTCTGGTTGGATTATTGATTCTTATACATGGCGTGACCTTTTTGGGATGGTCATTCCAATTGTCGTTTTAGTCCTAATTTTAGCTTCATTTTTAATGAAAAATGTCATCCAATTATCTAATCCAAGTATCGATGTCTTATCGGTCATTCTTTCTACTCTCGGCTTTGGCAGCTTACTTTACGGTTTCTCAAGCGTTGGTGATAAGGGTTGGGGTAGCCCACAAGTCTATGGATTCTTAATTGTTGGTGCGATTGTTTTATGTCTTTTTACATATCGACAATTGCATTTAGAACAACCTTTCTTAGAACTACGCGTTTTTAAATCAAAAGTCTTTACTGTTGCAGCCATTTTATCTGGCGTAACCAACATGGCAATGATTGGTGCCGAAATGGTTTTACCTTTGTATATCCAAAATATTCGTGGCGAATCTGCCTTCCATTCAGGGTTAATGCTTTTACCAGGAGCGTTAGTCATGGGACTTATGATGCCAGTAACTGGTCGCATTTTTGATAAAATTGGTGCCCGTCGTCTTGCGATTACTGGGATGTTTATTTTAACAGCTGCAACGTTACCGTTTGCTTTCTTAACAAAAGCAACACCTATTATTTATATCATTGTCCTCTATGCGATTCGGATGTTTGGTATTTCGATGGTCATGATGCCTGTGACAACTTCTGGCATGAATGCTTTACCAATGAATTTATTAAGTCACGGAACTGCTGTAAACAACACCTTCCGACAAGTAGCTAGCTCAATTGGAACAGCTGTTTTGATTAGTGTTTTAACAAATGTTACCAAAGACGGCTTACCTGCATCGGACTTATTAAAAACAGCCCCACTCGCTTATCGCGACCAAGCAACAAACGCAACACTAAACGGTTATCACGCAGCCTTCTTCGTGGCAACAATCTTTGGCGTTCTCGGCTTGGCGATTACTTTCTTCTTAAATAAAAAAGAAGCGATGCCGGTCAAGGAAGTAGGTGCAATGAAATAATGATTATTTTTCTTTTAATCCTTTGCGTGTTAGGCTTTGCCTACACAAATGTATTTGGCCGAAAAGTCTGGCATAAATTCTGTATGGTTATTTTTGGTTTAGGCTTCTTAGCTTCGTTAAGTCTTATCGTTTTAAACGATAAAGATCATTTTGGTATGACCGAAGTTACTCAGGACAAAACGTTTGAACTAAAAAGCAGTAGTTCAAGCAAAGATGGCCCCAACATGTTATTGTACCAGCCGTTGGGCGATGGTTCCGAAAAAGTTTATTTATATAACACACCAGATAAAAAGAAACTACAAAAAACAGGAACGGAAAACGTCACAAACACGGTTCAAAAAGATGCTCAAAAAGCCACATTAGTCCAAAAAACGACGAAATGGTCCTATCAAGAGTCTTGGGCCAAAACACTATTTGGCCTTGCTGACAACGATAACCAATTTGCAAAACAAGAAAACACCTTCAACGTTGCTAGTGACTGGCTAGTTTTAAGTGCTGATCAAGCCAAAAAATTAGGCGAATATATGGAACAACATGCCGCTGATATCAAAAAAGAAGGGACTGAAACAGTTGGCAAAAAAATGATGGCTGCTATGATGGCGAATCCATCAATGTCCCAAGAAGAACAAGCGAAACTCACCGAACAATATACCAAAGAGTTTCAACAAGAATTGATTCAGAAAATTCTTAGTGACATGAAATAAAAAGAAGGACTGCCTGAGAAACTTATCAGGCGGTCCTTCTTAACGTTATTCCTATAAACTACACTTATCAATAAACGAGAGTTCTAAACATATCATTAATCATCGAAAACAATCTTACATGTCTATATTAATGTTCCAACTTGTCCAAAATTCCAAATAGCTTTATTTTTCTTTTTTAACTTTATTTGTTGCTTATTCTTCCAATTTAACGGATCTTGCTCATAGGTTTCAAAATCAATTTCAGCGACAAGCCATTCTTTTTTATTCTTGTCATAAACTAAAGTAACCGTAGCATTTTCACTTCCATCTCGAACATTTTCTTCCACTTTATCGTCTTTTAATCGAATTGAAATAGACAGGTCAATATATAAATCAAAACAAATCATTTGCAAATCATCAGTCACTTTCAAACTATCATTATTCATTATCAACACTTGAAAATCCTGACAATACATTTCCATTATCGGTTTGATTATTTCAAATGTTTCAATTAGCTCTTTTTTGACATCTTTTTCCACATTCGTTAATAAGTCAAAATTAAAATTATTTTGTATACAGTCATTATATGACTGATAAAAATCTGCAACCACACCTAAAAGCTGTTTTTGAATTGCCTGATTATTTAGAAATGTTTTTGAATCTGTTAAAATTACTTCCTTGTCCTGATCTAATGTGATTGTTTTCTCTTTAGACTCCAAGCCAAAAGAAGGATTTTCAACTTCAAATTCAAACTGATATTTTCCTGGAATCAATGGACCAATTTTATTGTTCTTGATTTCAATAGCTCTTTTCTTGTGAACAACAGAAATTTTCTCCAAATCACTCCCTGTTAATAACTGAATATAACGTTTTCGAGGTAAAAATGTCGTTTTCGGGAATAACCCTTTGGTTGTAACCTTCTTAAAATTTTTCGGATTCAGCAAAAACTGTTCATCTACATTCCCCGCTAATTGAGCAAAGAACAATGAATAGCTTTCTTTAGATATTGCTGAACCATCTGAATAAGTCGGACAAATCATCTTACCTGTGTCAGCGTCTCCCTCAGAGATAGTTCTAACTAATTTTTTTGCTATTGCTTCTGGTGCATAATAAATCCTTCTAATGACATAACTAGTAACGAATAGCGACAGCGTGAATACGCACAAACTACCTATAACCAGTAGTTTCCTTTTTTTCATTATAAATACAAATCTCCCATAAATGCTTGTTTTAAATATTTAAATGAATGATTATTACTATTATCTGCGGTATCAATTGTCCACTTATCTGAATTTTTTGTTAAACGAACTTCATAGCCTTCACCACTTGAATAATCATTAGTATTAGTAGAAGCAGATTCAAACTTAGCAGGTAGTTGTTCTAATACATACTTTTCAGCATCGGTTTGCGCTTTGTCATAATCTGAATATTTCCCTTCATTTTTATCCACAAATTCAGAGACAATTCCTGTCAGATCAATACTATCAAAGTGAATTGTTTCTGGTTTTACATAAACAATCGCTGATTTTGGATAAAATTCTTTAAAAGAATAACTGATTTTTGCTTTTTTAGCATTTGCTGATTCAAATGCTTTCACCGCTGTCTCCAATTCTGCTTCTGAAGGTTTGTAATCGTAAAACTGTTCATTTAGCACTTGTCTAAACTCTTTACTAAATGTTTGTTGTTCCTCCCCTAAATTATTCGTTAAATTTTCTGCTGCTTTTTCAACTTGTTTATTTAAAAACACTGTATCAACAAAACCTTCAACTAGTTTTTGAGCTTCCTCTGAATTATCTGGATAATCTTTTGATTCAACAGCTACTTTGATATCCTTTTTCTTATCACCTAAAAAACTAACGGGTGCATAGTGAAGTTCATATTTTTTATCTTTATCTACTTTGAAAATAACATATCCATTAGTACTTTTTCCACCAGAAATAGATTCAAACTTAATCTGTTTAAAATTCTCATCCTCATTATATATATTTTTTTGAGCAATTTTATTGTCGTCTTCATCATAAAGATTAATTTCATCTGGAGATAAACTAAGTGTTTCTTTTCCTTTATTTTTGATTTTAATATTTAATGCTAAATAGCCCGTATCTTCTGTTACAGTTTCTTTTTCAGGAATAACATATGTTCCGTCTACAATCTGCATCGAAACCACTTTACTTGAAACTTCACCTTTCTTCTTTTCCGATTTATTTCCCCCTGTATTACCACACGCTCCAAGAAACACTATCCCGCACAAAAGTAATATACCCAACGACTTCCTAAAATATTTCATCTAAACACTCCTACTCTTTTTTTTATTCCGCAAGTAATCACTCACACAACAAATTATACCTAAATATTTTTAAAGTTCAAGATAAATATTTTTTTAAAAATATTATAAAAATAATAAATATAATAAATTTTACCAAAAAAATAATATTATAATGTACCCGAAACTTTGTAATGTTGTTACTTTTCCAATCTCTTTTTTCATTTAGACAAGAAAGGATATCCTTTTTTTAGTGAACAAACCTTAATAAATCATTTCTTCATAAAATCCAAACTATCTTATATAAAATTTAGTAGAATAATTTTAACAGTTATTTTAAAGTAACTATTTACAAAAAGAAAAACAAATAAATTTATAGAACTAGCATGGTAGATTTTTATCCACCTAAAACAAGCCTGTACAAAGTCAAACAAAAAATTCAAACTATTTTATTGGACTCCAATATTATTCAACATTTTTTCTACTATTTTTTAAATGTACATGTTTACATTTTAATTATTATTTTAAATTGTTTTTTAATAAAATATGCTTCCAGCACAATCATGTTGGAAGCATACCAAAGAATAAAAAACCCAAAATATATCTTTTTAATTATAAATCGCTTTAATCGGATCCATCCTCGAGGCACCAATTGCTGGAATAATCCCGAAAAAGATACCTGTGAAGACCGAAACCAATGTTGAAATGGCAAAGATGGACGGCGTAATAATTGGCGTAATCGAAATATACCCACCGACCACAGTTGCCAATAAGTAGCCGCAGCCGACACCAATCAAACCACCAATCAATGTGATAAACGCTGCTTCCATTAAAAATTGGAATAAAATGACTCGTGGTTTAGCACCAATGGCCCGACGAATCCCAATTTCTCGTTTCCGTTCCGTGACAGACACATACATGATGTTCATGACGCCAATTCCCCCGACTAATAGGGAGATTGCAGTAATTGCCATCAGAAACATGGTCATACCCGTGACCATTTCTTCCATTTGTTGTTGGAGTTGTTGGTCTTGGTCATTTTCTTTAAACGTTCCTTTCACTTCAGGATGATTTTCACTTAAAATAGTGATTGCCTGTCCTAAAATTGCTTCACGGTCCGCTCCCTCACGAACCTTAATATTGATGCCACTAATTGCTTTTGTTTTCGCTAATTTATTGTATGATTCTCGAGAAACAAAACTGCTCATAGCAGTTGCCCAATCATCGTTCATACCCAAACTATCTAAATCTTTTGGTGCTAAAATACCAATCACCTTGTACATATAACCACCAATTGAAACAGCTTTTCCAATGAGTTGGCTAGGATCATCAAGCCGAATTTGCGCTTCAAAGATATCATGATTTAAGACAATCGCATCTGTATTTGCATCGCTCGGTTGAAAATCACGACCATATAAAATATCATTCTGCCCTTTAGTCGACGTAATGGATAAATTCGCTTGTGCCCCAAAATAATCCATTGGTACAAACAAATTGTCTCCGCCCCCCATCATTGATTCACCATATTGAGGATAAATACTTTCAATTCCTTGAATGTCTTGTAATTTTTTCAAGTCCACTCGGCTAAACGTATAATCTGGCTCTTCATAGGACATAAAATTGTCACTGCTACCATCCGACATTGTATAATGAATCTTCAAAACATCCGCGTTCACTGCACTGGATGCCTTCACAACTTGACGCTTCATCCCTTCACCTAGCGCAGAAATCGTTACGACTGATGTAATCCCAATAATAATCCCGACCATCGTTAAAAATACCCGCAACTTATGCGCCTTTAAGCTTAAAAAAGTACTAACAAATAAATTAGCAATCATCTAATCACCTCTTCTTCCAAAAAGCGACCATCTTTCATATGAATCACTCGTGAGGCATATTTTTTCATATCTTCATCATGTGTCACCATGACAATTGTTTTGCCCTGTTCATTCAATTCTTTCAATAATTCCATAATTTCTGTACCCGTTTCACTATCCAATGCCCCAGTCGGTTCATCAGCCATAATCAATAATGGATCATTCACCAAGGAACGAGCAATGGCTACTCTTTGTTGCTGTCCTCCAGAAAGTTCAGTAACTTTTGATTTGGCTTTTGTTTCCAAACCGACAATTTTTAGGTACTTCTCAGCAATCGCTTTTTTCTCAGCGCGGCTTTTTTTCCCTTCATAAACACAGGGCAATTGAACATTTTGACTAACATTTAAGGAATTAATCAAGAAAAATTGTTGAAAAATAAACCCTAGATATTCATTGCGAAAGGCTGATTTTTTATTTTCAGACAATTTTGAAACATCTGTTCCTGAGAAATGATAGCTTCCGTCTGTTAAGCGATCCAAGAAACCGATAATGTTCATCAGTGTTGTCTTACCGCTGCCGGACTTCCCCATGATTAAAATGAACTCTCCTTGATGGATGGTCAAGTTCAATTCTTTTAAAACATGTAGTTTTTCCTTACCTACTGGATAGAACTTGTTAATGTCCCGCAATTCAATGAGGGGTTGATTTGTATTGTTTGCTTCCACCATCAAGCCCTCCTATTTCGACGCATCTGTCATTGATTCGTTGGTTGCTGATTCATCAGAAGCAATCGCTGCATCTGATTCCACAATATCACCGACTTTTACTGGTTTTTTTGAAGAAATAACCACTCGGTCGGCTGATTCTAAGCCAGATTCAATCGCCATTTTGTCGCCATTTTCTTGCCCGACTTGGACATCACGACGAATGATGGTTCCAAAATCATTCACTAAAACGTAGGCCTGTTCACCCTCTTTTTGAATCGCTTTTTTCGGTAACTCAATCGCCCCTAAATCGCCTAAATCAATGGTTGCTTGCATATGGTAGCCATTTTTGACTTTGTCTAAATTGGCCAACGCAATTTTGACGCTATAACTAGACATCGTCGTGCCGCCCTCTGGATTGCCACTCGCGGCATCGCTGTTGCCTTCAGGAGGATTATCATCGATATAAGAAATTGAGCCATCCACAACCACATTGTTGGAAACAGAAGTTAGTTTAGCTTTTTGCCCAACACTAATTTTAGTCAAGTCCTTTTCATTCACTTTTCCAGCTAAATAAAGATCTTCTGAAGTTAACCGTAAAATCGGTGAATTGGCATCTTTTACTTCTGGAATTGATACGCGACCTTTGAAATTAGCCTTTGTGGAAATATATTGCTTCGCTCCTAAATCCGCTAAGGTTTCATTGGTGAAGGTAATCTCTTCATCTACTGCATCGACTTCTGTTTGATATTGTTCATTTAAATCATCACCAGACATCGTGCGGTCTTCTTCTTTAGTTTTATTAAATTTATCAATGGCCCGATTCCACTTATTATAGATATTCGCCCGCTTCGTTTCTAATTTGGCTAAGCTATTTTGTTGTGCCTCAATTTCTTTTGTGACCGCCTCATCTTCATAAGTAAATAATTCTGTGCCTGCATCTACGACATCGCCGTTTTTCACCTTAATCTCTGGATCCTTTGTTATTTTTTGATCGCGCGCAAAGGCTTCCATTTGTTCCGGTTGGATGACACCGTTAATATAAATTTGTTGCAAGTCAGGAACATCAAAATAGTCAATTCCCCAGTCATCTTTAGGCGCTTGCTTGACAGCTACTTGTTGTGCATTTTTATTTAACGCATTCACAGTTACGATGCCCCCAACCGCAATTACCGCAACTGCCCCCAATATAATTATCGTTTTCTTCTTCATTTTCTTCGTTTCATCTCCTCATTCTGTCTATTTTCCCCAACAAACTAAATTGCTCGGTCGTTCACTTATAACTATTTAACCATGCTTGAATTCAAGAAACAAGGGCCTTTCTCTAGGCCTTTAGTCTGATTTATTTCATTTTTGTTCATTTTTTTATTTATTTCACGACAATAAATAACCATTGTTGGGTCTTTGTGTTTCAACAATCTAAAAAGGTTATTTTTATGTTATTTATAACTAAACTATGCGCAATCGAGATTTTTTGTTTCTTTTTTTATTTAAGGTACACTAGAAGAAACAATTGAAAGTGAGGGCTTGCCATGAAAGTCATTATTTTTGGCGGTAGCGGTTTTTTAGGTCAACAAATCGCGAAAATTTTAGTCCAACGCCAACATCAAGTCATCAGTGTTTCACGTCATGGAAAGCCTGCCACGCTCTCCGCATCTTGGAGCCACCAAGTGCAGTGGGTATGCTCCGATGTTACTCGTGACACGAATTGGCAAGAACAAGTCCAGCGTGCTGACTGGGTCATTGATACAGTAGGTATTTTATTTGAAAATCCACGAAAAAAGAAAACCTATCAACGGCTAATTCTGACGCCAGTGAAAAAAATCAGCTCTTTTTTAGCACAACAAAAAAAGCCAGCTAAGTTTTTATTTATTTCAGCCAATACTGTTCCTTTCCCTTTGAGAAAATATATGGAGGCCAAATTGGCAGCGGAGGAACTAATCCACCAAGAAGTCGCCGAAGCAGTGATTTTTTATCCTAGTTTACTCGTAGGTCAAGAACGTACCGGCACCATACTTTTTAGTAAATGTATTTATTTTTTTAAGAAAATCCCCTTTTTAAAGAACTTATTTATTGGCTATGATCCCGTGCCTGTGGCAGAAATGGCACAAGAAATTGTTCACGTTTTAGAAGGCGGCAATTCTATTTACACACACAGAAGGACCCGTTAACAAGTTATCTCCCAATCGTCTCTGTCTAGAGGCGGTTTTTTTGTGTTACAATACAACTGTTCGAAGGAGAGAAGAAGCATGAAAAAAATTGCCATTATTGGCGGCGGCATTATCGGAATGACGTTAGCTAATTATTTAGATCCACAAAAATTTGACATTACCGTTTATGATGAAGGGCTCGGCCAAGCGACTAAAGCGAGCGCTGGGATTATTTCCCCTTGGCTATCCAAACGTCGGAATAAGAAATGGTACCAATTAGCGCGAGAGGGCGCTGCCCTATTTCCAAAGCTAGTCAAAGATTTTCAGCTGACGGAGGATATTTATCGTCAATCAGGGACAGTCATTTTGCGTCCGGCAGCTGCTTTGGCAGACTTAGCCCATTTGGCAGAAGAGCGTAAGCAAACTGCACCTGAAATTGGAGAAATCACGATGTTGTCAGCGGTTCAAACAGCGAAGTTCTTACCGCTACTTAAGGAAACTCCCTCACTTTTTATTTCTGGCGGCGGTCGCCTAGATGGACCAGCTTATCTAAACCATCTTCAGAAACGCGCCGAAGCCAAAGGGGTCACTTTTTGTTCACAACGGGCGCACTTTCGACAACTGAATCAAGGGTGGGAAATTGTCACAAATTCAGAAAAAAAGAGCGTTGATTTTCTCGCTTTAACACCTGGTCCTCATTTAAAGGAATTACTAGCTACTTTAAATTTATCTGTGGACATTCGTCCCCAAAAAGGACAATTATTAGTTTTCGAGACCCCTTTTACAAACAGTCAGAAATGGCCTGTTGCTATGTTAGATGGCGAAGCCGATTTAATTCCTTTTAATCAAGGAAAAATTTTATTAGGTGCCACCCACGAAAATGAACAAGCCTGGGATTTAGAAGAGACTGTTAGCGCTTTTCAACAACTAACTTCTGGGACTGCGCCATTTCTAAAAGAAGCAGATCAGCTTTTTAAGCAACCCATGCATTACCGTGTCGGTACACGTGCTTATACATCTGATTTCGCTCCGTTTTTTGGCCCTTTGCCAGAAATGCCCCACCTTGTGGTTGCTAGCGGACTTGGTTCATCAGGACTCACTACTGGCCCATTCATTGGTTACCAATTAGCTGAATACTTCAATACAGGTACCTTCAAAGGAGAACTTTATCAAAAACCACTTAGTCAATATGTTAAAAACAACCCCTCACTTTAATCAGTGAGCGGTTGTTTTTTTCTTTAATTAAGAAATGTGAAGTATCTTGGTAGAAGGATTTTGTTATTATGCTACTTGTGGTCGCGCATAGCGTTCTACGTTTTGTTTAATATTTTTAACCGTTTCTGGATCTTCAATGCCCGTTACTTCAGCGATCACTGTATCAACGCTTTCTTGGTCAAGCATTTCCTGTAATTGACGGCTTTGTTCATCTTCTGGATCATGATAATTAAAAACAATACCAATCATTGCTAATAAATGCGGCGACACTAGATTGCGTTCCTGTAATTCACGGATTGGTCGAATAAACCGTTCTTGCGCACCTAATTTTCTGATTGGTGTCCGTGCTACACGTGTAATAGCATCTGAAATATATTTATTTTGGAAACGTTGAATAATTTTTTCAATATAGGCTGCATGTTCTTGTTCATCAAAATTCCATTTAGCCACTAAAAGTTTACCGGTTTCCTGCAAAACTGATTTGAGTTGTGCTACCACTAAGGCGTCCTGCATCGCTTCGTCAATGGTTTGATAGCCTAACAACGCCCCTGTATAGGCAACTGTAGCATGGCCAGTGTTTACACTAAATAATTTTCGTTCAATATACGGCTCTAAATCAGCAACGTAATGAACGCCTTCTAACTGAATCTTTTTGGCTTTTCGGTTGGTATCATCAATGACCCATTCACAAAAAGGCTCAACTTGAACAAAAAGTGGATCTTCATGTTTTTGTAATGGAACAATCCGATCAACCGCCGCATCAGGAAAACCAATCCATTGTTCAGCATAAGCTGGGTTTTTCAAATATTTGGCCACTTCTTCTGCTAAAAAGGTTGAACCACCAATCATATTTTCACAAGCGATAATATCCAGCGGCTTTTGACAATTTGCTTCGGCACGTGCATCAATTCCTTGAGCAATTAATTCAGCAATTCTTGGTAAAATATTGGGACCAATAGCCGTCGTGACTAAATCAGCTTCCGCAATTGCTTCTACTACTTTTTCTGGTTCTGTCATGTTATTTAACCCGGTCACATTTTCAACGTTAATTTGTTGATGTGAGGCATCGGCCAATTCAATTGTATAACTTTTACGTTCTTTTAACGCTTGAATGATGGTTTCATTAACATCCACAAACGTAATATGAAACCCGTTTTTAGCTAAAATTTCGCCGATAAAGCCGCGTCCAATATTTCCTGCTCCAAAATGTACTGCGTTCATTCTTATTCTCTCCTTTAAGCAATGGCTAAATTTTCTGTTATTTCTTCTTTACTTAATGCGTCGGCAAGTTGCACCACGTTATCCATATCACTACAATAAAGTGCAATTTGTTGGACTAATTGCAAATGTTCTTCACCGACTCCGGCAATCCCAAATAATACGGTAGCAATTTTTTCATCTTCTTCGGTGCCAAAATTAACACCCTCTGGGACTTGCACTACACAGATTCCTGATTTTTTCACTAATTTTTTGGCTTCTTCTGTTCCATGAGGAATGGCAATAAAATTCCCCATATAAACAGATAGCAATTGGTCTCTTTCAATCATTGCTTCGATATAAGCGGGCTCAACACAGCCTGCCTCGACTAGTTTTTCGCCGCAAAAGCGAATAGCTTCTTCTTTTGTATTAAACTGTTGATTTAATTCAATTGAAATATTCGTAAGATTTTCCATTGTTTTCTTCCTCTCTAGGCACTTTCTTTTAAGAGCGAAACCACTGTTTCATATTTTTGGGGATTAACCATACTTTTTACTGATAAGTGTGTCGCTTTCGGTGCTTTTTTACGGGCTTGTTCCGTTAGTTCAGCTTTTGTGACAATTAAAGCCTGTGTTTGTTGAGTTAATTCATTAATATTAATTTTTCGAATCGGCATTGAAATTTTCTCTTTATCTAAAATTTCTTCTAAGACTTTCATTCCCATCGTTGCTGACCCGACACGATCATCGTGAACCAAAAGAATCTCATTGACATTTGCTAAATCTCCCTCAATTTCAGAAGCAGGTGTTGCTTTGGAGACTGTTGGTTGTGCGTCGTTTTTTTCTTTGGTACCTGATAGTTCAGCCACAATTTCATCATAACGTGGTGAGTTCAAGAAGTTTTCAACTGCTACAAAGGTTGCATTAGGTGCTTTCTGTTTGGCCCGTTCTTGCAATTCCGCTTGTGTGACAATCAATGTATTTCCCTCATCGGTCAAATTATTAATGGCCCGATTTGTCACAGTTTGTACTAAACCAGCCTCTTGGACCTTTTTCCGTAAGATAGACGCACCCATTGCACTAGAGCCCATCCCAGCATCACAAGCAAAAATAATTTGTTGAATTCCTGACAATGAAGCACTACCATTTGCGACAGTTAATCCTTTTGATGCTGCTTTAGCAGCTTGGGTTTCTTTCACTTTTTGGGCAAATTCATCACTTTCTTCTTTCGCATCTGCTTTTAAAATGACTGCGGATACTGCAAAGGAAACAGCAGTTGCTGCCAAAACACCTAAAATAACTGGTAAGTAAGAACCCATTGGTGTCATCGCTAAAATAGCTATAATGGAGCCTGGGGAAGCGGGCGCACGTAAACCAGCATCTAACGTTTGGAAAACCAAACTACCTGTCGCGCCACCTGCAATAACCGATAAGAATAATAACGGTTTCATCATTACATATGGGAAGTAAATTTCGTGGATACCACCAAGGAAATGAATAATTATTGCTCCCGGCGCAGAAGATTTTGCCGCACCTTTTCCAAAAAACATAAATGCTAATAAGACACCTAACCCAGGGCCAGGGTTTGCTTCTAATAGGAAAAGAATTGATTTGCCAGCCGATAAGACTTGTTCTGTCCCTAAGGGTGTTAAAATACCATGATTAATCGCATTGTTTAAAAAGAGCACTTTTGCCGGTTCAATAAAAATACTCGTTAATGGAATCAAATGAGCATTTAAAATGATTTCCACACCACGTGCCATTGCAGCAGTCAGCGCATCGACAATTGGGCCAATCGCTGAAAAACCAAGTAAAGCTAATGCAAAACCAATCAATCCAGCTGAAAAATTGTTTACTAACATTTCAAAACCAGCTTTAATCCGATGTTGGAAATACTGATCAAATTTCTTAATTGTAAAGCCACCAAGTGGACCCATAATCATGGCACCTAGCATCATCGGAATATCGGTTCCCACAATCACGCCCATTGTCGCAATTGCGCCAACTACGGCACCGCGATCACCTGCAATTACTTTCCCACCAGTGTAGCCAATTAATAATGGAATTAAATAGGTCAACATTGGGCCAACCATCGTGGCAAAGGCTTTATTTGGCAGATATCCATCTGGGATAAATAGCGCTGTCAAAACGCCCCACGCAATCAACGCCCCGATATTGGGCATCACCATGCTAGATAAGGTACTGCCAAGTCTTTGGACTTTCGCTTTAATTGATACTTTATTTTTTTCTGGTACTTGTTCCATTTTTATTCCCCTTCTCTCAAGTAACTTTTCTTGTTGACTAAATTGTATCCGCTTTCCGAATCTGGAAAAAGTCGTACTTTGGCACAAACCATTGTGCCAAAAGTTGAAAGAAAAAAGCACGTGTTCTCTAGTTACGAAAACCAGAAAACACGTGCTTATTCCATTTCTAATAATTTCAATAATAAATGAACAACTTTTTATGCTATACTCAAATTGGCGACTTGCCTCGAAAGGAGGTGCATCACATGTACGAGATTGTCACAAAAATTCTTGTGCCGATTTTTGTCGGGATTGTCCTGAAACTTGTAACCATTTGGCTGGAAAAACAGAACGAGGAATAAACAAGTTGCTTCCAGCCGCTGCTGTCTAAACAGCAAAAAAAGACACCCTACTGCAATAGGGTGTCTTTTTAGTGCATCCATGCACGACTTTGTCACAAGTTACTCTAAATTTATCATAGGGCCTATTTTTTGTCAAGGAAACTTCTTATCTTTTTTGTTTAACCTCTTAAATAAAAAATATTTTTTTAATATAAAATTATTTCAATAATTTTTGAACATTTCAGATTGAATTGATTTTTTTCAGACGTAACTTTAGGCTTGAGCCAGAATTTTTTGCGCTTCATCTATTGTTTGACAATCACTGAGCCGCTGAATGTTTTCGAGATCTGAACAGAAAAAAGCTAATTCTTGAAGCATGCTTAGTTGCCGTTGACTTTTTAGAGCAACAACAAATAACAAGGTGGCTATTTTTCGATCTGCTTCCGTACCAAAGTTGACCCCATCAGGCACTTGAATAAAGCAAATCCCTTCTTTTAAAACTTGTTCATCTTGTCCTTCCGCATGAGGTAATGCCACGAAGTTACCGATATACACGCTGACTTTTTGTTGACGTTGATACATTGCTTTGACATAGTCAGGCGTGACCAACTGATTTTTTAGCAGTAATTCACCAGAAGCTGCAAGTGCTTCCTCCCAACTAGCATACGATTGATTCAACATTATTTGCTCCGCTGTAATTTCAAACATCTCTCAACACCTAGCCTTTCATTTCTTCAATTAATAATGACGAAAGCAACTGATAAACAATGGCTTCATTTCCTGAATGAAAAATTTCTGTATTTAAATCATTCATAATAATCGCACCACTGATTTTTCCTAAAATTTTCCCGATTGTTTCATCAATCGGCATCGGCGCTAGCATGAGTAACATACGTTGTAACTGCATCGGCTTTTTATCCATACCTTCAATCATAAGTGGCTGGGCCAGATTAAAAATACAAAAAACAGGCTGTATCACTGCTGTACTTGAGGTATGGAATAAGGCCATTTCCGTCTGAGGAATCCCAATAGGCGCTTGCTCGTAACGTTTCATCAATTGCTGACAGACGATTGCACTATCGGTGATTAAATCTGCGGAAAGTTGCGCGAGAGCTTGTTGAACGGTTTCAGCTAAATCCGCTTGATTATTTAAATCTGCTATGAAAAATGTTTCTAATAGTTTACTAATTTCTTCCATGAAAGCGACCACCGTTTCGTAGCTTTCTTCGCCACCTATTTTTTTCACAGGCGCTTTCCTAAGCGAGCGTTTTTCGTGACTAATCCGCTTAAACTCTTCTTTCAATTGGCGGATTTCATCGTCTAAAAGTAACGGTGAGATTAATTTATATTTACCATTGTATCCTGGTAATAACGAAGTGGAAATCACTAAGTCATAGTTTTCCTCAACATTCACCTTACCTAAATCCGCAATCCGAAAAAAATGAATCTGGTTGATAAAAGGAAAGTAGCGCCGTAATCGCATTTCCAGCATACTTGTCGAAGCCAAACCGCTAGGAGAAAAACCAGCAATATCAACTTCCATAATTTTGGGACTCCGCTCTAAAGAATTGGCAAAATGAAGTACCATGTAGGCAATTTCCTCTTCCGATAGATTCTTTTGCGGAAAAATTTGCGGCAACGCTTGGCGTAAAGCCGCAGCTATTTCTTGATATTGATTCATAATCCGTTCTAAAATGGGATTCGTTAAATCTTCTTCTTGTAAAACCGCCCGAGAAAAAACACCTGATAAATGCGTCAACAACATTTTATACAAATTGGTATCTTCGAAAAAATTAACTTCCGTTTCTTGACTTACTGCTTCAATCAGTTGTTTCACTGCATAAGCCAGCTGAGTGTCAAAATGTTCATCAAAAAAATCTTCATCAAAAGAATTAGAAAAATCACTTAATAAGCTAGCAAAAAAAACAATCTCACTGACAGCGTATAGTTGTTTCGTTTCAGCAGCGACTTTTGAAAAAAGTCGTTTAGAACAATTTAGAAAGGCCTTATTCATCTGCCCAGTATAGGTCTCATCAGCTAAATAAAAACCTGCAGTGACCCGATCCATCGCAATTGTTAACATTAAAATCAAATGTTGTAATTTACGATCACTTAATGCTGGAAATAAAGTTTCTACTTCTGGCTGAACAATTTTTTGTGCAAATGCTAAATGTTCCGCATGAATAAATTGAAAGAAAAAATGGTCGTTTGTCGTTAATTCGGTAAAATGAAAAAATTGGTACTCATTAATTTCCATACTTAGAATATTCGCCATTAGAAGACGGCGATATTTTTCAGAACCAGTCACTTCATAGCCTTGATTCCGAGAAATCGTCAACGGAATCCGAGCAATCCGTGTTTCTAATTGTTTAATATCGGCATAAAAAGTCGTATTACTAATACAATACGTTTCCAGAAAATAATGCATAGAGACTGGCTCTTTTGTTTGAAGTAATGTCAATAAAATCGCATGTTGCCGCGCCAAAGTAGAAAGTTCCTGTGTCTCTTCTCCTAAAATAGCAGCCTGAATTTCCGTCATCGCTGCTTCATCTGCTTGAATCGAAAAGCGCCCACGAGCTACTTTTTCCAACGTCGCGCCCATCGATGCTAGCGAGGTTTCTAAATTTTCTAATTCACGATATACCGTCCGGCGGCTAACCTTTAACAAATTCATCATGCGGTTTACTGAAACGGGGGTAGGACTATTCACTAATTCCGTTAATAGAACAGTTTCTCTTGTCGTTAAAAACATCTATCAGCTCCTCCTTCCAGCCATTCTTGATACTCTTTCTTATTCAAAAAACTAGTAACTACGTATAAATTTTGTTGCGTTAGATCTAAATGATAGGCTTGCGCCAGTTCACGAGTCACTACGTAGGTTGTCTCCTTGGTAAAAAAGACTGTTTCCAGTGGTTCTTTAGATACTTCAATCGCGACTCCTTGTTTCGCCGCTTGTTGCCGCAATAATTCCATTCCCATTGTTTGCGATCCTCGAACATTCTCGGCATATAAAAAAACAAGCTTCTGTATTTGTTTGGTCGGGTTCGTTCCAGTAGACTCTGAACCAAGTGAAGATTGCTCTTGAGAAGAAGCAGTAAGTTTGGCTAAAACTTGCGGGTAATAGGATTTAATTTCTAAAAAATTTTGAACACTCACCATATCCTTTTCTGGGACGTACTTTTGTGCTAACTGTTTCAATTCTGCTTGAATGACCACTAATGTCTTAGGCTGCCACTTCATCTGATGAACGGACTGGTAAGTCACAGGCATCTCCAAGTTCACAGCTTTTAATTGTCGGCTTAGCAAACTAGCCCCCATGGCACTTGAGCCCATTCCTGCATCACAAACAAATAAAATTTGCTGATAGTTAGGTGTGACTGTTTCCACTTGGTCTTCCTCCTTCTCCTTCATCTTTATCATTGAAACTGGTTCAGTTCCTCGTTGACGTTTTAATAACAAGCTTGCTATTGCAAAAGAGCACAGAAAGCTAATAAAAATTCCACTAAAAACCGCCAGCCTTGCCTCAGTCGGGGCATTGGCTAAAATCGCAACCAATGAACCTGGCGAAGCTGGAGCACTTAGCCCCACATTAAATATTTGAAAAACAAGCGTACCACTCATTCCTCCAGCAATTACTGCTAAAAATAAGCGCGGATCCATCAAAACAAACGGAAAATAAATTTCATGAATGCCCCCAATCAGTTGAATCATGGTGGCACCTCCTGCTGTTTTTCGTTGTCCTACAGGCCCAAACAGCAGAAAAGCAACCAAAACGCCCACGCCTGGTCCAGGATTTGTTTCCAATAGAAATAAAATGGACTGACCTGTTTGACTAGCGCCTTCTAAACCTAGAGGCGTTAATAAGCCATGGTTAATCGCATTATTAAAAAATAACACTTTTAAGGGCTCTAAGAAAACGTGAACCAATGGTAAAAGATTGGCTTCAATTAACCAAGAAGAAAATTGATACAGCCAAAAACTAGCACTTTCAACAGCAGGAGCTACAACCAGAATACCAAAACAGCAAAGCAGTCCTCCCACAATTCCTGCTAAAAAGTTTTTAGTCAGCATCTCATAGCCTTCTTTAACTTTCGGTAAGAGAATTTGTTCAATTTTGGCGAAAGTATATCCTGCTAAAGGGCCAATAAACATAGCACCAAACAACTGTGGAACATCTGTGGAAACAATCACGCCCACTGTCGCAATAGCCGCAACAACGCCGCCACGTTGTTCCTCGAACATTTTTCCGCCTGTAAAACCAATTAGAATCGGTAAAACAACTCGAATCATTATCGTTTCGACTTCAGAAAGAGCTAGCCGTAGATTTCCAGTCGTATAGCCAGCCACCAAAGACAATAAGCTCCACGCAATAAAAATACTCAAATTTGGCATAATCATCCCACTCAAACGATGACCAAAACGACGTAAATAGGGAGTTACTTTCACAAACTTATGTTTAAAAAAGAGCGAATGCATTTCTTTTTCCTTCATATTCCTTGTCCCTCGCTCTCTATGTAGATAATTAGAATACTTCTATTATATGAAATTTCACAAAAAAATAGTATAGATTTTTGTAAAATAATTCTTTTATACACCTCACAAGAGAATCCGTTTACATTAATAGAAAAAACTTTTATACTAAAAGAAAGAAACTCTTCGGATTGGAGGCCAATTATGGCAATCAAAGCAATTGTAATGGATATTGATGGTACCTTGTTAACTTCAGAAAAAAAGATTTCACCAAAAACGCGACAAGCATTAGTAGCTGCACAAAAACAAGGCCTCTCACTGATTTTGGCTTCTGGCCGCCCGACTAACGGTATGCGGCCCTTAGCAGATGAATTGGAGATGGCTCATTATAATGGACACTTACTTTCCTATAACGGCGCTTGTGTCACCCATCATGGCAGTCAGCAACAACTATTTAATCAGACAATTTCAAAGTCATTGAGTCAACAAATTTTAGAACATTTGAAACAATTTGACGTAATTCCAATGATTAATGATGAAACATTTATGTATGTCAATGATGTTTTTCATCACACCTTACATTTAGAGACTGGTGATTTTAATATTATTGAATATGAATCACGGGGCGGCAACTTTCAATTATGTGAGTGGCATGATTTAGCCGCCAGACTAAACTTTCCCTTGAACAAAATTTTAATTGCTGGTGAACCCGCCTATTTACAAAAATATCATGAGGCCATCTACGCGCCTTTCAAAGAAACCGTCACCGCTGCTTTTTCCGCTCCTTTCTATTTTGAATTTACCGCCAAAAATATTGATAAAGCGCGTTCTTTAGAAAAACTAACCCTACAGTTAGGCATAACTGCTGAAGAAGTAATTGCTTTTGGTGATGGTCACAACGACTATACTATGTTGGAATGGGCCGGCACGGGGATTGCTATGGAAAACGCCGTTGACGAGCTTAAAAGCATCGCAACGGAAATCACTTTATCCAACGACAATGACGGCATCGCTGTTGCATTAACCAACTTTCTTTAAGAAAGTTGGTTAATGCAAGCGTACGCCGTCATTTTTTATTGCCTATTCAAATGTCGTGATTTTTTCTGGTGCTAAACGAACAGATTCATAACCAGTTTCCATGCCCTTACCCACAGATAAAATCATTACTGGGACATAGCGCTCTTGATCTAAACCAAATGTTTCGGCTAATTTTTCCGCTTCAAAACCACCGATTGGATTTGTTTCATATCCGTGAGCTCGGGCCACTAACATAAATTGCATAGCTGCTAAACTCGCATCAATTTTTACGATGTCATTCATTTGTTCTCTACTTAAACTTTCATAATGGGGAATAATGGCTGCTAATTGTTGGTCCCGCACTTCCTTAGGCATTTTACCACTAGCATAGGCTTGATTGTAAATTTCCTCTCCTCGCTCATGGCAGTTTAGATCACCAAAAATTAAGAGCATTGCAGAAGATGTTTCATTTTGACGCGTATTAAAGCGAATTAAGGGTTTTAATTTTTCTTTGCCTGCTTCACTTTCCACTACGACAAAACGCCAGGGCTGCATGTTAACAGAAGAAGGGGCAGTGGTCGCTTCTTGAATCATTGTTAACATTTCTTCATGAGAAATTTTATGGGTTTCATCGTACACCCGAACTGATTTGCGGCCAAAAACAATCTCTGAAAAATCATTCGTTGTATATGTTGTCATTCTATCATACCTCTTTCGTTGTAATGCTTTGATCTAGTTTTGTCAAAAGTTCTTTTAACTGGCGACAGTCGTCCTTTGTAAATGTACTGGGAATAATTTCTGTTACCGTTTGTTGCTTGGCTGTACATTGCTGTAGTTCTTGTTGTGCTTTTTCTGTTAAATGCACTAGCACTTCCCGATTATTTTCTGGATTTCGCTGTCGTGTCACATACTGTTTCTCTTCTAAAATTTTCAAATGGCGAGTGACCGCACCACTATCGATTTTTAAGTGTTCTTGAATCTCCGTTTGAAGACACGGCTGACGTTCTTTTAAAATCATCAGCAACTCATAACGAGTCAAACTCAAGCCAACTTGCTCTTCAAAAACTTTGGTAATTTTTTGATCTAATACCTTTAACTGACATAATAATTGGCTGACTTCCCGTAATGATAACGACATAGTTTCCTCCTTAAAAAGATGACTCGTCAACAATTGACTAGTCAACTATAACTGTTTCTTTCTAAAAATGCAACCTTTTTTACAAGAAAAATAGAACAATTGACAGGGAGAAACTACAGTATTCCCCATCAACTGTTCTATTTTAATCAATCTATTTTTCGGTAACAGGTTCTGCTGATAACCGCTTAATCCCTAAACCAGTAAACGCACTGACCATTGAGAAGACAGGCGATAATAAGCTAAAGAAAACAAATGGTAAGTAAGTCAACGTTGGTACGCCAAAGGTCCCCGCTACGAAGCTACCTGCAATCCCCCAAGGAATGAGGTAGTTAATGACCGTCCCACCATCCTCCAAGGTTCTGCCTAAAACAGTCGGATCCAAACCTTCTTTTTTGTAAACTTCTTTAAAGGCATTTCCTGGTAAAATAACCGATAGGAATTGTTCACCAATAAAAATATTTACGCCAATTCCTGTTAATAACGTTGATAAAATCAATTTCGGTGTACTGCTCATTTTCTGCGAAACAACTTCCATGACCGCAGAAATCAATCCTAATTCCATTAATAAGCCACCTAGAGACAACGTTAGAATAATAAGTGCCACAGTCGGCATCATGCTCATAATTCCGCCACGACTTAATAATTGATCAATTTGTGCGTTCCCCGTTTGAGAAACAAACCCATTTTCCAACGTGTTTCCTAATGCCTGCAACGATACTTTCGGATTTTGAATAATAATCATAATTACTGCCACAA
Organism: Enterococcus sp. DIV2419; assembly: GCF_051711865.1. Classification (NCBI taxonomy): domain Bacteria; kingdom Bacillati; phylum Bacillota; class Bacilli; order Lactobacillales; family Enterococcaceae; genus Enterococcus; species Enterococcus sp. DIV2419. The sequence goes on from NZ_JBIONS010000001.1 coordinate 2,612,129, forward strand.
TAATGTTTAACAAAATCGTGATAATCGCTGGAATTTTGCGCCAGGCACAGATTAACATTAAGGCTAATGGTAACAATGACCAAATGGAAATGGTAAAGTGGTCTTCCAATACTTGAATAACTTGAACTACTTCTGTCAGACTTGTATTCGCGTACGTTTGCCCTAAAATCATAAACAAGATTAAAGAGACGATAAATGCTGGTACAGTCGACCACATCAAGTTTTTTATATGTTTAAACAAATCCGCTTCAACAATCGCTGCGGCTAAGTTTGTTGATTCTGATAAAGGCGACATTTTATCACCAAAAACTGAACCAGAAACAATCGCCCCCACAACTAAAGCAGGATTTAACCCTAAGGTACTGCCAATACCGAAAAAGGCAATTCCAATTGTTGACATCACTGTAAAAGCACTACCTACTGCACTGCCGACAATCGCACAGACAATAAAAACTGACGGCACAAACCATTTAACACTAATCATTTTAAAACCAAAAACCATAATCGTTGGAATAATTCCTGCTTGAATCCAAACGGCAATCAATGCCCCCACTAAAATGAAAATAAAAATTGGAATAATTCCTGGCTTCAAGCCATCAACAATCCCTTTATGCATTTGATCAAATGGTACTTTACGAAACATTGCGTAGCCTAAAATCAATGCAATCACAAACAAAATAGTAATATTTGGCGATATCTTTAAGCCAATTACTCCTGTTGCAATAGCTGCCACAATAATTAATAATACGATACTTGCTTCTCGAACACTCACGGTCTTCTTTTTCTGTTTTTCTTTCATTTCGTTACTCTCCTCTAATCTTTTTTCTGAATACTCTGACATTAAAGGATCTTATGATAACGAATAACCCCTCCACAACTCATTGAAAACGCCTCCTAAAGCTACATAAAAAGAGAGATTCATCCTTAAAGAATAAGGACGAATCTCTCCGCGGTACCACCTTAATTAGAAGCTTACTTGCTTCTCGCTTATGTATTATGTAATTGTTACTACTTATTAGTGTAATTCACAAATAGACTTGATCGATTCGCAGCAACCATCGACTTTCTGAACAAAACATCTATTTCCTACTGGGCTAATAATTTATGAATCTCAATATACCAAGAAGAAACCGACTTGTCAACGAAAATAGCATAAAAAATTTTTTCACACGCCAACAAAAATTACTTTTTCTTTTTGTAAAAATAGAAAGAGGTCGGGACAGCAGCGTTTAACTCCGAGAAATAAGAAGGAATTTCCGAAAATTGTTCTTTAATTTTTGGAGAATTTCGGCTTATTTCCGAAGGAGTTGCTTCTGTTCCCGCCGTTTATCAGTTTTTGAGCGTGGAACAAAAATCCAAAGTGATTTTTGTTCCACACGCCTGTTAATTAGTGGGTTGTGCCACCTTGTAGTTGAATATCTTCTTGCGTTTTTACTGCTGCTTCAATCATATAGAACAAAGAATCTGTGATTGCTTCTAATGACATAGAAGCAAACGTTGGTTTATCAATTGTTTGTTCTGGTAGGAACGGAACATGAATAAATCCGCCACGAATAGTTGGATATTTAGTGTTAATTAAGTGTAGTAAGTGATACATAATATCATTACATACAAAGGTTCCTGCTGTATAAGAAATCGCTGCAGGTAATTGATGGTCATGACAATTTTTTACCATCGCTTTAATCGGTAAATTTGTAAAATAGGCTGTTGCTCCATCTTCAACCAACGGCACATCGCTTGGTTGTTGTCCTGCATTATCCGGGATACGCGCTTCCGCTAAATTAATCGCCACTTTTTCAACAGTGACTGTTTGGCGGCCCCCTGCTTGTCCAACACAAATCACCATATCTGGTTGATGGGTTTCAATTGCTTCAGCCACTTTTTCACCACTAGTGCCAAAAACAGTTGGCACCTCAACTTTAATAATTTCAGCTCCTGCAATTTCAGCAGGTAATTTTTTGACTGCTTCAAAGGCAGGATTGATTGCTTCTCCTCCAAATGGATCAAAGCCAGTAACGACAACTTTCATTTCGATCATCCTTTCTTATTTGAATAGAATCATATAAACAATTTGGAAAATTAACATGAAAAGTGCAATCGGCAATTGATTTTTAATGACGCCGTACTTATCTTTCATTTCCAACATGGCTACAGGTACGATATTAAAGTTCGCAGCCATCGGTGTTAACAGTGTACCACAAAAACCACATGTTAAGGCAACCATCCCAACTAATGCGGGATCTGCACCTAAAGAAAAGACAAACGGCACACCAATTCCGACTGTCATCACGGTTATTGCTGCAAAGGCATTGCCCATGATAGCCGTAAAAATAACCATTCCCACAGCATAAATAATAATCCCTACATTGACATTTCCTGCTGGTACTACGGCACTAACCCCTTTTGAAATAATCTCACCAACACCAGCGCTAGTAAAAACAGCACCTAAACAAGCTAATAGCATTGGCAACGTACTAAGAGGACCGACTGTTTCTAACATTTCCGCCGCATCATCAAAAAATACTTTCGGCGTATTATTTTTAGAAAAGAACATCATGATGAAAATCGCTACAAAGACACCAACACCGACACCGACTAAAGCTCCTAAAGTAGTCAATGTGGCAAAAAGAATTGCAAAAACCCCGATACTTAGTGCGGGAATAAAAATCTTCATTCCTAATTTTTGAGACATTTTTTCCATGTATTCTTTCGAAGGTAAGCGACTTTCTCCTTTTGTCACTTTTTGAAGAATTGCCGGAATTGTCATCACAAAAATAAGTACGCCACAGGCAACTGGTGGAATAAACCGACCAAAACCGATTAAGATCCCTAAGATTCCCCAGAATAAACTAGTCCCATACGCATGTTGATTGGTTTTATCACGAAAACTACGAAAACTTGTGTATAACAAGATAATCCCCATAAAAATATAAAGGACTTCCAATAACTTTGCACTCAAATCAATACTTGGATCTGTGAAAAAACTCATTTCAGTCCCTCCTGTCCATAATATTTTTTACGTAATCTTTTTTCTTTTAAAGTAAAGTAAATACTTGCCGAAATTAAGGCAACTAAGGCGACTGGTACTTCCACTAAAGCCAATTTACCTAATGTCACTTCATAGCCTAAATCTTTCAATGTTGATTGAACAAGCAATGCCCCAGCCCCACCAACAAACAGAACTTGACCAAAGAACCAACAGATATTTTCCATGGCTGAAGCCATCCCTTTTAGTTCTTCTTCATACTCTGGCACCATTGGTAAATTTTTTGATTCAATTGTTCCTAACGCCATTGGCAAAATAATCGGACGCACAAAACCTGCTACCCCACCAAAACTTACGTTAAAAGCGGCGAAGATAATCCGAAAGACACCATAAATGTCAATAATCACACCAGCAGATACCTTTTTGAATCGTTTAATCAACGTAGCCGCTGACTCTTTCAAGCCATTTCTTTCTAACGTTCCTGTTGCTAACATAATAATAATAAAGATAGCCATGCCTCGATTATTCACAAAGGTTGTTCCTAGTGTTTCTAGCATCGATGTCAAACCAAGCCCGCCAGTAAAAGCCGTCACTATTAAAGCAACCATCACAATCAAGATAGCATCAAATTTCAATGCGAAGCCGACAATGACGATCAATACGCCTAATAAAGGTAATAAATCCATCAAATCTCTCCTTCTTAAAATAAAATTTCACTTTCCATTATATGCCAATTTTCGCTCATTTGTAAGACTTTTTTAATTTTTAATGTTATTTTTTCTAAAGACACAGTTTCCAACACTTTTTAGAGCTACCACTCGCACTTTTTTCTTTTTTCCGCTAGAATAAAAGAAACAATAACATTGAGGAGGATTTTTATGTTCCAAACTTTTAGAGAAAATTTTCGGCGCCATACCCTATTGCGCGACGCCGTCTTTATCGTTATCGGAAGTGCCATTGTCTTTAATCCCGGTGCTTTCTTCCAGTTCGTCGGTTATTTAATTGCTGGTTATTTGATGCTTTTAGGGTTAATTAATATTTATGATGACTACAAAATAAAAAAACAAACGGGTAGCTGGGGACTTGGTTTCGTAACAGGTTTAATCTTTGTCGTCTTAGCAGTAGCCTTTTTATTTTTTGCACCAGTGATTGTTTCGATTCTGCCGTTTTTATTAGGGATTAGCATTGTTATAAACGGCCTCGTTCAATTGACTTTTGCTTTAAATACTCGTCAAACAGGCGCGCTTATCTACAGTATTCTGGTTTTAATCGCTGGAGCCGTTTTAGTTTTTAATCCCTTCAAAAGTCTCTTAGTTTTGATGCAAGTCTTTGGATTTATCCTGATTTTCATGGGTGTCATTGAAATTATTGGTCATTTTAGAAATAAAGCTTAACGAAAGGAGCAACTTATGGATAAAGAAAGTACCAAGTGGATCCGCTTTTTAGGTGGGAAAAATTTACTTTACACATTAACTATCCTTTGTCTAATTGCTGTAACTATCTTTTTATTCAACACTGTTTCATTTATCTTTAAACCAATTTTTGTTATTTTTAGTGCCGTCTTAGGCCCGGTACTTTTTGGTATTATTCTATTTTATTTGCTTAATCCAATGGTGAAACGCCTTGAGAAAAAAATTCCCCGTGTTTGGGCGATTGCGATTCTCTATGTCTTAATTATTGCATTACTAGTGTTAGCTGGACTGCAACTTTTCCCAATTATCCAAGACCAAACGGAAGAATTAATCAAACAATTCCCAAGTTTTTGGAAAAGCACGCTCCAAGCAGTACAAGAATTTATGGCTAAAACACCTTTTGCAAAAGATTTAGAATCTGCTAATGAGTCGATTAATCAGCTCTGGGGCAAACTTGCAAACTCCTTTAAAGACTTTGCAGGGGATTACCTACAAACAGGCGCACAAGGTCTGGGAAGCGTCTTTTCTGCAGTCTCTTCTACTTTCCTAACCTTGTTTACAGGACCTATCATCGCCTTTTTCCTTTTAAAAGACAAAGAAAAGTTTTATCGCTTTGTAAAAGGCATCATTCCCCCAGCTTTTCGTCCTGATTTTGATGAATATAGCCAAATTGCCAACATTCAAATTGGCGATTATCTAAAAGGTCAAGTCATTGCTTCGTTGGTTTTAGGGATTATGTATTGGCCAGCTTTTCTATTAATTGGTTTACAATTTGGTAGCATTTTAGCTTTAGCTGCGGGTATTTTATGTATTATTCCTTATATCGGGCCATTTATTGCCTTTATTCCTGGATTGATTATTGCCTTTCAGGATTCCACATTTATGGTAGTTAAATTTGTTATCGTCTGGTTTGCCATCCAATTGATTCATGGTGATTTTGTTATTCCTCGTGTGATGGGCGATAAATTAAAAGTCCATCCGATTACTATTTTACTTGTCTTGTTAGTTATGGGTGAACTGTTTGGTTTAATGGGCGTTATCTTCGGGATTCCAATGTATTGCCTAGTTAAAGTGACAGTCATTTATTTATTCCGCAAATTCAAACAACGCTATAACCGCTTTTATGGTGACAACGGCGAGTATGAACACACGAATTTTACTAAAGATCAATATTTAAAATAATACAATGAAAAAACTGGGACATAAGCCGTTTAGACTTATGTCCCAGTTTTTTTACCATACTTCTCTAGCAATTTCTTGAAGTAATTGAACTTTGCGCCATTGTTCTTTCTCCGTCAAACGATTTCCTTCTTCCGTCGAAGCAAAACCGCATTGCGGACTAATACTTAAGTTTTCTAAAGGAACAAACTGTTGGGCTTCTTCAATTCGTGCTTTCACTTGTTCAGTCTCTTCTAATTCAGGAAACTTAGAAGTAACTAAACCTAAAACGACTTTGCTGCCATTATTTTGCCAATGTCTTAATGGTGAAAAGTCCCCTGCACGATCTGAGTCATATTCCAAGAAGAAACCATCATAATTCGTAGCAAATAATTCTTTTGCTATCGGTTCATAACCACCTGAAAATAACCAAGACGAAGCATGGTTCCCACGGCAAATGTGTGTGGTTACAGTTAAATCTTCTGGCTTGCCAGCTAAGGCTTCATTAATAATCGTGGTGCACACTTGTGCAATTTCCTCTGGCTGTATTCCTTTTGCTCGTAATTCTTCTTGTTTTGTCTGATCCGCTAGAAACGCCCAATTTGTATCATCAAATTGCAAATAACGGCAACCTCTCTCGTAAAAGGCCGCAATTGCGTCTTTATATGTTTGTGCTAAATCCTTATAAAAAGCACCAATCTCTGGATAAATTGTTTGAATGCGCGAGGTGCCATCGTTAGATAAAATTTCTTGACGTAAAATCATGGTCGGACTAGGGATCGTTGCTTTGGCTACCGTGCCATCACCAACTTCCACCACCTCTTTTAAAAATGAAAAGTCCTCTAAAAATGGATGTTGCGCAGGAAAAGATATTTTATCCACTACGCGGATATTATAGGCCGGAGCTGCTTTTCCATGAAAGGTTTGGTTATACCCCGTTTCTGGGATATAGCCTGTCACACCATTTAATCCTTCTAAGAAATCAATATGCCAAAAACCGCGACGAAATTCACCATCTGTGATTCCCCGTAAGCCGCCAGCTTTTTGTTTTGCTACTAATGCTTTGATTTCTTCATCTTCAATAAGACGTAGCTCTGCTTGAGATAAAGCACCTGCTTGGACCTTTTTCCGTGCTTTCTTAATTGTTTCTGGACGTAAAAAACTTCCCACATGATCAACTGTAAAAGGAATCTGACTACTCATTTGCCTCACTCTTTCCTATTTTTATTTATAAAAAAACGCCCTTTTACTAGCCGTAACTAGTAAAAGGGCGATTATTATCGCGGTACCACCTTTTTTCGGAAAGATGACTCTTTCCCTTCAACTGACAATCATAATCAGCGGTCTTGTTAACGAAAGACATTACGTTTTTGCCTACGTTTCGACAAAAATTCCTCCTAGGCCATTTTTCGATACAGACATCTAACTTTTTTCACCAACCAAAGTCTCTCTACCAGCTGTCTTGTATTTACTTTCCTATTCAACGGAAATTATTAGATTATAATTAGAATACCACGTTTAGCAAATTTGTCAACGGAGACGGATGAAATAGTAATGAAAAAAGCAGCTTCTTTTCAGAAGCTGCTTACGTCTATTTTTATCATTGCTGATTAGGCTGAGTGTCCTACGATTGTGCTACCTGAGTAACCAAAACCGACACGTGTAATACCTGGGTTAATTTCCCAATCACGGTGACCGCTACCTGAAGCTGTTACCATGTTTGTTTCATTGTACCACGCCATGATTACTGAGTTACCTGGCGCCCACATAATTGCGATAACTTCATCTCCACGAGACCAGTGATCATTTGGAATACCGCCTGCTTCAACTTGTGCTGCACGAGCAGTTGCAGAAGCTGCTAAACCTGCATCCCATACTACTGGACGTAAACCTAATGATTGACGTAGAACGTTCAATGCATTGATTGTTGGGTCAGCCGCAACAGGAGGAGGTGTTTGTCCACCGTTACCATTACCGTTGCCACCGCCATTACCAGGAGTTGGAGTTACTGGATCTGGTGTTTCTTGTCCACCACCATTATTTCCATTATCACTTGGTGTTGTAGGTTGTTCTGATGAAGAAGAGCCAGTATTTTCTGTTGCACTATTATCTGTACTTGGTGTAGTTGTTTCAGTTGTTTGTTGCGTGCTTGATTCAGTTGCTGAGCTTGAGCTTGCTGGTGCTTGTGCTTCTGTTGTTGAAGAAGAGGCAACTGGTGCTTCTGCTTTTACTTCAGCTTTAGCTTGAACTGGTTTTGCAGCAGCTTGTTTAGCTTTTTCAGCTGCAGCTTTTTGTTCAGCAGCTAAGCGTGCTTGCTCTGCTTCAGCAGCTGCTTTTTGTTTTTCTAAGCCAGCTTTAGAACTTTCAGCTGATGATTGTTCTAATGCTAATGAAGCTTTCATTACGTTTAATTCAGATTGTTTAGAAAGTAAATCTTGACGTTTTGTTTCTAATTCAGCTTCTGTTGCTTCAAGTTGTTTCACTTTTTTCTCGTTTTCAGCTTTTTTATCAACAACCGCTTGTTTGTCTTCTTTTTGTTGTTGCATTAAGTCGTTGTTGGCACTTACGATTGTTGAAACAGCTTGAACACGGCTGATTGCATCTGCAACTGAGTCCGCATCTAAAACTGCATCTAGCATTGTTGTGCTTTGTCCATTAACTTGAACATCACGTGCTTGATTTTTGATTGCTTCGTTACGTTTTTCAATACGTTGATTCAAGTTTGTAATTTCTTGTTGTAATTGTTCTGATTTTGCTTTTAGTGTTTGCTTTTGTTCACGTAAAGCCATGCTTTCATCAAATACTGAAGATACTTCTGCTTCTAAAGAAGATACTTGTGAAGCTAAATCCCCTTGTTTTGCTTTTAATGATGAAATTTCTTGATTTTTTTCTTCAATTTTTTTATCAACATTGTCCGCCAAAGCGATGCTTGGGGTAGCAATTGCTGATAGCGTTAATGAACATAGTAATACTGATGCAAATAGACGTTTCTTCACTTGTCATTCCTCCGAATTAATTTCTAAAGTTTATTTAAAATATCTTAATCTTTTCTTACGACAAAAACATTCTACCACACCCATATTTCAATTAAGCAATAGAAATGTTACAAAAACATTTCAGATCACTCGTTCTTTCTCCATAATAGGTAAACTTACCTTTTGTAAGGCTTTTACGCCTTGTCACGACTGGTTTTCACGTGTTTTCAATTGTTAAACAATTCTTCGATTTTTTTTCATATTTTTTCTTTTTTTATTCAAATTTTGCTTCTTTTTTGTCGATATATGCTTTTTTTCGTAAAATTAATCATTTTTCCTTCTTTTTATCAAACGTTTTTGTTACAAAATTCGTTATATTTTGGTAATGAACCAAGAAAAAGGCCGCTTCGTTGAGCCGCCTTTTATTGCTTTATTTAAAGAATTATTTTAGTTTCTCTGCTTAAGTAAATAGAATCCAGATAAACCTACCAACAAACCACCTAATAGTAAGAATGCTCTTTGAAATTTCTGGGTTTCGTTTGTTTTTGGCAAATGTCTATCATTGGGTGTAGCCTTCGTTATTTTTTTTGCTGTTGTGTTCGTCTCTGCTGAGAAATTATTATCCTTGAGTTCTGAGGTTGTTGTGGTAGTTTCTACAACAATTGGTTTTTCAGCACTCGAATTTGTTGTAGCAGTCTCAGAACTTAAAGCCTCATTCGTACTTGTATCTGTTGTGCTGGAAACAACTTCTTTACGACGATTTGTAAGGATAAATTCATCCTTTGTCTTTGTCATTATACTGTCAAATTCAGCTGGCACGTTCACTTCTTCTATCTGATATACAAAGTCTTCACCCCTGTTATTAAACTTTGGTAATGCTACTTCTGCGCCATTAACCGTTACTTGATTAATCAGCTTTTGATAGCCTTCTTTTTGGGTTAATTGCATGACTTCTGAAGTGGACCAAGCAGTTTCATCTGTTGTCGCTTTTCGAGTTACTTGATATTGAATTGCTTCTGGAATTTCTTTTTCTGTAATATTTTCCCAGTTCTTAATCAATTTTAATTGTACAGTAGGTGCTTTAATTGCTGGAATCGGAAAATCAACTGTTTCTTCTTCTGGAGTTGGTTGTAACGTAGTACGATCATTACATAAAAACCATGTATCTCCTTTAAAATCATTTGTTTCTGTGTTCAATCTAATCTGATAAGTTAATGTTAAACGTTCGTTCTTTCCTAATGAAATAGTAGAAATATGGAGCACTTGATTTTCTTCTGTAACTACGACATCAGTCAATAAGTCACTAGCCTCTAACCATTCACCCGTTGGCATTTTTCGCCAACCTTTTAGTTGGTAGTTATCTTCTGTGAAATTCCCAGCACCTTGTAAAAGAATATTTTCTCCCATTGGATCGATAATGAGCCCCTCATGGATAGTATTATTGATACTCCCAGCTAATTCTTTCAGTGCAGTGCCCAAACCAGATAAATTTTCATCAATAATCAAATAATTTTTAGGATCAGAAGCTATATTCCTACTAATATACTCTCCTCTTAACGAAGGATTAGCTGCAATTGAATAATAAGTATCTCCTGATTTTTTTAGAGAAACAATGGTTCCTAACGTATTATCTGTCACTGTTGTACTGTTTGTTTGGATAGCGTTAGCATCAGTAGAAGCACTGTTACTTGTATAGTACTGATTGGATTCTGTTTGAAACTCTTCCATGTAGGACGATGTATGGTAACCGTTGTAATCGATAATTTCACCATTATTGGGATAGCTTTGAGCATTTTCTCTAGGTAAAAAACTAGCATTTGCACTACCATCACCAATATGAACCAACATCTTTTTTGCATTTGGACGACTTTTTTCAGCCAATAAACGTTGCCCTTCTAGCAAGCCTTTTTGCATAAACGTACCTGAATGTGGCTCGGCTGTATTTCTTAAAAAGTCTTCTAAGTCATTCATGTCTGTAGAAAAATCCGCGGTGGAGTAAGTTAGTCGATTATAGGCAACGATACCAATTCGAACATGACCATCTGTTAATGAATCTGAAAGTTCTTCGCCGAATTGTTGCAAACCTTTCAAAGCGTTGTTTAATTTTTCACCTTTCATTGACGAAGAATAGTCAATCACTAGCACTAGATCAATAGGGCTTTCTGTCTGATTTCCTTTTACATCTAAAGTCACATTAAAAAGCCCTTGCTGGCCTGTTACAGCCGCCACACTTTTCTTCAAATAAGCTTCATCTCCATAATTCACATATTGTTCTTCGTCAAATGTCGCTTCAGGGGCATGACCATAATCATAATTGTTTGTGTCTCCCTCACTAATTCCGTTCGTTAAATAATGACCTTGTTCGTCATTTTTATAGTTAAAATTGTATGTTTCTGCGGAAACGTCTATACTAAAAATAGTCATTAGGAAAAAGAACATAAATAAAAATAAGGTTGTTTTTTTCAATTTTTTTAACTCCTTTGTGGTAAGTAATTTCTCATTCAAATGAAATTTGAGCGATATATGTAACTTACTACAGAAATAACTTTTAAGGAGACAAAAAAATGTACTTGCTAAGTACATTTTTTTAAATAATCGAATAAAAAACAAGTTATACTTATTTTAACAAAAAGAATCGAACCAATTGGAGAAGAATAATGGAAATATTAGACACTTTTTTCGGCTCAGAAGTTAAAAAGGAATTGGATTTACTGCGTTTGTTGTACCATAAAAAAAACTTTATTCGTATTGAAACACTTAGTCAATTGTTACAAATGGATCGACGTTCAATCAATAAATACTACGAATCCTTAATTAGTAAACCTTATGTATTGGCTAATAATTGTTCACATATTTTCTCTGCCGAGCGAGGTAAAGGCTATTGTTTCATGGGATCAAAAAAAGAATATAAAATTTTGACGAAGCAAATTTTGCAAAGTAGTCCGTATTTTACATTGCTCGAAAAACTATTCTTTGAAAGCAATGTTCATTTAACAAAATTTAGTATGGACCAATTCTTATCCGAATCAACTGTTCGGCATAAGGTTGCTGAGTTAGATACCATTTTAAAAACCTTTGATTTTTCGATCCAGAGAACCAAAGGCGAGATTCGTTTAGTTGGTGCTGAACCACGCATTCGTTTTTTCATGATTGCTTTCTTTTGGCGCGTTTTTTCTGGTCTCGATTGGCCATTTGCTGACGTTTCGCAAACAAAATGTGAAACCCTTGCGAAAGAGCTGATTGCTTTAGGCTATTTCCCAGCCAATCAATTGAATATGAAACTTATTTGTTATATTTTAGCGGTAAATATTATTCGTTATCGAAAGGGATTCCAGACAAATTTCCTGCTTTCTGAATCTATTTCTTCTTTATCTGATGAAGATCAAGAAGTACTGCTTCAATTTGTTGATACTCATCATCTACTAAAAGAACATTTAGAAAATCAATTAACGAACGCCTTTCTGTTACCCAAGAGTGAAAGCCAGCTGATTTTTTTATTTCTATTAACAAATACAACAGTACAACTCTCGAACAAACATTTTATAGATTTAATCGAACCTAACCAACCATTTTCAGAGACGAATTCCTTTATTAAAAAGATTCTTCACTCCCTTGAAACAGAAAACCCTCATGCCTTTGAAACCACAAAAAACAGGGCCTTATTTACAAAACAATTAGTGGCCGGCCTTCTTTTCGTAGAGTTATTTGAACAAATGGATTTTACACTTACTGGCTACAACATTAAGAAGTATTTATTACAAAATTTTGTTCATTTATTTGAGCATGCACAAAAGATAGTCGCCGAGCAAGACATCTATGTTTCGAACCCAGCTAAACAAACTGGCTTAGGCCTTCAATTATCGATGGCCTACACGTTAATTACTGCTCCAACAGCTTTCAATCAAACAGTTCACATAAAAATAGAAACAGACTTACCTACACCGATTGAAGCGATTATCATTCAACGAATTCGTGAAACGTTTGCAAGTTTCTATCACCTTGCAATTAATCAATTGTCTGAAGAAGATAGGTACGACCTTTATTTAAGCACTACGCCTTTGCTGCAAGTAAAACAAGCTGCACCATTTTTATTAATTAATGCGCAAGTTTCTTTAACTGACTTACTAGCGATTCAAGAACAATTAGTTCGGTTGGTAGCAAAGAAATGATTTAATTCTGTTAATAAATAGAACTCGTGGAACAAAAAAATAACTAAAACAGGATCAATCAAACACATCTTCACCTTTATCAAAAAAAGCTCAAAATGTTAGTTTTGACAACTAACATTTTGAGCTTTTTGTTTTTTTTCTTAACGAATGATTTCGACTTTTTTGTCTGTCTTAACTGTAACACGGCCGTTTTTAATAACATATAACCGTTCTGGAATATCAATAATCGCATGTTCAACCACTTTTGTGTCTAATAAGACTAAATCTGCTTTATTCCCAACTGCGACACCGTATCCTTCTAGTCCCATCGCACGAGCAGGACTTGTTGTTACCATTGGTAGCACTGTTTTTAAGTCATCCGCTCCACCTAGGTGTCCAACAGGAATGGCTAGCATCGCTGTTTGAACAATATCCCCTGTGCCATATGGTGTAAAAGCATTGCGAATATTATTTGTAGCAATACAGACATTCACGCCACCATCGCGTAATTTACGGATTGGCGTAACCGCACGTCGAACATTGTACTGATCACCACGAGCCCCTAAATGTAAATCCGTTGCTGGTAAAGCCATCACGCTAATATTTGCTTCCGCCATTTTTGCAATAATAGGCGCCAATTCTGCTTCAGGTAAGGCATGCAATGCCGTTAAGTGGCCCACTGAAACACGGCCTTGGTAGCCTTCAGCGATGGTTTTTTCACATAAATATTCAATACTCATATCATCAGCTTCATCGGCAAAATCTTGGTGTAAATCTACATCTTTATCATATTTTTTAGCAATTTCAAACACTAAATCAATATGTTCTTTCGCTGGTGCATCATTATAAGGAATACCGCCGACAACGTCTGCGCCCATATCCATTGCTTCATACATCATTTGTTCTGTTCCAGGGGCTTTAAAAATTCCTTCTTGCGGAAACGCAACTACTTGCATGTCAATTAACTCTTTGTATTCTTCTTTCAAACGCATAATTGTTTTGAAGCCAGTAAAACCTTGCGCTGGGTCAAATTCTGCATGCGTTCTTAACGCCGTGGTTCCATGAACGATTAACATTTCTAAAGCACGTTTGGCACGGTCGTAAATGTCTTCTTCGGTAAATGTTGGTTTTAATTCTGCGGTTACTTCAATTGCTTCTTTCAACGTACCTGATTTATTTGGTTTACGATCAGCGATTAATGCCTTGTCCAAATGTAAATGGCTTTCTACAAAACCTGGGATTAAAACACGACCATCTGCTTCGATGACTTCTTTGGCATCGCCAGTAATAACTGGGGCGATTTCAATGATTTTTCCTTCTTTAATAGCTACATCTTGTAATGCTTCACCGTCTTGAAGACGAACTTGTTTAATTAATAAATCCATGTTTTCCACTCCCTAAATTGTTTTTTATCCAAAGATTAAACCGATAACTAATAATAGTACAGAGGCAATACTTAACCATTTCACGTTTCCTTTAACAACATCCAAAATTGGAATTTGGAAGCCTGAAGATAAAGCTTGCATAGTAATATTAACGAAACTCATTTGACTACCTAAACCAACACCCATTGCTACAAAACCTAATGCTAACGGCGGGAAGTTCAACGATACAGCAACTGGTAGCACTAAAGTTAAAACAGAACCTACGTAGGCCCCAGCTGGAATCCCAATTAAAATCCCTGTTAAAATAGCAACTGGCACGACAATAAAGGCTGGTGCATTTTCAGCAACACCTGCGATTACAGCAAACGTTCCTGTTTCCGCAATAACATTAATAAAGGCTAAGAAAATCCCTACTTGGAATAAACGAGTCAAAATATATGTAGACCCATCTACCATCGCTTCGACAGATTTGTTCATTGAGAAATCTGTACATAAGAAAATTAAAACTAATGTTAAAATCATGTATACAAGTGGCGTAAAGAAGGCAAAACCAATTAAATCATTCACAATTGGTCCAAAAATTACAGCAAACAATAAGAAAATGGCTGGCAAGGTAATTTTAAATAATTCACCATTGCTCTTTTTATCAAATTCATCATCTGCCGACTCTTTAAAGCCAACATTTCTATGTTTCGTTCCCCAAAAGGCTAAAACAATCGCTAATGCTACGAAGAATAACCAATAAGGTCGCATGGTTGAAACATATGAACCGACACTGATATCACCTAATTTTGAAACAATACTTGATTCTAATGAAGCGGGTGATGTTGTAAATGATACCGCAGCAGCTAAAGACATTGCTGCAATTAATTCAGGAACAACGCCAACTGCAGCAAAGGCCAATGGTGCAATAACCATCGCACTTCCGCCACCAATTCCTGACATATATGTGGCTGCGGCTAATAAGATAACAATAAAAGCTGAAACATACTCGACTTTTCCTTTTGTGCCTCGTTTGGCTAAAGTTAATGCAGCTGAATAACTACCTGCTTTAAAGACCGCCATCGCAACAGCTGAATTAATGATGGGAACGGTAATTCCTAACATCATTGGGATAGCTTCCAACATCTGTTTATTCGCTTCTTCTAGTCCAATGCCACCAATCAGCATCGCTAAGACGCCACCAATTAAACCTGCGATAATCATATCGACTTTCATAAACAATAGAACCAAAACAACAATCAATGGAATAATCACAACTAATGCCATGATTCCTGTCGGGGCAACTACATCCCCAATCTCATCAGCAAAGGCCGCAACTGGCACAAAAATACTAACTAAGAATGCAAAAATAAGTGCTACTTTTGACGATTTTTTCATTTTACTTTCCTCCAATAGAAAGAAGGCGAGAGCAACGCAGCAGCGAATACTCTCTGCGCTCCTCATTATTTGGCAAAGGCACCTTGCCCGCCATATTTATCGTAATGTACAATCTCACTAACTAAATAATCATAAATACTTTGTGGAATTTCAATGCCTTCTGACATGGCTTTTTGATAGTTTAGCTGACCAATTTCTCCTGGATAGTAAACTTGTTGAAACCCTTCTGCTGTAGGCACACTATGAAGTTCTTCCACCATTTGATTAATATTTTCTTTAAATCGTTCAGAATCTGTAAAGCGGCTTGGATCAATGATTAAAAACATCTGTCCCAGATTCCGTTTCTCCGTTAAATCCGCATACATGGAGCTGACATGTTTGCCAAAAGGTAAGCCTAACAACGAACCAGCTAAGACATCGACCATCATCATTAGTCCATATCCTTTTGGTCCTGAAATCGGCAATAAACCTCGTACTTCATAAGGATCAGTCGTTGGCTGGCCTTTTTCGTCTACTGCCCACGTGTCGGGAATTTCAACATCTCTTGAACGTGCATCTAAAATTTTCCCCCAAGCCTGTACTGTCGTAGCCATATCAAACACGACTGGTTCGTGACCTGCTCTAGGTGCTGCAAAAGCGATTGGATTTGTCCCAAAATAATTGCTTGTACCACCAAACGGTACCACCATTGGATCAGATTGACACATCGAAAGAGCAACCATGCCTTGTTCCGCTGCTTTTTTAACATAATACGATAACGTCCCGCTATGACTCGTTTGAGAAACGCCAACATACGCTAACCCTGATTCTTTGGCTAGATCAACTGCAGCAGCTAATGCTTCGTTACAAACAAATTGACCCACGCCATTATCGCCATGAAAAATGGCAGTGGACGGTCCAGTTTTTTCAAATGATAATTCGGGGTCAATCGTGATCCCGCCTTTTGCAATCCGTTCCGCATAATAATCCATACGAACCGCCCCGTGTGAATGAATACCGCTAGCATCTGCAAAAGTTAAATGTCGAGCAACTTCTTCGGCATGTTCAGAATGTAAACCAGCAGCTTCTAATTTTTGTTTCATCAGCTTTTCTAATTTTTCCGGTGTAACGACAACCATTTCTTCCATTGCGCTTGCTCCTTTATCATTAATCTTAAAAAAGGGAAAGAAAACAAGTGATTTTCTTCTTCGTCCTTGCATTTCCTCCCCTTTTTTCACTACTTATTGCTACTGTTAAAGACAGTATAGTCAATTTCATCCACTGATTTTGCAACTAGAATAGCAGAGTAAACATCTGAATTGACATTTAAAATTGTTCGTAACATGCCAACAAACCATTCGACGCCTGCAAAAATTGCAATACTCTCAATGGGTAAACCCATTTGCGGAACAATCACAGCCAGTGAGACTAAGCCCGCACCGGGAACAACTGCGTTTGCTAGTGAGACAAACGTTGCTGTAATTGCTAAGTAAATCATTTTCGTAATATCAAACTCTAGCTGATACATCTGAGCGATAGTCATTACAGTAAAAGCCATATGCATCGCTGAACCGTTACTGTTTAACGACATGCCTAACGGCAACACTAAGTTAGTAATTCGCTTACTTAAACCTAATTTCGTTTCTGTTTCTTCCAAAGCTACTGGTAAAGTAATTGCTGAAGAAGTTGTCGCCAAGGCCATCACAGACATATTTTTCATGTTTGTAATTAAACGTAGTGGACTTACTTTACAGTACAATGTGATAACCAAAATCCAGATGCCCAAAAATAAAATAGTTCCTAATCCATAGACCAATAGATACTTCACTAACGGTAAAATAATTTGAAGGCCTAAGTGACTAATTGTTGAAGCAATTAAAGCAAAAATCCCCAGAGGTGCTAGATACATGACGTATCGAATGACTGTAATGATAACTTCATTAAAGTCCACAATTATTTGGAAGAGTTGTGTCTCTGGATGGCTTTGTAAGTATTTATTCAGTGCTAAACCAAAAAATAATGCAAAGACAATAATTTGAATAATCGATCCTTGAGTCAGTGAATCAAAAATATTTTTCGGAACGAAATTTAAAATCGTATCAGTGATTGAGATTTCTTGCGCTTTAATAGAAGCATCTTGGAAGCCAGTCATTTTAACACCGTATCCTGGATTAAAAATGACTGCCATTAGGACGCCCCATAAAGCGGCAGCTAAGGAGGAAATCCCGAAAACAGCGATTGTTCTACCCCCAAGGCTCGTTAATTCTTTTGGATTAATACTGCCAACTGCTTGGACAATTTGCCCTAAGATCAAGATAGGAATAGCCATTTGCATCAGTCGCAAAAAGACATCTCCAACTATTTTCAAGTAATTGCTGCTAGCAGGAATCAATAGTCCTACGAGGATTCCTACGACAACAGCAATTGCAATTTGGGTGATCATGGACGGTTTTTTCATGGTAAACTACCCCTTTTGACTGATCACAGTTCCTGCTTCTTTATCGATGTTTTCTAAGTTTTCGATAGAAGTAATGATTGCTTTCCGTTTGTCATCACCTTTTACGAAGTCTAAGGCAGCTTCGATTTTTGGTAGCATACTACCAGCAGCAAAGTGACCTTCTTTAATGTATTCTTCTGCTTCGGCTACACTGATTTGTTCTAATGCTTTTTGATCTGGTTGATTGTAATTAATGTAGATGTTATCAACGCCTGTCAAAATAATCAAACGGTCTGCATCAACGTTTTCAGCTAAAACACGTGCAGAGAAATCTTTGTCGTTAACCGCTTCCACGCCTACGTATTGTCCGTCTTCTGCTACGACCGGAATGCCCCCGCCACCAGAACAGATAGTTAAAACGTCCGCCTCTACTAAAGCACGAACCGCCTCTTTTTCAACAATTTCTTTAGGCATTGGTGATGGAACAACTTTTCGGTAGCCACGGCCAGCATCTTCCACATACGTAGAGCCATCTTTGGCTGCTTCCGCGTCAGCTTCTTCTTTTGTATAGAATGGACCAATTGGTTTGGATGGTTTTTTAAACGAAGGATCTTCTTTGTCCACACGCACTTGCGTAACTACAGAGATAACTGGTTTAGCAATGTTACGTTTTTCAAACTCATTAGTTAAAGCATTTTGTAACCAGTAACCGATGCTTCCTTGTGTCATCGCAACACAAGTATCCAATTTCAACGCTGGATTTTTTTCACTTTCGCCTGCTTTTTGTTGTAAAAGCAAATTCCCTACTTGTGGTCCGTTTCCGTGACAGACAATGACTTGTTCCCCTTTAGCAACAAATTCTGCAATATATTTGGCCGCGTGATTAACGACGGCTTTTTGGCCTTCATCTGTTGGATCCGTATCTAAAATAGCATTCCCACCTAGGGCAATTACGTTTAAACTCATTGATTGATTCGCTCCTTTTTAGTAAAGCAAAGACAAAATCTTTTCAGTATCGACGGATAAGAAATAATTTGTTTACGAAATGAAAGATTTTGTCTTGCTCATTTTGATTGTTTCAGTCATTATCGAAGGGATAATTAACCTAATTTCGGTTTACTCTCATCTTTAGCTAAGAAAGCAAAAGCTAGTAAACCAATAACTAATAGTACACAAGAAAGATAGAAGCCAACTTGCATTGAGCCTGCTGTATCTGCTAAATATCCTGTGACATACGGTGCTAGGATTGACCCTGACATCCCGATAAAATTATAGGCACTTAACGTTGTTCCTAAGGCCGCTTTTGGTGCATGTTTGGTAACAAAAGTCACCATAATTGGATCTAACGCTAATTTCCCTGTTAACCCATAAAGAATTAAAACAGAAATTAACAATGTCCGATTTGTTACAAAAGCAATCGCAAAGACAGATAGGATTGCTAAAGGTACTAATGTAAAGACTAATTTTTTCGTCGCACCTGTTTTATCATTCAAACGAGCGAAGATTAAGGCGCCTGGAATAGAGGCCCATGGTACAAGTGATGAAATGAAACCAACGCTCGCTCCTGTAAAGCCACGTTCAGCAATTAAAAATTGTGGCAACCAAGTAATAATGACAAAGTTTGCATAAATACTTGTGAAACATAAAATAAATGCGGCTAATAAATTACGATTTGAGAAAATTTCTTTTAATGATATCTTTTCTTGCGGTCCTTCTTCAGCAGCTGCTCGTGCAGCTTCTTCACCAGGACGAATCACTTTTTCTTTCAAAATTGTATAGAAAAGAATTCCTACGATAAACGTTGGAATCGCCATGATAAAGAATGGTTTGCTCCAATGTTCACCATTTTCTAAAACCAACTTACTTGAAAGTAAGTACCCACCTGATGTACCGAAGGCCATCCCACTATTGATGATGGCATTACCGATGGTCCGTTTACTTGCTGGAATCGCTTCTGTCGATAGCGCATATTGCGGGCCATAGTAAGCGCCTTGACCAATACCAGCAATTGCACGAATGACTAAAAACATAACAAAGGTTGTTGCTAATCCACTAAAATAAGTAGAAATAGCAAGAACGATAAACCCAACAGCAATGACTAATTTCCGCCCAATTTTATCGCCAATCATCCCAAAAGGAATCTGTGCAACAGCATAGGTTAGAAAGAAGATACTATTGGCTAAACCAAGTTGTGTGTTACTTAGACCAAATTGTTCTCCAATGACCCCCATCACTGGATTAAAAATAGTTCGTGTTGCGTACATTAAAATCCAGCCTACGAAGAAAATGGCTACGACTTTAATCCAGTAACTATTGCTCACTTGCACTGCTTGATTTTTTTTACTATTCTCCATGTCTTCTCCTCACTTCTCATCTAACTCTACAGATTGTAAAGCTAGTAACATTCCAAATGACATATCTTTACCAGAGGAATGTCCGATTTGTATAATTCTGTCAATATTTTCGTCAACTCTATTATCCCGATGGTTCTCCAAATCCAAGAGTAACTGATACAACAATGAATTTACATATCCTTTAGCCGAGCTTGCAATATAGCCTTTACTAACATCTGTTGTGGATAAATTTGCTGCCGAAAGAGTAGCGGCTAACGCCGCAGCTCTTTCATCAGCAAGTATGAACAGAATTGTTTGATACGCTACTAAAATGTCATCACCACTCGGGGTTAACCCTTTGCCCCGACCAATCAGATAATTCGTTACTTCTTGCCATTCCGATAGTGTCCAAACTTTTTGTTTTTGGCTCATTTTTTTGAAAATATGCTTTGCTCGTTCGTCTAAAGGCAGGCCAATTCTACGTTCTAAGTTTCTCGCTAATAAGCGGTCTCGCAACAAGCGTAATTGGTCTTTTTCTAACTTGAAATGAGTAATGTTTAAAGAAACGACCTCGGCAGGTGTGAGTTGGATCGTTTTCACGCCGACTGTACTGTAAAAGGTCAACTGATTTTCTGTGATTTTGACTTTATTACCTTGTTGTACATACGGAAAGATTTCTTGAAACAATTGATCTGGCAAAAACATACCAAAGCTTGATAAATAATTATGGAAGTTTGCAACATTGATTAATTGATCCTGGACTTTCAGATTAAATGAACGTTCAAAAACACTGTGAATGGTTCCCATCTTGCCATATTGGTGGATAGGAAAAATGTAGTCACTAATGACTAGTTGGTTATTCAACCGTAATGCCTAGTTTCTCAGCATACGCTTCTAGGGCTTTTTCAAAACAGCCTAGAGGTGCTCTAACTGTCCCTGCACCAATTTGACCAACACCGGCATTTTTGTGTGCAATCCCTGTATTGATGATTGGTGTAATTCCTAATTCCACCACTTTACGGATATCAATTCCTAAACAAGTTCCTTGGAAATCCCAAGTTGGAATTGAGAATGTTGGGTTGTGTCCTTCACAGATTTTTGCCATTTCATTTGAGGTTGCTAACGCATCTTCAAAGCCACCTGCACCAACAAACCGTGTTACGCCAGGTGCAGCTACCATAGCCATTGCTCCAACGCCTACTGTTTCAGTAATTGCACTATCCCCGACATCAGGATTTCCGTCTTCTTCGCTGAAACCAGTGAAGTAAAGACCTTTTGGTGTATTTACTGGTGCGGTATGCCATTGATCGCCTGTTTCTGCAATCCGAACCCCAAAGTTCACGCCGTTACGAGTCATCGTTGTGACAATCGTTCCGTTGGTATCTTTACGGGCACCATCAACAATTGCTTTTCCAGTTGCCATCATGACATTTAAGAAGAATTGATCTGTGTCAGCTAAGAATTTGATTACTTCGTATTTTTGATCTTCTGGAATATCTGTTTTGATAATTAACGGAGACAATTCTTTTAAGAAGTTCAAAGATGCGGCAATATTTCTTTGGTGGAACTCGTCACCCATTGTAATAGAGCGCGCAATCAATACGTTTAAGTTCAAGCCTTCTTCAGAAAGTTTCAAGGCTTTCGCAATAGTTGGTCCTAAAACATCTTTAATCCAATCTAAACGATCAACCACTTCTTGTGAATAAGCACCAAAACGCAATACTTTACCGATACCTTCATTCAAGATACAGTATGCTTCGTTACCTTCTAAGCGATTTTCTACAACAAAGACTGGCATATTACCAGAAGTAATACCGCCCATTGGTCCAACTGCTTTTACATGGTGACAAGGAATGAAACGTACTTCGCCAGCTTCAAAAATCTTCAAAGCATCTTCTTCATTGTCTGCCCAACGTTCGAATAATGCAGCTCCGATACAAGCACCTTTCATTGGTCCAGTCATTTCAGACCATTGGATTGGTGGTCCAGCATGAAGTAATGTTTTTTGTGCATCATCATTTAATTCTGGAATCACTGATTTCGCAGGTACCACATCTACTAAGAATGGTTGTGCATTTTTAATTTTGTCTGTTACTTTGTGATTTTCAGCTTCGATTTGTTCACTGTAATCTTCCAAAGCATCCAAAATTTTAATCATTTTTTTATTGCCGTTGGCACGCGGACGCCAGTTAAATTGAACAGTTTCGCCACCGTAATCAACGATTGATTCTGTAAAGCTTTGCAACCCAACGTTAATGATTCTTGGTTTGGTTGTTAATAGTTCCATTACTTTTTCGCCTGGTTTTGGTACATCGACAGTTGGTCCGTTGTAAGCAACCACTTCTTTATCGTCTTCTGAAATTTCGATTCCTTTTAGCAATAGAGCTAATTGAACAGCTTTAGCATTGCTTTCTGCAACTAAAACGCCGCCTTCTTTCAAACGATCAACCGACGATTGGTAATTTTGCGGATCTTTCGTAGTCCCACAAACAGTTGCAACAAAGTAAAGATCACGTCCGGCTTCTTTGGCTGTGGCACGCGCTTCTTCAATTGCTGGTAACAATGCACCAACCATGTCTTCATGAGCACCGTAGCCTAACACCACATCGAATAAGATAATCCCAGTTTTTTCATCTTGTGCGTATTCACGAATTTTTTCGATACGAACATCTGGGTCAATCATTGGGTGCGGACGACCTTGTGTATACATATCATCGCCTAAGTCAATGACTTCATAACCGTGAGATTTCAAGACATAACCTTCTGCTTTCACTAAACCGCCAAGGTCTAAAGCTTCAGAAATTAACATACCCGCTTCAGAAGCTAATGTACCACCTGAATATAAGCCTTTTACAACTTTAGCTTCTGGTAATGTTGGTACAGCTGGTTTTGCTAATGCTTCAAAGTAATTTTTCTTCACGGCCACATCATTTGCTAAATCAACAGCAATTTTAGCTGTTTCTTCTAATGTATGAGCTAGATAAACTTTGCCTTCGTGACTTGTTGGTTTTTCTCCTAAGAAAATCGCAACGACTGGTTTTGAAATGCTTTGTAATAATTCAACCACTTCATCACGAACTTCTTTTGCAGGTGGTTTAGAAATAACTGTAATCACATCGGTTGGTTCGTGATTTTCTAAGGCCACAATAGCATCTTTCACTGTGATAGCGCCTACTTTGTCGCTTAGGTCACGACCACCAGTACCAATGGCGTGAACAACTCCGCCACCTAAGCGGTCAATAATCGTTGTAACTTCTTGAATCCCTGTTCCTGAAGCACCAACAACGCCAATGTTTCCTGGAGAAACAACATTTGTAAAGGCGATTGGAATACTTGAGATAATACCAGTTCCACAGTCAGGGCCCATCATTAGTAAGCCTTTTTCATGCGCTAATTTTTTCAAACGTACTTCATCTTCAATTGACACATTATCCGTGAAAGAGAACACGTGTAAATCATTTTTTAAGGCACGTTCCATTTCTGGCGCACCATATTCACCAGGAATACTGAATAGCGCTACATTCGCCTCTGGTAAAAGATCAAACGCTTCTGACCAAGAAGTCGCTGCTTGTGCTTCTTCACTAGTTCCCTTTGCTGATAAATCATCTAAGAATTCATCAATCGCTGGCATAACTTCTTCCATGATGTTTTCTTTTTCACTGTCAACCACAATCATCATGTCGTTTGCAGATGCACTATTGGCCTCATCCGTTAACAAGTTTGTGTTGTTAAGGATGTCTTTGTTGGCATCTGTTCCCATCATGATTTGACTCATGGTTACACCATCTAATGCATTGATTTTATTGGTCAATAACATTAAGTTGATGGAGTCTTGGTAATTGTTTTTCAAAATTACTGTGTGTAACATTGTTCATCCTCCTATCTATTCCTTACAATGCTATTGTATCGAAACGAGAAAGTGTTTTCATCGGACATAATTCTAAAAAAATGGTATAATTTTTATCCATAAGAGGAAAAAAGGAGAAAATGATGAAATTAAGAGAGTTATTATCGATAGGTGACTTAAAAAAAGGTAAAATTTTGACGAAAGAGATTGGTTTAGACAATGAAGTTGACTCGGCAATGGTCTTAGAAGCGATTGACATTGAGAACTGGAGTAGAAAGAATCAGTTAATTTTGACTTCTTTCTACGCATTGCATGATCTACCCGAAAAAGAGTTGGAAAATTTTTTCGTAAAGATGCGCCGAATTGGCATCAGCGGCTTAATTTTGAAAACAGATCGATTCATTAAAATGATTCCAGAGTGGTTTATCGAATTATGTTTCAATTATGAAATTCCTTTAATTAAAATCACACAAGACATTAGCTATGAAAAAATTCTGTTTACGATTTACGAGCCTTTGTTGAATTATCAGTCGCATGTCTTACGTACGTATTACGATGTGCGCCAACGTTTCACCAAATTAGAGCGCCACTACCCAACGGTTGAGACGATTATGCAAGAATTTTATGACATCATTAAATTACCCTTCGCTTTAAAAATGTTGGATAAACATCTGGAAATTAGCGATGGCGACTTACCCCATGATGCGATTGTACTCTCAAGAGAAAAACTAAAAAACAGTGAATTCACTAAAAACGATTACTCTCTTTTAACACTTTACTCTCATGCCAACCCCAAAAAACAGTTGGCACTAGAAGTTTCTATTTTCAATAGTTATTCCACTAATTGTTTACTTCTGGTTTATTTACAAGATGAAAAGGTTAAAGAAACGGATTTAGTGATTATCGAAAATGCGATTGATGTCTTACAAGAAAAATTCAATACCGAAAATTTGTTAAAAAAAGAACGGTATACTCGTTTGAACAACTTAGCGGATGCTATTTTACAAAATACACCGCAAAATCCTGACGAGCTAAACAGTTTGCTTCGTGAAGTGCAAATGCAAGAGCTAGATTCTTACCAAGCGATTGCTTTTTCTACCAAAGACACCAATACACAACTCATGAAAGAACGAATTATTGCCTTACTTCGTACCCTGCGTGTGAAATCCATCTTCTTCGATCAGCTAAATTATTCGGCGGTCCTTTTTAACTTCAATGAAAGTGATGGAAAAATTACAAAGCTGCAATTAAGTCGTTTATTAGCTGAACTTTTAGAAGAAAACGACACGCTTACCGTTGCCGTCAGCAGTTTAAAATCACGAGAAGGGATTAAAGAGCTACTGATTGAATGTCTGGACATTCTGCGCTTTAATGAAACTTTTTATAACGGACCAATTGTCACCTTAGCCGATATCGGGGTATTTAAAAATTTTATCCGCGAAGACCAATTGGAAAATTTAGACGAATTAATTCCTCGCGCACTTTATCAATTAGCCGAAAATAACTACGATTTGTTTGAAACCTTGTACAGTTTTTTCCAAAATAATCGCAACTATAAACAGACCTCTGAAGCGATGTTCCTTCATTCAAAAACGATTCGTTATCGTTTAAACAAAGTGGAACAACTTCTTGATATTGACTTAGCCAATCCCTTGCAATTGTTAAATTATGAAATTGCCACATACATTATAAAGATGAGGAGACGTGCACTTGAAAAACAATCAAACACTCGCTAATGGCGCAACAGTTACTATCTACCCCACTACGACTGAACCAACGAACTATGTCGTCTATTTACACGGTGGCGGGATGATTTATGGAACCAAAAGTGATTTACCAGAAGAACTGAAGGAGCTGTTTACAAGCAATGGCTATACCGTTTTAGCACTGGACTATTTGTTGGCTCCAAATACAAAAATCGATCACATCTTAAGGACGCTAACGGAAACCTTCCAATTGTTAAACGAAGAGATTATTCAAAACCAGTCCTTTGGTTTGTGCGGGCGTTCCGCTGGCGGTTATTTAATGTTACAGTTAACCAAACAATTACAAACACTAAATTTGACGCCACAATTTTTAGTCAATTTTTACGGCTATACAGATTTAGAATTTATTAAAGAGCCACGGAAATTATTAAAGCAAGCCATTTCCGCTAAAGAAATAGCTGCTATCGACCAAACGAAGCCTGTTTGGGATGATCCTTTTCTTTCTCGCTATCTGCTGTATCATTACAGTATTCAGCAAGCGCTATTGCCGCACTTTTACGGATTACCAGAAAACGGGGACTGGTCTGCTTACGCACTGTCAGACGAAACATTAAAAACTTTTCCACCTTGTTTCAGTACAGCTAGCAGCTCAGACGAAGAAGTGCCGTTCCGCTATAGCAAAAAAATCGGACGGACCATTCCTGAGAGTACCTTTAAAGCGGTTTACTATTTAGAACATGATTTTTTAAAACAAACCAAAGATCCTTCGGTCATCACTTTATTTGAGCAATTGGATAGCTGGCTGAAGGAACGATAAGCATAACAAAAAAAGAAGCGAGAAATCTCGCTTCTTTTTGTTATTTTTGATAAAGTGTGGTTCCTTTTACCACACTGATTTCCACCGGTGTCTGACGAGCGACAAAAGCCGCCGCACATTCTGCTTCAGTGAGTAAGTAAGTTGCTTCAGCACCAACTTGCGGCCAATTTGCTTGCCCTTGTTCGTCTAAAGTTGTGACACCATCTGTCACTAAGCCCAATAATTGGGTTAAAGCATCTTGATCTTTCACATTAAAAAGTTCACCTAAACGAGCCAATTTTTCTTGTAATGAACCATCACCATAGGGAGACCAGCAATCGTAGATATTGTCACAACCAAGATGAACATTGACTCCATGACGTAACAATTCCATAATTGGCGGAATCGTATTAGGTGTGATTGGCACGCTGGAATTAATATGAATTTTTTCTGCTGCTAAAGCATCATAAACTTCGGCACGTTCTTCACCAATGAAATCATTTAACCCGAAGGCATGGCTGATAAATACTTTGTCTTGTAGGCCATATTCTTTCGTTAAACGGATAATTTCTTTAATCGTTGTTGTCCCAGCTTCATGACGGTCATGTAAATGAATATCCACACCGACACCATGTTTATCTGCTAAGCGGAATGTTTCAGCCAATGATTTTTTGTAATCACCATCTAGTGAATAAGGATCCACGCCACCAATAAAATCGGCACCTTTTGCCAATGCTTGATCAACTAATTCAACGGAATCTGAACGTAGTAAGCCGTGCTGTGGAAAGACGACAATTTCTACCGCAAATGGTTTCGTTTGGGCCAATGCTTGGACTTCATCAAAATAACGTAAGTCTGTCATCGGTTCCACGTCGACATGTGTTCTGAAGGCTGTCGCGCCATGTGGTAATTCTAAGTCAATTAAATGATTTGCGCGTTCAGTTAAAGAAAGTTCTAAACTATCTAAATAAGGGATTTCTGCTTCGACACGTTCCACAATTGACTTCGCTGGCGTCACCGGATACCACGGAACACCTAGTTTACTTTTATCAAAGTGACAATGTTTTTCAATCAAACCTGGTAAAATCAATTGATGGTGACCATCAATAATTGTCAACCCAGGTTCTTCTACCAATTCTTCATTGGGGATGATTTTCGTAAATACTCCATCTGTTATTTCAATTGCCACTTCTTTGGTTACTGTCCCAGATAACCAGTCACCTTCTTTTTGATACCCTGTTTCAATTCGAACATTTTTTAACCAATAATTCATGCTTTCCTTCACTCCTACCTGTATTTATTCCTTCCCGAAAGGACACAATACTTAGTTGTACTGTGCTAAAATTTTACTAATTTCCGTATAACCTTTTTGATTGGCATAGTCCATTGCTGTTCGACCAGAATTGTCTTTAATGGATTGATCCGCACCATTTTCCATTAACAATTTTACAATATCTTGGTAAAGTTGGTTCCCTTCACGTAACCCCACTGCCTCAATCAATGCTGTATAGCCAAAGTCATTTTGGAAATCTATGTCTTCTCGTCCATCTTCTAACAAGAGCTTCACATTGTCAATATGTCCTTTTTCAGCTGCCGGAATTAACGCATTGCCACCGTAACGGTTATGCTTATTTAAATCTGGGGTCGCATTTTTTAACATATACGCTAAAATCTCCGTACGTCCTTGCGCTCCCGCATAAAGATAGGGACTATCACTAATGCTATTTTGCAGATTAATATCGGCACCCCGATCAATCAACGCTTTTGCAATCTCAATGTCATTATTGTGAACAGCGATATTGAGCGGTGTGTTGCCTTCTGTGTCGACTTCATCCACTTGATAAGTAGTATTTTGTAAAATTTCCTTGACCTTCTTCGTATCTCGTTGATTGGCTGCTTCTAAAAGCGCACCCACTTCATAGGTCTTCATCGGTTCTTTCACTTCCTCTTTTGATGTTGTTTGAGCCACCGAACGGGTTGTACTGGTGCTTTCAGTTTTTGCACTACTTTGAGTAGTCACCGTTTGACTATTTTTTGACGCTGCGGAGGGTGTTTCTCCTCCTTGACACGCAGCAAGTAATGGAATGGTCACGACACTTAATAGCCCCATTAAAATTTTTTTGTTCATTGTGCTCAACTTCCTTTCCTCGAGAGAAATATGAGATTTTTCTCCAGTGGTTCTAATCTAACGAATCTTTTTTTATTTGTCGATTAAAACGCTTTCTCTGTTTTTCTATTTTAAAAAGAGAGAAACCAAAAGAAGTCGAAACTTTTTTTGGTTTCCATTCGTATGTTTTGTTCTTAAAAGGTAAATTCAGGATTAAAAGTTCCTTGGTATGGTTCATGTTCCACATAGACTTGGATATCGTTTCCTTCGTTATCTTTACCCATTCGTGTGTACGTAAAACGATTATCATTCAATTCTGTTAATTCTAAGACAGCACCATAGCGATTGGTTCCAATCGAAACATGGGCACGGAATTTATTTTGATTTCCTACTTTAAAGTAGCCATAGTCGCCACGAGTTTCACCAGTTTGTAAATTGAAAAATTCATATTTGCTGCTATCTTGGTCAAATTTCGCTAAGCTGATAAAGTTTTGGTTGGCCGAAGTTACGTCATTGCCATCTTTATCCACTACTTTTGTGCCATTCCAAAGAAGTTGCGGTGTCCCATCAAAGGAAGTTTTACCAATAATTTCATCCCCTTGTCGATTTACATCAATCTGGCCTGTTTGTTCTGTCATGGCACGGCGTCCATTCGTGAATTCTAGTGTTCTGGGACGATTATTGGGGTATGGCTGCGGACGACCATAAACTGGACCTGAGGTTGCTTTGTTTTCTACGAAAACTTCAATATCATTTCCGTTTTTATCTTTCCCCATCTGTCTATACGTAAAAGTATCTTGGTATAAAGTTCTAAGTGGGTATACACCTTGATAATTTTTGGTTTCAGAAATAATTACAAGACGGGAAACATCTGTAATACCAGCGGTCATAAAGAAGGTTCCTTCATCTCCTGTTGATTCTCCAGTCTCTTTATCAAAAAATTCATAGAAACTAGTGGTTGCATCAAACTTGATTGCATGCAATAAATCCTGATTTTCAGCGGTTAAGTCGGTCCCATTTTTATCATAGACACGTTGACCTGCCCAATCTTTTTCCGATAACATTTCATCTTGCCGAATACCAACCGAGCGTAAATACTCAGGTAAATCTCCTAAATTATTGGGATTAGCCATTGCTACAGGCGCATATGCCTGTGCTGTGACAGAACTCCCTACTCCACCAACTAACATTGCACTTAGGGCCAATAATGTAATTGTCCCCACCATTTTTTTCTTCATAAGCTACTACTCCCTTTCCTTTTGATAATTTAAGGATAGCAAGTAGTTATTAACTCCACCTGTCCATAATATGAATAAATTATTAAATAATAATCATTATAATTATATTAATAATAATGTTTAATTGTAACTAATAACAATTTATTTATAGAAGAAGAGAAAACAAAAGAACGTTGGGGGACGTTCTTTTGTTAAATAAGAGAGAAGACAAGAGACTTTTAAAAAGTAAAGGCTGGATGATATGTGCCTTGATAAGGTTCATGTTCCACGAACACTTGAATATCATTACCAGCATTATCTTTACCCATTCGTGTATACGTAAATCGATCATTGTTTAGTTCCGTTAATTCTAGCGCCGCACCGTAACGATTCGTCCCAATAGATACATGGGCCCGAATCTTGTTATTGTCCACCACTTGGAAGTACCCAAAATCGCCGCGGGTTTCACCTGTTTGTAAATTGAAAAATTCATATTTACTTGTGTTTGGATCAAATTTCGCTAAACTAATGAAATTTTGATTGGCCGCTGTCACATCATTCCCGTTTTTATCTACGACTTTTGTGCCATTCCACAAGGTTGTTCCTAAAATTTTATCCCCTGATTTATTTGTCACAATTTTGCCAGTTTGATTGGTTAATGCTTCACGTCCATTTGTAAAAGCTAATTTTTTCCCATGATAAGGGATGTGTTCCACGTAAACTTCAATATCATTCCCCAGTTTATCTTTCCCTAAACGCTTGTAAGTAAATTTGTCTTTACTCACTTCGGTTAAATCCACTACGGCTTGATAATTTTGTGTCCGCGAAATTAAAATTCGTTTTGTGCCATCACCTGTCACAAAAAATGTTCCTTCGTCACCACGGGTTTCCCCAGTATTTTTGTCGAAAAACTCGTAAAAACCGGTTTCACCATCATATTTTGCTAAACCAATAAAATTAGCATTTTCTGCCGTTAAATCATTACCAGCAGCATCATAAACACGGGTTCCTTGCCAGTCCGTGCCAGATAAAATCTTTGTCGCCTTATCGCCTTTTGTTTGGCCATTGTTTTGATGTTTGCCTAAATTTGCTGTAGCACTATTTGGATTGGCTGCATGATCTGCAAATGCTGGACTTGCATAACCTGCTATAAGTAACGTACTTAATGTTACTAAAGTAATCGAACTTAATACTTTCTTTTTCATAAAGCATCGCTCCTTTTCTTTGATAAACCTATCTTAACAAACGATTCTAAACTACCACTGTCAGAAAAATGAACAATTTATAAACGATTAAAAACAACTATAAACTATTTTTTTGTTAAAAATGAAGCGGTCAAAAGAATCCTTTACTTCCTTTTGACCGCTTCATCCTCTCGTGATTGACTAATTAGAACGTGAAGTCTGGCGTAAAATCTCCTTCATATGGTTCATGTTCTACAAAGACTTTAATTTCTTTGCCATTGTTGTCTTTACCCATTCGCGTATACGTAAAACGTTTATCATTTAATTCTGTTAATTCTAACGCAGCTCCATATTTATTGTCACCAATTGAAACGTGGGCACGGATTTTGTTATTATCAATTACTTGGAAGTAACCAAAATCTCCACGGGTTTTACCCGTTTCTAAATCAAAGAATTCATATTTACTTGTTTTATTATCAAATTTCGCTAAACTAATAAACATTTTATTTGCTTCAGTAACATCGTTACCGTCTTCATCTAAAACTTTCGTGCCATTCCATAATGTGGCCCCTAAAATGTCATCCCCAGGTTCATTGGTAACAATTTTGCCAGTTTCTGTTTCTAAATCTTTACGGCCATTCGTAAAGGTTAATTTCTCGTCAGAATAAGGGATATGTTCTACAAAGACTTCTACATCTTTTCCGTCTTTATCTTTACCCATTCGCTTATAGGTAAATTTATCTTTCGTCACTTCCGTTAAATCGACCACCGCTTGATAGTTTTGTGTATCCGAAATTAAGATACGCTTTTCGCCATCGTCTGTCACGAAGAATGTGCCTTCATCGCCACGGGTTTCACCTGTTTCTTTGTCGAAAAATTCATAAAAACCTGTTTCACCATCATATTTTGCTAAACCAATAAAATTAGCATTTTCTGCTGTTAAATCATTATTATTTTTGTCGTAAACTTTTGTGCCTTGCCAATCAGTACTGGATAAAATTTCTGTTAATTCTTGTCCTTTTGATTGCTCTTTAGCTGCTTCTGCTGAACTAGAGACTGCAGTGCTTGAGCTAGCTGCACTTGATTTATCTGTTGCAGAGTTGGCTCCGCCAGCACAGCCTGCAATCAACAACGTACTAAAGGTTAATAAGGTAATCGTACTAAAAACTTTTTTCTTTTTCATAGTTGGTAATCCCCTTTTTTCTTTTTTATATACCTAGAATAGCAAAGCCTTATAAACTCCTACTTGCCGAAAAATGAACAAATTATAAACAAATGAAAAAAAGTTAATAACAATACTAGCTTTTTTTTGTTCACTTGTAATACACTATAAGTAAGAAATAGATTAAAACCACTAGGAGGGACGCTTTTGACCATTAAACGCCGCTTTTTTATTTCTTATATTAGTGCCATCATTATTACTTTAGCCTCTGTTTTAGCTGTTTTATCCTTAGCTTCTTACATCACATTAGGAACTGTCCCCAGTTTGCCCCAAGCTTACCGAATGATGAATAAGCAACGACCATTGACCGCTAACGAAGAAGAAAGTTATTTGGCCTTAGATCAATTGTTAAAAAAGTCACCGAAATTACTAGATACGCCTTTGAGTAAAGAATTAAAGGAAACGATTCAAACAATTGAGGCAAAAGGATTAAGTGTGATTATTCGAAAGAATGCACGGTTTCCTTATTATTCGGATAATTTAGTAGAAAAATCTTTGTCTGTACATATTCCAAACTACGAAATGAATAATATTATGCCAACTGGCACACTGGATAATGCAGGGCGTCTATATCATTATGTCAAATCCGATTTTCATTATTTAGATGGTTCTAACGGGAGCTTTATTGTCTTGAAACGCGAAAGCAGCCTTTTTGAATTCTTCACACGCTGGATTATCTGGATGATTTTGTTAATTATCCTTGTAGCAATTGCGGCAGCTTGGCTCATTAATAAGCGCTTAACCAAAACCACTATCGAGCCATTAGAAGCATTAGAAAAAGCGACTAAAACATTGGGTAAGGATGCCCAAAAAGAAAATCCATTTACACCAACTAGCCACCAAACCGTCTCAACGGAAGTCAAACAGCTCCAACTTAGTTTTGAACAAATGTGGCAAGATTTAGAAGAAGCCAATGCGGAACGCGAAAAATATGAAGCTAATCGGAAAGAATTAATTGCAAATATTTCTCATGACTTAAAAACACCAATTACTTCTATCATTGGTTACGTTGAAGGCTTGATGGATGGTGTTGCCAATACCGAAGAAAAAAAACAGCGCTATTTAACGGTCATTCATGAAAAAAGTTTAGGCCTCAATGATTTAATCGAAGAATTATTTTTGTATTCTAAATTAGACCTAGACCGTGCTGTCTTTACAATGGAAAAGACCAATTTCACTCGTTTTATTGCACATATTCTTGAAGAATACCGTTTGGAACAAGAACTCGTGATCACTTCTGTACTTCCCACCGAAGCTTTATACGTTCAAATGGATCCAACGCAGATGAATCGCGTGATTACCAATCTAATTCAAAATAGCATTAAATTTGCGGATCCCACTAAAGAGCAACTAGCCTTTACGATTTCTTTAACGCATAATCAAACGGACTTAGTTTTAACCATTACAGATAACGGCATTGGTATCGATAAAAAAGAATTACCTTATTTATTCGAACGCTTCTATCGTGTAGACAAATCTCGAACCCCAACAGTTAAAGGAAGCGGCTTGGGATTAAGTATTGTCAAACAAATTATTGACTATCATCAGGGAACAATCACTGTCACAAGTAAAAAAGGAGACGGCACCAACGTGATAATTACGCTGCCGTTGTTGGAGGATGAAAAATGAAACCACATGTATTAATTATTGAAGATGATCCAAGCATTGCTGATTTGCAAAAAGATTATTTAGAAATTAATGATATGACTGTCACAATCGAACATGATGGAAAAAAAGGATTGGAAGCAGCTTTAAATGAGCCCTTTGATTTAATTATTTTAGATGTGATGCTGCCAACTATGGATGGTTTTGAAATCTGTCGTGCAATTCGGAAAAAAAAGCAAACGCCGATCATGATTGTTTCGGCTAAAAAAGAAGATATTGATAAAATTCGTGGGCTTGGCTTAGGTGCTGATGATTATATAATCAAGCCGTTTAGTCCCAATGAATTAGTCGCTCGAGCAAAAGCCCATATGAACCGTTATCAATTGCTAAGCAAAGCAGAACAACCACCACAATTACTAAAAATCAATGAAATCGCTGTCGACACTGCCGCCCACAAAGTGTTTGTTTTAGAAAATGAAGTTATTTTTACAAGCAAAGAATACAAATTGTTGGTTTTCTTGATGGAACATCCTAATCGCGTGTGGAATAAAGAAGAACTTTTTGAAAGTGTCTGGGGATTTGATGCCTTAGATACTGAGGTTTCGACTGTCGTTGTTCACATTAAACGGATTCGGGAAAAATTAAAAAAAGCCAATCTTTCTGACTCTCCAATTGAAACACTCTGGGGAAGTGGCTACCGCTTCAATCGATAAAGAGAGCAAAAATAAGTCGGAGCCTATTTCTAGGCTCCGACTTATTTTTTTATTAATTTACACGAGAAAATTTTTGATAAAGTTGGTTGAAAACAATCATAAATTGTTCAATCTCTGCCATTGTATTGCTTTCATCTAAACTAATGCGCACAGCGGAAGTCGCTAATTCCCCTGGCACATGCATGGCATATAAGGTGCTGCTAGCCATTTTTTTCCGACTAGAACAAGCACTCGTAGTAGAAATATAAATCTGTTTTTCTTCCAATGCATGGACTAGCACTTCGCCGCGAATCCCTTTCAAAGCAAAACATAAAATGTGTGGCGCAAAATGTTCATTATCTTGTGAAAAAACAGTCACATTTTGAAATTCTTCTAGCGCCTTTAATAAATAACTCCGTAATGTCGCCACATGTTGCGGCCGTTGTTGTTCGTTCTCTAAATGCAAACGTAACGCTTTGGCCATTGCCACAATTGCTGGTACGTTTTCTGTCCCACTGCGTTGGTTGTTTTCTTGCCCGCCTCCTGTTAAAAGCGGCGCTAAACGTTTTCCTTGTTTCCAATACATAAAACCGATGCCTCGTGGTCCATGAAATTTATGTGCAGAAAACGTTGCAAAATCCACCCGATCCGTTAACCACTCTGAGTAATTAACTTTCCCAATTGCTTGAACCGCGTCTACATGAAAATGAATTTTAGGAAACTCCGCTAAAACCTCGCTGATTTTTTTAATTGGTTGAATCGTTCCCACTTCATTGTTCACTGCCATAACAGAAACCAAAATCGTTTCTTTTCTAATTAATTTCTGTAGTTCCTCGACTTTTACACGACCTTCTTTATCCACTGGCGCATAAGAAAGTTCAAAACCTAGTTCGACTAATTGTTCCGCTGTTTCTGTAACTGCTGGATGTTCCACTGCAGAAATAATAATATGATTACCAAATTCTCGTTTTTCGATTGCCGTTCCTTTTAAAACCCAGTTATCTCCTTCAGTTCCGCCACTTGTAAAATAGATTTCATTTGCTGAAACATTGATTAGCTCCGCAATCTGCTTCCGTGCTTGTTGTAAGAGCCGATTCGCTTGGCTGCCTAAGTCATGTAGGCTAGACGGATTGCCAATAATCCGCTGACTGGTTTTTACATATGTATCTAAAGCCTGGGGGTAAATCGGTGTAGTTGCACTATTATCAAAATAAATCATTTGTCACCCTTCTTTTTTAAAATTCTTTCCCATTATATACTTTCTAAAGTATCACTTCAAGTCACCACCACGCCATAAAAACAGAGGCTTGTCTGTCGACAAACCTCTGTTTAGTGATTGTTTAATTAAATTGCTGTTAAATTAGGGTTATTGATATTTTTAAAATAAAAATCTTCGATTCGCTTGAACGCTCCTGGCTCAACAGCTTCCAATGCCGTTCCAATTTCATCTAATGCATCTTGATAACGGAATTCTGTCGAGAATAAATACATGCTTTTATCTAAAGCCGCTCGGATGGTCTCGTGAGTATGACGATAGCGGTTTGCATATTGCATCATTTGTTCTGTCAGAGCTGCTGCATTGACTAAATCTTTTGTTTTCTTATCTAATAACTCTAAATCATCTTCGCATAAGTCACACAAACGATTGATTTCATCCATGTTAATGCGCATTTTATTTAAGGCTCGGCTTAAATCTTCAATTCGATCCGTTGCCACATAGAAAAATTCTAAGTAATCAGCAGACAAACCTGGTAATCGTTGCTTTTCAACATACCGTTTGATACTCCGTAAACGGAATTCGTATTCGTCGACTTTTTCTTGGGCGACTTTTTCGCCTTTTCTTAGTTCTTTCAATGAAGCATCAATTTCTAATTGTTGATTTTCAATATCATCTAAAATCTTATAGCATTCTTTATAGAACGCTTGAATTTCAGAGTAAGGAACGGTATGTTCTTTCATTCGAGGTTCCAAGTCTTTTTGACGGCGGATAATTTCTTCAATTTCCGTTTGGAAGCCACGACTACGTCCTAGCTCGTTGTTGTTTAAGGTGTAGCTTTGTGATACATGGTCCAATTCAATCATTAATTGACGGTTATTTTTTAAGGAATGAGAAATATAATCGTCAATAATTTTTTGATTGGTCACGACATATTTCTTCGCTTCAATTTCACGTTCCATCACTTCATATAATGCATCAATCGCCGTTGCTGTGTCGCGATTTGCGACCTCTACTGCAGCAATCTCTGTTTTCTCTAAATCAGCCATTGAATTCTCGACACGTTTTTTCGCATGTTGAATTTCTTCAGCAAAGTTTTGTTCAGGGAACACGTAATCGTCAGCTAATAATTGGTTGTAGCCTTCTTCGATTTCTTTTAATTGATCTGGGAAAGTTTCATTTAATTCTTCATACATTGGTGGAATCCGTTTCATTAAGTCTTCCAATTCATACGTATGACGTTCCGCATCTTCTAGGACTTCTCGAGCCTCGATTGGGTCCCCCGATGTATTTAGTGTGACAAATTGTGTGAATTCAATTTCGACGTTTCTTAATTGTTTTTGGATTTCGGAGTATGCTGGACCAAAGCTAGCTTTATCATCTTTTAGTGATTTACTTAATTCTTCATAGACATCCAAAGCTTTTTGAACTTCTAATGAATTGCGCTCTTCACTTTCACGTAATTCTTTCAAGCCATTACGAATGACTTCCACTTCGGCTTCCATTTCGGTCATCGTTTCATTCGCTTCCACGACTGCTTTCTTCGCTTTCATGAAACGGAAGATTTCATTTTGATTTTCGACTTCATAAATTTGACTCTCTAGTTCGGCGAAAGAACGCGTCGATAGTTCTACCCAACGTTGATTCCATTCACGGAAACTATTTTGACTCTGTCCAACTAGATGCATTTTTTTAATGTCATCGATTTCTTCAAAGACTGGCAAGTCAAACAGGGCTTCTTTACGAACTTCTAATTCATCTAATTGTTCTTGATTTTTTTTGCGCATAAAATAACCAATTAAGTATAGCACCGCAGCAATAATAACGATTACTAGTACTAAAATGATAATCCAATTATTCTTCATTTTGGCTCCTCCGATAATTTTTCTATAATAAAAGAAAGGTTGTTTGTTCTCTTCACACGGTTATCTATTGTTCCTGACCCTTGAAAAAGGGCATTCTTGCAGAAATACCTATAGAAAATTATAGCACAAACTGTATATTCATT
The DNA here is from genome assembly GCF_051711865.1 of Enterococcus sp. DIV2419. Taxonomy (NCBI): domain Bacteria; kingdom Bacillati; phylum Bacillota; class Bacilli; order Lactobacillales; family Enterococcaceae; genus Enterococcus; species Enterococcus sp. DIV2419. Next base: position 2,649,922 of record NZ_JBIONS010000001.1, read on the forward strand.
CACTAGTTATAACAAACTTTTTTAAGAAAACCCGCGATCTTCTTACGAAGGGGTTGATTCACTGCTTTCATCGATCCGATTTTCACTAATTTTTTTACAAATATCACTTAGTTGTGTTAAGAAGGCATCCGCTTGACTTTGATCCATCCCAAAGTGTTCATCGCGCATCGCCCAAACTTCTAGCCCAGCTTCTTTGGCAGAGGCAATGCCTTTTTCTGAATCTTCAATGGCTATACATTCCTGTGGCGCAACAGCTAATTCTTGTAACGTGTGCAGATAAATATCCGGCGCCGGTTTACTTTCTTCGAAATCTTCCCCACTCACGACCGCATCAAAATAACTACTTAATTGCCCCACTGTCAAAACCTCTTCAATTGCGTCTTTTGTGGAAGAAGAAGCTAATCCGATTTTATAGCCTTGTCTTTTTAAAAATTGTAAAACACGTTTCGCATTTTCATCAAGCACAGCTAAATAATCTATCGGATGCGCTTTTTTATAGGCTATGTATTGTTCATTTAAAAAAGCAATATCTAGCTCTTTTTTGTTGACTTGTTCAATCTTTTGCCATAATGAACGCATATCTGCACCGACTAATTCTGGCAAGGTTAGGCCCTCAATGGTCAAATCAAATTCCGCTAAAAATGCTTTACGTCGCTCATAATAATAAGCTTCGCTATCTACTAGGACACCGTCCATATCAAAAATAATGGCAGTTTTGGATTCTGTCATACTATTTAACTCCTTCGTTACGACTCATATCTTTACAGTTTAACAAAATTTTAAGGAAAAATGAAGAACAAATATTTTCATGATTTCCTAACTTTCTGAAAATAAGTGGTTGCTTTTCTAAATGTTTTTCGGTATCCTTTTACTAATCTACAAATGAGAAAATAATTAAAAACAGGAGTGATAAACGTGAACGTAGTTAAATTCGGCGGTAGCTCGCTAGCATCAGCACCACAGTTACAGAAAGTCTTACAAATCGTCAAGGAAGAGCCGCGCCGAACGTTTGTCGTTGTATCCGCTCCTGGAAAGCGAACCCCGCAAGATATTAAAGTGACTGATTTATTGATTCAATACTATCAGCGCTACTTAAATAATGAGGAAATTGAATCGACAATTTCTGCCATCATTCGTCGTTATGAAGATCTTTTTGATGAATTACACTTGGATAAAGCAGTTTTAGCTGATATTGCTATTTCGATTCGCCAATTAGCCACTTTACCAAAAGAAAACAATGCTTTTTTATTTGACTATTTTTTAGCTAGCGGCGAGGACAATAATGCAAAAGTTGTTGCCAGTTTTTTCAAGCAAAATGGCTTAGATGCTCGCTACATTAGTCCAAAAGAATTGGGTCTCCTGGTGACACCTGAGCCAGGAAATGCTCGCATTTTACCAAAAGCTTTAGAGAAAATTAGTGTCTATCGTGAGACTCAACAAATCTTGGTTATTCCAGGTTTCTTTGGTTATACAGAAGCCGGCGAAATTTGTACTTTTTCTCGTGGCGGTTCCGATATCACAGGGTCCATTGTTGCCGCAGGTGTTCAAGCAGATTTGTATGAAAACTTTACCGATGTGGACGGAATTTATGTCGCCCATCCTGGAATTATTGAACAGCCTCAAACGATTCAAGAATTGACCTACAGAGAAATGCGGGAGTTAGCTTATGCAGGATTTGCCGTCCTCCACGACGAAGCTTTAATGCCTGCCTATCGCGCAAATATTCCAGTCGTTATCAAAAATACTAACAACCCACATCATCCTGGCACCCTAATTACCACTTCTCGCAAAGTGAAGCATGCCCCTGTTGTAGGAATTGCTAGTGATCAAGGGTTCGCAAGTATTTACATTAGTAAGTATTTAATGAATAGAGAGTTAGGTTTTGGGCGACGGCTTTTAGAAGTACTAGAAAAATTAGCCTTAAGCTATGAGCATATGCCCTCAGGAATTGATGACATCACAATTGTTTTAAGAGAAGACCAGTTAACAGCTGAAATTGAAAATAGACTGATGGCTCAACTCCAAGAAGTTTTAGCGCCTGATGAGTTACGCATCACGCATCACCTTTCCATGATTATGATTGTCGGGGAAGGCATGCGCCAACGAATTGGGGTTACTGCTGAAAGTACAATGGCGTTAGCCAAAGAAAAAATCAACTTAGAAATGATTAACCAAGGATCTTCGGAAGTAAGTATTATGTTTGGTATCAAAAAAGAGCAAGAGGAAAAAGCCATCAAAGCCTTATATCGGACGTTCTTCCATGATTAATAAAAAAGACGAATGAGTTTTCTCATTCGTCTTTTTCATTGGTCTCAGTAATTTTCAATTGGCGTTGAATTTCCGCTTTAATTTTAGCTTCTGGCGCAAAATCTTGTTCCCAATTTTCAGGTTTTAATACTTTATTTGTTTCTGGATCATAATGTGGCTGCCCATCTGGAAATAATTTCCCCATATTGGCTTGATGAACGATTTCAATAATTTTTGTTGGATTGACGCCCATTAAGCAAAACGAACCATAAGTAAAATACAATAAATCGACTAGTGCATCCACTTCCTCCACTAAAGGATCAGATACTGGTTTGCCTTTCGCCAAGACTTTCTGCTCTGCTTTATCGACAGATTTTTTTAATCCGTTGACCAATTGTTGAAAAAGTACTTGGTCATTATTAGCAGCACTATATAAAAATTCCACAAGTTCTTCGACTTTAAACTCTGCTCGTCGACTAGCTAACTCTGGCGAAAAAGCAGTTGGTTGCTCTGGTTGTTGTGGATTAAAAACCTCGTGGAATGCACAAGCCATTTCATAAGGGGATTGCTTTTCAGACATTCAGCTACCTTCTTTCTCAAAATAAATCTAATTGTTTTGGATTCAAATCATCGTAACTCAAATTCAAGACTTTTTGCATCTGTAGAGCGTTTTCTGCGGCATCGCCGCCAGAATTATTATTAAAAATTACGCCCACTTCTTTGGCTTCTTGCGACATTTTTAAAACAGCTTCGCTTAAATCAGCGATTTCCTGCGTATTATAATGATAAAGGGTTCTTTTTTTTCGCCACTCTGCATCATTGGCTAACCAGCCAGCCGCATTACGTCCGTGAAACCGGAAGAGCACGAGATTAGGATTCGTTACATACGGATAAAAGGGCACTGGATTCGTAGGAATCTGCGGTTCATCTACAATCACAAGTGAAAATTGATTTTCTTTCATAAATTGCAACATTTGTTTTACAAAGTTTGGTTGATACCATGAATTATTTCGTAATTCAATGGCGATGGGTAGGTCTTTAAACCAGTGACGAATTTTTTGCAAGTAAGCGACATTTTCTTTCGTACAACCAAATGTTCCTGAAAATTGTACCAAAAAGGCAAATAATTTTTTACTTTCAATTAATGGGGCCATACTTTCTAAAAAAGCGGTGATCATTTCTTCTTCACTTGCATAATAGGTTTGCCACTCACCTTGACAACTGATTCCACTATAAACTTTCATGACAAAGCGAAAGTTTTCGGGAACTGCTTTGACCCATTCAGCTACTCGTTCTTTGGGAGGAATCCCGTAATACGCCGTGTCCATTTCAACTAGTGGTAAATGACTGGCATATTCATAAAGCGTGGCCCGTTTTTTTCCAGTTAAATAGTCGTGTTCACTAAAAGATGTTAATCCTAAGCGAATCATGTCCTTCCTCCTCTGCGTAACTTTTTATTTTCTAAACCGTCATCTTAACTTAGTTGGTCCAATCGATATTCGCTTCACAATAGGTTTGACCATCAATCCGAATCTCATGGCGCGTTTTCAACTGATTTTCTTGTTCGACAATTTCGTAATGACTTTCGACTTCTTGGCCGTATTCTACTTCTTTGTCAAATTTCACAAGAATTTTTTTCGGTTGATGCGTTGTTAAAAAGTCATACCCTAACACATCCAATAACCAATTAAAGTAAATCGCATTATTAACATGTTGATTGCCATCAATATCAAAAAAACGCACACGATAAGGTAAAAAGTTCCCCTCTGTGACCTTTTCAATTTTTTCATGGCGATAAATTTTAGTGATTTTTTCAGAATCAAAAGGTGCAATAATTTCTGGTAACACACTACTGATTTTCCGATTTTTTTGATCCATTAAGACAAAGGTTGATTTCACAAAGACACATTCATTGCCTTCTTCATCATGAACCCAAAAGTTACGATAACAAAAATATTTGTTATAACTCATAGCTTGCGTTGTAATTGCTACTTTTTCACCAACTTTTGGTAAGCGGTGAATCTCTATTTCATAATTGGTGATGACCCAGCCTAGACCAAATTGAGCGACATAAGCCGCATCTCTTCCTAGTAATTCTGTTTGTTCTTCTGATACTTTAATGACAACCGCTAACAAAGCCGGTATCTTCATTGCACCAGTAAAATCGCCGTCATAGTAGGCAACTTCATAAGAGGATGTATGTTTTTTTCCCACGAAATAATCTCCTTTTTCCAATGGCTACTTTCGTGTCATTGTTTCTTCTTAAAAGTATACCACGTGATTTCTTCAATTGCGATTCCGAATGAAAAATTAACAAAACTTTGAAAAACACTATTATTTATATTATTTAAAAACATTCTTAATATTACTTAAAAAATATTGTTTTATTTTTAAAAATAACATTTCTTATTATTTGTATCCGAAAGATTATTATGTTATATTCCTATCTGTAATCGCATACAAAATAATTTTTTAGGAGGTTTTTTCGTGAAAAAGAGTTTATTAACAATCGTCCTGGCTTTTAGTTTTGTTTTAGGTGGCGCTGCATTGGCCCCTACTGTTTCGGAGGCTCATGGTTACGTAGCAAGTCCTGGAAGTCGTGCTTTCTTTGGTAGTTCTGCTGGTGGTAACTTAAATACAAATGTTGGTCGTGCACAATGGGAACCTCAAAGTATCGAAGCTCCCAAAAATACGTTTATTACTGGTAAATTAGCCAGTGCAGGTGTCTCAGGTTTTGAACCTTTGGATGAACAAACAGCTACTCGTTGGCACAAAACAAACATTACAACAGGTCCCCTTGACATCACTTGGAACTTAACTGCCCAACATAGAACTGCTTCTTGGGATTACTATATTACTAAAAATGGCTGGAATCCCAATCAACCATTAGACATTAAAAACTTCGACAAAATTGCTTCAATTGACGGCAAACAAGAAGTTCCTAATAAAGTTGTTAAACAAACAATTAATATTCCGACAGACCGCAAAGGTTATCATGTCATTTACGCTGTCTGGGGCATTGGTGATACGGTGAACGCCTTTTACCAAGCGATTGATGTGAACATTCAGTAAAAATACTCACATCTAAAACTAAATTAAAGGAGTTCTCAAAAAATGAAGCTAAAAAAAATAATTCCTGCTTTTCTCCTTCTTTCAACCGTAGCAGTTGGCTTGTGGTTAACGCCTACTCAAGCTTCTGCAGATGCTGCGGATACGATGGTAGATATCTCTGGCAAAAAAGTGTTGGTTGGATATTGGCATAACTGGGCCTCAAAAGGACGCGATGGTTACAAACAAGGAACATCAGCATCACTGAACCTTTCAGAAGTAAATCAAGCCTACAATGTCGTACCGGTTTCCTTCATGAAAAGCGATGGCACGACACGGATTCCTACGTTCAAGCCTTATAACCAAACAGACACTGCCTTCCGACAAGAAGTCGCACAATTAAATAGTCAAGGTCGCGCAGTTTTATTGGCACTTGGTGGAGCAGATGCACATATCCAATTAGTCAAAGGCGATGAACAAGCCTTTGCGAATGAAATCATTCGTCAAGTGGAAACATACGGCTTTGATGGTTTAGACATTGACTTAGAGCAATTGGCGATTACTGCTGGCGACAACCAAACCGTCATCCCTGCTGCATTGAAAATAGTCAAAGACCATTATCGAGCACAAGGAAAAAATTTCATCATTACGATGGCGCCAGAATTCCCTTATTTAAAACCTGGTGCCGCTTATGAAACATACATTACTTCCCTAAATGGTTATTATGATTACATTGCCCCACAATTATATAACCAAGGCGGCGACGGTGTCTGGGTCGATGAAATTATGACTTGGGTTGCTCAAAGCAACGATGCTCTAAAATACGAATTCCTCTATTATATGTCTGATTCATTAATCCATGGCACGCGCGGCTATCTACAGATACCAAACGATAAATTAGTCCTTGGTTTACCAGCAAATCGGGATGCTGCTGGTAGCGGCTATGTCGTTGAGGCTACCCCTGTAGCCAAAACTTTTGATCAGTTAGCAAAAGACGGTAATCCTATCCGTGGCTTAATGACTTGGTCTGCAAATTGGGACGTTGGTCAAGATGTCAACGGCAAGTCCTACAACAATGAATTTGCGACACGTTATAGTAACCTTGTAAAATAAAAGCTATTTTGAGACAGAACACCGCATTTGGTTCTGTCTCTTTTTAAATTTTACTCACCGGTCTTTCAATAATCCAAACAATGTTCTCTTGCTTTCTAACCAATTAATTTTAAACCAATCACAGAAACAATGATTAAAAAAATAAAAAATATCCGGCGTAGGTCTTTTGATTCACCTAAGAGCATTCCTAAAATAGCGCCTCCTGCTGTACCAATTCCTGTCCAAACTGCATAAGAAACGCCCATCGGCAATTGTCTCATCCCTAAATATAAGAATAAGAAACTACCACTAAACGCTAGAATTAAAATTAACAATGAACGTAAGTCTTTTTTTGTTGTAAATAATTTAATTGAACCTACGCCAAAGATTTCAAAACAGCCTGCAATGACTAAGTATAACCAACTCATCTTGTTTCCTCCTCTTTATTTCCAGTTACCATTTTTAAGCCAATTACACCTATTAATAACAGCAACAGAAAAAGAACTTTTCCTATACCCAAAGGTGTGTGGAATAAAAAATGATCTGTTACAATAGTTCCAGCACTACCTAAGCCGACAAATACAGCATAGGCTGTGCCGACTGGCAATTCCTCTCCTGCTTTAATCAGCGCATAGAAACTGATAAAGATTGCGATTACTGTCCCTAAAATCTCCCACCATGTTGTACTATGCTTCATGCCAACGACCCAAATCACTTCACAAAAAGCGCCAAAAATAACTTTTAACCAAGCTTTACTCATCTTGTTTTCCTTCCCTTCCAAACAAAAAAAGTGCCAACAAACAGTTCAGCTATGGCCTAAGAACTGTTCATTAACACTTTAGTCGCAAGCATCCGGCGATGTTTACGAAAGTTTATGTATTAAAATATCTCAGGTCATTATATTCTTATTTTTTTAAAAAATCAACTAAAAAACAATAGTTCGAATTCGAGACATTTCTTTTGCATTTTTAGGACTAATCATTTAAACTTACTTTTAGTAAGTTAATTAATTAAAAAATTATTTTTCTTTTAGGAGGATTTTTATTATGAATACACAAATTTTAGGTTTACACCACGTCACTGCCATGACTTCAAGTGCTGAAAAAATTTATCACTTTTTCACCGATATTTTAGGTCTACGTTTAATTAAGAAGACTGTCAACCAAGACGATATTGAAACATATCATTTATTTTTTGCTGATGATGCCGGCTCTCCCGGAACAGATATGACTTTCTTTGACTTTCCAGGCTTACCTAAAGGAACCAAAGGAACCAATACAATTTCTCGTACTTCCTTCCGTGTAAAAGATGATGATGCTTTGGATTACTGGGTATCACGCTTTAATGAATATGCAATTGATCATGGAGAAATTCAAGAACGTTTTGGTAAAAAGTATTTAGAATTTGAAGACTTTGACAATCAACGTTACCAACTTATTTCTGATGAAAAGAACCAAGGTGTTGCAGCTGGCACGCCTTGGAAAAAATCTAACGTCCCTAGTGAACATGCTTTAATCGGCTTAGGTCCAGCCTTTGTAACTGTCGAAAATTACGAACATCTGCAACTAGTTTTAACTGAAGTTTTAGGATTCAAATTGATTGATGCTGAAGGTAGTTTCCATTTATTTGAAGTTGGTGAAGGTGGGAATGGCGCCAGCATCATCGTAGAGCATCGAGAAGATTTACCAGCGGCTCAAGAAGGCTACGGCAATGTCCATCACTTAGCCTTGCGCGTTGCCGATGAGGAAGCACTACGTTTCTGGATTGAAAAAATTAATCGTTTGGAATTTCCTAATTCTGGCTTTGTGGAACGTTTTTACTTTAAATCTGAATATTTCTTGGCAGCAACACATGTTTTATTTGAACTGGCAACCGATGGTCCTGGATTTTTAGAGGATGAAACCTATGAACACGCTGGCGAAAAATTATCATTACCGCCATTTTTAGAACCAAAACGGGCAGGGATTGAAGAATTTGTGCGTCCTTTCGATACTTCAGATGCGAATGTTCAACGAAATTAGTATTTTTCTAGGAGGCTCCTATGATTCATTACAATAGTAACGAGTTATCTGCAAAAACAGCGTATAAATTTTTATCAGGAAGCATTATTCCTCGACCAATCGCTTGGGTTACGACACAAGATACAGCCACAGGTGTCGTCAACGCTGCTCCCTTTAGTTTCTTTAATGCGGCGGCAGCTGAAATTCCTTTAGCAACGTTATCCATTTTACGACCAGACAAAGCGCCTAAAGATACGGCACGAAACATCTTGGCTACTAAAGAACTTGTCATCCATTTCGTTAACGAAGACGTTCTTACTCAAATGAATCAGACTTCGGCACCTTTAGCAGCAGAGATCAGTGAAATTGACACATTTGGTATTGAAACCATTGCCAGCCAGACTGTTGCTGTTCCAGCAATCAAAGCCGCGCCGATTCGGATGGAAGCTCGCTTACATCAATATGTACCTATTGCTAACCATGAAGGTCAAATTATTACGGATTTATTCATTGTAGAAATTACCGATTTCTATTTTGATTCAGCCGTTTTCGATGAAGAACATCAGTACATTTTACCTGAAAAACTCCAACCGATTGCTCGTTTAGCAGGCAATGATTATACAACATTGGGCGAAATCCGTGAAATTCGCCGCCCAACGTAAAAAGAAGGCCCCCGCCATGACGGCGGGGGCCTTCTTTTTCTGTTTTATGCTAATGCTCCCATTGGATCCCAAGGTGCCAAAACAGTTGGCGCTTGTTCCCAAGCTTTTTTCTGTTCATCAGTTAATAAATCTTTGTGCACAACGATTTGATAAGTGTATTCGTCCATCCACGCATCGCTCATAACGAAGAAGCCATTTTCACCGACTTTTTCGCCCCAGCTATTTTCCACTTTCCATTTTGTTGTTTGACCATCAACGATATCAACACCTGTTAAAACCATGGCGTGTGTCATTAAGCTTTCACCAAAGTCTAAACGTTCTGCTTTAGTCATCGTAAAATCAATATCAAAAAGATCGTTCATATCGTAAACGTCTAATGCCATAATTCCTGTGTCACGTGTTGAAGATTGTCCGACATCACAACCAAACCAAACAGATTCGCCTTGTTCCAATTGTGCAGCAGCTAATTTTTTGAAAGCAGCCATTTCTACATTTAAATATTTAACTTCTTTGCCGCCGACAACATTCCCTAACATTTCAACAGTGTATGTTTTGTTGAAGGGTTTATCTTCTGTAGGAGCATTAATAATACTTACATAATCATGTAAATTAACGCCAACGTATTTTTCAAAGAATGTTTGCGGTGTTAGATTTTGATCCAAATGATAATTTTTTTCTTCGTCACGGTATTCAAAATCAAAGGTTTCTGGCGGCGTTCCTAAAGAGATTGCTAAGAAATTATAAATTTCTTGTAACATTGCTTCTTTGTTTTTTTGGACTTCTTCAGCAGAAGCGCCTTTTTCAATTAAACTACGTAAAATTGTTGCATCTTTGCGTAATTTTTTATTTAAATAGTTGTTTAAATCACGTGAATTGGAACTGTTGCTGCTTTCAGGCATTGCCGTTTTAGGCACTACGCCATATTTATCAAAAATTGAAACGATCATATCCCATTGCCCACCATCTTGTTGTGGTGTAGCTAATAAAAAGGCCACTTTACGACTAGTCAACGGTTGATCGGCTGTTGCAATAATATTTTCATAGAAATAATTTGATTTTTCATATTTATCCCAGAAAAATGTATAGTTTTGTGATAATTCAAAATCTTTTAATTGAAACGCATTTAACATTCTATGTCTAAATGTATTTAATGCCGCAAACATCCAGCAGCGACCGCTTTGTTTTTGATTGGCCACTTTTCCAGTAGCTAAGTCGACTGAAAAGACGGGTACGTTATTCACGGCTCCTTGTACAGATTCACCTGAAGCGCTGATACCATTTTTTACTACACTACGTTGTAAGGCATTTTGTTTATTATTGTTCAAGAAATCTTGATGGAATTTCTCTGTTAATTTTGGTTCAATTGCTGTCATATTTTCATCGTCCTTTCATTTTACGTTCTTCTTCATTATATGCTTCTCTTTAAACAGAAACAACCATTTACTCTAAATTCCTTGCTTTCCAACTCTTTTTGTATTAGGATATATAATACAGATAACACAAATAAGACAGGAGTGATTCGATGCTTTTAGAAATAGATGAACAAAGCGAACAGCCCATCTATCAGCAACTCATTGATCAAATCATTGTAGGCATTGCCAAAGGTGAACTGGTTCCCAATGAAAGTTTGCCTTCTATCCGACAATTGGCGGACGAAATCGGGGTCAATATGATGACTGTTTCAAAAGCTTATAATAAGTTAAAGCAATCAGGTTATATTGTGACTGACCGTCGTAACGGCACCAAAATTGCCGCAAAGTTACCTGCTACCGCTGTTTGGCAACAGCAATTGCATGAGCGTTTAGAACTTCTGTTGGCTGAAAGTTTTTTACATCAGCAATCCGAAGCAGAAATCCAAGCACTTATTCAGAAAATTTATCAAAATTTTGATTCGAAAGGGCGTGCATTATAATGGCGGTATTCTTTTATTTCATCCTAGTTTCTGTCGCTTTTTTTATGGCATTTACTATGGGGATTTATGCAAATCCTCACAAAAATATTATTTTGGAAAACACTTTACCAGAAGATAAACTACAAGATCCCAGCGTTCAAGCAATCCGAAAACGTTATAAAAAACGCTTGGTTCAACTAGCAGCCGTTTTTAGTGTTCTTAGTTTACCTTTGTTATTTATTCCTTATGATTCGATTTTATTGTTCCTTTTTCTGTTACTTTTATTTAGTTTTATTGGCAGTGGCTACTATCTGCAAATCGTTTATATTCGCAAAATGGCCGCTTTAAAAATGCAAAACGGCTGGTTGCTACCTAAGCGTCCTCTCTTAATCGATACGCAATTAGTTTTAAATAAAAACCAGAAACTTATTTCATTTTGGTGGTTTTTACCTGCAATTATTCTTACTTTTGCTGGGGGCTTTTATTCCTTGCAAACGGCGATTGGTTCCTGGATTCTTTTCTTAATTACTGTTTTGATGTTAAGTTTGTTCATTGGCGGCTATTATTTTATCGCGCGCTTACCTGTCAAACCGCTAACTAGTGACTCAAAAATTAATCAGCAAATTAATGATTTATTTCGGCATCATTGGTCTGTTTTAATGGTTTTATCCGCCTTAGTTTTTGCACCGCTAACCATTTTACCAACTTTGACAATTGTAATTGATTATACGGTTGCGATGGCTCTTACATTTTGTTATTTTATTCTTTTGTTTGTTTATGTAGGCTTTCTCTTCTACTACCTATTTTCAATGCGCAAAAAACAAGATCAATTCGTTTTACAGGCTGGCGATTATCGCTATGGAGATGACGATCAATATTGGCGGTATGGGATTTATATCAATCCAAAGGACCCCAAAATCATGGTTCCTGATCGCATTGGTATGAATTTATCTATTAACCTAGGACGGCCTGCTGGGAAAATTATTCTAGCCGCTACTGGTATTTTAACGATTGCGGTGCTGTTCTTTGCCACAGTACCAATGTTTATAAATGATTTTTCTAGTCATGCCTTTCAAGCAACTATTGAAAAGAAACAAATTGAGTTATCTGCCCCATTAGCAAAAACGAGGTCAATTCCTTTTAACCACATCACTGCTGTTTCTTTGATTGATGACTTACCTCAAGAACGCATTCGCACAATGGGTGCTGCGACAGATAGTTACTTAGCAGGAGAATTTAAAGTCGCTGGAAAACCTGCTTATTTACTAATTTATACAAAAAGTCATCCGATTCTGAAAATAGAAACGCGGGAAAAAGTTTATTATTATACTGCGCGTGATGGTCAAGAAACGACTAAGATTTATCAGGAAATCAAAGCCAAACTTCCATAACAAAAAAACAGGGCCTACTCATGATGGTAGGCCCTGTTTTTTGTTATTCGCTGACAACCTTGAATTTTGTATCTGCCAACGTGGTATTCAGTTCATCTTGGCTTACTTCACGATCTGCTGTCACAACGGCTGTTTGATCTGCCAAGTGAACCGCAACATTCGTTACGCCGTCAATTCCACTAAATTTTTCAGTGACCGCTTGAACACAGCCATCACATTTCATCCCATCAATTTTTACTGTTTTTTCCATTTCACTTCATCCTTTTCAATTTTATTTTTGACTTCCACTAGTTCTTTTCACCGTCGAAGGTTTAAATCCTTTCAATCGTAAGGCGTTTAGTAAGACAGAGACTGAACTAAAACTCATAGCTGCTGCTGCAATCATCGGACTTAACAAAGGTCCACCAAATAAGTGTAACACACCCATAGCCACTGGAATACCTAATGTATTATAAGCAAATGCCCAGAAAAGATTTTCTTTGATGTTTTTGATGGTCGCTTTACTTAATTCAACTGCTGTAGGCACATCCATTAAATCACTACGCATTAGCACAATGTCGGCCGATTCTATTGCAACATCTGTGCCTGAACCAATAGCAATCCCCACATCTGCTTGGGCAAGTGCTGGTGCATCATTAATACCGTCACCCACCATCGCAACTTTTTTGCCTTCTGCTTGTAGTTTTTTCACTTCTAATGCTTTATCTTCTGGTAAAACTTCACTTAAGACACGATCGATACCTACTTGTTTTGCAATCGCCTCGGCAGTACGCTTGTTGTCTCCCGTAATCATCACGGCTTCGATCCCCATTTTATGCAAACGTGCAATGGCTGTTTGACTGCTATCCTTCACAGTATCTGCTACCGCAATGATACCCGCAAACGAACCATCTTTTGCCACAAACATTGGGGTTTTCCCTTCTTCTGCCAAACGATCCGCTTGTTGAACAAACGTTGATAGCTCGATGGCTTCTTCTTTCATTAATTTTATATTGCCCAAAAGTAGGACTCGTTCGTTGACTGTCACACGGATGCCGTGACCTGGAATCGCTGAAAAATCGCTTCCTTCTGCTAATGGCAATTGACGTTCTTTAGCCGCTCCCACAATTGCTTCACCTAGGGGGTGTTCTGATCCTTGTTCTGCAGAAGCTGCTAATGTTAGTAACTCAGCTTCTGAAAGTGCTGAATCAGCAACTAAAATATCCGTAACCACCGGTTTGCCTTCTGTAATAGTTCCTGTTTTATCAAACACGATTGTTTGAATTTTGTGAGTGGTTTCTAAAGCATCCCCACTTTTAATTAAAACGCCATTTTCAGCGCCCTTACCTGTTCCCACCATAATCGCAGTCGGCGTTGCCAAGCCGAGCGCACAAGGACAAGCAATCACTAACACAGAAATGGTAATTGTCAAAGCGAAAATCCATGACTCTTGTCCTAAAAAGAACCAAACCAAGCCAGAAAGAACAGCCAAACCAATAACGATTGGGACAAAAACACCCGAAATTTTATCAGCTAATTGTGCAATCGGCGCTTTTGAGCCTTGCGCATCTTCCACTAATTGAATGATTTGGGCAAGGGCCGTCTCTTTTCCCACTTTTGTCGCCTTGAATTGAAAGCTGCCATTTTTATTGATGCTAGCACCAATTACTGCATCACCGACTTTCTTTTCAACAGGCAAACTTTCGCCCGTTAACATGGCTTCATCCACAGAACTACTGCCTGAAACAATCACTCCATCAACAGGGATTTTATCTCCTGGGCGAACAATCACAATGTCATCCAACTGAACAGCATCAACTGGCACTTCAATTTCTGCGCCATCACGTAAAATATGAGCAGTTTTCGGCGCTAAACCCATTAATTTTTTTATCGCATCTGAGGTTTTCCCTTTTGAAACAGCTTCGAAATATTTTCCTAATGTAATTAAGGTTAAAATAACACCCGCTGATTCATAATAAAGAGCCATTGTAAAACTTGTGTCTCCTAAAAATATCATGACTGTGCCATATAAACTATACACAAAAGCAGCGCTGGTTCCTAAAGCCACCAAAGAAAACATATTCGGATGCCCTTTAAACAATGCTTTAAAACCAACTGTGAAAAATTCTCTGCCGACATATAGAACGGGTAAAGTCAAAATCAATTGAACCATTGCAAAGGTCATCGCATGTGTCATTGGATTCAAAAAATCCGGCAATGGTAAGCCTACCATATGTCCCATCGCAATATAAAGAAGGGGCACTGTAAACACCGCTGAGATCCAAAAACGTTGCCACATCTCAGCAATATGTTTTTGTTTCTTTTCACGATCTTGGTCCGCTGTTGCACCTGCAGCGACTTCTTCTGTCGCTTGATAACCTGCATCCGTAACTGCTTTGATAATTTCAGCACTCGTTACTTGATGGTCGTCATAACTAACCACCAGTTTTTCCGTGGCTAAATTAACAATCGCTTGTTGAACACCAGATAATTGGTTCACAGCTTTTTCAATCGTTTGGGCACAGGAAGCACAACTCATTCCTTCAATCGCAAACGTTCGTTGCTGGGCTGGGCTAATCGCCTTGTAGCCAGCATCTGACACAGCTTCCTTAATTTCTTCTTCTGTGACTTCCGTCTGATCATACGTGACACTTAATTTTTCCGTAGCTAAATTGACACTTGCCTTTGCCATCCCAGGTAACTTCGCCGTAGCCTTTTCAATCGTTTGGGCACAGGAAGCACAGCTCATCCCTTCAATATCAAACGTTTTACTTTCCATTTTTTTCACTCCTTTTTAAATTAAATGACATTGGCATTGACCAGGAATACAGTTGCAAGGGACGGATTCAACCGCCGTCTTGCGCTTCTCTTTCAAGAGTTCCTCTAATCGATCCAAATCGTCATAACTCAACTGACTCTCTGTTAAAATTGTTTCCACCACGGAACCAACTTTACGGCTGCACACTTTGGCTAAAAGTTCATCTGCCACCGTTTCAACGCTCCGACGTTCTTCTACTAGCGGATAATAAATATATTTATTGCCTACTTTCTCCGTTCCAACTAACCCTTTATCTGTTAAACGACTTAGTAACGTCTTGACGGTCGTTGATTTCCATTCTTTCTTCTCATTTAAAAGTGTATGCACTTCACGACTCGTGGTTTTGCCTTGGGTCCAAATAACCCGCATGACTTCCCACTCTGCATCAGTAATTGTCGCTAATTTATCTTTTGCCATACTCGTTAAATTCCTCCTTCATCAATAAAAAAAGAGTTCAAGATTATTGACTACAAACGTAGTCGTTTATCTTGAACTCATCATATAGCTATTTTATTTTTTTGTCAACAACTTCTGCTCATCTTTTTTTATTGCAACGCAGATTCTTGTTTTTTAACAAAGTATTTCAATAAGAACGGTGCAACTAAGGTCGTTAAGATAATTACCACAATCATGCTCGTATAATACGCTTCTGAAAGTAATTTAGATTGGTAACCAATTTGCGCAATGATTAATGCCATTTCCCCACGCGAAACCATCCCAGCACCGACCATTAAAGAACTTGTATTGGAGAAACCAACCATTTTCGCTCCCCAGGCGCCGCCCAGTAATTTCGTTAAAATCGCCATAATCGTCATTACCAAAATAAAAGGTAAATCTTTTCCTAACGTGTTAAATGTCACTGATAAGCCAATGCTGGCAAAGAAGACGGGAATAAACACGGCATAGCCAATAGCTTCAATATTGAAATCAATTTCTGTTTTTGCATCCGTTTGTCCCACAGCAATCCCTGCAAAAAAGGCACCTACGACAGAACTTAAACCAACTAAATCAGCCAAATAAGCCATGCCCAAACAGATAATCAATGACATGATAATAACAGACGACCCAATGTTCATTTTTTGACTTAAACGTAGTAAATAGGGAGCGATAAAGCGGACCAAAAAGAAAATCCCAATAAAGAATAAGCCTTGTTCAATTAACTTAACAATAAAGCTGACTTCTGTATTGCCGCCTGTACTTGCACCAATCATGCCGACAGCAACACTTAAAATAATCACGACCACGATATCGTCAACGACAGAAGCCCCAAGAATCGTTGCACCTTCTTTACTACTTAAAACATTCAACTCTCTTAATACTTCTACTGAAATGCTGACCGACGTTGCTGCTAAAACTAACCCAAGGAAAAAAGCTTCTTTCCAAGAAAAAGCAAACAGCTGACCAATCAACATAGTAAAACCAACCGGTAAAACGATGCCCAAAATAGCAACCATGACACTAGGTTTCGCATATTTTTTCAATAATTCCAATTCACATTCCATTCCAGCAATAAACATCAGCATAATGACACCAATTTCTGAAAAGTCATGCACAAACACATCTTGATGCACAATATTTAACATCGCTGGACCTAACACAATCCCTACTAGCAATTGCCCAATTACTGCAGGAATTCCTACTCTTTTACAAGCAACACCTGCTAAAGTCGTTGTAATTAAAATCAAACATAAAATACCTAAAAATTCCATTCTATTTCCCTCTTTCTCTATTAACCAATCATCACTGATTCTTTTGGATATTGAACTTTCGACTGACTTTCCAAGCCTTTCTTAATTAATGACAATAACACCGTGTACACACCCACACGACCGACGAACATTAGAAAAATAATCACCAGTTTACCAAAAACAGTTAAATCTGGTGTTAACCCCATTGTTAAACCGACCGTTCCAAATGCAGAAATCACTTCAAAAACAATATACTCAATCCCGTTTTTTAAAGGTAATGTTTCTGTAAACGAGAGAATAACCGAAGCAGTTACACATAAAAAAGTTGCCAAGAAGAACAAAGTAAACGCTTGGAGCACTACTCGCTCAGGAATTGTGCGTTCATGGAATTCCACTCGCTGTTTCCCTTTAAAAATTGCACGAAATTGTAAAAATAGCACACCAAACGTAGTGGTTTTCAAGCCGCCAGCGGTTGATCCTGAAGTGCCACCAATAAACATCCACAAAATCGTGACAATCAGGCCTGGATTACTCATTTTCAAATAATCAACTGAATAAAAGCCAGCCGTTCTTGGTGTAACCGACAAGAACCAACTGTTGACAAGACGCTGCCAAAAAGACATGTCAGCTGGAAAATGGCGATATTCTGAAATGTAAAAAATAACGGTCCCTAAGACTAAAAAGGTGGCGGTCACCGTTAAAGCAAGGCGTGTATGAATACTAACACGGTGCTTAATTTTATTTTTATAGCCTTTAATCATTGTAAAAATATCGCGCCACACAATAAATCCTAAACCACCAGCTATAATTAAAAAGCTAATGACTAGTAAAAGATAAGGCGAATTTTGATAAGGAACCATACTATCCCCTAGCAAATCAAAGCCAGCATTACAAAATGCCGAAACGGCATGGAAGAGACTAAAAAACAACCCTTTTTTCCACCCAACTGTTGGCACAAATTGAAAGGACAACAAGAAGGCTCCAAGTAATTGAATAATGGCCGCAAACTTCATAATATATTTCATTAAACGAAAAACTCCGGAAACTTCACTAACATTTAACGCTTCTTGATACAACATCCGTACACTTAGTGACGCTTTTTTCCGCAGCAAACTAAAGAAAATCGTGGCAACGGTTAAAAAGCCTAAGCCGCCTAATTCAATCAAAATCATAATAATAACTTGCCCGATAGGACTCCAATGTTCCGCCGTATTCAAAGGCGAAAGCCCTGTAACACAGACGGCGGAAGTTGCCACGAAAAAAGCATCAATCCATTGCGTTTTTTGTCCAGCTTGTGCAGAAAAAGGCATCATTAATAAGATCGTGCCTACAACAATTAATAGAAAAAAGCCTAAGACAATTGTTTGAACAGGTGAAATATACAACCTTCTTTTGATCTGATGTTTCATTTTTTTCTCCTCTACCATTTCTTTGTCAATCAAAAACAACACAAACGGCTAGACAACTGTTGCTTTGTTCCTCTCGCCCTATGAGAAACTCAAAACCTTGAAAGCAACTTGCCCAACCGAATAATTATTTTTTAATTTTTGTTTTCACGTTGATAAATCGAATAAACCAACTCATTTTTTTGATAAACCTGTTTTAAACGAACTGGGATTGATTGAGCCATTGTCTCGTATAGAGCAATGCCCTCACCCAGAAACAGTGGTATTGTCGTCAAAATGAAGGTATCAATTAAATCAGCTGCCAAAAGCGGTTGAACCACTTTTGGGCCTCCAACAATCCAAATTCCCGCGCCGTCTTCTTCTTTGAGACGACGAATTAATGTGACTGGATCTTCCTTGGTAAAAGTTCTTGAAGCAGTTGATGGTTCTGGATGAGAGGTAATGATATAAGAATGCTTGTCTTCATAAAAATACACATCTGGGGACAATTCTTGTGTCACTTGATCATAAGTAGTCCGCCCCATTACCACAGTGTCTATTTTTTTATACATTTCATCGTAACTACGATCTTCTTCATCGCCACGAATATTCTCTTCTAACCAAGCAACACCGCCCGCTTTATCCGCAATGAAACCATCAATACTCGCTGCAATAAATAAAATTACTTCCCGTGCCACATCAACGCCTCCTTTTCTCTTCTTATCTATTTTAGCTTGTTTTCTCAAAAAACTCTAGGGGTGCGCATTGTTATTTTTAAAAGAAAAAAGAGAAAAACTAGGATAATTGGGCTACTTTTTGTAAAATAGGAAATAAGAAACTTTTTATTGAGTTATTTTACATTTTTTTCAAGAAAAATAAGAATTGGTTTATTTGATTTACACAAAAAAATAACATATTCAGTTTTTATATAAAGGAGGATTACTTTGTTTGATTTAGAGAAGGTTCAGACCTTGAATGAATTAGAAATGCTCGTTTACCATTATGTATTGGAACACCTGCACCAAATCCCTCAACAGACCATTCGCCAACTGGCTACTTCCTGTCATGTCTCCACCTCAACGATTCTACGATTTTGTAACAAAATGGGCTATGCTGGTTTTTCCGAATTAAAATATGCAGTGAAAGAAGAAGCCAAACAAACACAAACGTTTGAAAATTTTTATGATGCCACAGTTCACGTCGATGCTTTTTTGAAAAAATTAAACCAAGAAACCTATTACGAAATGCTTCGTCCAGCAATTCAAATGATTGTTCAAGCACGTCACGTTGCCTTTACTGGCATTGGTACTAGCGGAATTTTAGGTAGTTATGGCAGTCGTTATTTTGCCAACTTAAATATCAATTCTTACAGTATTGCTGACCCCTTTACGCCTATCCCCAAGCGCGGATTTGAAAATACATTAGCCTTGATTCTGTCTGTATCTGGGGAAACCAATGAAATGATTAAACAAATGACCGACTTTAAAACAGCTGGCGCCAAAGTACTAAGCATTACCAACAATCAACATTCAACTATTGCCCGCTTGGCTGACTACAACATCTCCTATTATATGCCCGACGAACGTTCTCCATTTGCAGATAAATCAGTCAATACAACCACTCAAATCCCTGTCATTGCTTTAATTGAACTCCTAGCTCATCAAGCAAGTCAACTTTTAAAGGAACTAGATGAAACACCTTTCTAGTTGTTTTTCACAAAAGCTCATGCTGTCTAAAACAGCATGAGTTTTTTTGTTTTTTTTCTTGGTACATGTTTCTCATTCAGGCAAAAGTCTATTTTTTCTTCAAATAACCTTATATAGTAAATGTGTAAACGGATACATTTGCATTTATATTATTCTTCAAAGGAGAGATTTTTATGAACGAATGGATTAACGAGAAATTATTACCTCCAGTACTAAAATTCGTCAATACCAAAGCAATTACTGCCTTACGGAACGGGATGCTTTACACGATGCCTTTTACCATTGTTGGTTCCGTGTTTCTTCTATTAGCGAATTTCCCAGTTACAGCTATTTCTGAATGGGTTAACGCAAGCGGTCTGGCTGTTTATTTCAATCAAGCATATGGTGCATCTTTTGCGATTATGTCTTTATTTGCGGTCATCGGTATTGCCTACTCATATGTAAAAAGCGAGGGATTTGAAGGCCTCCCAGCGGGCATGATTGCCATGGTGGTTTTCATTTTGTTTATGTCATCTGAAGTCAAAGATGCGGTTTCTGGCGCAGTAGTTGGCAATGTCATCAACAAAGATTGGACAGCTGGCAAAGGGATGATTACAGCTATTATTGTTGGTTTGTTAGTCGGCGTTGTATATAGTTGGTTTTTACGTCATGATATTCGTATCAAATTACCAGAAGCTGTACCAGAAAATGTGGCCAATTCCTTTACTGCGTTAATTCCTGCCAGCGTCATTGTAACTGGTGCAATGCTAATTTTCATTCTTCTAGATAAAGTCTTCAATACGACATTCTTTGACTTTATTTACGAAGTGCTACAATCACCACTTCAAGGAGTCACAGATTCACTAGGTGGCGCATTACTATTAGGTTTTGTCATTCCGCTCTTTTGGTTTTTCGGTGTTCACGGGTCAACAATCGTTGGCGGCATCATGGGTCCTATTTTACAAGCAAACTCTTTAGAAAACACCGAAATTTTGAAATCAGGAAAAGACTTAACACTGGCTAATGGTGGCCATATTGTTACACAACAATTTTTAGATCAATTTTTAACGGTCACTGGTGCGGGCATGACAATCGGGTTAGTCGTGTTCATGGTTTTCTTTGCCAAATCAGCTCAGTTTAAGCAATTAGGTCGGCTTTCAATTGGGCCAGCTGTTTTCAATATTAACGAGCCAATTGTCTTTGCTACACCTATCGTGATGAACCCAATCATGGCTGTGCCGTTCATTATCACACCGATTGTTTCTTCTGTTGTGACATATTTTGCCTTGTACACAGGACTGGTTCCTCTCTTTACTGCGGTACAAGTTCCCTGGACTACTCCTCCAATCATTTCTGGACTTTTAGTTGGTGGTTGGCAAGCAGCGTTGCTTCAAGTAGTGGTACTGACGATGAGTTTCTTTATCTATTTACCGTTTGCTAAAAAAATGGATGCACTTAATTACGCAGAAGAAACCAATCAACCGATTACTGAAGAAACCCTTGAAAAAGTTGAAGCACAAAACGTATAAAAATTTGAACAAAGGACTGAAACGATATGTCAATTTTGAAAAATGATTTTCTTTGGGGCGGCGCTGTCGCTGCTCATCAATTAGAAGGAGGCTGGGACCAAGGCGGTAAAGGGGTGAGCGTGGCGGATGTAATGACTGCCGGTGCACATGGCGTCCCTCGTAAAATTACCGCAGGCGTTTTACCAGATGAACACTATCCTAACCATGAAGCGATTGATTTTTACCATCGCTATCAAGAAGATATTCAACTATTCAAAGAACTTGGTTTAAATTGTTTCCGAACCTCTATTGCTTGGACACGAATTTTTCCTAACGGAGATGAAGAAACGCCCAATGAAGAAGGCCTTCGTTTTTATGATGCACTTTTTGACGAGTGTTTGAAAAATGGCATTGAGCCAGTTGTGACACTGTCTCACTTTGAAATGCCTTATCATTTAGTCACAAAATATGGCGGTTTTCGCAATCGCCAGGTCATTGATTTTTTTGTCAAATTTGCTGAAGTCTGTTTCACTCGTTACCAGAAAAAAGTCAAATATTGGATGACCTTTAACGAAATTAACAACCAAGCCAATTATGAAGAAGATTTTGCACCTTTTACTAACTCTGGTATTGCTTACCAGGAAGGAGAAGACCGCGAAGCAATTATGTATCAGGCTGCTCATTATGAACTAGTCGCTAGCGCACGTGCAGTGAAAATTGGCCACGCTATCAATCCCGACTTCCAAATTGGCTGTATGATTGCGATGGTGCCTATTTATCCTTATTCTTGTAATCCTGAGGATATGATGATGAGTGTTAGCGCAATGCAAAAACGTTATTGGTTTACCGATGTTCATGTCCGCGGTCATTATCCAAGTGCAATTCAATGCTATTTGAAACGAAAAAACATTTCATTAGATGTCACAAAAGAAGATTTAACTGATTTAGCTAATGGCTGTGTTGATTATATTGGCTTTAGCTATTACATGTCGTTTGCTGTGAAAGGTGCAGAAAAGGCCCCTACTTTTGACTACAATGAAGCAAAAGACTTGGTGCGAAATCCTTATGTAGCAACATCTGATTGGGGTTGGCAAATCGATCCTATGGGCTTACGCTATGCAATGAATTGGTTCAATGATCGGTATGAATTACCACTTTTTATTGTCGAAAATGGCTTTGGTGCTATTGATGAGCTAGAACCAGACGGAACGATTAACGACACTTACCGAATCGCTTATTTACGTGAACATATTGAGATGATGAAAGAAGCCGTTGCGTATGACGGCATTGATTTGATGGGCTACACACCTTGGGGATTCATCGATTTAGTGAGCGCTAGTACAGGCGAAATGAAGAAACGGTATGGCTTCATTTATGTAGATAAAGACAACGATGGTCACGGAACGTTGGAACGGCGAAAGAAAAAATCGTTTGCTTGGTATCAACAAGTGATTGCTACGAATGGAGAAGAATTATAAACAAAAGGCCTTCGTCTAAAGACGAGGGCCTTTTGTTTATGCTTGTAATCCCTTTTCTAAATCAGCCAATAAATCTTCGACTGCTTCAATTCCTACAGATAAACGAATGAGTCCATCTTTAATTCCCACGGCTTCACGATTTTCTTTGGGGATAGATGCGTGAGTCATAATGGCAGGTACTTCAATTAAACTTTCTACGCCACCTAAACTTTCCGCTAAAGTAAAAATTTCCAACGCTTCTACGAAAGGAACGACTTGCTCATCCTTGGCTAATTCAAAAGAAATCATGCCACTAAATCCCGACATCTGTTTTTGCGCAATTTCGTGACCAGGATGACTCGCTAGTCCTGGATAATACACCGTTGCTACCGCTGGATGCGCTTCTAAAAATTCTGCAATTTTTTGAGCATTTTGGGCGTGCGCTGCCATCCGGACGCCTAATGTTTTTAAACTACGTTGGACCAACCAACTATCATGCGGTCCTAAAACAGCGCCAATCGCATTTTGTAAAAAGGCAATCTTTTCTGCGCTTTCTGGGTTATTCGTTACGACTAAACCAGAGACTACATCACTATGGCCCCCTAAATATTTTGTCCCGCTGTGAACCACAATATCAGCACCTAACGCTAACGGCCGTTGAAAATAAGGCGTCGCAAATGTATTATCGACAATGGTTAACAACTGATGTTTTTTAGCAAGCTTAGCTGCCGCTTCAATATCTGTAATTTTTAACAGTGGATTACTTGGTGTTTCCAAAAACAAGGCTTTTGTATTTGGCTGAATTGCGGCTTCAATTGTTGATACGTCGCTGGCGTTTACAATCGTGTAGCTTAACCCATTTGCTACAAATACTTTATCCAATAAACGGAAACTCCCCCCATAGACATCGTCACCTAATAAAATATGATCTTCGGGTCCAAACATAGAAATGATTGCATGAATACCAGCTAAGCCTGAGCTAAACGCAAAGCCATGGCTCCCACCTTCTAACTCAGCAATTAAGGTTTCTAACGCGTGACGTGTGGGATTACCTGAACGAGAATATTCATATTCTTTTGGCTGGCCCACGCCATTTTGTTCAAAGGTTGATGTTTGATAAATAGGAACACTCACTGCACCTGTTGTTGTGTCTTTGCTAATGCCGCCATGAATTAATTTGGTATTGAATTTCATAAAAGTTTTCCTCCTAAGAATAAATATTTTTTGATAAATAACGGTCACTACCGTCAGGAAAAATAGTTACAATTGTGCTGCCTGCTGGTAAGCGGCGCGCCTCTCTTAATGCCGCCGCAAATGCTGCGCCGCTGGAGCTTCCCACCAGCAAAGCGCTTTTCTTGGCTAATTGTTTGACCCAGAAAAAACCATCCTCGTCTGAAATGGTATAAAAGCCGTCCACAGGAATCTGTTTAAGAAAAGGCGGCACGAACTCCACGCCAATGCCTTCGATTTCATGTCCGTGTGCAGGTCCGCCATTTAAAATTGAACCTTCTGGCTCCACGCCCCATAATTGCGTCTTACTATTTTGTTCTTTGAGATATCTGCCAACACCTGCAAACGTTCCACCACTGCCTAAACCTGCGACAAAGCTAGTAATCTTCCCGCCTAGGTCTTGAACAATTTCAGGTCCTAATCCTTCGTAGTAAGCAGCAGGATTATCCGGATTTTCAAATTGTAACGGCACGTAACTATTAGGAATTTCCTTGGCTAAGTCTTGGGCACTAGTTATCGCTCCGACAATCCCTTGCTCTGTTGGCGAAGGGACAATTTTAGCATCTAACGCTTGCATCAGCTGTTGTTTTTCCTGACTAAATTTTTCTGGCACAACAAAGATTGTCTTGAGGCCCAGTTGACTGGCAGCTAATGCAAGTCCAATCCCTGTATTCCCCGCTGTCGGTTCAATAATTGTTGTGGCTTGATTTATCTTTCCCGTTTTCATTGCTTCTTTGAGAAGATGCACACCAAGCCGATCTTTGACGCTGCCACCTGGATTCAAATATTCTAGTTTCGCATAAATTTTAGTGCCTTCTGGCATAGGATATTGTTCACTTGTAAATTCAAATAATGGTGTTGCTCCGATTGTGTCTAAAATTGACTGAACAATCATAGCGAATTCCTCCTTCTAATACATGTACATAAAACAAAAAGGTGCTGATCGCATCAGCACCTTTTTTGTTTATTTCTGGTTGTCTAGATTCAGAGAGGAATCGTGTTAGGCAATTTTTCAGAAATAACGGAGGTTTTCCCCATCACAAAAGAGTATGCTGCACTATTTTGCACCATACAACAACAGCTTTCCGTTTTTAAAAAAAGGCTAGCTTGTTTTTTCGTCATGGTTGATTTCCTCCTTCGTCATGTGTTGACCAAACTATACCATTTACCATTTTCTAGTGTCAACGATTCTAACGATTGCTATTTCCTATCACACCAATGGTTTTCTTATAGGCAAAAGAATTAATAGACCAAAAAAAACAGAAGGCTAGCCTTCTGTTTTTCTGCTACTTATTTAGCACGTTTTAAATACGTACCTTCCGCAGTATTGATTTCTAATAATTCGTCTGCTTCAACAAAATCTGGAACGTTAACAACTAATCCTGTTTCCATTGTAGCGGGTTTACCAGAACCAGTTACTGTTGCGCCTTTGATTGAAGGTTGTGTTTCAGCAACACGTAAGATTACCGTTGTTGGTAAAGTTAAACCAATGACTTCTTCACCATAAAATTGAATTTTTACTTCCATATTTTCTAATAAATATTTTAGTTCTTCTTCAATTAAAGCAGTTGGTACTTCATATTGTTCATATGTTTCTAAATCCATGAAAATAGCCATATCATCTTGGCTGTATAAATATTGAACTGGTTTTGTATCGATGTGCGCTTTTTTCACTTTTTCATCTGGGCGCATTGTTGTATCTGTTGTTGAACCCGTACGAACATCTTTTAATTTCATACGCATAACCGTGTTACCTTTACCTGGTTTGTGGTGGCTAGCTTCCATTACTTTAATTAATTTGCCGTCTTGCTCAAAAGTCATACCGGCTTTTAAATCGCTTGCTGCAATCATTGTAATTTCTCCTTTTCTCTGGTTAATTCTTCATTATTGTAGCAAATAACCTAGGATTAATCTAGGAAATCACGTATCTTTTTTAGAAGTTTATCACTCCCCAGACATTGAATTGGGAAATAAAACGAGTTTAACTTGCCTTTTTTCTTGAATTGCGTTAGAATTACCAAGCTTTCATCAATTATTTTCACTTTTTACATAGAAAAAATCAATCATTAAAGGGGGTGATGATATGATACGTCAAACGCTATCTTTATCAAAAACACATGAGGTTGTCTGTCACTAAACATACGTTGGTGAGACAAATTGCCTTTCAGCGTATGTACTCGGTCTATTTGAAAGGAATTTAAAATCATGAACCCAACTATTCAACCTTACCAATTTAACATAATTAAAGAACAAGTCGCTGTGTTACTAAACACCTATACGTCTGTTAACGATGCTACGACTGTCAAAACTGTCCAGGCCCTATGTGCCGAAAAAATCAATGGGTTATTTCCAGAAGAACACCCTGCTGTTACGATTTTGTTGGACAAAGTGATGGATCGTCGTTTAACACGCGCGCGTGCTGAAAAATATTTAGACGAATTAAAAGAAACCGTGCTGCCCTTTAAGGAACCTTCAACACCACAAGTCACGAAAGTCTTTCGCAAAGTGAAAAAGTTAAAGATTCCTGAGTGGGAAAACATGGATTTACGGAACAATACCTATGTCGGTTGGAACGACGCTGGGACTCAGAAAAAATTTATCTTAGCTTATCGAGAAAATAAATTAATCGGCGTCCACGGCACCCTTTCACCCACCATTGTTAAAGGTGTTTGCTCCATCTGTCAAACAATCACGAATGTGTCTATGTTCCTAGCTACCACCAAATCAGGCGGTGACGGAACCTACACGAAAAAAGGCAATTACATTTGCCATGATAGCGACACCTGTAACCAACAATTAACACAACCTGAATATTTGGAAGCCTTTATGGAAAATGTTAAGGCTGTGAAATAACAAAAAACCGTCAAGAAAATTTCTTGACGTTTTTTTGTTACATCTCTTTCAATTTCCCACGAAATTCTTCAATACTTTCATAACCTTTTGCTGCCATGATTTCTTGTAATTCTTTGGCTAGACGCTCAAAAACTTGTGGACCTTCTTGATGCAATTGTGTGCCGACTTGTACTAATGTCGCACCACATAAAAGATGCTCAAAAACATCTTTTCCACATGTAATACCGCCCGTTCCAATAATTTTGATTTCTGGTTTCAAACGTTGCGCAAACGCACGAACATTGGCTAACGCTGTTGGTTTGACATATTCGCCGCCCAGTCCACCGAAGCCTCCTTTTGGTTTAATGACCACTTCTTCCTTGTCACTGTCAATATATAAACCATTACCGATGCTATTAATACTATTCACGTATACTAAAGGGAATTTATTTAAAATTTCAGCCATTGCGTCAAAATGTGCAATATCAAAAAATGGGGGTAATTTTACACCTAATGGTTTAGTAAAAAATTGGAAAACTTCTGTTAAAAGCTTTTCTGTTAATTCAAAATCATAAGCAATTTGCGGTTTACCAGGCAAATTGGGACAAGACAAATTAAATTCTGTCACTCCTGTGTATTCACTTTCTTGCACTTTTTTTAAAATAGCGATATTTTCCTCATAATTCATACCAGATACAGATAAAAAGCGTAACTCCTCGGGAAATTCCTTTTGACGTGCAATCTGATAATCTAAATAATAATCAATCCCTAAATTAGGCAAGCCCATTGAGTTAATACTTCCTAATGGTGTATCAAAATACCGAGGCTCCTCATTGCCCTGACGAGGATTAGGTGTTGCCGTCTTAGCGACAAAAGCACCTGCTTGAGAAGCCGCTAACTCGTCCATTTCCTTAATTGTCATACAATGAATGCCTGATGCGTTCATTAACACATTCGCCAATTTATGTCCCGAAAACTCTACTGAAATATCCAAAAGAAAAACCCTCCTGTAAATTGTTTTACTCATAAGCTTACCACCTTCACGTAAGCTTTTTATGATTATAGCATGTTTTTTTGCGTTAGTGTTATTTATATAAATTTAAAAAGGAATAAGCCATTGTGACTTATTCCTTTTCTTAGGGAAACTAACGTATCCAAAATTGATTGATTCTTATCGTCCCACAATAAACGTCAATTCACATTCGCAGACCTTTTTATCTTCCACGTAAGCAGTCGCTTTGCCGATGCCGACAAAGTCACGTAATTTGACGATTTCAAAATGTAATTTCAAGACATCACCAGGGACCACTTTTTGACGGAATTTGGCTTTGTTGATACCGCCAATATAGGCCGTTTCACCTTCAAATTGATCCATTTTTAAGATTAAAATCGAACCTACTTGTGCCAATGCTTCAATAATCAAAACGCCTGGCATTGTTGGATTTCCAGGAAAATGTCCTTGGAAAAATTCTTCGTTAATTGTTACATTTTTTGTTGCAATAATCTTTTCATTTGGAATAATTTCATCCACATAATCAATATAACAAATCGGATAGCGATTAGGAATCATTTCCATAATTTCTGTTGCAGTCATTACTTTTTTCATACTAGTTTTCCTCCCATTTCTTCAAGCAAATTACACCATTATGGCCACCAAAGCCAAACGAATTACTAATTGTATAGTCCGCTGTAATGTCACGTGCACCTTCTGTGACATAATCTAAATCACAATCTGGATCAGCAACTTGGTAGCCTATTGTCGGATGAGCTTTTCCTTCTTGCAATGTTTGCACACAAGCGATCGCTTCGATACCGCCAGCCGCGCCCAATAAATGTCCAGTCATACTCTTTGTACTTGAAATTGGAATTTGCGATGCTCGCTCACCAAAGACACGTTTGATGGCCGTTGTTTCCGCAGCGTCATTCGCTGGGGTTGACGTACCATGAGCATTGATATACCCAATTTGTTCCGGCGTAATCCCTGCTTCTGCAATCGCCATTTCCATCGCAGCCGCCGCGCCACTACCGTCTTTTAAAGGAGCGGTCATGTGGCTAGCATCACAGTTGCTGCCATATCCAACAATTTCGCCGTAGATAGTTGCGCCACGTTTCTGTGCATGCTCGAGTTCTTCTAAAACCAGCATTCCTGCGCCTTCACCCATCACAAAACCTTTTCGTTCTTTATCAAAAGGAATCGAAGCCCGAGTCGCATCTTCTGTTGTATTTAAAGCATTCAATGCTGCAAAGCCTGCAATCCCAATTTCACATACTGTGGCTTCTGTCCCCCCAGTTACCATCATGTCCGCTAAACCATATTTAATCGTGCGAAAAGCTTCACCAATCGCATTCGTCGCAGAAGCACAAGCAGTCACGATAGTTTGAGAAGGTCCTTTTGCACCTAGACGAATCGAAATATTTCCCGCTGCCATATTAGCAATTACCATGGGCACGAAAAATGGTGTTACGCGTTTTGCGCCTTTTTTATCCATTACCCGTACTTGGTCTTGTAAGGTAGTCATCCCGCCAATCCCACTACCGACAATCACACCTAAACGAGTCGGGTCAATCGTTGCTTCTGTTAAACCACTCATTTCCCACGCTTCTAAAGCAGCGACCAAGCCATATTGAGAAAATAAGTCCATTCTTTTTTGCTCTTTGCGTTCTAAAACAGCACTTGGGTCAAACTCTTTCACTTCGCCAGCCAAAGCTACCCCAGTATCTTCAGAATCAAATTTAGTAATTTTGCCAATTCCTAGTTTGCCATCCACTAGATTATGCCAAAATTCTTTTACGGTATTGCCTAATGGTGTTACGGCACCCATGCCGGTTATGACCACTCTTTTCATACTGTACCTCCGAGTTTATTTTGATTATCAAACTATTATTCCATGCGGTTTCCAGCACTTTTTCTCAAAAAATAAGAAAAATAGTTTGACTTTCAAAGTATTTTGGTTAATAATTCAGACATCAGGAAAAATGTCTGTTTTTTTCAAGATTAGAAAATTGAGAAGATTTTGTTATCATTCTCACACAGATAATACCAGTTGAAATTTTATTCGTCAACTCAATAAATGTAACTTTTACATTTTGATGAAGAAAAGCCTATTCTATCAACAAAAATTTTTTATTAAAGGAGATTTTATATGTTTTTACAAAATAAGAATGTCGTCGTAATGGGTGTTGCCAACAAAAAAAGTATTGCTTGGGGCTGTGCAAAAGCATTAAAAGATCAAGGGGCCAATGTTATTTATACGTATCAAAATGAACGCATGAAAAAGCAAGTGGTTAAATTAGCAGATGAAAATGATTTGTTGGTGGAATGCGATGTTGCTTCTGATGCGTCCATTCAAGCAGCCTTTGAAACAATTAAAAATGAAGTGGGCACGATCGATGGACTAGTCCATGCGATTGCTTTTGCCAAAAAAGAAGAATTGTCTGGAAACGTTAGTGACATCACTCGTGATGGGTTCCTATTAGCACAAGATATTAGTAGCTACTCTCTTTTAGCAGTCACTCATTATGCGAAACCTTTGTTAAATCCTGGTTCAGGAATTGTCACATTGACGTATTTAGGTTCCGAACGTGCGATTCCTAACTACAATATGATGGGGATTGCTAAAGCTTCTTTAGAAACTGCCGTGAAATATTTAGCTTTTGAATTAGCTGCAGATAAAATTCGTGTCAACGGAATCTCTGCAGGAGCGATTAAAACATTGGCTGTGACTGGTGTAAAAGACTACGATCAATTGATTAGTATTTCTAATGAGCGGACACCAGATAAAACAGGTGTAACCATTGAAGAAGTCGGAAACACTTGTGCCTTTTTAGTCAGTGAACTAGCTAGTGGTGTGGTCGGTGACATCATTTATGTCGATAAAGGCGTTCACTTAACTTAATCATTTTTTGTCTTTATTTTCTATTTATACATTAAAAAACAGAGATTGGACAATCTCTTTCACTCATTGATTGTCCAATTTCTGTTCTATTTTTTACTTTATTCTATAATAAAATCGACAGTTTCAATTCCAAAAACAGTTGTTAGAATTTGATTGACTTGTTCAAAAAGTTCTGGTAAATCTTCCAGTTTATTTTTAGATTGGATTTTTTCAGAACCGTTATCGTAGCTTAAATGATTGTACGCTTCTTTAAAGGTTACTGCTGTGTCTTCTTTTCGATAAAGGATATATTCGTCATCTAGCATATCCATTTGTAGCTCCTGTTTAAATCCATTTCTGGCAACAACAGCAGAAACTAGATGAGCAACTGTCAAGCCATCTAACGGAATGTCCACTCCATTCATTGCTAATGTGTAGACGGTATCTTCCACTAAACCACAGGCGTTGCAACCACCACTGGTTAAATCTACTGTACTTGTTATAATTGCCTCTTGCATCGTTTCTTCCCCCATATTGTTTTTTAAAGTTATTCTTTCATTTGTTATTTACGAATGTAATTCACATCATAATCGTCAACTTCAATATAGATATAGATTTTTTTATCAGGCATTTTACTGCGAATGTCTCGTTCAATCGCATTCACAACATCAGGTGCATCTTCTTCCATTGGTTCTACCACATCAATTTTTGCCGCTACTAAAATTTCAGTTGGGCCTAAATGAACGGTTTTTACATCAATTAGTTTTTCAACATCCGCCCGATCAAATGCGGTTTTAATTTTTGCTAAATCTGTAGCGGTCACACTTTCGCCTATAATCAAACTATAAAATTCTTTCGCTAAGAAAATGGCTGCACACATTAATAGTAAACCAATCAGTAAACCACTGATAGCATCAAATGCAGCAATCCCAGTTACCATCGTTAAAAGGGTCCCCACCAAAGCTAAACACAAACCAATAACCGCACAAAAGTCTTCCGTAAAAATAATTAAAATTTCACTGTGACGACTTTCTCGCAAAAATTTTAAGAGCGATAACTTCTCTGTATTCAATTCTTTGATTTCTTTCATCGCTACACGCAACGAGCTACCTTCCACAAGCAAACCAAAAATTAAAATACCAATGACAATAGCCACATTTTCTACTTCATGAGAGGGATGCAGTAACTTCTGAATAGCCTCCATTACGCCTAACGCACCCCCACCAAAAAAGAGCATCGTTGCAACAATTGTACTAAAAAAGTATTTTGCACGGCCTTCTCCAAATTGATGTAACGCACTTTGTCCACGAGAAGCGCGCTTATTCCCAAAAAGTAATAATACCTGATTACTACAGTCCACGACACTGTGGATACTTTCATTCATCATAGCGGTACTACCACTTAAAGCAAAACCAACAAATTTACTAATCGCTACTAAAATATTCGCAATCAGTGCGGCAATAACTGCAAACATGCCACTCGATTTTTTTGTCTCCATAATTACCTCCTATATGTAACGTAAAACTAAGATAAACCACCCGTTTATTCATCCATCATTTTACCACTTCTGAGGTATTTGTAAAAAAGAGTTCTCTTAAAATTCAAAAAGAAATGTACTGACTGTTTTAGTTGGCCCTTATTTATCGATGTCCATCCCACTCTTGATAAAATTCCTCCAGATAAAGTTCCATAAATTGATGACGCTTTTCCGCCAATAAGCGACCATAATTTGTATTCATTTGTTCCTTTAACTTTAAAAGTTTCTCATAAAAATGCATAATGGCAGTATCTTCCCCATTCCGGTATTCTTCTTGGGTTAACTGTTCACGAGGTTGTTTGTGGGGATCGTGAATTAGACGGCCTTTATTTCCCGAATAAGCCATCACCCGTGCAATTCCAATCGCGCCGATGGCATCTAATCGATCCGCATCCTGGACCACTTTTCCTTCTAATGTAGTAACTGTTTTCCCAGTATTTCCTCCTTTAAAGGACATATTAGCAATAATGGAAAGGATGTGATTCGTTTGCTCTGTTGATACGTTATTTGCTTCCAACCATTGTTGCACCTTTAGTAAGCCAGCCTCTTCACTTTCGTTAAATTTTTCATCGCCAATATCATGTAACAATGCTGTTAATATACATAAAAATAAATTTGCTTGTTCTTTCTCTGCAATTGTTTTTGCTAATTGTGTCACTCGATAAATATGCCACCAGTCATGGCCACTTGCTTCGTTGGCTAATTCTTGTTGAACATAACGCGCTGCTGCTTGAATAATTGTTTGTTCTTCAAAACTAAGAGATTCATTTTCAAACATCCTAACACTCCTTTATTCTGGATTTAAAATTTCTACCTGGATAATCCCGCTAGCTTTCAGAAACATATTGGTGACAATCGGACCTACAAAAGAAAATCCTCTTTTTTTTAAGTCTTTTGCTACGTTATCTGACAAAAGCTGTGTGCGCGGGACTTGGTATGCTTCTTCATAAATAGATAAAACGGGGACGTTTTTTACAAATTGCCATAGATAATTGGCAAAACTGCCAAATTCTTCTTGTACTTTTAAAATTGCTTGCGCATTTTTAATGGTTGCTTCAATTTTGCGCCGATTGCGAATCATATCTGGATCAGCTACTATTCGATCGACTTCGTCAGGCAACAGCGCGGCAACTTTTTCCGGCTTCATTTGGCAAAAATTTTTCATGAATGCTACTTTTTTCCCTGCGGCTGCTTTCCAACTTAAACCAACTTGAAAAACACCCACCGTCAACAATAAAAACAGCAAATCATCCTCTCTTGTAGGTTTTCCCCATTGTTCTGTATACCATTGATAGTTGTTCATCGCCGCCTCCTTTTAAGACTGTTCAAATGTTAATAATGCTTGTTTCATTGCTAAACCACCACGGTAACCGGTTAATTGTCCCTTGCTGCCGATGACTCGATGGCAAGGAATGACCATTAATAAAGGATTTTTCCCAATCGCTGTGCCAACTGCTCGAACCGCACGTGGACGCCCAATTTTTTCTGAAATTTCTTGATAGGTCATTGTCTCACCATAAGGGATTTCTTGCAACGCCTGCCAAACTTCTTTTTGAAAGGGCGTTCCTTCTATGTCTATGGGGCAAGCAAACGTTGTCGAATGTTGGTTAAGATAACTTATTAATGCTTCTTTATAAGGCGCAGTTTTCTTTTCAGAAGCTTCTAATTGTGCTTGAGGGTACCAGTTTTTCAGCTCTTCTATCGATTGATTGGCTGAACCTACAAAAGCTAGTCCAGCGTCTGTCACACCAAGATAATAGTGATCGTTCTGCCATTCTTGTTGCGCATAATAAATTTTTTTTGCCATATTTCTACACTTCTTTCTCGTGTTTTTCTTATCTTCATTATAATTCTTTTGGCTTTCAAAATCTTGCGCTCCTATCACTTTTTACTTGTTTTTATTAGGGATTCTTTTACAATGAAGAAAACGGGAGGTGTGCTTACAATGAAAACAACGTATCGACTTACTCAGAAACGTTGGGAAGCCATTCAAAATAATAATACGCAATTTGATGGTGATTTTTTTTATGGTGTGACCACAACTAAAATTTTTTGTCGTCCTTCGTGCCCTTCCCGTGTGCCCAATAAGAACCACGTTCTGATCTTCAAAACGGCTCAGGAAGCTTTAACACTTGGTTTTCGTCCATGTAAAAGATGTCAACCAACCGGGCAAGTCGTTCCTAACGAGGAATGGGTTGCTCAAATTAAGCAATTTATTGATCGGCATTCAGCGGAACCTTTAAGTTTAGACTATTTAGCGCAAACCTGCCACGGTAGTCCCTTTCATTTGCAGCGAACCTTTAAGGAACAGACGAAACAAACCCCATTAGCTTATTTAACAAGTGTCCGAATTAGGCAAGCCCAAGAATTGCTTCTCCATTCACCCCTTACGATTCAACAAATCGCGAAAAAAGTTGGCTTCCAAACCGCAGCATATTTTGCCACCACTTTTAAAAAAGAAACAGGCGTAACCCCCTCTGTTTATCGCAGTAAAAATGAGCCGAAAAAATAACATTTCGGCTCATCGGATTATTTATTGGGGCGTGATTGTAGCCATGCTACAATCAATTGACTGATTTCTGTTTGCTGTTGCTCATTAGAAATTGTCGCTTTGTTGTCTCCTTTTTGGACACCGTAATTACCAAACCCTGCATGGTTCCCACCTTCGATAGATACATACTGCGTATCTTTTGGCAAAAACTGTTTGGCTTTTTGGTAGCTAGTCCAATTTAAAACACCATCGTTTGTGGCTGTTATTGACAGAACCGGCAGATTTTGCTTGTTTAGTGCACCTTTTTCGTCAGGATAGCTGGCTAAATAAATCATGCCTTTGATTCGTTGCTCATTTTCCGCTACAAAACGACTAGCCATCACACCACCCAGAGAATGCCCAGCCAAAACGAAGTTTTGTTGTGGATGATCCTTTATAATTTGTTCTGCAGCATTTGGTGCAAGAACCGCTAAATTCAAAGGAAAATGAACAACATAGACATCGTAACCTTTCGTAGCAACTTCTTGCGCCCATTCACTATAACTAGCGGGCACAACCAATGCACCTGGATAAAAAATCAGTGCTGTATCATTTTTTTGCCCGTTTGTGTAATAATCATAGTTTTTTTCTTGCGTGGCACTTTGACTTATTTTTAAGGCCGAATCGGTTGCTTGATACGTACTATTTTTAATAAAAATAGTCAGACCGATGACTAATACCGCTAAAAAAAGCCCGATTCCTAGGACAATTTTTTTCCAACGTGATTTTGTTCTATTTTTCATCTCATTACCTCCCAATGAAAAAATTCTTCTTTCTGATTCTACCTTTAATAAAAAAAGAACACAACAATAGGAGTTGATGGAGCAACCCTTTTCTTGCTCCACCAACTCCTAAATAGACTGTTTCTCGATTCCTTAGATTATTTTGATTCTTTTTCGCCTGCTTCTAAGTAGCTGACATCATTGACTTTATCCAAAGTATATTCGCCATTTTTGTAATGAATTGTTGTGACACTAGCATTCTTCAAACCGCCTTCTGGGACTTTAAAATCATCAAATAAAGTTGCTAACAACGCTGAAATACTCAAGCCATGAGAGACCACTAAAACATTGCCATTCCCGGGATTGGCTGATTCTGTGGCAACAATTTTATCTAAGCCTTTTTTCAAACGTTTAGTAATTGTAGCATAGTCTTCTGCAGGCCAGTTATTCTTGCTTTCCTCGCGCTGTTGATCCAGTTTAGCTACACTGTTGGCAAAGGATTCAGGAGTCATGTTTTTCATAAATTCTTCTAAGGAAACACCTTGATCATCAGCAATATCCTGCCACATTGTCTTATTTAAATCCCCTTCATAGCTACCAAAATTAAATTCACGTAAATCTGGGTCACGCACGACTTCAAGGTCTTTGCCTGCTTTATTTTGGTCTAAAATAAGTTGAGCAGTTTGCAATGCGCGGCCACTATCACTACTATATGCATTTTGAAAGGCAACATCTTTCAGGCCAATTCCAGTTGCTGTCACAACTTTTTCACCTTCTGGTGTTAAGACCGCATCTGACCATCCTTGTACGCGGTCCGTCGTATTTAACATGGTTTTTCCGTGGCGCACAATGTAAAGAGTTAGTTCTTCAGGTTTTGTCTCTTTTTCTTTTGTCGTTGCTTGCTGATTTTTACCACAACCAACCATTACTAAAATGGCCAGAAAAAGCATCCCCACAATCGTCAATCGTTTTTTCATTTTTTATTTCCCCTCATCTTCTACTCTGTTGTTAAGTTTTCACCATTACTAGCGATAACTTGTTTGTACCAATTAAATGATTTTTTCTTAGTTCGTTTCAAGGTTCCCTGACCTTGGTCATCCATGTCTACATAGATAAAGCCGTAACGTTTTTTCATTTCGCCAGTCCCTGCTGAAACTAAATCAATACAACCCCAAGGCGTATAACCAATTAAGTTAACTCCGTCTTCTTCTACTGCGGTTCTCATGGCTTCAATATGTTGTTTAAAATAATCAATGCGGTAATCGTCGACAATCGAGCCATCCTCTTGCAATGTGTCCACCGCACCAAACCCGTTTTCAACCACAAACAATGGCATATTGTAACGATCTGACAGCTGACACAATGAAATTCTTAACCCTAAAGGATCGACAGCCCAGCCCCATTCAGATTCTTGCAAATAAGGATTTTTAACCGCAGGCATTTGGTTGCCTCCGACATATTTTACTTCTTCGGGATAAGCAGTCGAAACAGTCGACATATAATAACTAAACCCGATATAATCAACTGTTCCTTTTTGAATAATCGCTAAATCCTCTGACTCCATTTGAATTGTCATTCCTTCACGCTCAAATTCTTTGAGCTTATGCGCTGGATAATAGCCCTTAGCCTGGACATCCATATAAAATTCTTGCTCTCGGTTAAATTGAACAGCTGCCATCACGTCCTCAGGTTTGCAGGACAAAGGATAACTTGGAATATAAGCCACCATCATACCAATTTGGAAATCTGGATTGATGGAATGTCCTAATTCAACTGCTTTCGCACTTGCTACAAATAGATGATGCGCTGCTTGATATTTACTTTGTTTATCATTATTGTGAATCCCAATTTGCGTCCAACTTCTTAAAAAATTAATTTCATTAAAAGTCATCCAATACTTCACTTTATCCTGATAACGTGTAAAAATGGTTTCGCAAAAGAAAACAAAGAAATCAATCACTTCACGATTTTTCCAACCATCATATTCATCGGCCAAATACATCGGAATATCAAAATGGTTAATCGTCACAACGGGCTCAATTCCATGGCGCAGCAAAGTATCAAAAACTTTATCATAAAAGGCTAAGCCTTCTTCATTAATCTCTTTTGTTCCATTTGGGCAAATCCGGCTCCAGGCGATAGACAGCCGAAAACATTTGAAACCCATTTCTGCAAATAAGGCGATATCTTCTTCGTAATGATGGTAAAAGTCCGTCGCTACATGACTAGGGTAGTATAACTCTTCATCGATATAACCAATCGCTCCTTCGGGTAATGCTTGATCGCGCGTACACGAAGCTTTTTGGCCCTCTTTAGTTAAATACGTAATCCGTCGCGGTTCTGTTTGACTACCACCAGTAATTGCATCTAATGTACTCAGACCTTTGCCTCCTGAAAGGTAGCCACCTTCATATTGGTTAGCAGCTGTTGCACCGCCCCATAAAAAATTTTCTGGAAATCCCATAAAATCCCTCTTTCCCTCTGTTTTTAGGCATCACAAAGAAACCATCAAGGGAATTGACACTGGCAGAAGAGTCCTTGTTTTTTCTACCAACGTCAAACGCCCTTTAATAGTTGCTAATTTTATTAATTACTTAAATCTTCACCATTTGTTGCGATTACTTTTTTGTACCAATCAAACGATTTCTTCTTGCTTCGTTTTAACGTACCATTTCCTTCGTTATCGCGATCCACATAGATAAAGCCATAGCGTTTTTTCATTTCACCTGTTCCAGCTGATACTAAATCAATACAGCCCCAAGTCGTATAGCCTAACAAGTCGACACCATCTTGTTCAACGGCATCTTTCATCGCTTGAATATGCGCCGCCAAATAATCGATACGATAATCATCGACTACATAACCATTTTCGTCTGGTGTATCTACCGCTCCTAAGCCATTTTCAACAATGAATAGTGGTTTTTGATAACGATCATATAAGTCATTCATCGTAATTCTCAAACCAAGTGGATCAATTTGCCAACCCCATTCACTGGCTTTTAGATAAGGATTTTTCACAGAGGCAAAGATGTTACCAGCTGTTTGTTCATTAATTTCTGGATCTGTTGATGTGACACGAGAAGAATAATAAGAGAACGAAATGAAGTCCACCGTATGTTCTTTTAAAAGTTCTTCGTCGCCTTCTTCCATTTCAATTTGAATACCTTTACGGGCCATTTCTTTTAAAGCATACGCAGGGTATTCCCCACGTGATTGGACATCAATAAAGAAATAATTTTCACGATCTGCTTGTCGAGCAGCGAAAACATCTTCTGGTTTACAAGTATAAGCGTAGTTGGAACCAGCCGCTAACATACAACCTACTTGGTTTTCAGGATCTACCTCATGAGCAATTTTTGTCGCAATTGCACTTGCTAGTAGTTCATGATGGGCCGCTTGGTATTTCACTTGTTCTTTGTTTTCGCCTTCTTCAAAGTATAGACCTGCTCCCATAAATGGTGCATGTAAAATCATATTAATTTCGTTAAATGTTAACCAATATTTGACTAATCCTTTATATCGGTTGAAAATTACACGACAAAGATTTTCATAGAAACCTACTAACTTACGACTACGCCAAGCGCCATATTCTTCCACTAAGTGCATTGGGCAGTCAAAGTGTGTAATCGTTACTAGTGGCTCAATCCCATATTTATGACATTCTTTGAATAAGTCTTCATAGAACTTCAAGCCTTCTTCATTCGGCTCTGTTTCATCTCCCATTGGAAAAATTCGACTCCAAGCAATGGATAAACGGTATGTTTTAAAACCCATTTCACCAAATAAGGCGATATCTTCTTTATAGCGATGATACATATCAATTGCCTCTTGTGCAGGATAGAAATGTTCTTCATCAAAGTTAAACATTTTCTTTTCACCAGTGATTACTGGAAAACGATCTGGACCCGTTGGCGCTAAATCGACGTTTGCCAAACCGCGTCCGCCTTCGTTATAGCCACCTTCACATTGATTGGCTGCTGTTGCGCCACCCCATAAAAAGTCTTTTCTAAATGCCATAAATTCTCTTCCTCCACATCTTTTTATATTAAAGCGGTCAGCAAATCATCACTTGTTGAAACTTCATTACTGCCGACTTCCAAAATATCTAAATAATCCGCTGTATTCGTCACAACGATTGGAATTTGTGTACTAAACCCAGCTTTTTTAATTCCTTCTAAATCAAAGGTTACTAATGTTTGACCTTTTTTCACGCGGTCACCTTGTTTTACAAAAGCTTCAAAGCCTTCACCTTCTAATTGAACTGTATCAATCCCAATATGAATCAATAATTCTGTGCCGTTATCTGAAATCAAACCTAATGCATGTTTTGTTGGGAATAGTGTGACAATCGTTCCATCAAAGGGTGCAACCACTTTACCTTCCGTTGGTTCAATCACGACCCCATTTCCTAATGCTCCATTTGCAAAAGCAGGATCCTCTGCATTTTTTAAAGATAACACTCGTCCTTTGACTGGACTTGTAATATTTTCTTTTTTAATCGTTGTTTTATCAATAATCACTTCTTCCTCAACTGTATTGTCTTTCCAGAAGAAGAATGTTAGACCAAAACCAACGACCGCTGCAATGGCAATTGCAATAAAGGACTGGATCATCCCACTTGCATCATCACCATTGATAAAGTTTAGCACACCAAAAATTCCTAAACCACCCATTGTATAAGCTGTCACATTGTTGATCATCAAATATAAACCACCGACAGCGCCACCAATCATTGAATAAATAAATGGCCATTTTTTTGGTAAAGTGATTCCATAAATTGCTGGCTCTGTTACACCAAAAATACCAGAGATAATTGCTGGCGGACACAAAGCTTTTAACTTTTTATCTTTCAATTTGAAGAACATCGCTAAAACAACCGCTGTTTGCGCAAAACTAGCTGCAAATGATCCCGTTAATACTTGGCTTGAACCTTCTTGTGTCACTTGCATAATAGCTAATGGCACAACGCTCCAATGTAAACCAAAAATAACTAAGACTTGCCAGAAGAAACCAAGAATCAAACCATACAAAGCTGGTGAGAAACTCATTAATGCTGTAAAGCCAGCGCTTAATAAATCTGTTAGCATGCTAACGATTGGCCCAATTACTAAGAAACCAATTGGTAAGGCAATCAACAAGACGAAAAACGGTACTAAGAACGTTTGAACAACTTCTGGAATAATACGTTTAAACACTTTTTGAACTTGTGCCGCAAAAGCAATAATGAAGATGATTGGTACGACACTACTTGTATAGTTCGCACCGACCCAAGGAATCCCCATAAATGTATCATAGGCAGGTAAGCCGAATAAATTATACGGCGCTGCGGCTCCCGCACCCGCTGTTGTTTCAAAGGCCGTTTGTAATGCACTTCCTTGAATCGTTGGGTAACATAAAGCTGCGCCAATCACGATCCCTACCATTGGATGCAACCGGAATTTTTTAGCTGCTGTATAACCTAAAATAACTGGCATAAAGTAGAAAATTGCATCGCCAATCCCATTTAACATGGTATAAGTCCCTGACGTAGCCGTATAGAGCTTTAAGAAAACCAATAAGGCATTTAACCCTTTGACCATCCCAGCCGCTGCTAACGCCCCTAAAAAGGGTTGGAAACAACCACTTAAAATATCTATTAAGCGATCAAATAAATTCCCACTGGAAGCTTCTTCTTCACGTTCTCCTGACAAGCCTGCAATACTAACTACTTCTTCGTAAACGGCTGGAACATGGTTCCCAATAACGACTTGGTATTGTCCACCGCTTTTCATAACAGTTACCACACCGTCCATATTTTTTAAGACATCATCATTCGCTTGACTCTCATCTTTTAATTTAAAGCGAAGACGTGTGATACAATGTGTCAAACTATTAATATTCTCTTGCCCACCGACATTTTTTACAATTTTTTCTGCTAGTTCATGATATTTTCCCATCTTTTTTTCCTCCAAAAATTTATTTTCATTTGAAGGTTTAGCCAACTGAATGTCACTATCCAAAGTGGTGCGTTTATTGTTCCGTTGTTTGTACAATTCGTGCAATGTGAATCGTTAGGTACAAGCGTTCTTCATTTGAAACTTGATAGTCATAGTTCTCATTTAAATACAAGCTGATCTTTTCCACGCAACGATAGGCGTTGAGATATTTCTTTTTAATTACCGCATACAGTTCTTCATCATCATTTTCGACAACTTCACGTTGGTGTAATAAGCGATAACAGAAAAATTTTAAATGTGTGCTAAATCGATAAAAGTAGACAGAGTCTTCATCAAAACTTACCTTAAAATAGTATTTGACGATATTTGTAATCTCTTGCATCAACTTTGTCAATTCGTAAATATTACCGACTTCTTCCTCCATCTCCGCATTTACCAAGTGCAATGCGATAAAACCTGCCTCATCCGTTGACAATTCCATTCCTACGCGCTTTTGTACCATTTTTAAAGCATTTACTCCTACTTCGTACTCTTCAGGAAAAAAACGTTTAATATCCCATAATAATAAATTCTTAATTGCAATTCCTTGTTTTTTTCTTTCTAAAGCTGTGTACAAATGATCCGTCAGAGAAATATAAATGGTATCATTCAAACTCTTTTTCAACGTTGATTTTGCATAAACAATAATGTCATCCGAGAGTTTCATCATCTCTAAAGGAATATTTCCTAACAATTCTTGAAACTTAAGTGATGTTTCTTGATTGGCTAAATAAAAAACTTGATCGATACTTTCATCAGGAACCCAATCCCCAATGCGTTTCTTAAAAGCAATTCCTTTGCCCATAACAATTTGCTCTCGTTTATCATCATCTAATGTAATAACCACATTATTGTTTAAAATTTTGTGAATAATCAATGCCCCACCTCCTTTGTGTTTCGTTGAAAAAAGAAAAACCCAATTTCTTCAAAAAGAACGACACACCTGTCGCTTCATGAAAAAATTAGGTTTAGCTTGTCTTTAAACAATCACTATCCATCTATTTACTTATCCCTACATCCAAAGAATAACATATTTACAACAAATGTCAACGCTTTCAACGACATTTGTTTGTAATAAAAATAAAAAAAGCATACAAACAATGTTTGTATGCTTCACTATGACCCGTACGGGACTCGAACCCGTGTTACCGCCGTGAAAGGGCGGTGTCTTAACCGCTTGACCAACGGGCCATTAAAAAGAAAAAACGGAGAAGGAGGGATTTGAACCCTCGCGCCGGTTTCCCGACCTACACCCTTAGCAGGGGCGCCTCTTCAGCCACTTGAGTACTTCCCCAAGAAATAAATGGGCCTAAATGGACTCGAACCATCGACCTCACGCTTATCAGGCGTGCGCTCTAACCAGCTGAGCTATAGGCCCCAAATAAGAAAAAAGCGGGTGACGAGAATCGAACTCGCGACAACAGCTTGGAAGGCTGTGGTTTTACCACTAAACTACACCCGCAAATTTTTCTTGGATGGCGCGGGACAGAATCGAACTGCCGACACATGGAGCTTCAATCCATTGCTCTACCAACTGAGCTACCGAGCCAAAAACGGTCTGGACGGGACTCGAACCCGCGACCTCCTGCGTGACAGGCAGGCATTCTAACCAGCTGAACTACCAAACCAATTCGTTTTTGCTTTATGCAAATGTATGCTTTAAAAAATAAAAGCAATTGCGGGGGCAGGATTTGAACCTACGACCTTCGGGTTATGAGCCCGACGAGCTACCTGACTGCTCCACCCCGCGATAATTAGACTAAGGAAACTTAATTCCTAAGAAAGGAGGATAAGGGATTCGAACCCTTGCACGGTTTTACCCGCCTGACGGTTTTCAAGACCGTTCCCTTCAGCCGGACTTGGGTAATCCTCCGTAACAAAACTATGACCCGTACGGGACTCGAACCCGTGTTACCGCCGTGAAAGGGCGGTGTCTTAACCGCTTGACCAACGGGCCATTTTATAAAATTATGGGCCTAAATGGACTCGAACCATCGACCTCACGCTTATCAGGCGTGCGCTCTAACCAGCTGAGCTATAGGCCCAAAAAGAAAAGCGGGTGACGAGAATCGAACTCGCGACAACAGCTTGGAAGGCTGTGGTTTTACCACTAAACTACACCCGCATGGCGGTCTGGACGGGACTCGAACCCGCGACCTCCTGCGTGACAGGCAGGCATTCTAACCAGCTGAACTACCAAACCATACTTTTCTTTTTATGTGCTTTTGAAATCAAAAGCAATTGCGGGGGCAGGATTTGAACCTACGACCTTCGGGTTATGAGCCCGACGAGCTACCTGACTGCTCCACCCCGCGATAATTAGACTAAGGAAACTTAATTCCTAAGAAAGGAGGATAAGGGATTCGAACCCTTGCACGGTTTTACCCGCCTGACGGTTTTCAAGACCGTTCCCTTCAGCCGGACTTGGGTAATCCTCCATGATAAAAATAAAACTATAAACAACGTCACAATGGACCTTGTAGGACTCGAACCTACGACCGGACGGTTATGAGCCGTCTGCTCTAACCAACTGAG
Organism: Enterococcus sp. DIV2419; assembly: GCF_051711865.1. Classification (NCBI taxonomy): domain Bacteria; kingdom Bacillati; phylum Bacillota; class Bacilli; order Lactobacillales; family Enterococcaceae; genus Enterococcus; species Enterococcus sp. DIV2419. The sequence continues at coordinate 2,694,009 of NZ_JBIONS010000001.1, forward strand.
CTAAAGGTCCAGGCTCTTCCAAATGTATAATCGCGGCGGAGGGGATCGAACCCCCGACCTCCCGGGTATGAACCGGACGCTCTAGCCAGCTGAGCTACACCGCGAAACTCTTATATTAAAATAAGAATGGAGCCTAGCGGGATCGAACCGCTGACCTCCTGCGTGCAAAGCAGGCGCTCTCCCAGCTGAGCTAAGGCCCCATGAAAATTATTATCGGGAAGACAGGATTCGAACCTGCGACCCCTTGGTCCCAAACCAAGTGCTCTACCAAGCTGAGCTACTTCCCGTATATAACTAATGCACCCAAAGGGAGTCGAACCCCTAACCTTTTGATTCGTAGTCAAACACTCTATCCAGTTGAGCTATGGGTGCTAAATATAAAACAATGCCGAGGACCGGAATCGAACCGGTACGGTGATCACTCACCGCAGGATTTTAAGTCCTGTGCGTCTGCCAGTTCCGCCACCCCGGCGTAATGAATTGGCTAAGCGGAAAACGGGGTTCGAACCCGCGACCCCCACCTTGGCAAGGTGGTGCTCTACCACTGAGCTATTTCCGCAAAATGGTGCCGGCTAAAGGACTTGAACCCTCGACCCTCTGATTACAAATCAGATGCTCTACCAACTGAGCTAAGCCGGCTAAATATGCGGGTGAAGGGACTTGAACCCCCACGCCTTGCGGCGCTAGATCCTAAATCTAGTGCGTCTGCCAATTCCGCCACACCCGCAAATGAAATATGAATATGAGCCGTACAGGGCTCGAACCTGTGACCCTCTGATTAAAAGTCAGATGCTCTACCAACTGAGCTAACGGCTCAAAAAATGGAGGTTAACGGGATCGAACCGCTGACCCCCTGCTTGTAAGGCAGGTGCTCTCCCAGCTGAGCTAAACCTCCAAAAACAACAATTCGCGTGGCGACGTCCTACTCTCACAAAGGGAAACCCTTCACTACAATCGGCGCTAAGAAGCTTAACTTCTGTGTTCGGCATGGG
>NZ_JBIONS010000001.1:2697500-2761920 GCF_051711865.1 Enterococcus sp. DIV2419
ATTTCACTCCCCTTCCGGGGTGCTTTTCACCTTTCCCTCACGGTACTGGTTCACTATCGGTCACTAGGGAGTATTTAGCCTTGCGGGATGGTCCCCGCGGATTCCGACGGAATTTCTCGTGTTCCGCCGTACTCAGGATCCTCCTAGGTGTTGTCAGCATTTCGTCTACGGGGCTTTCACCCTCTTTAGCGGAATTTTCCAAATCCTTCAACTATACTAACAGACTACCATATTGGAGTCCTACAACCCCAACAAGCAAGCTTGTTGGTTTGGGCTCTTCCCGTTTCGCTCGCCGCTACTCAGGGAATCGAATTTTCTTTCTCTTCCTGCAGGTACTAAGATGTTTCAGTTCTCTGCGTCTACCTCTAATCAGCTATGTATTCACTGAAAAGTAATATCCTATAAAAGATATTGGGTTCCCCCATTCGGAAATCTCTGGATCATAGCTTACTTACAGCTCCCCAAAGCATATCGGTGTTAGTCCCGTCCTTCATCGGCTCCTAGTGCCAAGGCATCCACCGTGCGCCCTTATTCACTTAACCTTATCAACCTTACGGTTGGGTCTTGATCACTTCTTCTAGCGATAGAAGGTTAATCAATAAATAAGCAATTGAACTTATTAAAAAACTCATTCAACGCGGTGTTCTCGGTTTGTTTTGATTCTTTTTACTTCAATATCCAGTTTTCAATGAACGAATGTTTTGAGAGTAGACCTCTCAAAACTGAACAAAGTAAAGACGAAATGTGTATTTCCGTAATATTCCTTAGAAAGGAGGTGATCCAGCCGCACCTTCCGATACGGCTACCTTGTTACGACTTCACCCCAATCATCTATCCCACCTTAGGCGGCTGGCTCCAAAAAGGTTACCTCACCGACTTCGGGTGTTACAAACTCTCGTGGTGTGACGGGCGGTGTGTACAAGGCCCGGGAACGTATTCACCGCGGCGTGCTGATCCGCGATTACTAGCGATTCCGGCTTCATGCAGGCGAGTTGCAGCCTGCAATCCGAACTGAGAGAAGCTTTAAGAGATTTGCATGACCTCGCGGTCTAGCGACTCGTTGTACTTCCCATTGTAGCACGTGTGTAGCCCAGGTCATAAGGGGCATGATGATTTGACGTCATCCCCACCTTCCTCCGGTTTGTCACCGGCAGTCTCGCTAGAGTGCCCAACTAAATGATGGCAACTAACAATAAGGGTTGCGCTCGTTGCGGGACTTAACCCAACATCTCACGACACGAGCTGACGACAACCATGCACCACCTGTCACTTTGTCCCCGAAGGGAAAGCTCTATCTCTAGAGTGGTCAAAGGATGTCAAGACCTGGTAAGGTTCTTCGCGTTGCTTCGAATTAAACCACATGCTCCACCGCTTGTGCGGGCCCCCGTCAATTCCTTTGAGTTTCAACCTTGCGGTCGTACTCCCCAGGCGGAGTGCTTAATGCGTTTGCTGCAGCACTGAAGGGCGGAAACCCTCCAACACTTAGCACTCATCGTTTACGGCGTGGACTACCAGGGTATCTAATCCTGTTTGCTCCCCACGCTTTCGAGCCTCAGCGTCAGTTACAGACCAGAGAGCCGCCTTCGCCACTGGTGTTCCTCCATATATCTACGCATTTCACCGCTACACATGGAATTCCACTCTCCTCTTCTGCACTCAAGTCTCCCAGTTTCCAATGACCCTCCCCGGTTGAGCCGGGGGCTTTCACATCAGACTTAAGAAACCGCCTGCGCTCGCTTTACGCCCAATAAATCCGGACAACGCTTGCCACCTACGTATTACCGCGGCTGCTGGCACGTAGTTAGCCGTGGCTTTCTGGTTAGATACCGTCAGGGGACGTTCAGTTACTAACGTTCTTGTTCTTCTCTAACAACAGAGTTTTACGATCCGAAAACCTTCTTCACTCACGCGGCGTTGCTCGGTCAGACTTTCGTCCATTGCCGAAGATTCCCTACTGCTGCCTCCCGTAGGAGTCTGGGCCGTGTCTCAGTCCCAGTGTGGCCGATCACCCTCTCAGGTCGGCTATGCATCGTGGCCTTGGTGAGCCGTTACCTCACCAACTAGCTAATGCACCGCGGGTCCATCCATCAGCGACACCCGAAAGCGCCTTTCACTCTTATGCCATGCGGCATAAACTGTTATGCGGTATTAGCACCTGTTTCCAAGTGTTATCCCCCTCTGATGGGTAGGTTACCCACGTGTTACTCACCCGTCCGCCACTCCTCTTTCCAATTGAGTGCAAGCACTCGGGAGGAAAGAAGCGTTCGACTTGCATGTATTAGGCACGCCGCCAGCGTTCGTCCTGAGCCAGGATCAAACTCTCATAATAAAAGTTAGAACAATCTTACGATTGTTAAGCTCAATTTGTTTGCTAGCATATTGCTTGCTTGTTAAAAATGTTTGTTGTCTTGAATTGAATCAAGACGCCCTACACATTTGGTTCGTCTATTCTTTGTTCAGTTTTCAAAGGTCTACGTTACCTCGCAGCAACTTTTATATCATAACAAACTTTCGTTTGAATGTCAAGAACTTTTTTAAAAAAGTTTTTTTAAGTTGTTTTGCTTGGTTGTTGTTGTCTGTTGTGACAACTTCTATATCTTATCATCTCGTTTGTTATTTGTCAACAACTTTTTTGTTGTTTTTTCAAACTTTTTTCGAGAGATTCGAAATCAAGAATTGTTATTTAATTATTGATTTCTGAATCGCTCAGCTGTGTGACTCGCCTTGCGACATGTAATAATATACCAAGATTTCAAGCATTGGTCAATCATTATTTTCACTTTTTTTAAACTTTTTTTCAATACCGATTATTATGATTGGTATAGGTATTTTCGTTCGTTTTTTACCCCCTTTCATCCTTTTTTGGCTATAGTTTATTAACTTTTAGCAAAATCTTCTAAATTTATCGTAATATATCAAGGATTTTGTCCTTTTTAGCAATTATTTGTTAAAATATGGAAAAGAGATTTTTTTATATATGGAGGAAATGAACGCTTATGAAAATTTTAGTTGCAGATGATGATAAAGAAATTGTAGAACTATTGAGTATTTATATTCATAATGAAGGATACGAAGTCGTGAAAGCTTATGATGGAAAAGAAGCATTATCCAAATTGCACACAACACCAGATATCGATTTATTAATCTTGGACATTATGATGCCAATTATGGATGGAATGGAAGTAGTGAAAGAACTTCGAAAAGAATCGCAAATTCCAATTATTATGTTAACAGCAAAAACAACCGATATGGATAAAATCAAAGGCTTAGTTGCTGGTGCAGACGATTATGTCACCAAGCCTTTTAATCCTTTAGAAGTAATGGCTCGGGTAAAGTCTATTTTACGTAGAAGCCAAATGCAATTAACCAAAGAAGAACCCGATGAATTAGAAGTCGGCCCATTAATGATTAATAAGGACTCTCACGAAGTCAAAACAATAGAAGGAAAAGAAATTCAATTAACCGCTCTTGAGTTTGGTATCCTCTATCTATTAGCTAGTCATCCAAATCGTGTGTTTAGTGCGGATGAAATTTTTGAGCGTGTGTGGCAACAAGAAAGTATTGTTTCTGCTAAAACCGTGATGGTTCACGTCAGTCATTTAAGAGATAAGATTGAAGAAGCAACTGGTGGAGAAAAAGTCATTCAAACAGTGTGGGGAGTTGGATATAAGATCGATGCTCGTTAAACCTAAAAAGATTGAAAAACAAAAACGAATTACCTTAACTTCTAAAGAAATCAGCGAGTTATTAGCAGAAGCAATTGTGACAATTGTTTTATTACTACTATTAAATGTCTCAATTATGTTCCTTTTAGGACAACTACTTAGTGAAAACTCGCCCTTAGCTGGTGTCATCTGGGCCACTAAGGATGCGGTCGCTAAAGAATTAAATACTGATTTGTTTTGGAGCTGGAATAAATTTGTCTTACCCATTTTCTTTTTAGTAGATGCAGCTGTTCTCTATTGGCGCTTAATTCGTCGCTACCACCAAATGCAATTGCGTCATATTATCAGTGAGTTACATTACATCGCTGATGGTAATTACAATCACCGCATTCCGTTTGAATTAAGTGGTGATTTAGCAAAAGTCGTGACGAGTATTAACGGTCTGGTGGATAGTACTGTCGCAGCCATTGAAGATGAACGGCGAATTGAAAAATCAAAAGATGAATTAATTACGAATGTCAGTCATGATATTCGGACACCGTTAACTTCTATTATTGGTTATCTGGGATTGATTGAAGATCGTCAATTTCATAGCCAAGAAGATTTACTGAAATATACGCATACCGCTTACGTCAAAGCGAAACAAATGAAATTATTAGTTGATGATCTTTTTGAATATACAAAAGTCCGTCAACCAAGTGTACCGATTCATACGACGACTTTTGATATGGCACAATTAATTGAACAGCTTGCTGCCGATTTTGAATTGGAAGCGAAAAAGATTAATATGCAAATCCAAGTAAAAGCCAATCCAGCTTCTTTAATGATGGAAGGCGATACGGAAAAACTAGTCCGAGTCTTTAACAACCTTCTTTCAAACGCTTTGAAATATGGCAAAGGCGGCCATCATATTGTAATGGAAGTAGACAAAGTCGGCACCGAAGCAATTATCGCTGTTCGCAATGATGGACCAGCTATCCCTAAACATTCTTTAGATCAGTTGTTTGACCGCTTCTATCGTGTCGAAGAATCCCGATCACAAGAAACGGGGGGTACTGGTTTAGGTCTGGCTATTGCACAAAGTATTGTCGCTTTACATGGTGGATATATTTATGCGAAGTCTGATCAAAAGTGGACTTCCTTTATTATTCATCTACCCTTACAGCGTACCAACAAGAAATCAGAGAGTTAATTGACATCCCTGAACTTTTTCGGTATTCTATAGAAAAGAGAAAACTAAGAGAAAAAGTATTTATGGCACTGAATTCCAGAGAGTTTGCGGGGGTGCGAGCAAACATTCATCTATAAAGAAGTCCGTCTCTTCCAGGTGTCCAGCGAAATAAGTTGGAACGGTCTGCAGCCGTTATCTGCAAATCAAGGGCAGTAACATTACTGAACTTGGGTGGTACCGCGAGATTTCCAGTCATTTCGTCCCAAGAATATTTATTTTTGGGGTGAGATGGCTTTTTTGTTGTTTTCTACAACAGTTATTATTGATTATGTACTAATTTTAAGGAGGAAAAAATATGTTAGATGTAAAAATGATGCGTCAAAATTTTGACGAAGTAAAAGCAAAGCTACAAACCCGTGGCGTGAAAGAAGAAATCTTAGTGGAATTTCTGCGTTTAGATGAAAGTCGCCGTGATTTATTAGTCAAAGTCGAAGAAATGAAAAAATACCGGAATGATGTGTCTGCTGAAATTGCTCAATTAAAACGAAACAAAGAAGATGCAACGGCCAAAATCGCGGAAATGAAAGAAGTCGGCGGTAATATTAAAGCATTAGATGCAGAAATTAACGCTATTGACGAAGAGCTACGTGGGATCACAACTACTTTACCGAATTTGCCAGATGATTCTGTGCCTGTTGGTGCTGGTGAAGAAGAAAATGTAGAAGTACGTCGTTGGAGTGAACCAAGATCTTTTGCTTTTGAACCAAAACCACACTGGGAAGTCGCTGAAAACTTAGGCATTCTAGATTTTGAACGTGGTGCCAAAGTAGCTGGTAGCCGTTTTGTTTATTACAAAGGCTTAGGTGCTCGCTTAGAACGTGCGTTATACAACTTCATGTTAGATTTACATGTTTATGAACATGGGTATACAGAAATGATTACGCCTTATATCGTTAATGACACCGCCATGTTCGGAACTGGCCAATTTCCTAAGTTTAAAGAAGATGTCTTCCAATTACAAGATACGGATTTAACGTTAATCCCAACGGCGGAAGTCCCTCTAACCAATTACTACAACAATGAAATTTTAGATGGCAAGGATTTACCAATTTACTTTACGGCCTTGAGCCCTTCTTTCCGTTCTGAAGCTGGTAGTGCTGGTCGTGACACACGTGGGTTAATTCGTTTACACCAATTTAATAAAGTCGAAATGGTTAAATTTAGTGATGCAGAGCATTCTTATGAGGAATTAGAAAAAATGACGAATAATGCTGAAGAAATTCTGCAAAAACTGGGATTACCTTACCGTGTCATGGCTCTTTCAACAGGTGACATGGGCTTCTCAGCTGCGAAAACTTATGACTTGGAAGTTTGGATTCCCGCTCAAGAGACATACCGTGAAATCAGTTCATGCTCAAACTGTGAAGATTTCCAAGCGCGCCGTGCGATGATTCGTTACCGTGATGAAAATGATAAAGTCCAATATGCGCATACACTCAATGGTTCTGGTTTAGCCGTAGGACGGACAGTCGCTGCTATTTTAGAAAACTACCAAAACGAAGATGGCTCTGTGACTGTACCAGAAGTCCTAGTTCCTTACATGGGTAACCTAACAGTTATTAAATAAAGGGAAGATGAAGGTCGTTGTCTGATATCAGATAACGGCTTTTATTCTATAGGAAAAGGAGCCTGTAACAAAAATCACTTTGGATTTTTGTTACAGGCTTAAAAATTGATAAACGGCGGAAACAGAAGCAAATCCTTCATTCTACAGAAAAAGAGGCAGACGTCGAAATGACGTCTGCCTCTTTTAAATTTCAAAAAAATCAGCTTTTATTTTATTGAACAGAATAGTTTGGTGCTTCTTTTGTGATTTGAACGTCATGTGGATGTGATTCTTTCAATCCGTTACCACTCATTTGAACAAATTGTGCTTCTTCACGCAACGCTTTCAGGTCTGCTGCACCGACGTAACCCATCCCTGATTTCAAGCCACCGATTAATTGGAAGACAATATCAGAAACGCTTCCTTTGTAAGCAACACGTCCTTCGATTCCTTCTGGCACTAATTTGTTTGCTTCATTGACACTTCCTTGGAAGTAACGATCACTTGATCCTTTTTCCATTGCGCCCAATGAGCCCATGCCACGGTAAGTTTTGAAACGACGGCCTTGATAAATTTCAAATTCGCCTGGAGATTCATCAGTACCAGCTAACATACTTCCTAGCATTACAGCATGGCCACCAGCAGCTAAGGCTTTCACGATATCACCAGAATATTTAATACCGCCATCAGCGATAATTGCTTTACCATATTCTCTAGCTACAGAAGCAGCATCATAAATCGCTGTTAATTGAGGAACACCAACACCAGCAACGACACGTGTTGTACAAATTGAACCAGGTCCAATACCAACTTTGACAACGTCAACGCCGACATCATACAATGCTTTGGTTGCTTCAGCAGTGGCAACATTACCAGCAATTAATGTTGCTTCAGGGAACGTTTCACGAATTTCTTTAATTTTGCGAATAACGCCGGCACTATGGCCATGTGCAGTATCGATAACAATCGCATCGGCACCTGCTTCTAATAATGCTTCCGCACGTTCGAACGTATCACTAGTAACACCGACTGCTGCCGCCACAAGTAAACGACCGTGTTCGTCTTTGGCAGCATTTGGGAATTCAATCACTTTTTCAATGTCTTTAATTGTAATTAAGCCACTTAAGCGACCTGCTTCATCAACGATTGGTAATTTTTCGATTTTATGTTTTTGTAAGATTTTTTCTGCATCTTTTAAAGATGTGCCAACTGGCGCAGTGACTAAATGATCTTTTGTCATGACTTCTTCGATTTTGATTTGGTAGTCGGTTACAAAACGCATATCACGGTTTGTAATAATTCCGACTAATTTACGGTTTTCCATTGTTTCTACAATTGGCACACCGCTAATACGGTAACGACTCATTAATTCTTCTGCATCCGCTACTAAGTTTGTTGGTGTTAGAAAGAATGGATCAATGATAACGCCGCTTTCAGAACGTTTGACTTTACGTACTTCGTCTGCTTGTTGGGCGACAGTCATATTTTTATGTACGACACCTAGTCCACCTTGACGAGCCATCGCAATTGCCATATTACTATCTGTAACAGTATCCATACTGGCACTCATCAATGGAATATTTAACTTGATATTTTTAGCTAATTGTACACTCATGTCTACATCATTTGGTAAGACATGGCTTTCTGCAGGGATTAATAGCACATCATCAAATGTAAGACCTTTTTTCGCAAATTTTGTTTCCCAATTTGACATTTTTTTGTCCACTCCTCGACTTAATTTTATATATGAAAATAACAGATAATACTAAGGAAGTCAACTAGATTTGTTTAAATAATCAATGAGGAATAAAGGACAAAATGCCGAAATCGGTTTGTCCTCTATTCAACTCTTCCTAATTAAGGTCCTACTTTCATCGTTGTTCTTTTATCTTGTGTTTCTTTTTTTGTTGTAAAAATCGGCTAAATCCAAAACCGCCGACAGAAAGCAAGGTAATCATTGTCCCTATTTTTTGCACTTTTGTTCTTTGGTAACGGATGTCGACATGTCCTGTACCAGATAAAGAAAGAGCGGCTAAGCCTCCTTGGTTGGTTAGGCTCATTTTTTTAGCGCCCGTTTGGTTTTTCATTTGAATCGTGGCTTGATAGCCTAAGTAATAAATAAAAGGAACGGTCACCTTCGCTGATTGCTTCACCACTTGGTAGTCAAATGAAATTTTCCCATAAGGCATTCTAACATTTGTAATGGTTACTTGTGCTGCCGAATAATCAAGTTGTCGTTTTTTCTGTTTCAATAATTCCTGATAATTGATTTCATCTGGCAAATATTCATGGCCCGCACCGATATAAAAAGGCATTGGTTGCTCATACTCAGCTTTTGTTAACAGGCGTCCTTGTTGTGACTGAATACTTTGATATTGATAAATGCCTAAATTGCTGATGGCAAGGAAAACCAACAAAGCCACAGTCCAAGATTTACGGAAAACGCCCCATTCGTCTTGAGCAATGAAAAAAGCGAGCATTACGGAAAGAATCCCTAAAAACCGCCAAGGAAACTGAATCGTATTTAAAGGCGTGTGGTTCAGCCAGTGCCAAGGAAAAAGCGTGGTAACCATCAATAAGAGTACCAGCGTCAAACCAATAAACCGTTTGTTCTGAATTTTTTTGCTGGCAAGCGAAACCACTGCTACAACAAGTCCCACAAACAAAAGGGTTCCTAGATTCGCTGTTTTCGCGTGAAAAACACTGCTCTTTAAACTATTAATGAAAAGAGAATCAATGGGATAACTTCTTTCGGAAATATAAGTGAGTGGATTGGATGTAACTTTAAACACTTGATTTTTCATTTGTTCAGCAACTGGTAAAAGATAAAAGGCCAGCCAAAGCAGCGTCAAACCTGCAGCCTTCGCTAATGCCAACAGGACCTCCTTTTTAAAAAACTGCTGCCAATAAAACAGAATGTATAACCCAATCCAAATAGAAACCATTTCAATAGAAATAAAGTGAGCCAACCCAATCCCAGTCATCGCCAACGTTAACAACGGCCAACATTTCGTGGTTCCCTTTCGTAATAAAAACAGGCTCGCTAAGACCAACGGAAAAAAACTTAGCGCCAAAAATTCTCCTAACGCTTGGCGATTAAACAAGTCTTGCATGCGGTAAATAGATAAGCCATACAAGATGGCAAAGAGATAGCTTCTTTTTTTAGAGAGCGCCATGAATCGGCCTGCATAATAAGTAAGACTGAATGTTGCCAAATTTACCGCAAACACAAAAATCGCCATACTAGCGACAAAGGAAAAACCCAGAACACGCAAAAGCGCAGGTAAATAAAGATACGCATCTGGATAAAACAAACTAGAGGCATAGCCATAGCCTCCCAAGAAAAAATAATTGATTTTAGGAAACCAGTCGTTGTTTTTAATTGCTAATGCGAGACCTTCCACCCGATTTTGATGAAAGCGGAAATCACTTGCTCGTAAAAAATTCTCTTGAAAATAGACAAAATAGAGAGAAAGTCCACTTAATAAGAGAAAACTAATAAAAATGAGTAGCCGCTCGTGTTGACGGCACCAAGACTTCACTTGTTGTCCCATAAGAGGCTCCTTTCTTTACAAACTTCTGAAAACAGAAGCCTGGGACACTAGTTTTTTCGACTAATCCCCCAGGCTTTAACTGTTAAAACGCTCTATTGAGAGAGCGACTTTGCTTGTTGCAGTTTCTGCGTCAGCCGAGCGCATTCACAATTGAGCGCGCGCCGTTTATTGACGTGTCATGAAACTACCTTGAATATTGTATTTTTTCTTGAAGAAATAGCGTGCTACAAAGGCTAACGCACCGATTACTAAAGCAATCATCGGATCTAAAATGGGATTGATCACTGGTGGCAGCATCGCTGAACCAGCGAAAACTGCAATCCACAAGAACATCCCACCAAATAGAATGGCGGTCGTTTTTAACCAACCAGGACGTTTGCTTTTGTCGCCACCTTGACGATCAAAACGGTAAACATATTTGTGCATTAGATAGAAAACATAACCCCCAGCCATCGCACCTAAGATATATGTGGTTAATCCGAGAGGTTGTGCGGTTCCTTTTGAAAATAGAGACATCGCCGCTAACATGATTGTTAATAAACCAAGTAATAGTAAGGTATTGTCGAGCCAAATCATCCAGCCCGCTGGTTCTTTGACTTCTGCTGGTTTATTTAAAATTGCTTCCGTCCGTTCTGAAACAGTGCCAAATAACTGACGGGCTGTTTTGCCTGTTTTTTGACCGGCTACTAATTCTGGTAAAATACCGTGTAGAGCCAATGCTAACTCTTCTTCTGATAAATTAGCCGCTTTTAATGATTTTTTTAAGTCAAAAATGTATTGTTCATTTCTTTTAGTCAAATTCTGTTCTAATTGACGATTCTCAGCCACGATTGCTCGTAATGCTTCTGCTTCCATAGTTGTATCCTCCTCACCCTCATGTAGAGGGAACCTCTTTCTAAACGGCTGAATGGCCTTAAATATGTGGGCTTAGCCCAAAACAAATTGCTTGTTGGGCACATTTTTTTTAAACGTTAAAACGGAACAACATAACATCGCCATCTTGAACGACGTAGTCTTTTCCTTCTAAACGAACACGGCCCGCTTCTTTGGCAGCTTGCATATTGCCATATTTATCTAGGTCTTCATAAGAAACTGTTTCCGCACGAATGAAGCCTCGTTCAAAGTCACTGTGGATAATCCCAGCTGCTTGAGGTGCCTTGATTCCCTTACGGAACGTCCACGCACGAACTTCTTGTTCACCAGCTGTAAAGTAGGTAGCTAAGCCTAACAAATCGTACGCCGCACGAATCAATTGATCTAAGCCAGATTGTTCAATGCCCATTGCTTCTAAAAATTCAGCCTTGTCTTCTTCAGAATCTAATTCAGCAATTTCTTCTTCTGCTCGCGCACTAACCACGATTACTTCCGCATTTTCGCTGGTTGCAAAATTACGAACTTGTTGTACATACTCATTGTTGTCTGGGTCTGCCACTTCATCTTCTGAAACATTTGCTACATAAAGGACCGGCTTTGTGGTTAATAAGAAAAGAGATTTAACAATTTTCTCTTCTTCTGGCGTAAATTCAATCGTACGAGCAGATAAACCTTCTTCTAAAACTGGTTTAATTTTGTCTAAAACAGCTAATTCTTCCACCGCTTCTTTATCTTTTGCTTTCGCCATTTTAGCCACGCGAGTATAGCGCTTATTGATTGAATCTAAATCTGCTAAAATTAGCTCTAAATTAATTGTATCAATGTCTGCTAAAGGATCAACGAAATCCGCATCTCGATTTTGTTCACGCATGATATTTTCGTCATCAAAACAACGAACCACGTGACAGATTGCATCTACTTGACGAATGTGACTTAAAAACTGATTTCCTAGCCCTTCTCCTTTACTGGCACCTTTAACAATTCCGGCGATGTCTGTAAATTCAAACGTTGTGGGAACTGTTTTTTTCGGTTTTACTAGTTCTGTCAAGCGTTGTAAACGGGCATCTGGTACTTCAACCATGCCGACGTTCGGATCAATCGTTGCAAAGGGATAATTTGCAGCTTCTGCTCCTGCTTTTGTAATTGCGTTAAATAGGGTCGATTTACCAACGTTTGGTAAGCCGACAATTCCAGCTGTTAGTGCCATTTGTTTTCCACTCTTTCTCTCAGTCTATTCTCTTTTCTATTAGAGGCATCAAAGCATTAGTTTGCTTTTTTCTCGATTACTTTTTTTAATTTTTTAGTAAAATCACGACGCGGCATCATGACAATATGCCCGCAATTCGTGCACTTGATTTTGATATCAGCGCCCATGCGAATGATTTGCCAACGATTTGCTTGGCAAGCATGCGGCTTTTTCATTTCGACAATATCGCCTAAATCATACATGTTCCAAGCCTTCTTTCTTCTCTTACTTATATAAAAATACCATGATTACAATACCATTTTTTACCGAAACTAGCAAAAGGATTTGTGACTTTCTGTCTTACTTTCTCACTTTGCTTTTTATTCCTCGTCAAAATGAATATCTAAAATATCTAAAATCCTAGCCAAATCCGAAGAGGACAAGTACTCAATTTCAATTTTTCCTTTGCCTTCTTTTTCTTGAATTGCTACGGTTGTCCCAAATTTATCCATTAGGCGGTCTTCACTTTCACGAATATAAATGGGTTTTTCTTTGATGGCTTTTTTCGCTTTTTTGCCCTTTTTGCCTTGTGTTTCGTTTAATTCAGCGACAAGTTGTTCTAATTGTCGAACCGTTAAATTGTCTTTAATACAACGATTAGCTAATGGCAATAGCTGTTCTTTGTTCTTCAAGCCTAATAACGTCCGTGCTTGACCCATTGACATGCTTTGTTTTTGAACCATTGCTTTGACCGCATCTGGTAAGGTTAGCAATCGTAAATAATTGGCAATATACGGGCGACTTTTGCCCAATCGTTCTGCGACTTCCGCTTGTGTTAATTTCAAATTTTTCATTAGCATTTCATAGGCTTCTGCTTCTTCTAGCGGATTTAAATCTTCCCTTTGTAAGTTTTCCAAAACAGCAACTTGCATCATGGATTCTTCATCAAATTCGCGAATAATTGCGGGAATTTTTTCTTTGCCGGCTAATTTAGAAGCCCGGAATCGACGCTCACCTGCAATAATTTCATAGCCTTTAACTGCCGATTTACGAACAATAATCGGTTGAAACACACCGGAATGTAGAATCGAGTTTGCAAGTTCTTGTAAAGAGGTTTCATCAAATGTTTTCCGCGGTTGGTAAGGATTGGGACGAAGTTCGTTTAATAGAATTTCTGTCACTTGTTCGTTCTTAACGTCGACATCTTCTAGCTTTGCGATATCTTGAAACAAGGCATCGATGCCTCTGCCTAAACCTTTGCCTTTATTCATTCTCCAACACTTCCTTTGCTAGTGCTTGATACACTTCGGCACCTTTTGAGCGAATATCATAGTCAATGATTGGTAAACCATGACTTGGTGCTTCGGATAAACGGACATTTCTTGGAATAATCGTGTCATAGACTTTTTCACGGAAATATTTACGGACTTCTTCAACGACTTCGGCACCTAAATTGGTCCGAGCATCGTACATGGTTAACAAGACCCCTTCAATTTTCAATTCAGGGTTAAAATGTTTTTGAACCAAGCGAATCGTATTTAGCAATTGACTCAAGCCTTCTAATGCGTAATATTCACATTGAACAGGAATTAGAATCGAATCACTTGCTGTAAAAGCATTGATTGTTAAATGCCCTAGAGAAGGCGGGCAATCAATTAAAACGAAATCATACATGTCTCTTACTTCATCAATTGCTAATTTCAAGCGCGATTCTCGAGCCATCATTGAAGTTAATTCAATTTCAGCGCCTGCTAATTGAATAGTTGCAGGGACAATATCTAAATTTTCACGGCTGGTATGTTGAACCACGCTAGTGATTGGTTCTTCATTTACAAGGACATCATACACATCGTGTGCGACATCTGGTTTAGGGACACCCATGCCACTGGTAGCATTTCCTTGTGCATCAATGTCGATCAGTAAGACTTTTTTGCCTAAGTTTGCTAAACATGCGCCTAAATTTACAGTGGTCGTTGTTTTACCAACGCCGCCTTTTTGGTTCGCTACAGAAATAATTCGTGTCATGTGTGTGCCTCCATCTTATTTAATCGGTTGTTTATTTGGTAATCCAGGTTTTCTGGGATATTTTTTAGGGGTTTCTTTTTTCTTTTGAATCACGACAATGTGACGTTCGTCTGCCGTAATCGGCAAAGTAAAACCAACTTCTTTTTGAAATTGACCGCCTAATGTAGCGATTGCAGGTTTTGCTTCATTAATTTCTTCTTCACTTTTCGATGCTTTTAAGGCTAAAAAATAGCCTTCTTTTTTAACTAAGGGTAAACACAGTTCACTTAAAACATTTAATCGTGCAACTGCTCGCGCTGTAACGTAATCAAACGCGCCACGAAATTCTGCTTTTTGACCAAATGTTTCTGCACGATCATGATACAAAGAAACATTAGCCAAACCTAGTTGATTCACTAACTCTGTTAGGAAAGTAATTCGTTTATTTAAAGAGTCAACAATTGTGACATTTAATGAAGGAAAAACAATTTTCAAAGGAATACTTGGAAATCCTGCGCCTGCGCCGACATCACAAATGGCTTTATCGCTGGCAAAGTCTTCAAAGAATGCCAACGAAACAGAATCATAGAAATGTTTCAAATAAACTTCTTTTTCTTCTGTAATGGCTGTTAAATTCATTTTTTCATTCCATTCTACTAGTAAATGGAAATATTGGTCAAATTGTGTCATCTGTTGGTCTGTCAATTCAATGCCTTTTGCGGCTAATAGTTGTCTAAATTCTTCGGGTAGCATAAAGACTCCTTCCTTTTTTGTGAAACAGAAAAATGTTTCACAATCATCTTTTCCTACTTTAACGCAAATAGCAATTTCTTGCAATGCTTTTCGGAAGATTTTTGACTGAATGATAAAAGAAAAACCCGCTTTTTTATGTAGTAAAAAGTCTCTAGCCACGGGCCAAAATGTTCAATTGGCGACAACGAAAACCGCCTTTCTCTAAGAGTAAAACAAGCCAATGTTTCATGTGAAACATTGGCTTGTTTTACTTACTATAATCATCGCACTTTATTTGTCGTTCTCTGCGGTAGTCGTATTCTTGGATACGGGGACTTAACCAACCTTTTTTGGCTGTTTTTCGTAATTGATGATCAAATCTCCCTGGTGGTGAACTATCTAGTAATTCATGGGTACGATTATTCCGATTTGCATAATTAAACGATTCACCATTCAAGACTTTTTCCTGGTATTCACTGTTTTTGGCCGCTTGATAATAGGCTGGATTACTAATTAATCTGCCTCGCCAGTCCTCAACTAACACATCCCACTGGGTTTCAAAGGTCCCTTCTTCATTCAAAATAAACTCACTGTGAAAATTAGGCGTCAATCGTTTCTTATTAATTAAAGAATAAGATGCCCCCTCAGGGTATTTGTTGTGCAAACGAGCAGAGCTTTTTTTCAGCTTCCGCCCGCCCATCCCTTGCGGCTTGGCCGCAAAAACATAACGTTTTAATGCCTGTTCATCGGTGTCCCCTTCTTGTTTAAAAAAATCGCGGATATACGTGATATTTTGACGATCAATATACATTCTTAATTGATGTATCTTTTTCGCTTTCTCTTGGTTAAAGCTCCCAAGAAGACCTAACGGATAGGCTTTTTGAACTGTTTTTGCCAACAAATGCCAAAACGTCGCATGCGGTGCAATCGTCTTCGAGAAACGATAAGGCCCTACTAATTGCAACATGCCATGCTGATCCAACACTGCACCTAATTGCCATAACAGTAACGAGAGCTTTTCTTGCGGACGATAAGCCGAAAAGCGAAATAATCGCTCATACGCTGAAGAGCCCACTTCTTCCACTTCAGAAAACAGTTCCGCGACTGCTGTTTTCGCTTGCTCAAGTGGCAAGAAACGCGTGTCTTTTATGGCGCTTTCCACTAATCCATAAACAGCTTGGCGGTCCCAGCCAGCGTCAATCGCCGCCTCTACACCAGCACTCATTGCTTGTTGTAATTCTTGCCAACGTCCCATCTTCTCGCCGCCTTTTTCTATATACTTCTTCTATAATGATAATCCTTTCCCCGCAAAATGCCAACTGCTTTAACGCAAAAAAACAACCCGCCCTTTGGGGAAGGGCGGGCGGAGGAGTTAAAAAATGAAAAAGTGTTTTGTTAGGGTTTTGTTTATCGGGTATGTTTAAATAATAGCCGTTAAATGTGAAGAAACTATGGTAAAAATGCGCCTTCTTTTCAACAAAATTTTGAAAAAGTCTCTTCAGAAATTAAGATTTTTTTGCGAAGTTGCCCACTGGCTACCCTCATTCAACATATTATATATTTAATATCCACAAAATCATAAAATAAATATACACAATAATGAATATTTATCCAACGGTTAATAAAACAACCAAAAAAGCGAGTGATTTACACTCGCTTTTTCATCTAAATTAAATGATTTTCTCTTAAAATATCACCAATATACGTATCCTCAAATTTCTTCACAAAGTGTTCAACCATTTTGCGTTCCACGAACGGCATATCCATTTCTGTTAATTTTTTCTTGTCAGATAAATAATAAACAGAGTTTGCTAAGACGCGCAAGTCGTATGCAGAAGCAAACACTTCTGGTACTCCGCGTTCAACCTCTAGCAATTGATAAACAGCTTCCATCGCTGTCCGTACAGAATACTCTGTTGTAAACACCGTATCTCGTTCAGTATCTGCGAAGTTCCCAATGAAAGCAAGATTTTTAGAGCCGTTTGGTACAACTAATGGTCGATCGCCTGGTTCTCTTAACATAAAGTAAGAAGTGATAAACGGCATATAAACCGGAATAGTGGTAGCCGATTCTTCTGAAATACGTTCAATTTCCCCTTCTGGGACCCCTAAATGATAAAGTAACTCTTGCGTAATTTCTTGGCCGGTACATTGTTCGATTGGTTTTTTGATATAATTTCCTGGTTTATTAGAAAGTAATCCATATACCCAAGTTATAGATTGTTGATCATTTTGTTCTTTAAAATGCGGTTGTCTATGCATAGCGAAACTCATCATCCAATTAGAGTCTTTAATAGTAATAATACCACCTGTGACAATTTTTCCTGTCCGTAATTTACGATGTGTTAACCGAGAAAGATACGGTTCAATATCGAAATTTTCCCACGTAATCGTTGCTGAGACAAACCAACTTTCATCTGGTAAATTTTCACAGAAAACTTCTGGGTGCCCAAATTCTGGGGATTGTTTTGCTAAGTTTTTCCAGAGATTCCAACTTCCCCCTAGTTCATGAGTAATTGGTGCTGGTGTATGATGATCTCCTTGCGTCGAACTTTCAGTAATTGAGCCATTCGTTACGAAGACTAAATCATTTTCAGTTAAAGGAATTTCTTTGGTTTTGCCCGCTTGTGTCAGCAATAATCGCCGAGCAACTTTAGTAGCTCCTTTGATGTCGACTTGGATATCATTGATCGTTGTTTCATATTGAAAGTCTACCCCTTGATTGGTTAAAAAGCTTAGTAATGGTTTCACTAACGATTCGTATTGATTGTATTTGGTAAACTTCAAGGCTGTAAAGTCAGGCAACCCTTTGATGTGGTGGATAAAGCGCATGATGTAACGGCGCATTTCAATGGCAGAGTGCCATTTTTCAAAAGCAAACATTGAACACCAATAGATCCAAAAGTTGGATTCAAAAAATTCTTCGCCGAAAACATCTTCAATTTTTTTGCCAATTAATTGATCTTCAGAAGTCATAAATAAATCAACGATTTCTTTTTGTGCTTTTTTGGATAAAGTAAATTGTCCATCATCTGGGACACGTTCGCCACGGTTATGAATAATGCGGCAATTTGAAGAATTTGGATCATCTAAATCTAACCGGTAAAACTCATCTAGGACAGAGGCATCTTCTACTTCTAATGATGGTACCGAACGAAATAGATCCCACAAACACTCGAAATGGTTTTCCATTTCGCGTCCGCCGCGAGTGACAAAGCCATCATGGGGAATAAATTTACCATCTAAAGAACCGCCAGACAGCGTGAGTTCTTCAAAAATGTGAATATTTTCGCCCTTCATTTGACCGTCACGAATTAAGAAAACAGCCGTTGCTAAACCTGCTAGGCCACCACCAACGATATAGGCACTCTTGTCATCTACACCTTTTGGTTTTCTTGGTCGAGCAAATGCTTCATAATTTCCATTTGTGTATCTCATTCTCGTTTCCTCCTATCATTTGATACCCTCATCATACTGCTACCAAAAAAAATACCCAAAAGATAACCCTTTTTTTTAAGAAATTCTTTGACAAATAAAGAAAATTGTCTAATTTTTAAGCAAGTGAATAATCGTAGATGTTTCATGTGAAACAAAAAAAGAACGAGAAGAAAAATGGCCGCTTTTTCTTCTCGTTCTTTTTATGTTAATTCGTTTACCGTTTCTACTCCAAAAACAGCAACCCAATCTTCCTGAAAATCAGTTACTGCTTTTTGAATGGCGGGCATTGCCAAGCCTTGTGTCACGAGTTCTGGTGCGATAGTGACCGCTTGCGCCCCCATTTGACAGGCTTGATTAATTTGTGCCACGTTTTTAAAACTAGCAGCTAAGATCTTACTCTTTGCGTTCGTCCGTTTAATTTCTGCAGCTAAATGCTCAATAACCTTTTGAGAATCAATTGTTAAATTCTCCATCCTATTATAATACGGCGCTAAATAATCTGCACCTGCCGCAATCGCTAGATAACCTTGAAATTCTGTATAAATAGCGGTTGCTGTTATCCGATAATTTGCCTGCTTTAGTTGTTTGATGGCTGCCAAGCCTGCTTCATTGACTGGGATTTTAATGAATGTTTCTTGGCCTAATTGTTGTACAATGGTTTGGGCATCTTCTAGCATCTCTTCTGTCGTTTGACCGACCACTTGGACGTGCAAACTCGCTTGTCCAATCGTTTTTTTGATTTCTTTCATCTGCGCAAAGAAGTCAATTTTTCCTGCTTGCTTAACAATACTAGGATTAGACGTTACGCCTGCCAGTGGTAAAATTTTCTGATACTTTCGAATAGCCTCAAGATTAATTGTATCTAGCATAAATTCCATCTTTTACGTTCCTCCCTTAAACGATAATTATAGAATAGTGATTGTTGTACCAACAGTTATTTCAGGAATAGCTTTTTCTTCAACATATAATGTACCTGGTAATTCAGGTGTTGTTGCGCCATCAAATTTAATAGTAATGTGACCCAATGTGTCTAAATTAGTTAATACTACCTCGCCTACAGCGGTAATCTGGTAAGTTTGTTCATCAATCACTAACGTTTGCTTGTCCGTAATCGCTTCTGTGACTGGCTGAACCTCAATGTTATAACAATAATCTGCTAAAGCATCTGGTGCATCTTTTCCAAATAAGATGACCATTTTTTCTTCTTTAAATAATTCGGCTTCTGGCCCAATAGACTGAACCTTTGTTGTAAATACTGACATTTCCCATCCTCCAAAAAAAATTTTTTAACTATACAATCCAAAACTTGCTAACCAAGCAACTAGTACTCGAGGGGCACCATTTAAGAAACGAGAATATAAAACAGAAGGGACCCCGACTTCAACGGTTTCAGCTTCAGCTTCTTCCAAGCCTAAACCCACGGGAATAAAGTCGCACGCGTTTTGTGTATTAATAGCAAACAATGCTGGTAGAGCTAGTTGTGGCGGAATGTTGCCTTTCCCAATTTCCACACCAATTAACGTACCAATTACTTGGCTGATTACTGCTCCAGGACCTAATAGAGGAGAAAGAAACGGCAGAGAACAAATAAAACCAATAATTGTTAACCCCACAATGTTTCCTGCCAACGGCGCCATGATATTGGCAAAAAATTCACCAATTCCTGAACCTTGAATCACACCAATTAATAAAGAAACAAATGCCATAAACGGAATCACTGTGTTGATCATCGTTTGTACGCCTTCACGGGCTGATTGGTTGAATGTCGCTACAACTTTTCCTGCACCCATACCAATTTTCGCAACAAAACTTTGTTGTTCCGCTTTTTGTTCAGTAATTTTTTTACTTGTATCATATTTAAATTCTGTTTTTTTCGAGGTGGGCTTTTCTGTATCAGCAGCAGCTTCTTCTGATGTCAATGTAATCTGTTTCGGGCCTACAGCGGAAACATAAATTGTCTCATTAATGTATTGTGCTAAGGGACCACTTTTGCCAGTTGGAACAACGTTAATAGTAGGAATTCCTTTTTTAGGATAAATTCCGCAACGAAGAGTGCCTCCACAATCAATAATGGCTAATGCGATTTCATCATCTGGAATCGATGTCTTAAAACCATTGACCGCTTCCATTCCTGTCAATTCTACGATTTTATCAACAATTGCGGGTTTCTCGCCGCCACCTGTAATGTAAATAAATTTATGTTTTTCTTCTGTCGGTGTAATCACTAAGGGCCCACCATAACCGCCATTTCCTTTAACTACCTTAATACTATTGTACGTCATCTCACCTTGCTCCTTTCTAATCCACAGCAATCTCTACTGTTTTACTAAGGGTAATTCCTTGTTGTTTGCAAACATAGGCGGTAGTGAAATCGGTAACCCAACCGCCAATAAAATTCATTAATATCCCTACAAACATATAGCGAATCGCTAGGTCCATCGAATTTAGTCCTAACGTATCAATCCCTTGCGCAATCCCTAACCAAACGAACAATTCACCAGGATTAATATGAGGAAAAACTCCATTACTGGTATGACAAAATTGCGCTTGTGCAGCATAATAGCTAGGTTTATAGTATTCTGGTAAAAATCGAGCCATCGTAAAGGACATTGGATTGCCTAACATAAAAGCGGATAAAAAAGGCAACACTAAATACCGCGTAACAGGATTTTTGGCAGAAAGTTTGGCTACCTTGGTTACTCTTTCTTCTCCTAGAAAAGCAATTAAAGTATTCATAGCTACCATTAACATCAAAACAACAGGTACGATGCCTGTCATCCAAGAAATAAATGTTTCTGCTCCTGTTTGGAAAAGGTGCATAAATCCTTCCGCAAATTTTGTAATATAAGACATTACTCGACACTTCCTTTCAATTTTGTTTGTACTTTATTTTTCCATAATTGCCATTGAATTTTGGCTCCATTAAGCGGCGTTAATGGTTGTGTTTCTTGATAATTGCCAAGCTCAACACGTAAGTAAATTTCTCGTGCATTTTCCATCGCTTGTTGGGTTAATTTATTTTCCTTTTGTACGAGTGGATGGTAATGATCCATATAATGAATATCCTCGTTCACGTACTGAGGTAAGGGATGAAATTTAGCTAGAACGGTGACACCTTGCATCTTTCTAGCGGCTAAGATTTTCCCTTGTGAATCCACAGCAAACAAGATAATCGTGCCTGCTTTTAACTTCCCTGCACGTCGACCAATCGCGACTTTCCCTAATTGTCGCAATTCTTGGTAGTTTTGATTAAAGTGTTTAATCTGTTTCATTCCCATAGCTATCTGAACGAAGTAAGCTGTTAAAAAAAGCGCTCCGAATACGTAGATAAAGCTCATATGATAATCCCCTTCCTTTGCATCCACTCTTTAACTGCTAAAACATCTCGTTGCTTCCGTAACTCATTACGTAAACGTTCGTCTCCTGCGATTGTAAACAAGCGGTCATATAGTTGTAGTAACTCTGCTTCAACAGTGGCCGTCAGCTCTTCTGGAATACCCAACAGCAAAATAACATCAACTTTACCTTCTGGTGTAACCAGTGATTCTTCAAAAACCCCAATCGATAAAATAATCGTTGGTAAGGCTTGATTAATTGTATGGGGAAAGGCAATCCCCGATTCAAAAATAGTTGTTTGTTGATCTTCTCTAGTAAAAATTCGTTCGATAAATTGGGAATCTACTAATTTTTCTGCTTCTAAATCAGCAATCATTTTCTGGATATTCGCTCGGTAACCTTGAGTATTCTCTAATAATTGATAGGTCATATGAATATTTTGAGATTCCACGGAACGAATTTCTTTTGCCCTCTGCCACTCATTTCTGAGCCAAGTATCGTTAAATAAATTAGTTAAATGGATCATCGGTGTTTGTGGTCGAATATTTTTTAAGGGAATGGTTGTAAAAATAGCAAAATATTGATTCAATTCTCTTCTCTCTGCCTCTTCTTCAGAAAAATGGGCAATCTGGACGTCTGGACCCAAAACTTTTTCCAATTGCCGCTGAATGATCAAGGCCGTTCCATGACCTGTACTGCAGATTACAGCGATTTCTTTTTTGGCTCCCGCTTCATAGTTCCCTCTCAATGCTAGCTCAAAATACAAAGCGAGATACCCAAATTCAACCGTCGGCACACAACGATTTAACAAACGGCCCAATTCTTGCAAGCCAATCTTGGCTAATTCATAGGCCAAAGGATATTGTCGTTCAATTTCTCCGTAAAATAAATCGTGACACTCCACATGAAAAACGAGTCGATTCATCACGTTTCTTAAATGATCTTTCATTTCTGAAAACAAGAAGTCCTCATCAAATTCAACAACAACTGAATGATGAATTTTTTTCATCATTTTTTGAAAATAGTCAGCTAAGAGTCCTTCATCAGCCAATAAAGAATTACGAATATGGTTTGTGTTGATGTTAAAAGGAAAGCTGATAAAGGAACGTTCCCATTGGCTTAACGTTACATTATAGGTTATTTCCAAGTGATACATCAGTTCTTCAATCTGCTCGTTATGACGAACATAATCAACATATTCTGGTGGTAGTTCCGTAATGAGTTTTCCAGCTAAAACACGCTGCAAAACAATTGAAACCACTCTTCGTAAAAGAAAACTATCTTGTTTTGCTAGTCTTGTTTCTTTGATTATTTTTTGTATCATTTGTTTGGTAGTTTCATGAAGAAACTGTTCTTCAAAATATTCTTGGACGTAATTCACATGAAGTAAGCGTAAATCAAACTCTTTTCCTTCTAAATGAATGCCACGGTTTGGCGTACCTACAACCGCAACCTGCCAAGGAGCAATCAGCTCTTTCATGCGCTTAATGTCTTTATTAACTGTGCCGCGACTAACGGCGAGTTCTTCGGATAAATCATAAGTTGAAATAAATTGATCTTCTTCTATTAATCGTTTGATAATGTAGGAAACACGCTTGCTTGAAGAATTAAAATCAGATTCCCTTTTTAGCCGTCCAGACAAAACCTCTTCAAAACCTTCAAAGTTATTGATTTCTAACTGAAAGAGATTTTCCTTCTGAATAATTTGGGCGATACCGATTAATTCATCATTCAATGTATCAATGTTTTTACGAACTGTTTGAGGACTTGCGGCTAATTTTTCTTGCAATTCCAGTAAGCTCATTCCTTTGTGATCAACTAGTAATTTTATTACTTGGTACCATCTACTTACTAGCGTCATTTAGTTTTCCCACCTCTATCCTCTTGTTTTACCTCCAGCTACGTTTGTGGTGATGCCTGTAATATAGCTTGAACGGTCTGATAAATAATAGCATACTAAGTCAGCGACTTCATGGAGTTTTCCGCTACGACCTAATGGAATCGTACTTGTTTTTGAATAACCTGCTCGCAATTGCTCCACAGAAATGTTTCGTGTATAAGCCAATGCTTCTTCATATGCTAAAGTGCGCAAGCCCGTTTCTTCCATAATGCCTGGCGCAATCCCCACAACACGGACGTTTGATTTTCCTAACTCTTTAGCCCATGAACGTGTATAACTGCTGACCGCTGCTTTCGTTGCAGCGTAGGCGCTTTGCCCTTCGGAGCCTTCTAATCCAGCTTCTGAAGACATATTAATAATGACACCTGCTTGTTTTTGTACAAGAATCCGGCCCACTGCTTGGCTCATTAGGTAGAGCCCTTTTTGATTGATGGCTACAATTTTGTCGAATACCTCATCCGATAATTCATAAGGCCCATGAGGATGATTTTTATCCACCAATAGACGAGGAATATTGATTCCGGCGTTATTTACTAGGCCATCTACGGTTCCAAATTTTTCCACCACTTGAGCGACACCTGCTTCTACTTCTGCTCGAGAAGTTACATCGACTTTCACAAAGAGTAAATGCTCATGTTGCGTTTCTGATGCTGAAATATCAAAATTAGCGACATAGACCTCTTCTGCTAACAAGCTTTCAACAATGCTACGACCAATACCAGATGAGCCTCCTGTAACAATCACTACTTTTCCTTTAATTCCTAACCAATCTGTCATTTGTTCCACTCCTATCATTTGTTTGCGCTTTCAGTATAGGTCAGTTTGTGAAATTATTTAAGACAGTCTTTTTTTGTAGTTTAGAAAAAAAAGTAGACTAATTCAAAACAAAAAAGCAGTTGCTTCTTCACAATCAATCATCCGTGAAGAAGCAACTGCTTCAAATTTTTATTATCCTTGCACTTTCGCGATTTTTCCTTGTTCGATGTAGACCCAAATCGATCTATCAATAATTATCAAACTGAGTCATATAGAGACAAAAATTTCAAAAACGACCTGTTAATTGGTCATCGAATTTCATTTAAAATCAATACGACGGAGTCAGACACGGAGTCAAAACAAGCCCGCTGAGAGTAAAAAATATACAGTCCCATAGGTAAAGTGCCACAGGACTGTATATTTTTTATTTGAGATTACCTGAAATGATTCCATTTACTTTTTATCTCATTTTTTCCTACTAGTTAGTATCAAATACTCTCCTATTTTCTCAATAAACTATTTTGGGTTACATGGTATCTGAAACAGCTAAAACCTTGTCATTACAGCAAAAAATCACTTTATCTCCGTTTCATTTCAGATACATTTCACTTAAGCGGATTCCAAAAAAACAAAAGAAAAAGGAACCCCTAGTTAGCCTATGCTTTTTATTGGTTCCTCTCAAAACACGGTCATATAACAACGGGGCGGGGTAAATGAATGAAAAAGGTGGAGGAAACATTATTCAATAGCTGTCTTAAATACTTCGTTATAAAATGTGAACAAATAAAAGACATCTATCCCTATTTTCTACACTTCCACTTTACTACCATCTTTGAATCGTACAATTTTCTTAACTCTTCTCATTTACCTCAATTCATTCTCAAGTGGAATCAACTCATCATCTAACATTTTACGCCATGCTCGCTTCATTTCTTGTGGGTATTTAAATGGCTTCGCTTCTGGATGGTTGGCTTTGTATCCTTCGTAATCCTTACTGTTGATAATTGCTTTCATATTAGGAATTGGATCTTCACCTGGCATATATTGCAGATTAGAAGCATGTAATTCTTTCTCAGAAACACACCACTCATTGGAAAAGGCATGAATCAAATCATCACTTGCTTGTGTAAAATAGCGACGTTTAATGACAAAGATATCTTCATTACTATCTAAAGTCCCCACATCAAATGCATTTAAAATTTGTCGGTAAACTTCTTTGACTCCTTCTGTTTTATTCAATTTAGCCAAAGCTTTTTCAATTTCTTCTCGTGCATCTGAACTATTCGCAGCATAAGTTCCTAGTAATTGATCAATATAAGTTGAATCAATATCATACAACTTCGTGGTATTTTCACTATAAAATTCGATCGTTGAAAAATCTTCTCCCTCTTTTTCTGGTTCTTCCTCTATTAAGGAACCCTTCACGGTCTCGTACACACCAATTTGTTCTTCCAAAAGTTGAATTTGATTATTCAAAGTTGAAGATTGCACGATGTCATCATTGTAATCGTCATAAGTCACTAACGATTCATAAGCACGATTCAATTCTTGGAATGCTTTGACATATTCGATACGAGTTTCAAGAGGAGTATGTTCATCAATGGATTCCATGGATGAAACCTCTTTTAACTTACCATATGCTTGTTTGAATCTTTTTTTGGATTCCTGATAACTTGGATAAATTAATCCCGATTCTTCTTTAGCTTCTGAATACAGTTTTGTCGCATCCTCGACATTCTTCTCCATTATCGCTGGCTTTCGGAAAGTAACAATTAGTCCTTTTGTTTTTTCTGGATACGTACGGTTCGTACGTGAAAAAGCTTGGATCAATCCTGCATACTCTAGATTACGATCTACAAATAGGGTTTGAATCGTAGGGGCATCAAAACCTGTCAATAGACGATCCACTACGATCACTAAATCAATTTGTTTCCCAAATTGTTTGAATTCCGCTCTTTTTCGTGCCAAACGATTATTGATATCTCCGTTATAACGTTCAATGTCTGCTAATAACCAGGCAGTATCATAATACTGATTATATTCCTCAATAATTTTTTGCATTTCTTCTTGTTGGGCACTTGAATCTCGGCTATTTTCTTCTAATGAATAGGTAATAGCGATCCTTGGGAAATCAGGATCCTCCATAGTTCGTCCTTCACGAATGGGATGATTGGGAAACTCTTTTGTTATCCAATCAGGCTCTTTCGTCATCTCTTTGATAGCCCGATAATACTTTTTGGCCATGTCAATGGAACTCGTGGTTAAGATTGCAGATTTCATTGGCCGGCCATTTCGAAAATCAAATTTTGTATAGGCATTATCTGGACGGAACATTTTATGGATGACTTTTTGGATATGTTCATCTGCTTCAAAAACAGCAGGGTCCAAATAACTTTCTTTTTTGACAGGATCCATTTGATCGATCATACGATTGATCTGTTCTGATGAATACTCTGCATATGTTTCTACTTCTTTTAATTTCCGATAGATTTTATTCTCTAATGAAGTCGGCTCAACAGTGTTTTCATGCTCTACTTGAAATCCTAAAACAGAGCCATCTTCTAGCGCATTCTTGATGGTATAGGTATGTAAGACCTCTCCATACTGGTCATGGGTCGTACGTGCTAATTGCCCTTTGGCTTGTTTCCGATTCTCAGGGAAAATCGGTGTACCTGTAAAGCCAAACCAAGTGGATTTCGGAAACATTTTTTTGATTTCTTCCATATTTTCAGCACTTAACGCTCGATGACACTCATCTACTACAAACACGATATGTTGTCCCATTAATTTTTGGAAGCGATTGGTTCCTTTTTTCTCCTCTTGTTTCTTTGCATATTTCAACGCCGCATCTAGCTTTTGACGGGTTGTAATAATCACAACATTCGCATTGGCATCTGCCAACAGAGTTTCACTTAACTCTTTGGCACTTCCTGTTCCAACGATCAAGCTATTTGCTTTGGCGTTCCCGGAAGAAATCCCAGTATTAAATTCCGAAGCAAATTTCGTAAACTCTGTGGTGGTTTGATTATCTAAATCTTTGCGGTCCACTAACATGATCGTTCGATCGATCCCCGATTTTCGTGCTAAAAGCTTAGTAGATACAAAACTAGTCAACGTCTTTCCTGAACCTGTCGCATGCCACACATACCCTGATTGATGTTTATTTGCAGCAATAAACAAGGCTTGAATCGCATGTACTTGATAAGGATGTAACACCATGAGGGTTTTATTGTCTTGATCTTCACTGACAATCGTATAATCCGCAATCAAGCGATGGGCATCCGGGATATTTAGCACTTGTTTACAAAACTCATATAAGTTTTCTACTTTTTCATTGTCTTTCGTTCGCCAACTAAATAAAAACTTAGGGTGCAAGTCTTTCGGTAAGGCATTTGCAAAATACCGGGTCGTTTGTTCATTGGAAACCACAAACAACTGCAAGGTCGAAAAGATATTGTTCCGAAATATGCCTTCTTCTGCATACTTTTTGATTTGATTAAACGCCTGATAGACGCCATCTTTTGCGGTTACTTGTTTCAACTCGATTTGGACAATCGGTAATCCATTGATTAATAAGGTAACATCAAAACGTCGATCCCGTGCTTCTATGTTACTTCCACGTTTTGCAATTTGATGAACCACTTCATAAGTAGAGATTCCTCCACCAATGTCTTGATTGGAATAAAGGATAAGTGAGACAGAACCCAATTGCGAATCTTCCCGTTCAATCGTGATCCGAGCCATCCCATTTTCACCTTTTAACCATTTCGCAGCATCAAATGGGGTTTTCGTCCGTAGCAATAATTCGGTTTTGATCGTTTCAAACTCTTTATCGGTCAAAGGAGAATCATTCAGTTCTGCTTGATTATTTGAGATGATTTTTTGACGTAAATTGACCCAAAGATCTTCTTCTGATTTTAGATCCGGACGATACGTCCACTGATTATGTCCTTCCCCCAGTACACGAATCAACTGTTCTTCGACTTCCGCTTCCTCACGGTGACTAATTTTCATTTTTCTTCCCTCCTAGACAAACATCTTTTGTAAGAAGCCTTTTTTCGTTTCTTTTAGTAAATCCAACTTACGTTGATGAAGAGCGATCGTATCATCTAGCTGCTTGAAGAAGGCACCAATTTTTTGTTGTTCACTCTTTAAAGGTATAATAACCTCTAATTTCATCAGAACATCTGCATTAAGTTTTGCCCGACCCCCACCGACCAAAAATGGTTCTATATTAATACTTCTTATGGCATTCATCAAAAACATATTATCAGCTAAATTTTCTTTTGCTTGAATTACATGAGCATGATTATTAACCCAAACTTTTCCATCTACATATTGAACTGGATAGTTCTTCAAGTCATTCGCTCCATCTTCTGCAACTAAAATAAATGCTCCATCATGTGTGTATCCTTCAACATAACCTTGAATCCCATTTGCCCCATAATAAGGAGTATTACCAGCTACTCGTTTCGATGCAGTTATCGGTATTCGTAAATTATCATATCTATCTACTACCTCCTGCAACCTTCGCTCTTCCCAATCCTCCGTAAATCCAGGAAACCGAATTTCTGGCACTTTTGCTCCGTTTTTAGGGAACATTTTTTGTAAGAATCCTTTTTTCGTTTCCTTTAATAAATCTAGCTTACGTTGATGAAGGGTGATGAGTTGGTCGAGGTTTTGGAAGAAAGTACCGATTTTTGTTTGTTCTTCGAGAGATGGTACATTCATCTCAATTTGATTAATCTCACCAAGATTTATCTTTTTCGGAAAAGCAATGTGCAAAGTCCTTTTCCAAATATTACGTTGAACTTCAGGGCTTGGAATTAACCAAGCAAGAAAGCTTGAATCTATTTCATTTGGCTTCAATAACGCTAAGGTAACGTAATATGCCAATGGTTCATCGGTTTCAATTACTTTTGCAGTTCCGATGTCACCAATACGTGTCATTAACACATCGCCTTTTTCAGCTTGCTTTTTTGAATATTCACTGTCGTAAGCTTCTTGACTGATGTACTTTTCTGTTTCCAGTGTCTTTATATTTTCGACACTAACAAACTTCACTCCAGACTCAGTATATTTAGGAGTTTGGTGTGTACCATCAAAAACAGTAGCCACATCTTTTAATTTAACTTGTTCCCACTCATCCGTAAATTCTGGAAAACGGATTTCTGGTAGTGTATCATTGCTCATGTTTGAACACCTCCAGCGCGCCTTGCAACCATGCTTCATTTTCAGGTGTTGTTTGCAGGGAAGAGATAGCTTCTAAAAGTTCTTTTTTTAGCACTTGCTGTTCTTGTCGTATCTTCTTGATGTCATTTCCGACATGAACCATATCAATTGGTTCTTCTTCTTCGAACGTATCTACATAGCGTGGAATATTTAAGTTATAGTCATTTTCTTTGATTTCATCAAAGGTTGCCAAATGAGCGTATTTCTCAACATCTTTTCTTTCAGCGTAGGTTTCGAGGATTTTTTGAATGTTTTCTTCCGATAATTTATTCTGATTTTTCCCTTTAACAAATTCACGACTAGCATCAATGAATAATACATCTCGAGTTTGACGATTCTTCTTCAATACAATCACCGTCGTTGGAATCGATGTACCAAAGAACAAGTTCGCAGGCATACCAATCACAGCATAAATACTGCCGTCTTCTAGTAATTTTTGACGAATGACCCCTTCTGCAGCACCACGGAATAAAACCCCGTGTGGCAAGACGATGGCCATGGTCCCTGTTTCCTTCAAATGATAGAAACCATGAAGAAGAAACGCAAAATCTGCTTTGGATTTTGGCGCTAATTTTCCATAACGATTAAACCGGGAATCATCTAAAAAGGTCGTATCTGCTGACCAATTAGCCGAATAAGGTGGATTCATCACTACTGCATCAAATGTGTAAGGTTCATCTGTTGGCCAGTCCTTATTCAACGTATCCCCATTGCGGAGATTCATTTCTTCGGCATCTACCCCATGTAAAATCAAGTTCATTTTTGCTAGATTGTATGTCGTTGTATTTAGTTCTTGCCCATGATATTTAACGTTATCTGGATGAGTTAAGTAGTTACGTACATTTAACATCAAGGAACCTGAACCCATGGTTGGGTCAAAGACACTAAAGAAAGGGCGTTCTTTTTGATCTAGTGTCACGATTTGTGCCATCATATCAGAAACCATGTGAGGTGTATAAAATTCTCCGGCTTTCTTCCCTGCTTCTGAAGCAAATTGACTGATCAGAAATTCATACGCATCCCCGATCACATCCCCATCGTGACCTAAAACTTCCACGTCATTCAATTTCTTGATAACTTCGGTAATCGTCACATTTCGTTGTTGCTCATCTGTTCCTAGTTTTTTTGATTGGAGATCCACATCATCAAATAACCCATTAAATTGATTGTAGGTAGATGCCAATTGCACAAAGGCTTTGTTTAGATCGTTCAATTGGAACGTTGCTTGTTTTGCTTGATCCGCTAAGACGTTGAAAAGATACTCTGGTGCAATTGCATATCCCAAAATATCAACGATTGTGGCAATCAGATCTTCTTTTGATTCTTCATCTGAAAGTAATTCACGATACAACATTGTTTGTTTGCTTACTGTGTCATATTCCTCTAAGGATTCATCTGCTAAAAGAACCACTTGTTCCAACAAACGGTCGGATAAATATTTATAGAAAATCAGCCCCAATAAATAATTTTTATATTCTGACGCATCCATTTTACTACGGAGATTATCTGCCGCACTAAATAACTTCTGATTTAATTCTGCACCCAAAAAGATACACTCCTATCTCTTATTTAAAGTTGCTATATACCCTTTTATTTTAGCATACTCCCTTTTAGAAAAGAAAAAAACTTATTCTTGCTAATAAACTACGCGAAAGGAGTCTAATGTTGTTTGATATAACTTAGACTGATCGTTAACTTATTTTTTATATTTCTACATAGTTATCTTTAGAACCATTTCAGATACATATGAAACAATTACATATGATTTTTTCATAAAAAAACAGTACTGTCTAGTAGTATAAAATATACAAATTTCTTAAAAATTTTTTCACTAAAATCACTACCTGAAACAGTCTAAAACACTTATATATCAACGTTTAATGAAACTATCTCCGTTTCATTTCAGATACAAATAAATATAGTCGGGCTCCAAATCCGAAAAAAAAATACCCCCAGTAGCTTATCCTAAGCTACTGGAGATGTATAAGTACGGTCATATAACAACGGGGTAGGGTAAATAAATGAAAAAGATGGAAGAATCATTATTCAATAACTTTTTTAAATACTTCGTTGTAATCAGTTACCTGTCCGTTCTTAAATACCACAGAATAATCTTTTTTCCCATTTTCAAGTAACCTAAGTGGAATATCTTTACCAACTTGCTCTGTCACTGCATTACTGATACCTGTTAGATTAGCTAATAAATCTGATAAAAATTGAGCATCTGAAGAAATCTCTGTATCAGTATTTATCGTGATTCCTTTATCTTCATTTACAAGTTTCCAAGTAGGTGGTATAGCTGTGTATGTTTCTACAAATGAATTAAGTTTTTCATTAAGTGGCTTCTCTTTTATATTTCCATCTAAAAACTCTATATATATGGCTTGAGCCATACTAAAATAAAGCTGGCCTTGTTCCAATAATTTTACATCATTAGTTAGTAAAGCTGTGTTCACGTTATCAATCGCTTCAAGAAGAGTATCTTTGGTGTCCCTAACAGCTTTAGGTGTGCCTTCTGGAATTTCCCTACTTGATACCTCGTCCATTTTATCTTCCATAAAACCCTTAAAATCATATCTTTCTCCCAAATCCATAGAAGTTTTTGAGAAAGCTTTCATTTCTGAGTCTATTTCTTCAATAATATTTAACATGTATGATACATATTGTTTAGGCTGATTCGTTTTTAATCTATATGTGGTAAATATCTCAATTCCTCCAATCATCAATAAAATTGCCAAACAAATCCATAATAATTTTTTCTTTTTCATTTTTCCTCCTATATCCTGCTGTTATAACAGTGACTAATGTAAAGATTTTCCCAATAATCATTAAACTATTATTTACAGGGAATCAAAAAAACTCCTTAGTAAGCTTACACCTTTAGGAGTTCCTGTTTGGACGGTATGCATAATATATTTAAATCAATTTAACATTAACACCTCAGTATATGGTATCTCTACATAAACACGGTCTTTCTTTGGGTAGTATTCTATATTTATATTAATAGCACTTCCATTGTCTAATATAGCTTTAGCCCGGTATGTGTTATCTCCATTTTCATGAGTGATTGTCACATCATCACATGTCCGATTTAAACTGTACTGTTCTTGTAAAATCTGTGTTACCAATGGTTTCGATGACTTCTCTAATCCAGATGTACCTGTCATTTTTGAAAAAATGATACCTATAATAGCCAAGACAACGATACCTATAATGACAAACTTCTTGTTCATATTTACTTTATTCAACTTTTTATCTCCTATCTCCAAAATAATTTGCTCTTATCCCTCTTATCAGTACATTGACATCCCTAAAAGTACACCAAAGATTGCACCAGCTACCCCTGCTATCATCAAAATCGTACCCATTTTCTCATCTTTTTCTCGATATAAGTAGCCCATAATAACAGCAACAGCACCAAATACAACAGGAATAAATGCTAACGATACTACCATAGAAATCCAACCAATAATCAAATACAGCTTCCCTGTCTCTTGTCCATGTACGATTTGTTCCTTCATTTCATTAATTGTCTGCTCAGTACTTTTCTTTACTGCGTCTGCTCCGGTTGTCTCATCTGTTTCTTGTAGTGCTCCGCAAAACTGGCAATACTTACTTTCATCTGTTATTTCTTTGCCACATTTTCTACAATACATGTCTTCTCCTCCTAAAAACATTCAATTGTTTATTAGTTAACTGTTTACTTTATTAAATACATCAGAAAACAGCTCATTCATTGGTACACTTAATATCTCAGAAAGCATCTTCATTTGATAGGGTTTAGGAATCGTTCTCCCTGTTTGCCACGAACTTACACATTGCTGTGTAACATTCATTTTTTTGGCTAACTCAATTTGAGAAAAGCCTTTTTCTTTTCTGTATCGGCTGAGATTACTTACTTTTTTCATGATTCTCCCCTCCTGTTTTATTATATACAACAATATGATGTATTTCAACTCATAAAATATATAAAAACTTCAAATGTCATTACAAATACAACAACTTGTTGTAATCTACTGAGAAGAGGAGGTGTCTTAATGAAACAGAAACAATATGCAAAAGTCATTAAAGAGAAACGAAAAGCTCTTGGGTGGACACAAAAAGAATTAGCTGAAAAAATCTTCTCTACACAACAGGCAGTAGCAAGATGGGAAAATTCTGTAACAGAACCTAACCTTGATAGCTTAACAGCTCTTTCTAGAGCCCTAGGAACCCCTGTAAGCCATTTTCTAGACAATGTTGTCGTAGATTATGAGGAAGAGTTTTTGGCTCTCTATCGCTCTCTTAGCACTGAAGATGCAGTTCGAACAATTGATTATATGAAGCTATTAAAAAGGCAAGAAAATGAACGCAATCAGCTATTGAAAGATTGAAAAATAAATAACCCACCGAACTTTAACGGTGGGTGTATTGAGATGAAATAAGATCAAGAGCTATGGATAACCTGTCTAGTTTAATACAATTGGGTCTTTTTTCTTCCTTACTCTCCGTCCATCATCTCTTGTTACACTTGTAAATTGATAAAGAGGAACTAATTCAACTCCTGATAATATCAATTCTTTTATTACTTCATCTATCCCTGCCCCTTTTGCTAGGTAGACTAAAAAACTACTACTTGCTTTCACATTGTATAATCTCTTAATATCCTTAGAAGCTCGTTCAAGAGTGAATCCTTGTTTAACAAAGTAGCCTCTGTTTTCTATTAAAGCATTTTTCACGCTGTTATACCCAACATTACGTAGACGTTCACAAACAGTGTTAGTAAGTTCTTTCTCTGTCATTATATATGTTCCTTGCCACGATAAGCCCTGTAAAACTTCATGTGCCTCATCTAAAATCAATTGTTTTTCCTTGCTGAGTTCTGACCGAAAATTTTGAGGAAATACTCTTTTAGCCTCTTTTTCGTTAAAACATATCTTAACCCAAGCATAAGAAAAATATTGATATGTAAAATGAAATTTTTTCAGAAGTGGAAGGATGTCTTCATTCAATTTTTGAATTACAGAAGTTGCATTAAAAACATCTAATCGATAGACATTGCTTCTCTTATGATTAAAGTTTCCTAACGCTTTCTCTTCCTTTAACCTATTTAGGTATTCGAGCATCTTCAAAGGAACATCTTCATCATCTAATTTTTTTATCAATCCTATAAATGTCATAAATGATAGTAACTTATTACATTTATCTATGCCATAAGCTTTACCATAGTAAGAACTCATTTTTTTAGCTAGCTGTTCTCCTGACAAAATACAAGTTACACTTTCCTTACTATCATCAAAAAAATTAACATCAGAAAGCAAGACATCATAGACATGTCCCATTTCCTCTAGATAATTCCTTATTGTCCTGAAAAGCTTGTCTTCCATCGATTCAAGAGTGTCAAAAAGTACTTTTGATTCCTCTTTCAATTTTCGAAAATGTGTAGGATACAAGTCTAATTTCTCTAGTAACCAATTAAAGGTCTCTACCCGACTGTCTTTCTTTAAAATTAGCATAACAACTCCAATAAAATTTTCACTGATACCACAATTACTGGAATGACAATAAAAAATGGAATGCCTATTTTTACTGGTAAAAATACTAGCAGAGGGATTATGGTCGTCGTGAAACAAACATCTTAAGTTTTTACTTGACTTAAGTAATTTATCCATATCAATGGTTAACAATCTTTCATAAATCTCATTAAAAGACATGTCGGAGGAATCAAACAGGAAGTCTTTAAACCACTGCTTCATTTCTTCTTTGTCGTCATTTTTTATCAACTTAACAAAATCGGTTTCATTGACTAGTTCATACTCTCTCCCTGAATCACTTTGACAATTTTTAGAACATGTCATGGTAAAGTCAATCGAAAGCTCAGTAATATCTAACATGTTGTCTTCATTGATTATCATGACTGCATCTGACTTATACCCTCCAAAAAACATTCTATTAGAAGCATTTACATTGTCATCACACCCGGGGATGTTCTTTTTCAAGTATTCGTAAACAGCAACCATTTTACTATAGTCAGTAATTGCTTCTTTTAATAGAAAGACAATCTTGAATTTTTCTAGATTTTCAGAGTACCGAATACTTTTTTGTATCGCAAACGCAGAATTATGAACTAAATTGATAGATAAAACCTTTTCTATGCTTAAGTATCTACAATCATCTTTACTCAAATCTACTACATTTCCCTTCTCATCTTTAACAGTGTTATCGACATCCAGAATAATTACTCTAGTTTCTAAAAACTCTTCACTTTTGTTGCCTTTATTCTTTGTCTTGCTTGGAATAAATGATTGTGATGAATTTAGTATCTCTACAAACTCATCTCTTGTAACTTCTCTGTAGTTATCTAAACACCTATCTCTTACATCAATTTTTTCCTTTTTTGTAACTGGTTTCTCTAATAGTTTTTCTTTATCCACATAGATTGGAATATTAATCATTGATGTTTCCATTTGTGTTTCCTCCTTATAAAATTCTGTTAAAGACTAAAACATACAGATAATAAACACAAACTCTTTATTACTATATGTTTTAGTCTTATTTGTTTACTCAACCTTTATACCGTTCCATGAAACTATCAATATCAGATTTTTTGAATCTAATGACCGTATCAATTTTTATGACAGGTAACCCGTATTGAGAAACATATTTTCTAATCGTTCCTACTGATACACCTAGATATTCACTTGCCTGCTGATAGTCCATATACTCTAGAGTAACTCCAGAAATAATGTCTTCTAGCATAGGCTTTAGCACTGTAATTATCTCTTTCACTTGTTGTTCAACTTGTATAGAAACAATGCTATCAATGATTTGTAGAGACATATTTCCCCCTCCTTTCGTGATTACTTGGACAAATTTTCTAAGAATTATCTTCATATTCTTTGCTCAAAATAAAACTATTTTGTTGTTATTAACCGATTAATCAAATAAAAAATGATTACCAGTTCATCGACATACACATAATACCTCGATAAAAAAGGGGTGTCAATATATTATATAAAATTATTTACAACACCCCTTTTTAGGTGTATACTAATTTTAGGAGGTGTGGTCAATATGATAAAGCGTCCACCAATAAATTATTTAGAACGAAAAAAGATACTCGGAACAAAAATAAAAGCTATAAGAAAGAGTAAAAAATTAACACAACCAGCATTTGGTCTTATGATTAACAATGGTCAATTGATTGACAAAAAAACTGTCTATGAATGGGAGAAAGGAACCTATTTACCAAAACCAGAGCGATTATCTCGAATTGCTGATTTGGGAAATATGAGTATAGAGGAATTAGTTTGTGGCAATGTAGAAGAATATATTTTGGGAATTATTCTTTATAGAGATAGCATTGTACTAGATGGTATAACATTTCCAGATAAAAACCTGTTCCAACATCTTCGCCAACAGTTCCCACCAGTACACTCTGATTTAGATACATGGCTGGATAGATATTTCAAATTAGAACCAGAGATGCAAGAATTTATTGCTAACAAGACTTGTAATAAAGTTAAAAATGAAAAAATTAGTCTTTTCAATATCTTAAAAATAGAAGAATTATTCATCAATGCTATTGTAGAAGAATTTGACAATGACATTCTTTTCCTCACTAGCAGTATAGAGGAATACCTAGAAATAATGGTAGATGAATGGCTACCTAGTCAATTGGAAGATATGGCTTATCCCGAAGAAGCTGTGACAGAAATTTTCGATAATATAAACAAGCTAGAGCAAACGATTTCATCAATTGGGAAAAAATACACTAAGAAAATTTACCAGAAAAAGGAATAAATTCTTTATTAGAGCCCATCCGTACTTAGTTAAAATATTGATTTGAAAGGTGGGATACGATGAGTTGAATCCTTTATAGCTGACAAGCTCTCAGCGGGCTTTTATGGCTTTTTCAAGGAGGAATTATTAATGGCAACTATACAACAGTACAAAAAAAGTGACGGTACCACAGCTTGGCTTTACAAAGTGTATATGGGTAAAGACCCAGTGACAGGTAAAGAAAAACGGACAACACGTAGAGGATTCAAAACAAAAAAAGAAGCCTCTTTAGGTTTAGCTCGATTCCAGATAGAAATCGAATTTACTGGAATAAGTCATCACTCTATCAAGACATTTAGTGAGTTATACGATTTATGGATGGACCAACACGTTAAAAATATTCGAAACACAACAGAACAACGTATTAAGAATCACTTCACAAATCAGATTCTTCCCTCTTTTGGAAAAATGAGGTTAGAGGTTATCACTCCTGCCATATGTCAAAAAATACTAACTGAGTGGTCAACGAAGTATCATTCTTATCAGAAAATAAAGAGTTACACTTCACAGGTATTCAATTACGGTATTTTGATTGGTGTAATCAAGACCAATCCAATGGAACGTACCATTACACCTAAATCTAACCATAGCTTCAACGAAATAGAAGAAGAGTTTTACACGAAAGAAGAGCTTCGACAATTCTTTGATTGCTTACAAGAATTAAAAGATGACCGTGCTCTAACGTTCTTTAGATTAGCTGCTTATACAGGAGCTAGAAAAGGAGAAATACTGGGGTTGACGTGGAAAGACATCGACTTTGATAAAAAGACTGTACAATTCAATAAAACGCTAATAGAACTATCTGATGGCTCCCTATGTGTCAATCCTACAAAGACAGAGTCATCTAAGAGAACAATTACAATAGACGACGGGACTTTGACCATACTTAAGAAGTGGAAACGTACCGTCATAAAAAAGAATCTTTCTCGAGGTATCAGAATCGATAATATAGATGATGTACCTGTTATCAGCACTATTAAAGCAAATAAAAAAAGGGACTTCCTGTATAAGGGCTACCCTAATCATGTAATGAGTAAAGTAGCTAGGAAGTTCCCTGATATGAAAATAATCAAAGTGCATGGCTTTAGAAAAACCCATGCCACATTGCTTTTTGAAGCAGGTGCTCAAGTAAAAGATGTGCAAGATAGATTAGGACATTCTTCATCTAAGACAACCATGGACATCTACATCCAAGTATCGAAAAATCGACAAGAAGAAACAGTTGAATTGTTCGACTCCTACATGAATGCATGATATACGGAGTCAAAAACGGAGTCAGTCGATACGATAAGGATTCATTTATTCTCAAGAATCCGTTCATATCCACTTATTATCCTTGCACTTTCGCGATTTTTCCTTGTTCGATGTAGACCATCAAAATGCTAATGTCAGCGGGGTTCACACCGCTGATACGGCTTGCTTGGGCAATCGTTTCTGGTTGGATTTTTTGTAGTTTTTGTTTTGCTTCTGTCGCCAAGCCGTTAATCGCTTGGTAATCAATGTTTTCTGGAATGCGTTTTGCTTCCATGCGTTTTAGTTTCTCAACTTTTTCCATGGCTTTTTTAATGTAGCCTTCGTACTTGATTTGAATTTCTACTTGTTCAATCACTTTTGGATCGAGCGCCTCTTCAGGTGCGGGAATAAATTGAGCGACTTCTTGATAACTGATTTCTGGGCGTTTCAGAAAATCTCTAGCTAAAATACCATCTTTTAAGCCAGCAGCGCCTTTGGTTTCCAAAAATGCTTGCACTTCTTTGGTTGGTTTAATCCGATGTTTGCCTAAGCGGGCAATTTCCGCTTCAACAGCCGCTTTTTTGACTAGATAGGCGGCATATTGTTCTTCTTTGACTAAGCCAATTTCATGACCCATTTCTGTTAAACGTAAGTCCGCATTGTCATGTCGTAAAATCAAACGATACTCCGCACGTGACGTTAATAAACGATAAGGTTCGTTAGTGCCTTTTGTAACTAAATCGTCAATCATGACGCCAATATAGCCATCACTACGTTTTAAAACAAGAGGCTCTTTGCCTTGAATTTTCAATGCAGCATTAATTCCTGCCATCAAGCCTTGACCAGCAGCTTCTTCGTAGCCACTAGTTCCGTTCGTTTGACCTGCTGTATAAAGATTCTCAATGACCTTTGTTTCTAATGTTGGGCGTAATTGGTGAGGGACTACCACATCGTATTCAATGGCGTAACCTGTACGCATCATTTCTACTTTTTCTAATCCTTCAATAGAATGAAGCATTTCTGTTTGGACATCTTCTGGTAAAGAAGTAGATAAGCCTTGGACGTAAACTTCTTCGGTATTCAACCCTTCTGGTTCCAAGAACAATTGGTGTCTTGGTTTGTCTGCAAAACGAACAATTTTGTCCTCGATGGATGGGCAATACCGAGCGCCCACACCTTCCACAATCCCAGTAAACATTGGGGCGCGGTGTAGATTTTTTTGAATAATTTCATGCGTTGTTTCATTCGTATAAGTTAACCAACAAGGTTCTTGGTTTTGATTGTAGGCACTATCTGGCGTGCTGTAACTAAAGTGGTTGGGTTCTTTATCGCCTGGTTGTTCCTCTGTCACAGAATAATCAATCGTACTTGATTTTACTCGTGGCGGCGTTCCTGTTTTAAAGCGATCGATTTCTAAACCTAATTCTTTTAAATGATTGGCTAAACCAACGGAAGGTTGCGAATTGTTTGGTCCTGATGAATATTTTAATTCACCAATAATAATTTCGCCACGCAAGGCAGTACCGGCAGTAATCACCACTGCTTGACTACGGTATGCGGCACCTGTTGAAGTTACAACACCACGACAAACGCCATCTTCCACGATTAATTCTTCAACAATCCCTTGACGAAGGGTTAAATTTTCTTCTTTTTCAATGGTATGTTTCATTTCTGTCGCATAGGCATGTTTGTCGGCTTGCGCGCGCAACGCACGCACTGCTGGACCTTTACCAGTATTTAGCATCCGCATTTGGATGTAGGTTTTATCAATGTTTTTACCCATTTCGCCGCCTAATGCATCAATTTCTCGGACAACGACTCCTTTGGCAGGTCCACCAACAGAAGGGTTACATGGCATAAAAGCAACCATATCTAAATTAATCGTTAAAAGTAACGTTTTAACGCCCATTCGTGCGGCTGCTAAGGCTGCTTCAGAGCCAGCATGTCCAGCACCGACGACAATAACATCATATGATTCTGCTTGATATTGATTCATAAAAAATTCCTCTCTTGTCTTATTTTCCTAAACAAAATTGACTAAATAACTGTGTAATTAATTCATCTTGGACACTATCGCCGACGATTTCCCCTAAATAATCCCAACAACGGGTCATATCAATTTGAACTAAATCGACTGGCATACCTGCTTCGATGCCGTTAATCACTTCTTGTAACGAAATCGCTGCTTGATCCAGCAAAGCAATATGACGTGTATTAGAAATATAGGTAGCATCTTTTTCGCCTGTTTGGCCGCCAAAGAAAAGATCAGCAATTTTCGCTTCTAACTGGTCTAAGCCTGTGTTTGACAACACCGAAACGGATAAAATTTCTTCTGCAGGGACTAATTCTTGTAATTCGTTAGGATCTAGTTTTGTCGGTAAGTCCATTTTATTTAAAAGAATAACGCGTTTTAAGCCTTTCGTTGCTTCCAACAGTTGACGATCTTCCTCTGTCAATTCTTCGCTTTGATTTAAGACTAACAAAATTAAATCCGAATCTGCTAACGCTTTGCGGCTGCGTTCGACACCAATTCGTTCAACAATGTCTTCTGTTTCGCGAATCCCCGCTGTATCAATTAATTTTAAAGGAACGCCGCGAACGTTAACGTATTCTTCAATGACATCACGTGTCGTTCCAGCAATATCTGTAACGATAGCTTTTTCTTCTCGTAACAGATGGTTTAACAAACTGGATTTCCCGACATTTGGTCGGCCAATAATTGCTGTACTTAGGCCTTCTCGCAAAATTTTTCCTTGTTTAGCGGTCGTTAATAATTGTTGAATCTGCGCTTTCACAAATTCGGCTTTTTCTAAAAGTAATTTCGTGGTTAATTCTTCGACATCATCATACTCTGGATAATCAATATTAACTTCTACTTGCGCTAAAGTATTTAAAATTTCTTGTCTTAATGAACGAATTAACGTCGACAAGTTACCATCCAATTGGTTCAATGCAACATTCATCGCTTTATCCGTTTTGGCACGGATTAAGTCCATCACTGCTTCTGCTTGTGAAAGATCCATTCGGCCATTTAGAAAAGCACGTTTAGTGAATTCCCCAGGTTCGGCCATTCGTGCGCCTTCACGTAACAGTAATTGCAATAATTGGTTCACCACGACAATGCCGCCATGACAGTTAATTTCTACTACGTCTTCTCGTGTAAATGTTTTCGGCGCCCGCATCACAGAAAGCATGACTTCATCAATCAATTGATCGTTTTGCGGATCAACAATATGACCATAATGAATCGTGTGCGTGGGGACTTTAGCTAAATCTTTAGTGCCTGACCGATAAACTTTGTTTGCAATAGCAACTGCTTGCTCGCCACTTAAACGAACAATACTAATCGCACCTTCACCTGGCGGCGTAGAAATCGCCGCAATTGTATCAAATTCCATTGTAGCTGATTGCATAATTAGCTTCCTTTCTTCATAACAACAAAAAAAGCGCCCACTCCTCCTGCATTAAAAAATTCAGGTTGGATTTAGCACTTTCACTGCTTGTTCCTTCGATTTTCTGAAAATAGAATAGCACATTTTATTCTATTTGGCAATTTTTCTTCATTAAATGGAACGAGAAAACGTATCATTGAGTGGGGAATTCTCAACAATACGTTTTCTCATCTATAGGAATTAAAGGAGAGAGCTAGTTTTTACGTTTGCGTTTGATGATTCCCATGCTCGCAAGGAGTGCGACAAAGGCGCCAAACAAACTTGTTGTCACGGCTGAGGACTCTTTTTCACCTGTACTAGGTAAGTAGCCTGTTTTCCCGTGATTTCCAGTGCCATAACTGATGGTACTTAGTTTAGGGTGGTAGCCACTACCATTTGTACCGAGGCCATTGCCTAGTGAACCTAAGCCAGAACCTGTTGTGCCTAAACCAGAACCCCCATTTGGATTTGAACCTGTGTTTGAACCATTCCCATTATTCCCGCCAGTTGCGCCATTGTTTCCTGTGTTGCCGCCTGTATTGCCGTTATTTCCGCCAGTGTTACCATTGCCTCCTCCAGGATTCGTTGGGTCGGCTGGTGTCATGAAGGTTGTAGCCGTACTGTAATGTCCTGCGCCATCGGTAGCTGTCGCAAGTAAACTTTGTTGAGCAGTCGCTTGTCCCGCTGTTAATTGGATAGCGAAGTTGCCTTCAGCATCGGTGGCACCTACAGCAATCACACTTCTTAATAGTCGGTTACTAATTTGAATGATTCGGTTTGGTTCAGCTGTTCCTTTGATGAGGTAGCCGGCTTTAGACGTTCCTAAAACTGAAGAAACAGTTGGCGCCGCAATTTTAATTTCTGGTTCTCCCGTAATATCGGCTGGCGTCATAAATGTGGTTTTAGGACTCACATTTCCTTGTGTATCTGTGGTTAGTGCGGTTAACGTTTCTTTTTCTGTTGCTAACCCTGCTGCAATATGAACGGAGAAGGTGCCTCCAGTAGTTGTATTGCCACTTGCCAATAATTTTTCACTGCTATTGTAAAATTGAACCGTGACATTTGGATCAGCAGTTCCAGTGACTGTATAGCCATTGGCTTTGTTTCCTTCAACCTTCGTAATAGTTGGCGCCGCTAAAACAACATCCGCTGGAATAACGGCTGTAGCTGGTTGACTTTCATTGCCAGCGCCATCTTTGCTAATAATCGTAATCGTTTCTCCTGGTGTCACTACGCCAGCTGGTAGAGTCACCGTATATTGGCCGGTTTCGCTAGCAGTTGTAGCAGCAATGATGGTTCCGTCTGCATCACGGACATCAATAGTGGTTTTGGGCTCCGCCGTTCCAGTAATTTCGTAACCTTTACCAGAATTTCCGGTAATAGAATCAATGGTTGGTGTGGCTAAGTCGGCTGGTGTAGTTGCTGTAGCCGGCTGACTTTCTTTTCCTGTTGCATTTTTCGCTACGACAGTTATTGTTTCGTTAGCTGAGGCCTTCCCCGGCTCTAAAGTCACTGTGTATTTGCCATCAGTTCCAGTAGTTGCCATGCCAAGGACTGTGCCATCGGCGTCACGCACCTCAACTGTTGTACCAACTTCTGCTGCTCCTACTACTTGATAGCCTTTTGTCGTGCTACCAGTGATTTTGTCAACAGTAGGTGTCGCGACTGGTGCATCTGGATCAGCAGGTGTTTTGAAAGCAGTCGGATTACTTTCTTTCCCAGCAGCATCTTTCGCAATGGCAGTTAAGGCTTCGTTGGCTGTTGCTATGCCCGTCGGAAGAGTGATTGTAAAGGCGCCAGCACCATCAGTCGTTCCCGTAGCAATAACTAAACCTGCTTCATTGTGAATCTTAATGG
The DNA here is from genome assembly GCF_051711865.1 of Enterococcus sp. DIV2419. Lineage (NCBI taxonomy): Bacteria > Bacillati > Bacillota > Bacilli > Lactobacillales > Enterococcaceae > Enterococcus > Enterococcus sp. DIV2419. Next base: position 2,741,296 of record NZ_JBIONS010000001.1, read on the forward strand.
TGACATTTGGCTCTGCCGTGCCGGTTACTTGATACCCAGTGGCAGTTGTTCCTGTAACAGTCGTCACAGTTGGTGCTGCTACGGTTGCATCTTCAGGGACCGTCACTTCCGTTGGTTGACTTTCATTGCCGTCGCCGTCTTTTCCAACAACTGTTAATGTATCACCAGGATTAGCGGCTCCCGCTGGAAGGTCCACAGTAAAGTTTCCTTGATCATCCGTTGTCGTTGTACCAATAATTGTTCCATCTGGGTTCCGTACTTCAATGGTGGTATTAGGGTCCGCCGTCCCAGTGATTTCATAACCAGTTGTTGAATCTCCAGTAATGTCACCAATTGTTGGTGTGGTAACATCAGCGGGTGTCATAGCTGTAGTTGGTTGACTCTCAAGTCCAGTATCATTTTTAGCAACTACATTCACTGTTTGTTTCGCTGTTGCTTTTCCTGAAGCTAACGTCACAGTATATTGGCCAGTCGGTCCAGTTGTTGCGGTGCCTAAAACTGTTCCGTCTGTTGCACGAACTTCAATGGTGGTGCCAAGTTCAGCGGTACCTGTCACTTGATATCCTTGTGTTGTATTCCCAGTTACTTTGTCGACACTTGGCGGTGCCACTACTTCATCTGCTGGTGTTTGGAAGGTTGTCGGTGTACTTGTATTGCCAGCAGGATCTTTGGCTAACGCTGTCAAAGTTTCATTCGCATTTGCCGTCCCAGCTGGAAGGTTCACAGCAAAGGAACCAGTTCCATCGGCAGTCCCTGTTGCAATCACGTTCCCATCTGCATCACGAATCTCGATGGTAGCATTCGGATCAGCGGTGCCTGTCACCTGATAACCAGCAACTGAATTACCTATTACTCCTGTTACAGTTGGTGCTGTAACCGTGGCATCAGCAGGAACAAGGACTTCAGTCGGTTGACTTTCATTTCCCGCGTTATCCTTTCCAATCACTGTTAACGTATCCCCAGGATTGGTCGTTCCCGTTGGTAGCGTTACAGTAAACTCACCATTCGCATCAGAGGTACCTGTACCAATAACTGCCCCAGCTGGATCACGAACTTCGATTGTTGTGTTAGGGTCTGCTGTTCCTGTAATTTCATAACCCGAACCAGAGTTGCCTGTGATGTTATCAACTGTTGGTGCAGTGACATCAGCTGGTGTTGTCGCCGTTGCTGGTTGACTTTCCGTGCCACTAGCGTTTTTCGCTACAACGCTCAGCGTTTGATTTGCTGTTGCTGTTCCTGGATCTAAAGTCACTGTATATTTTCCGTCAGTTCCAGTTGTTGCAGTACCAAGGACCGTGCCAGCTGCATCGCGAACCTCAATGGTGGTGCCAACTTCAGCAGTCCCTTTGACCTCATAGCCTTTTGTTGTACTACCTGTTACAGTCTCAACAATTGGCGTCGCCACGGGCGTATTAGGATCCGCTGGCGTTTGGAACGTTGTTGGCGTACTTTCTGTGCCGCTGGAGTTTTTCGCTACAGCCGTTAATGTTTCATTGGCACCTGCTTCACCTGCGGGAATGGTAACTGTAAATGCCCCTGTCCCATCAGCGGTACCTGTACCTATCACGGCACCTCCTGCATTTCGGATTTCAACCGTGGCATTGGCATCGGCAGTTCCTTTAACTTCGTAACCTGCCGTTGAATTACCTGTCATTCCTGTGATTGTTGGTGCGGTTACGGTTGCTTCATCCGCTGGCGTTTGGAACGTTGTTGGCGTGCTTTCTGTGCCGCTGGCGTTTTTCGCTACGGCGGTTAACGTTTCATTGGCACCTGCTTCACCTGCGGGAATGGTAACTGTAAACGCTCCTGTCCCATCAGCAGTACCTGTACCTATCACGGCACCTCCTGCATTTCGGATTTCAACCGTGGCATTGGCGTCGGCGGTGCCTTTGACCTCGTAACCTGCCGTTGAATTACCTGTCACTCCTGTGATTGTTGGTGCGGTTACGGTTGTCTCATCCGCTGGTGTTTGGAACGTTGTTGGCGTACTTTCTGTGCCGCTGGCGTTTTTCGCTACGGCAGTTAACGTTTCATTGGCGCCTGCTTCACCTGCGGGAATGGTAACTGTAAATGCCCCTGTCCCATCGGCGGTCCCTGTGCCTATCACGGTGCCTCCTGCATTTCGGATTTCAACCGTGGCATTGGCATCGGCAGTTCCTTTAACTTCGTAACCTGCCGTTGAATTGCCTGTTACTCCTGTTACGGTAGGTGCGGTTACGGTTGCTTCATCCGCTGGTGTTTGGAACGTTGTTGGCGTACTTTCTGTACCGCTGGCGTTTTTCGCTACAGCCGTTAACGTTTCATTGGCACCTGCTTCACCTGCGGGAATGGTAACTGTAAACGTTCCTGTCCCATCAGCGGTACCTGTACCTATCACGGCACCTCCTGCATTTCGGATCTCAACCGTGGCATTGGCATCGGCAGTTCCTTTAACTTCGTAACCTGCTGTTGAATTGCCTGTTACTCCTGTTACGGTAGGTGCGGTTACTTCACTAGTAGTACCTGCAGCAAAATAAATGTTGGATACACCGTCTGCTGTTGCTAATAAATTAACGTCTAAAAGATCTGTTTGAACGACTGTTCCTACAAAACGAGCATCTAAATTATTGGATAAATTTTGAGGTGTTGAAACGGTAGTTGGTAAAGTAACCGTAGTTGCGCCTAGTAAAGAAGCATCCACTAACTCATTCACACCTGAACCACCAACCGCTAATAAAGGCAAAGCACCTGAAACAGCCACGTTTACCGTGCCTTTGACAGGAAGCAAGGCTGCATTTATGGCTGTAGCGACAAGATTACTTGGGATACTGGTTCCTTTTGCCTCCAAAGCTTGAACTGCCGCATTCAAATCTTGTAAGATGTTTGAAACATTTTGGGCTAAAACTAACCCTAAACCATCACTAATTGGTGCGCTAATGTATGAGCCGTCAGCTGCTAATGTTTCCGGAGCTGTAAATGAAGCAGCACCTAAGTTTTCAATGTTATTCACTAATTCCAACTGACGATTCACTTCCGTCAAATCAATATCAACACCAGTTAAATTCCCTAACGCTCCACTGGTAATTTGAGTAATGACATTGGTTAAATCATTGGCTGCATTCAAAACGGCGGTCAAAAAAGTAACTTTTGAAAGATCAATCGTGACATTGGTATTGATTGCTGCGCTGCCTGCTGCAGCTACATTTCCTCTTAACTCAGGAGGAACCACTAACACCGCTTGTTTTTGTCCACTAAACACAGCGGAAGCATCTGCTAAAGCGCCACCAGAAACCGTGAAATTAACTGGTTGATTTTGGTTTGCGGCTGTCCAACGATTACTCGTTGAAGTGCCACTGTCATTATTTGACGTAACATTTGATAATAGTTCGATATCCAAGACCGCTGCTGATGCACTGATTGTGCCAGAGGTAACAGCTATACTTACAGGGATTGCTAATGACGTAAATAATAAACCACTTGATATTGCTAAATTAAGCATCTTGCGTTTTGTCCATTTTTTATGCTGACTTTTCCGATTAAAATCCTCAACAATTTTCTTTTTCATCTGATCGTCCCTCTTTTCTTTAAAATAAACGATAAATACCAAGATCATTAGCTTCCCCTAGTTGTTCATCTCCCCCTTTAGCGATTTAAATGGATTTAACACCTGCAGTTTAGTACATTTCCTCAGCTTTTCAAAATATAATGCTGTGAATTTTTATATAAAAATTCATTTGATAACAAGCATCCTGGATATGTTAAAAAACTCACTAATTCATTAGTGAGTTATTATACAATGAGAGGAAAATGAGGAAGTTTATACATTTCTCCCCAATCATTAAAGATAAATAAATTATTTTATTATAACTTATCGTTTGATAAATCGATAATTAAATAACGGAAAATTTTTTTATTTTTTTGAGAAATTCCACTATTATTTTTTCTGCTTCTTTGACTGTTTTTATCAATTTTATGGCTGTAAGTCATAAAAACTTTACATCAAAAAAATGACTCTAATCTATAACAATTTTTTCTGTTTTTAAGATTTTTTTTATGAAATTTTTTATATTAAAAAAATTTCATAAAAAAAGGCGCCAGCCGTTTTTGAACGAATGCCGCCTTTTAGATAAACAAAAACCTGATTCTAAAAGAATCAGGTTTAGGAAAAGCAAATCAAGATTCGCTTCAACTGTTTATCATCGTATTTGTATACTCTGATAAGAATGATTTCGTAATAAAATATACTGTGTTTCGTGGTATTTGTCAATCGCTTTCTTGAATTCTCTTGAGACCTTTCCATAAGCATATAAGGTCAAAACAACTGACCAAATCAGCGTTGTAACTATCTTTTTAATTAAGGCGTCAGCCAATTTAATTTCATGAGTTTATCTAAAAACACCACCAAAATTAAAGCATCTGCACTGCCACCAATACTCCAATTTTTTTCTTTGAATAAGTGATTCAATCTTTCTAAACAAAGGGTTCCCCGTAACGTTTGTGTCCCCCCTAAAGCAAAATATTCCTGAATTAACGGTTGATATATTTCAAAAATTTGGACATTTTGACTTCGTTTAATCAAATTCGTATCCTCAACATAGAGCGATAAATAAAGGAGCGTATCAATGAGTTTTTGTTGTTGTGTGCCTTGATGTTTTTGATAATAAGGCACTCCCTGTTCAAAGACAGCGGGATAACCTTGTTGCGCCTCACCACGGATTCCAGTCAAGCCATGCTGAACAAATAGTCGTTCACCCCAAGTTAGTTTTTCTAGCTCATTCGTAGCGAGGTTTTCAAAGTCAGCCAATAAGTCTTGCGTCATTGTTTGAAGCGTTTGTTGAAACAATTGTAAGGTGCAAGGGGTCTCCCAAATCATTAAACGACCACAGATAGCTAAAAAAATACCTAGAGAAAAAATCGCTCCTTTATGTGTATTGATACCTTCTGTTGCCTCAAACATCGCTCGTTCTGCTTCTAAACCAACTTGTCGAATTGCGCGAAATGTTGCCTCAATCGGCAAATGACGTAGCTCTGTCCCAGCTTGAACGAAGGTTTCAAAATAAGGAGTCAAAACCACACTACTTTCTAAAAAAGTGAAAACATCCATATCTTGATGGGCGCCTGCATCGACTGGATCCACCAAGCCTGGTTTATTTAAACAGGTCACTTCATAGAGTAGTGCCAATTGTGCTTGCTGCGCTAATTTACTCCTTGCTTGCTTTGTCATTGCCTTTTACGTCCCTTCTTCTGCCGTGGTCTTTTCTTGTTTTATATAGTCTAGTACAGCATTAAAAACCGTGTCAACTACGCCGCCATCAAATACATTAGGTATGAATTTTTCTGCTGTGGGTTCTGAAATCATAGCGGCCAAGCTTCGTGCTACTGTCATTTGCAAACCGACATCGACTTTTCTGCCTTTCGCTGCCAATAACCCTTTAAAAAGACCTGGAAAAGCTAAAATGTTGTTCACTTGATTCAGATATTTGGAAGAACCAGTTGCTAATAAACGGACGCCATTGGCTTGGGCGAGGGCTGGTTCAATTTCTGGTTTAGGATTTGCTAAAGCAAAGATAATTGGGTCTTGGTTCATTGATTTAATCAGGGCTGGCGTTAGCACATCCGCTTCTGATAAGCCTAAAAAAACATCCTGATTGACGACAGCTGTGGCTAAATCTTTATTTTCTACTGATGGTTTTATTACCTGTCGAAGCAAAGCACGTTGGTAAGGATTCAATGTCGGGTCTTCTTCTCTTAAAACACCTTGGCGATCTACTAAGGTGAGATGCGTAATCCCCGCTTGAATACATAACTTAGCGGTCGCTACACCAGAAGCACCAACTCCGTTAATCACCACACGTAATTCATTTAAAGGTTTTCCTTTAATTTTAGCTGCGTTAATTAGTCCAGCTAAAACGACGATGGCTGTTCCTTCTTGGTCATCATGATACACAGGAATGTTCAAACGTTGTTGAAGTTTTTCTTCAATTTCAAAACATTTTGGTGCAGAAATATCTTCTAAATGGATTCCTGCAAAACTATTTTGTAAATTTTCAATTGTTTGAACCATCTCGTCAACTGATTTTTGTTCCAGTGCTAAAGGAATAGCATCGACCCCCGCCAAATTTTTATAAAGTAAAGCTTTGCCTTCAACAATTGGCAAGCCCGCTTGCGTGCCCATATTGCCGAGACCCAGAACAGCTGATCCATCTGTAATAACCGCAATTAACTTACCACTAATGGTCCACTCGCGCGCTAATTCATGATTTTGGGCAATCATTAAACTCAATTCTGCGACACCAGGTGTATACATTTTGGCTAAATCATGATGGTTTAATACCGCTTCTGTTGCTTCAAGACTTAGCACACCAATATTTTTTTGATGAATTGCTAGAACTTCTTCTAACACATTGTCACTTCCTTTCACGGGCTGCCTTTTTTCTATTTGATGAAGCAAGGGTTTGAACAACCGTTATCGTCGCTCAAACCCTTGCTTCTTTATACATTTGCGGAGCACTTGCCCGTTCTATTCTGGCAAGTCAAGTTTGACTGTCACTTTCTGTAACGGTACATCGTAAAAAGGATCTTCACGACGTCCTAAAAAGTCTTTTCCTTGTTGTGGGAACATCGCATATAATAGGACATCCTCTTCAGATTTTGCATATTGTTGGATTTCCTTTTCTAAACTATGCAACTCTGGTTTCAATAAATCCGCTGGTCGACAAGTGATTACCTCTTCATCCCCAATGATTTTTTGCTTAATCTCTTCTGCGATAGGTGCTGGTGATTTGCCATATTCTCCGCGCACATAATCTTTGATTTCATTCGGTATTAAGGAATATCTTTCCCCAGAAATCACATTCATTAAGGCTTGTGTTCCGACCATTTGTGAAAGCGGTGTAACTAGTGGTGGATACCCTAAATCCGCTCTTACTTTAGGTACTTCAGCTAAAACTTCTTCATATTTGTCTTGCAAACCTTGCTCCGTTAATTGACTTAATAAGTTTGATAACATACCACCAGGCACTTGATAAATCAAGGTTTTCGGTTCCGTATCTTTAACTTTAGGGTTTAAAATGCCTTCACTTCTAAAACGATCACGAATCGGATTGAAATAGTCAGCAATCTCTGTTACTTTTTCCATATTTAAACCTGTTTCAAAGCCTAAATCTTCTAACGCAATGGCTACAGATTCTGTGGCTGGTTGACTCGTACCGCCAGCGAAAGAAGAAATAGCTGTATCGATGATATCCGCACCTGCTTCAGCGACTTTTAAATAGGTCATCTCAGAAATACCACTAGTCGCATGCGTATGCACCTCTAAAGGTAAATCAATGGCATCTTTCATTTTGCTCACTAATTCAAAACCAGTTTGTGGCGTCAAAACGCCTGCCATATCCTTAATACAAATGGAGTCCGCTCCTGTTTGACTTAATTCTTTGGCTAATTTTACAAAGTAATCGATGGTATGAATTTCACTCGTAGTATAAGAAATCGCTGCTTGACAGTATCCGCCAGCTTCTTTTGTTGTTTGAATTGCTGTTTGTAAATTACGGACATCATTCAAGGCATCGAAAATACGAATAATATCAATCCCATTTTCAACTGATTTTTCGACAAAGGCCCGAACCACATCATCAGCGTAATGACGATATCCTAGTAAATTTTGTCCTCGTAATAACATTTGAAGTTTGGTATTTTTAACTTCTTTGCGAATTTGGCGAAGACGTTCCCAAGGATCCTCGTTTAAATAGCGGACACAGGAATCAAACGTTGCCCCGCCCCACATTTCTAATGCATGAAATCCTGCCTCGTCCATTGTTTTAATAATCGGCAGCATATCTGAGGTTGGCATCCGTGTTGCAATTAAACTTTGTTGTCCATCCCGTAGCACCGTTTCTGTAAAACGAATTTTTTTACTCACTTGGCTGCTCCTTTCGTGTCAAAATTATTTCTGTTATTTTTTCTTGCATTGCTTCAAGACTGTGACGTCGATTTCGTCCACAGACTTTCGCCTCTTCTTGGCAAATAAAACAGCGCCGTGGTGGCAAGCCTAAATCTCCTCGATGAAAGCTTTTTAGCTCCTCATTTCCCCATAAAACATCTAGGTCCACTAAACGACCATAAGGATGTGTTTCTTCAATTTTGACCATTCTTTGTTTTAACTCTTGCGGGGCTAACGAAACCGCCAAATAATATTCAGGCCCTGTCTTTTCATTCCGGTAAAAATTAACAATCGGTACTTGATCCAGCAATTGTTGCTCGACTTCGTCAATTACTTCTAAAAAAACAGCCGTTAAGGTGGGCGAATTTTTTACTTCTCCAGGAATATTCATTGTGGCAGATAAGAGACTAGCTTCTGGTGCTGTTTCTAACAACTCCTTCTGTGTGGCAGCTCTTTGTTCGCGAGCATCCAACATCTCTAAAAGTGTTACTTTTTCCCCATTAAACATTGCGTACCACATCAATTAGACTACCATCTCGGTATTCAATTAACGCAACAACTTTGTCTCCATATTTAATTGGTTCCGGGGTGCCAACAATGTTGTAGGCTTTGTCTTTCAACTCTTCTAACGTAAACTGAGGAACATCTAAGGTTTTAAAACAATCAATTAAGTCTGTTCTTTTGGGATTGATTGCAATGCCGACTTCCGTTACTACGACATCGACACTCGTACCTGGTGTAACGACTGTATTTACTTGCTCAACGATTGTTGGAATCCGTCCACGAACAAGTGGTGCAATCACTAGACTCATTTTACAAGCCATACTTGTATCGGAATGTCCGCCAGAAGCACCACGGATGACACCATCTGAACCAGTAATGACATTTACATTAAAATCTGTGTCCACTTCTAAAGCAGATAAAATAGCTGTGTCTAATTGATTAATAACCGCCCCTTTGCTAAGCGGTGAAGCATACATATTGGCATCAATTTCATAATGATTGGCATTTTCCCCTAAAGAAATAGCTGATGGATGATCAAAGTCTTGGACGTCAATAATTTTTTCTACTAAGCCTTCTTCCAAAAGTTCCACCATTGCATTCGTAATTCCGCCTAAAGCGAAACTTGCTTTAATGCCATCTTTAAGCATTTGTTCTCTCATGAACCGCGTAACTGCTAGTGAAGAGCCACCTGTTCCTGTTTGGAATGAGAAGCCTTCTTTGTAGTAAGGAGAATGTGTAATTATTTTTGCGGCATATTCAGCAATCAATAATTCTTTAGGATTCTTTGTAAAACGTGTCGCGCCTTTGGCAATTCCATCTGGATCACCAATTGCATCAATTTCTACCACATAATCAACATCTGTTTGTGGAATACTAATAGGGGTATTAGGATATGGTACTAATGTGTCAGTAATGATGACCACTTGATCCGCATATTTTGCATCGACCATCGCATATCCAAGAGAACCACAGGTAGCTTTTCCTTTGGTTCCATTCGCATTTCCATAAGCGTCTGAACTTGGTGCACCTAAGAAAGCTACATCAATATGGATATCACCTGCTGCTACTGCCCGTGCCCGGCCACCATGTGAACGAATCACCACAGGATTTTCCATGATACCTGCTGAAATAGCGGCGCCTACTTTATCTCTCAAACCTGAAGAAGTAATGTTGGTGACTACTCCATTTTTAATGTGTTCGATCAAAGGTTCATGAACATTTGCAATTGAACTAGGTGCAATCGAAATGTTTTTCAGCCCCATGGCGGCAATCTCGGCTAAAACTAAATTCATCACATAGTCTCCTTCACGGAAATGGTGATGGAAAGAGATGGTCATGCCATCTTTCAACCCTGTTTTTTCAATTGCTTCACGAATACTTCCTAAAAGTTTTGTCTCCCGAGGTTTCACTGGTTTAATTGCTCGGCTCGCTTCTTGATAAGCATCAATGTGTGCTAATTCTCCTTCATAAATGCCGTATTGCTCTGCATAAGATTGAGGAATGTCTTTGCCTACTTTATTTACTACCATGTCTATATTTCCTCCTCGGTAATTAATTTAGCCGCCAATGCTAACGCAATGACCCGTTCAGCTCGTTCAACAATTGGTTTATCAACCATTTTTCCATTTACGGAGATAACACCGGAACCTTTTGCTTCGGCTTCCCGAATGCCCCAGATTACTTCCTTAGCATTCTGGATTTCTTTTTCTGTTGGCGCATAAATATTATTAACCAATGGGATTTGACGAGGGTTAATCACCGATTTCCCATCGAAACCTAGCTGTTTAATCAAACGAACTTCGGCTTCAAAGCCTTCCGTATTGTCTACATCTGAATAGACCGTATCAATAGCCGCAATCCCAGCTGCTCGAGCGGCATGTAAAATCATGCTACGAGCAAAGAATAGTTCTTGGCCATCTGGATGGCGCCGTGTTTTCATATTGGTAACATAGTCTTCGGCGCCTAACGCGATGCCAATCAAGCGAGTTGAACTTTTGGCAATCGCGGGCGCATTTAGAACACCTTCAGCCGATTCGATAGCAGCCATCATTTTCGTTGTTCCTACGGGAATGTCATTTTGCTGTTCTACTTCTGTAATGACTGCCTCGACATCAATGATATCTTGGGCTGTTTCTGTTTTTGGTAAACGAATCACATCAACACCAGCTAAGACCATTGCTTCAATATCTTCTGCGCCACCGGCCTCTAAAGCATTGATCCGAACAACAATTTCAATATTGCCATAATCGAAAGTTTTCAAAGCAGAATGGACTAAAACACGGGCAGAGTCTTTTTCTTTTAATGAAACTGCATCTTCTAAATCAAACATGATTGAATCTGCCCCATACAAAGGTGCATCTCTTAGCATTGCTGCGTTCGCTCCAGGGACAAACATCATTGTTCTTCTTAAACGTTCCATGAGTCCAACTCCTTCCAATCATATGTTTCTTTTTCAGCGCCTCGATGTAAAACTGTAATCATCCGAGCTTTGATCGTACAATCTAATGCCCCTTTATCAATCGCCTTGACCGCAACGCCTTGGACATCTAAATGTTCCAAAGTTGTCGTAATCACCTGACGAATTTGATTGCCAAATTGTTTTTCGACACTACTTTCTAATTCAATGGTATTTTCTGTTGATTCAATGGGTTGGACGGTAATCATAATATCACTTGATTCTACTGTCCCTGCAGTAGCATTTTTGATAATCTTCACTTTCTTCACCTCATTAGTTTCTTGTGTTCTACTAAGTATTGATAACTTGTTGCTGGTAAAAACTTCTTGAGTGTCTCTTTGTCGCCTTCAGCCATCGCTTTGCGAACTTTCGTCGCACTAATCAGCTCTCCACCAATCGCTAATCGCGGGACAATGGTTAGCGTTATCGTTTTTCCGAAAACTTGTTGCATTGCTTGATTGTAGACATCGGTCACTTCTGAATAAGGCTCTTCTCCCACATAACGTTGCTGAATTTCAAGTATTGGCGCAATTCTTTCTTTAAATAACGTTGCATCAAGCGTTGCTTGAATTGCAGCTACCTCTAATGGCGCTTTTTCTTTCAAAAAATAGGTAGGAAAAGTCGCAGACGAAACTAAGTAATCTTCTGTAGATAGGACTGTCACATTGGGTAAATGGGCTACCCCTTTTTGCACCATTGCGAAACGTGCTTCTTTTGAAAACAGCGATTTATCTTCAGATAAAACAAACACATAAACGTGCGGACTTTCTTTGGCTGCTTTTTCGACTAAGTACTGATGGCCTTTCGTAAAAGGATTTGCATTCATGACAATGCTACTGGCTGGCCCTGCTTTTTTATGCTGTGTCAGGTAATCAAGATAATCGGCAAAATCTGGTTTGCCTTGCTCCATAAATAGCACCTCTTGATTCGCAACCACTTTTTGAAAGCCTAGCGACTGAAAAATTTGTTCATTTTTTGGTTTTGTATACAAAAAACTGTGTAATTGGTTTTCTTCTCTCAGTTTTTCAAGTAGATGAACCACCAATTGGGTTAACAAATTTTCAGATTGATATTTTTTACAAACGGCCACGCACTTAATCGTTTTGCCTGAAAGCGAGCCAGAGGCTATTAATGCTGTGTCATCATATATGCCAACGGTGTAATCAAGTGCTTCTGTCGTTTGCAATTCGGCTTTTTCCATTAATTCGCGCCAAGCTTGATAAGCTTTTTTATCTTTTTGCAACCAGATTCTTTTCATTGTATATACGCTGCTCACAGCAATAACCTCCTTTATTTTTTAATTGGAAATAATTTTGTTAGTAATTTAGATGCTAGATAAATGATAAATAAAACAACGAAAACGCCGCCCCAACCAAAACCTAACAGTTCAAAAGCAATTTTTAAATCTTCCATGTTAACAGACATGTATTCGTTCTCCTTTCTGTCCTATGTTAAAAAGGCTAATAGTAAGCCACCAGCAATTACAGAAGCGATTTGTCCTGAAACGTTGGCACCAGCAGCATGCATTAAAATAAAGTTTTGTGGGTCTTCATCTGTAGCCATTTTTTGAATGACCCGACTAGACATTGGGAAAGCGGAAATACCCGCAGCACCAATCATGGGATTGATTTTTTCTTTTCTAAATAAATTCAAGAATTTAGCAAAAAGCACGCCGCCGACTGAGTCCATAATAAAGGCGACTAACCCTAAGCCAATAACCATCAATGTATCGACTTTTAAGAACTCTGCATAGTTCATGCTAACGGAAATAGATAGTCCTAGCAAGATACTAATAATATTTACCAATTCATTTTGAGCTGTAATGGATAAACGATCCAAAACGCCACATTCTCTTAATAAGTTCCCAAACATTAAGAAACCAACTAATGGTAATGACACCGGCGCAATTAACCCTGCGACAATCGTAATAACAACCGGGAAAAGAATTTTCGCTGTTTGAGAAACTTCACCGGCCCGATAAGTCATACGGATACGACGTTCGGCTTTCGTCGTCACTGCTTTAATCGCTACTGGTTGAATAATCGGAACTAACGCCATGTAGGAGTAAGCGGCAACCATTATGGCCCCCATGTATTTTGAATGTAAGGTATTTGCTACGAAAATAGACGTTGGACCATCAGCGGCACCAATAATCCCAATCGAAGCAGCATCGTTTAAATCAAAACCTAATAAAACAGCCATAATAACTGTAAAGAAAATCCCAAACTGTGCAGCGGCACCAAACATCAACATAAACGGATTTTGTAACAATGGACCGAAATCAATCATTGCCCCAATCCCAATAAATAATAATAACGGGAATAATTCTGTTTTTATTCCAAAATCAAAAAGAACATTAAACGGACCTGGCTCGCCGCCAGCGCTCAATACGCCGGAATTAGGAAAGTTCACTAAAATCGTTCCTAAACCCATCGGCACTAAAAGTGTTGGTTCATACTCTTTTTTTATTCCTAAATACATTAATAGTCCACCAATCAGCATCATCACAATGCGTCCTGGTTCTTGGCCCATTCCTATAACACCTTGAATCAGTGTCTCCACACAAATCACTTCCTCTTCTTAAATTAATTCTAGTTAATTGTTATTAATGGTTCCCCTGGATTCACAATTTGGCCTTGGGTAACATGAATTCCTGTTACCGTACCTGCTTTTCCTGCAACGATTTCATTTTCCATCTTCATTGCTTCTAAAATTAACAATGGTTGGTTCTCAGACACCGTATCACCAACATTGACTAATACTTTTAACACAGTTCCTGGCATTGGCGCAGGCATTGCATCTGCTCCTGCTGGGGCGGCTGGCTGTGCTGCTGGCGCTGGGGCTTCTTCAACAGCAGGGGCTGGTGTTTCTGTCGTAGCAACTGGCGCTGTTGGTTGTGGCGCAACAGGTGCTGGTTGTGGGACGCCACCGATTTCTTCCATCTCGACTAAATATTCTTTCCCATCAATTGAAATTTTAAATTTGCGTAACATAATGATCCTCCTCAAGGTTTTGTTTTGAAATTCTTTTGACAACTAGCTGAGACTCTTCTGAAAGCTCTGCAGCTATACTGGCTGCAATAATGGCAACTTCTTTTGCTTCTGGATTTCGTTTTGCGATTTTTTTGATAACAAAACGACTTTCTGGAAACTCTCCTGCTGCGATGGCAGTGGCCACAATACTTACCAATTGATATTCTTTTGGCTCAGCAGGAATATATGCTGGTATATCTATCCATCGCTTTTCCAAGTTATCCGCTTCACGTTGGATAACGCTTTCATTAATCTCGGTATCCTGTGTGTGTTGCTCTTTCTTGAATAAGGACTTAAATAGGCCCATATTGTCTCTCCTTTCACTAATTCTTGGTATACGTTCATTATAGAAAAAACCGTTAAAAAACCTAGTGAAAACACTAGCTCAGATTGTTCTTTTATTGTTTATTTTGTGAAAAAAACTCTGTAAACATTGGTATATAAGCATTTACCAGCCGTTAAGATTCTATTAATATTATATTAAGTTATTAATAAGAATTTGATTGTTGAATTGTTTTTTTGATGTTCTTTTTGTTTTAGGCTATTTATTCTCTGCGAAAGTTTGTATATTCTCACACTATAGACAAACACAAAAAATATTTTTTGTTGTAAACCAGAATACTGTGAAACATTTCTCATGGCTATTCTTTTTTATTAACACCGGTTGTTAACGCTTACAAAAAAGTTCTAAAAAAAGAAAGGAAGAAAAACATGTTACTCACTATTTTAGCTTATGGTATGATTATCATCTTTATGTATGTAATCATGAAAAAGAAATTGTCACCGTTTACATCTTTAGTAATTATTCCTCTTATTTTTACTTTGATTGCAATTGCAACTGGAGTAGCGAGTCCGCCACCTGGTGCTGACGGTGTTGTCCCTGAAGTCAACATTGGGAATTTCGTCTTAGATGGGATTTCAACTACTTCAAAAACTGGTATTATGTTATTATTTGCCATTCTTTACTTCTCTATTATGTTGGATGCTGGTTTGTTTGACCCAATCACTAAAAAAATGATTTACTTTGCTAAAGGCGATCCAATGAAAGTCTTGATGGCTACTGCGGTAGTTGCTGCTGCTGTTTCCTTAAACGGAGATGGAACAACCACGACCTTGATTTGCTGTTCTGCGTTTATTCCCATCTACAAAAAACTTAATATGAAATTGATGAATTTAGGTGTGCTTGTTATCTTACAAAACACCATTATGAACTTATTACCTTGGGGCGGTCCAACAGCTCGTGCCATGGCCGTACTAGAAGTTGATGCCGACATTCTTTCTTATTTAGCACCTGGTATGATTTTATCTGTATTGTATGTTATCTTCTTTGTTGCTTATCGCATGGGGAAAAAAGAACGTGCTCGCTTAGGCGTGACAACGCTTACTGATAAAGAATTGGAAGAAATGACTATTGTTAACGATCCTGAGTTATTAGAAATCCGTCGTCCAAAGAATTTTGCATTCAATGGTATTTTAACGATTATCTTAATCGGTTGGTTAGTCCTAAGTTCATTCGTTGGTCAATTAGGTTTGCCTTCGTGGATTGAAATGCCACCGCTATTATTATTCCTAGTTGGTACTTGTATCGCTTTAATGATTAACTATCCAAAATTAAAAGATCAAAGCAGCCGTATCAGTGCAAATGCTGGTGATGCTGTGCAAGTAGTTATCTTAGTTTTTGCTGCTGGCGTCTTCATGGGCTTATTCCAAGGTTCTGGTATGGCCAATGCCTTAGCAAATAGCTTTGTTAATATTATTCCAAAACAATTAGCCGGCGCTTGGGGCTTAGTGATTGCGTTCATTTCAGCACCAGGAACATTCTTTATTTCAAACGATGGTTTCTATTTCGGTGTCTTACCAGTCCTAGCAGAAGCTGGACGTTCTTATGGATTTGACAATATGTCTATGGCTTTAGCTTCCTTAATGGGGCAAGCGTTCCACTTATTAAGTCCATTAGTGGCATTTATTTACTTGCTATTACGTTTAACTGGTTTAGATATGGGCCAATGGCAAAAAGAATCGGCAAAATATGCCTTAGGAATTTTCGTTATTTTCGTTGTTACAATTGTTGCTTTAGGTCACATGCCTTTATTTATTCCACAAAATTAAACGTCGTCGCTGAAACCGTAGGAGTACCTTTTCTCCTCGGTTTTCTTTTCATTTTGTCTTTTCTTGCGTTATATTTTCATTTTTAATATTATATTTATTATCTATAAAAATAACCTATAGGGAGGTGCCTCATATGAATCCAACGGTTGAAGCAGTAAAACGGAACTTAGATTTAACTAGCAGTAAACCTCTAAAAATTTGTACCTATGAAGCCTTTAAGAAAACCATTATTTTAGGGGATATTCCTGCAGGTGAACGGATTAATGAAAAAGAATTTTCCGAGCAATTAAACATTAGTCGGACGCCCATTCGCTTTGCTTTACAAGAATTGGTCAAAGAACAATTGGTGGAACATATACCTATGGTGGGTATCGTGGTTAAAGGGATTAGTATGAAAGATGCTTATGAAATTTATGATATTCGTAAATCTTTGGACACTTTAGCAACCATTAAAGCCATGGAACTCATGACACCAGAAGATTTTGATGAATTGGAAGCCTTACTTCTCGAAGGAGAACAATACAATAAAAATAACCAAGTAGATGACTTACTACAGAACTTTTCAGATTTTAATTCCTTTATTTATACTAAGAGTCAGATGCTACGTTTAAAAAAAATTGTGACTGATCTCCATGCTTACTTAATCTATTTCAGAGATATTGCGATTCGTGCCTCAGAACGTCGTAGTATTGCCCTAGAAGAACATTGGTTAATTTTCCGCGGAATGAAAACAAAGAATATTGACCAGATCACACTTTTAACCCATGAACATCTAAATCGTTCGCTTCAATTTATTTTGAAAGAAATGGAACGTCGGCAAATTGAATAAGCAAAAAAGGCCCGCAGTCGCTCGTGCAACTGCGGGCCTTTTTTCATTTTTTTTGTACGCAACCATCTGGCGTAAAGGTATAACCAATGCCCCAAACGGTCCGAAGGTAACAAGGTTCTTTCGGGTTTTCTTCTAATTTACTTCGTAAACGATTAATAAAAACCATAATCGTATTCGCATCGACATCCCCAGTACCCCAAACACTGCTGTAAATTTGTTCTTTAGAGAATACTTGCTCGGGATTCTCCAGAAAAAATTGAATTAATTGAACTTCTTTCGAAGACAATGAAATAGGTAAATCCTTTTTAAATAGTTGATAACGACCATAATCAAAACGGAAATCGCCTACCTGTAGCTCTTCTTTTTTATAAACATTCAATTGTTTTCGAATCATTCGAGCTCGATTCAACGAAGCAATCACCTGAGCCTTAAAAACATTCAAGGAAAAAGGTTTCGTTATATAACTATCCACGCCCATTTCCAAGGCTGCAATGATATCCTCTTCTTCTTTTTTGCTACTAAAAAAGATAATTGGCACTAGTGGATATTTCTCTCTAATCATTTGGACTAAGTAGTAACCATCGCTGTCATGTTCCAAGTTATCATCTAAAATGAACAAATCAAAGGTAACTCTGGACACGATATCTTTTGTTTTTTCAATTGATTCACTTTGGTAAATAAGAATACCTGTTGATTGTAATGCTTTCCAAATCAAGCGACGAACTGCTGCATCATCATCTACAACCAGTATTTTCTCCGTACGCATACCTGTTGCTCCCCCTACGTCTCTTTACAAAACTTTTTCATTTGAATTTACTACTGGAGTAATTACTGATTATCATAACATAAAAAAAGAAACGGAGACGGCTAAAAAATCATTTAACAAAGAAACGTTGGCAACTATTCAGTCCCTGCTGAGAGTTGCCAACGTTTCTTTGTTTGTTTAAAAATACTTCTTAACTGGTTCAACCACTAAATACCGATAAGGTTCATCCCCTTCAGAATGGGTTTTGATTTGCTCATCTTTACTTAGCGTGTGATGGATTTGTTTTCTTTCAAAAGCCGGCATTGGTTCCAAGAAGACTGGCCGCCCAGTGCGTTTGGCTTTTTCCGCGGTGCGTTTCGCTAAACGTTCCAAAATTTCATGACGTTTTTCACGATAATTTCCGACATTCACAACAATCGATAGCTTATTGCTTGCAATGCGGTGAATAAAGACTTGCGCTAAATACTGTAACGCATTTAACACTTTTCCGTGTTTTCCAATTAAGATACCTTGTTTTTCTGTTTCTAAATGGAAGATAATATTGCCATTCTCGCGCGCTATGCGAACCATGGCAGGGGCGTTCAGTTCATTTGAAATATTCGTTAAATACATCGCTAATTCAGTAATAGCAGCTTCATCTTCCAGATTTTCTAAAGAATGTGTTGATTCCTCTGAGAGACTAGGAATTGCTTCGGTTAATTCCTCAACTGCTTCTTCCACTGCTGTTGCTTCATCGGCAACAACAATATCTTCCACTGTTTCTTCGACCGCTTCTGTGACTTGCTCACTAATCGTTGGTTCCATTGAAATTTGGGCAAGTTTTTTTCCTAGACCTAAAAATCCTTTTTTTCCTTCGTCTAACACATCAATTGTAACATCCTCTTTGGTTAAACCAAGTGCTTGTAAGCCTTTCTGCGTTGCTTCTTCGATTGTATTTCCTTCATAAATCGGCATCTGAACGACCTCCTTTATTTTTTCTTCCCTTTTTTCTTAGGACTTTTTGCTCGTTCAAGCGCTCGCTCCCGTGCTTTGGCTTGACGTGCTGCTTCCTCCCGCTCTTTACGGATTTTGAATGGATTGTTTAATAACAATGTTTGCCCTGTTTGGAAGGCATTTGAGACCACCCAGTAAAGAGATAAACTGCTGGCTAATGAAATCCCCATAAAGAAGATCATCGCTGGCATAACGTAATTCATAATTTTCAGTGAGGCATTTGTTTCTAGTTGGCTCATACTTGAAAGATACGTACTAGCAAACGTAAAGACAGCCGCTAAAATCGGTAAAATTAAATACGGATCCGGCTTATCGAGGCTTAACCACAAGAACGTTCCTTCTTTTAACTCAGGCACGCGTGAAATGGCTTGATACAAAGCCATCATGATTGGTAGTTGAACCAACAGTGGTAAACAGCCAATGTAAGGATTCACATTATTCTCTGCATACAAACGTTGCTGTTCTTCTCGGAATAAGCGTTGTGTTTCAGGATCTTTTGAAGAATATTTTTGTTGCAAGGCCTTTAATTGCGGTTGCAACTCTTGTGTTTTACGCATACTCTTCGTTTGGAAATGCATCAACGGCAATAAAATAATCCGGATGACTAACGTAAATAGGATAATCCCAATTCCGACACTGCCGCCTAATGATAGGAACTTAATCGCTTGGGCAAAATAATAAACAATGTATCGATCCCAAATTCCTGTACTACTTTCACTTACGGGCGCGGTTCCGCAGGCGGATAAAACAAAGACTAAGGTCACTAACCCAGCCATTAATAATAAGCGCTTATACTTCTTCACTACTCAATTCCCTCTCTTACATCTAATATTTTAGCTAAATTTAACACATGTGTTAAATTAGCTTTCACTTCTTCAGACGATAACTTTTCCAATCCTGGACGTGCAATCACGATAAAATCAATTTCTGGAGAGATACGGTCTTTTAATTGAAATAAACTCGCGCGGATTTTCCGCTTCACAGCATTTCTTGTGACCGCGTTTCCAATTTTCTTCCCAACAGAAATCCCCACTCGAAAATGGGCTTGTTGTGGTTTCTCTAAAACGTACACCACGAAACGACGATTTGCACAAGATTGTTTTTTATTAAACACCTGTTGAAATTCTTTTTCTTTCTTGACACGGTAGGACTTTTTCATCGGCATCCCTTTGTTTCTATATTTTTTTACTTCTTAATAATAATAGCATATTTCCGCTCTTTTTTAGTAGCCTTTTCTATAGAATCCTGCTTTCTTTTATTGAAAACAGAAAAAGAACCCTTAGTTATCTTCACATCTTCCAAAAAATTATGGAGATAACTAAGGGTTCTTAGAAATTGACTGTTTAAAAGACCAGACCATCATTAAGCAGAAATAACTTTTCTACCTTTACGACGACGGCTTGCTAATACGCGACGGCCATTTTTAGTGCTCATACGTTTACGGAATCCGTGAACTTTTTGGCGTTTACGTTTGTTTGGTTGATACGTTCTTTTCATGCAATTACACCTCCTGAAATTGTAACTATCCATCAATATATAGACATACTTTGATAGTATAACGAGTAATAGGGTCTTTTGTCAATAAAATTTAAGAAATATTTCCTGAGAAAGATTCGTTTCAATTATCCACAAATTAAATTTTCCTGTGAGTAGCTTGTGGATAGTTTTTCACATTTTTTTCTGTTCACAGCCATTTTTCCACTAGTTTTACACAAAAAAACAGCCTGTTAAAAAGTTTTACACAGGTGTTTTTTCAGCTGTTGATAAGTTCTTGAAACATGATTGTGTCAAGCTTAATTATTCTCAACTTTTTGTGGATAACTCATTCAACAACCACTTTCTTCCGCAAGTGTCGACACCCTGTGGAAAACTTTTTTCACCCTTGTGTACTTTTTTTCCACATTGAACAATTGCTTGTGGAAAAAGTTTTAAAAAAATGCTAAAATCGACTATGCTCATTCTTTTAAGTTATCCACATTTTTTAGATAACCAAAATTTAAACATATAGGAGGTCACTGT
>NZ_JBIONS010000002.1:0-122953 GCF_051711865.1 Enterococcus sp. DIV2419
TTAGCTGAAGAAGAAAAAGAATTATTAATTGCAACTGAAGATACAACTTTAAACTCTTATAACTATAATAGTGATAAAAGGAAACCGTATTCGATGCCAGTTTTAAATGGTAATCGAGGAACATTTACTAGTGATGAAACGCAAAAAACTGCATCAACGACAAAGCGTTATTTTGAATCAGTTTGTGCACCTTATGAAAAACTTAGTCTGGATTCATTTAAACAATGGATAAGAACTAATACTCCTAGTTTAGAAGATAATACATTTAAAGGCTGGAGTGCTTCTAAAAATTTGGATTCTATTACTAATATAGGAGATTTGTTTGATGTAACCTTCAAAGCAGAATGGTTGCCCAACGATTCAAGTACTACTAATGATAATGAAGTTAATCCAGTTGTAAGTGATTTTGGTATTGCTTATCAGCCGATAGCATTTAATATTCCTAACGAGACCTTAAATGAGGATGGAAATCAAGAAATAGTATTTAATAAAGCTGAAAGTTTTCATGTTGGTGTAAGAGATGATTCAAAAAGAAACTGGACTTTAACCGCCAAACTGACATGGTCAAATGACTATTTAAAAAATGCAACAATCAAAACTACTAATGCTACAGGAGAAGTGAAAAAAAATATAAGTACTGGTCAAGTACCTATTAAAGATAGTGATTTAGAAGAATGTAATAGTGAGGTTGTTGGAAGAACTAATGTGGAAATAGGTACTACTCCAGTAGAAATAATGAAATCTAATACTGCAAAAAAACATATTGGTGTATATGATTACGATTTGGGAGAAGTTAAGTTAAATATTCCAAATGTAGAAAATGTTCCAGCTTCTACGTATACAGGAACAGTAACATGGGATCTTCAAGTTGTTCCCGAATAATTATAGTCTTATAATTCAATAACAATCATTGCATAACAGATTATAGAGAAGCTTCTTCATATGCTTTTGAAGTATATGAAGAAGAGCTCTAATAAGCATTATTTTTATGTAATATTCTTGTAGGATGTAAACTAGACTTAAAGATATTTTTTTTAGTTAATAGTATTGTATTTAATAAAAAGAAATTGCTTTTTTTGTATTAAAAGGTTAAACTTTTTTGTATTGCTAGTGCGCTATCGCTATATTAATACGATATTTAGTAGAACAATGAGATTTCCATCATATTTTTCGATATATAGTAAAAAATATATTAGAAAGAATAATTGATCATAGTCGTTTATTAGTTGATAGAGTATTAAAGATTAAGGAGCATAAACGCTATGATTGAAAAATATATTGAAAAAGATGTAATGCGTCAGATAAAAGTAATGGAATACTTGTTTGAATTAAAAAAGATAAAAATACAAGATATAGCGGATATTTTAGAAGTTAGTAAAATAACAATTAAACGTGATATAGAAAATATTCTAGTACTAAATTCAAAAATAAATGTTATTTTTGAAAGCTCTTCAATAATTGAAGTTTCTTTTTGGAAGGGTGCAACGCGTTATGAATTAATTAGTACGATATATCAACAATCACATTTTTTAAGAGTATGTGCGTTTTATTTTATGGGTAAAACGAATTATATAAAAATTGTTGAACAAGAACATATTTCCGTAGCTAAAGCTTTTAATTTAAAAAGAAAAGTAGAAGACTTTTTAAAAGAAAACGATATTATGTCTGAAAATGGTCAATTTATAGATGACGAATTTAAATATAGGTTGATTTATTTAACTATCTGGATGCGCATTGATTTATTTGATTCTCAAATTGATCAAAGAACGTATCAAGAAGCCAATCGTATTGTTAAAATGTTTGTAAAAAAATTTTCTAACAATCTTAACTATAGAGAATATCATTTTTTTCAATTAGTTATTTATTTGTCGCTCAAAAGAAAAGATAAAAATTTGATCGTTTCAGATACAGACATGAGTTATGTTCATTCAGGTATATTATTTAATGAAGTAAAGACTCTGTTAAAACAATACGAAATGAATGAACATGAAATAGCATATATCGCTATGATGTATCGTTTGTTGAATCAGAACTTGATCAATTATCAGTACTTACTAATGTCATACAACCAATTAAGAAAAGATCGTATTGATAAAATTCCAGCTTTAGGTGAATTAATTCATCGTTTTGAACATCACTTCAAAAGAGAGCTTTTCAAAGAAATTATGTTTGAGAAACCTTTTTTAAGATTTGTTGTTTCAATATTTTTAAATAGACAAATGTTTTTGGTAGAAAAGCATTATTTTCTTGGAAAACAACAAAGAAAATTAGTAAATGAAGTTCGGCCAATAGTACTTGATTGGGCAGATTCATATAATTTACCTATTAATATTTCAGATATTACTTTAGAAAAATTTTGTTTGCAAGTTTCTCCATTATTGTTAACAAATAGTTTAAAAAAATGGAATATTTTTATTGTTGCAGAAGATGAGTTTGGGCATATTACTTATCGAGAATGGATTACCAAAAAATTGAATATGGATTATATCTCAATAGATAATATTCTTTATTATTCTTTAGATTCTTTACCTGTCTATATTGATATTGATAGTAGTATTGTTATTTGTGAACGTTCGCTAATGAATATATCAGATGAAATAGTTAGACAAGTTAAAACATTTCCTATTTCTTTGTTTTCTATTACAGAAGATTTACAAGAATTTTTTGAATATATTTTAAAGTCTTGATTTATAGATGTGATTAATTGTCTATAATAAAATTTAACTAAGGAGAAAAAAGTATCTTTATTGAATAAATATTTACAAGAGATAATTATGCCGATAACAATATTTTTTTATAAAAAATTTAATTGGTTATATTAATAATGAAGAATATTTTATTGAATAAAATTCTTGCTTTTTTATTTTAAATAATAAGGAGGAGAGTTTATTTGAGTAATAATAAACTGAAGAATTATTTATTTCCATTTATGTTTTTGTCAACTTTTTTGTTTTCTTTACCAGCATACGGTGAAGAAAAAACAAATTATTATTATTCAGAAACGCGAGCGCCTATTTTTTATGGAGCTAAAGAAGTGTATTTGAGAACTGGTGAAAAGTTTGACATTAAAGATTCTAAGTATCGTGTATTTGCTAATGATTTTGAAGATGGTGACGTAACAAACAAAATTCAAGTACAAAGTACTAATGTTAATATGAATGTTGCCGGAACCTATAAAGTAGTATATAAAGTTCAAGATTCTAATAATAATGAGCAAACATTTGAAACAAAAGTAGTGGTATCGGATACAGATGATTCAAGAGTAATTCGTAAAGTGTATAATAACTTTTCAACTTGGAATACTACATTACAAGGTGTTGCTAGAGCAGATCATCAAGATAGACAAATGCTAGGGATAGAAATTCCTGCAGGAAAAAAAGCAGAAGTAAAAGTAATTAAAGGCCCTAGTTTAAAAGTTAGTGTAGTAACAAATGATTCACATACGGATGGGACGACTGTGATGATTAATTCTAATAGTCATACATCTTTATCTAGTAAGTCAGGGAAATCTGTTCCTTTTGTTTATACACCGTTAAATACAAAAGAAGAAGCTGATCAAGAAAAGGATATTTTACTTGAGGTTAAACTAAAGGATGTTGATTCGGTCCCTTACTATCATCAAGGTGATAATGAACAACAATTTTTTTCAAAATGGAATGATTCTGTAGATCAGTATGGTGTTATTCAGGGAGATGCATTAACTGTATTAGTTCCTTATATGGATAGAAATAAGCTAGTGAATCATTGGAAAAAGTCATTTAAAACTTTAGATGATTTTTTGACATATTATAAAAAAGTTAGAGATCGTTGTGATGAAATGATTGGATTGGAACAAAAACCAGAAAATATACTTGATCAAGTAGTTAAAACAAGATTCTTTGTTCGTGCAAATGCTCATGGAGCAGGTGCTGCATACTATGGTACTGATCATATTGGTGTAAATAATCCTAGTGTTGCTTCTTTTTTTGAGCCTAACTGGGGTGGTTTACATGAAGTAGGACATGGATACCAAGGAGGACTGTCACAAGGATCAATGAACTTGGGAGAAGTTTCTAATAATTTCTTTGGTTATGCAATTCAACATGATAAGGATATATATGCTTGGAACGATTATTACTTGGACATTACTAGAGATGAACAAAAATATAATAATCAACGATTAAATGAAAAGAAGAAATTTAAAGATATTGATGTGTCAGGACAATTTTATATTTTAGAAAATTTACTTCAGTCGTTTGAATTTAAAGATACTATATTAGCTGATATGTATAAATGGTATCGAAGACAAAAATTAGAAGGAAATAACCCTCCTAATGAAGAAGCTTGGGTTAGAACATTTGCTAATAATGGCATAAATATTATTCCTTATTTTGATAGTTGGGGAATTAATATTTCTGATGTGTTAAGAGAAGAAATATTTAATATGAAGAATTTAAAAAATGTTTCAATACTAGGCGATGTGGTGACTGATCCTGTCAAACTAGAAGAAATCAAAAAAATAAAACAAAAAGATAAATATTCAGGTATTCTAACGGATGAATTAGCCGAATTTGGTCTAACTGGTTCATTAACTATTAAAATTGAAGATGAGACTTTCAAGTTATTAAATGGAAAAACTATTCAATTAACAGATAAAAATAATAATATTAAGAATATTCAGATTACAGATAAAGAAATGACACTAACAGATATTCCAATAGGAATATATAATATATTTGTTCCATATGTAGGAGAAAATTATTTTATTGAGCCTCAATGGACAACAATTTATCAAAATAAAAATACAGAAGTAAATATAGTGTATGAAAAAAGGTCAGACTTTGAATATAATGGAGACCAATTTTTTATTAGAGGGATCTATAATACAGATGGTATTAGAGGAGTATTAAATAAGAAGTTAACTAAGTTAACTATTACTCTTGGAGCAGCTAATTTAGGTAATCAATCATGGCCTGAAGGTCAATTGTATTCTAGTGTAAGTATTATTGATGGAACAACTAATGAAATAAAAAAATCATATGAAGTTACTGGAAATGGGTACTACAGCTATCTTGAACCTAACAATTTAAAACAAGAAATCTCTATAAAAATTGGTGATAAGGTAAAAATTTATCATGAGAAACCTGAGAATGTTAATATTGTTAGTGGAATTACCAATAAAATAGATCCTTTTAATTCTACTACTCAAAAAGATACTGAGTATATACTTACCTCTACTGGCTTTAAAAAAGTTTCTATAAATGAAGAAAGCTATAATGAAAATTTATATGCGTTGAAAAAAGAAAGAGCAATAAATGATCTAAGAGAAGCTATGAAAAAATTAACTAATGAAGAAATAGAAAACAAACTTGTCTTGATGAATTATAAGAATAACTTAATTCAATTATATAATTCATTACGGGAAGAAGATAGAAGTGAATTTACTGATTTTATTAATCGAATAAAAAAAGGTGGATCACCTAAAATAACTATTTTAAATGATAATATAGTTATTAAACCAGCCAAGTCTATAGATCTGTACTCTTTAATTACTGCAACTGATCCAGAAGATGGTCCAATTGAGATAAACTCAAATAGCACAGAGATTGAAACTGAGTTTAATGCTTCTCAAGTTGGAGATTATAAAGTTAAATATATTGTTAAGGACTCTGATAATAATAAAACTGAAGCAGAACTTACTATTCGTGTAAGTAATGATATAGAGCAAGACGGTTCAGAAGAAGAAAACCAAGAAACGGACTTTTCAAAAGCTTCTACCAATGTAAATGTGACACTATTAGATAATATTCGCACAAATCCTAATCCAGTAGGTCCTAATGGTAAGCCATACACTGACCCTTTGAATGATAATGAAAAAATAGAGTTAAATTCTAATTTTGGATTAGTATATATGCCAAAAGCTTTTGATTTCGGAAGTAAAGTTTTATCTGATGAATTAAGTTTACAAATGCAAGCAACTAAAAATACTAGTTTTGACATTGGAATAAAAGATAAAGATAAAATAAAGAAAAAATGGGAATTAGGAGCATCATTATCAACTGTATTAAGAGATACTACGGAGTCAGTTCCAGGATTTTATATTTCTACTACATCTTCATCTGATATTAAATTAAATGAAAATGATGGTGTGAATAATTTTAATAATAATGATTTGAAAGTAAATACTGATAGTTCTGTTGTAAGTAAGAATAATTTTAAGATTACTTCTTCTGAAAATATTTTAGTTAATACAACAGAGAATAAACAAAGATATTCTGTTTATAACGTAAATTTAGGGGACGTATTCTTTAATCATGATAGTCCTCAAGAACTTCCAGCTGGGAACTATTCAGGAAATATCAACTGGAATTTACGAATGGTTCCATAATAAATAATCATAATAAAGCATAGTCATTACACTAATAAGTGGCTATGCTTTATATAATAAAAAGACTTGTGTAACAAGATAAAAAAATTTGAAAGGAGAGAAACGACAAAGTTGTATGATGTCATCATTATCGGTGGGGGATTAGGCGGATTAACAGCAGGTGCAAGGTTATCTATGTCAGGGAAAAAAGTTTTATTATTGGAACAACATTTTATTGTTGGTGGATGTGCCACTGCTTTTAAGCGCAAAGAGTATATAATGGATGTTGGGTTACACGAAATAGATGGATTTAATGACAGTGATAAAATTAAAAATAATCTATTTAAAGAATTGGATATAGGTAACAAAATTAATATGATAAAAATTCCCGAATTATTTGAGATAGTATTACCCAATGGAAAAAAACTTAGACTACCTCATGGTAAAGAAAATATTGAACAGTTTTTATTAGAAAAATATCCTAAAGAAAAAAAAGGAATTACTAATTTTATAAAGACAATTGAAAGTGTTCAACATGAATTTTATAAGTTACCGAATGAGGGTGTGATTCGGAATTTTATGCTACCTATTTTTCCACTAAAATTTCCTAATATTTTTAAAACATCTAAACTAACGGTAGGAGAGTGGATGGATAAAAATATCTTTGATGAAGAATTAAAGTTAGTTTTAACTGCTAATTTAGGTTACTACTCTGATAATCCGTATAAGTTAAATATGACTTATTTTTCTGTGGCTTGTGCTGGCTATTTTTTAGGTGGTGCTTGGTATATAAAGGGTGGTGGACAAAAATTATCCAATACTTTGGCGAATATTATCGAAAATAATGGTGGACAAATTTTAACGAATAAGACGGTTAAAAGAATAATAGTAGATGATTCAAAAATAAAAGGTATTGAATTTATAGATACATGTAATGAACATTATGGAATAACAAAATGTTATAGTCAATGCGTTATTTCAAATATTTCTATAGAATCTACAGGAAAACTTTTACCCACGATGTGGGGAAATAAAATAGTTATTCCCTATAAAAATTTTACACCTGCAGCTAGTCTAATAACAATTTATCTAGGAATAAATGCTCCCAATTTGAAAAAATATGGTGTGAAATCTTATTCTACTTTTATTCAAGGAAAAAATATCTCTAGCTTGAAAGATATTATTAATAGTTACGGAAGCTACTTTGATAATGAAAATAAAGGTTTTGTATTAGTAGATTATGGTCAAATTGATAGTGGTCTAACTCCAAAAGATAAGTGCTTTGCATGTATTTGTACGACAGATAAATTAGGAAATTGGGAAGGAATGTCTAGAAATTTATATATAAAAGAAAAAGAACGTATTGCCCAAATATTAATTAAGAGATTAGAAAATCATTTTCCTAACATTTCCGAAGTTATCGACTATATTGAAGTAGGGACTGCTAAAACTATTCAAAACTATATTAAAACGCCTAATGGAACTCCATATGGATTTGATCAGTCTGTAGCTCAAAGTAATTTTAAAAGACCAAAGTTCAAATCTAAAATTTCAGGATTGTATTTTTGTGGAAGCTGGACATTTCCTGGTGGAGGATTTACAGGAGCAATTTTAAGTGGAGAATTATGTGCTCAAAGAATACTTCAAACGATGGAATGGGATTTGAAAAAGAAAGATAAAAAATTGTTGGCAGATCCAAGAAAGGTTAAATTAATTAGCAAAAAGGAAATTGCAAAAGATACAGTTCTACTTACATTTGAAAAACCAAAAGATTTTATATTTACATCTGGACAATATGTAGAATTACAAATAGAAAATGAAAAGTATCATGATAAGGACTTAATGCATAGAGCGTTATCTATTGTTAGTCATCCTAATGAAAATACTTTATCGTTCGCTATGAGACTAAGTTCATCTATTTATAAAACCAAAATAAAAGAAATGAAAAAAAATGATATAGTAACAATTTTTGGACCAATGGGTAATTTTGAAATAAAAAATTTCGATTCAAACATTATGTTCATTATATCAGGAATCGGTATTACACCTGTTATATCAATGTTAAAAGAGCTAGTTGAAAAGAATTTCCAAAATAAAGTGGTATTGATTTACACTAATAAATCTGAGAAACAAGTAGCATTTGATTGAATATGAAGATTTCTATTTCTTTTATAGATGATTTTCTGTCGACTATTTATTCGATAAAATATTACAGTCAGCACATTGAGAAATTAGTGTGTATTAACAGTATAATTTTACTGTTAAACAAAGAAACTGAATTGCTGGGAAACCCTAAAACAAGTGAAACGACAACGTAGTTTTGAAAAATAGGCAAGCGTGAACGTAGCGAAAGCAGAAAAAATTTGCTTGATAGCACAAGGTTAAATCCTAAATGCAAAAAACAATGGGCAATCAGCAGCCAAGCTCCGAACAGGAGAAGGTTCAACGACTATTCCTCTTGCGGGAAGTACACACAAGTGTGTGGAAGTGGTTTCGCCGTACTGGGTAAAGCCAACGGATAAGATATAGTCTGTGCTTACGTGAAAGCGTAAGAAGTTCATCAGAGAACTGCATAGGAAGTAACGATTCTGTGTGAACACATATTTCCAAACGACTATTAATTTATTTTTTATATTTAAGTTGTAAGAAATACAGGAACTTTTAATAGATATGAAAAAAAAACTAGATTTAAAATATGTAAAGATTTTAACACAAGAAACTCATAGTCAAATAATAAGCAAAAGTTTGATAGAAGCCTATATTCCTAAATCGTTCTTTAAACCAGATTGTTATATTGTTGGGAATAAGAACTTCAATAATTTAATGGGGAGGTACTTATATGAACTAAACATTCCATTAATTAAAATATTTAAAGATGATTTTTATTAGAGTACAGATTTAAAAAAATATAAATATGACATCTTTTTGTAATTTATTGTATAGTATTGGAGGAAATTTTATGTTAAGAATGTATAGCGATTATTGGAAAAATACTTTTAATTATAAAACTAGATCTAATGTTAAAGATCTTATGTGTGCTGCTTTTTTCAATCTATTAATTCTTATGGGAATTAATCTTATTGGGTTGTTAGGTCCAATTTCTTTAGAAAATATCATTGTTAATCTATTTTATTTAACTCTTTTAATTATGCTTTTCCCAACTGTGTCGCTTTTAATTAGAGTGTTTAAAAGTTAAAAAGTATTATAAATAATTGAATCTGAATATAGATATAAAAACGAAAACACAAGGTGAGCGTAAAGTCTAAAAATGTACTTTTTGTTAAATAATATTGGTAAAGAAAAATTGTAGAATCGCGTTTTGTCCAGAGGAGTTTCTCCTCTGGATTTTTTATTGCTTGTTTTTATTGTACAAAAATCCATAATTAAACTTATAAAAGTTACGAAAACCATAGACATTCTGCTTTAACACTTATGAGCAACATAAAAACATCTTGGTAAAACGTGTAGCCTTGTGTTAACTCAAGAATATAGGAAAGTATGCTGTTTGAGTTTTTTCCATTGTCGTTTTTGATCAAAATTAAATTTTTTAATAGGTAATTTTACCAAGTCATTCGATGGTTTCGAAAAGTCTGATCGATGTGTTGTAAGATATAGAAGTGATTAATGATGAACTTAGTATAAGGGAAGTATTTTTTCCCGCACAGACAGTGGTAAATGGCTTAAATAACTTTATAATGAGCTAGTGACTTTAATTCTACAGGATTTCAGGGTATTTTTGTAATTCACAAAAAAGAGATGTTGATAAAAATACAAACATAGGAAAGTGTAAATCCAATTTTTTTTCCTATCATCTAAAAATGATTTTGCATAACTATATCCAAGTTGTGTTTTCTTTTTGGAATAAGCAATAATGAGATTATTTTTACGATAATTGTGGTCAATTTAAGGTATAGAATAAACATGCCAATAATCAAGGGCAACTCTTCTTTTTATGATTTTTTTGGAAATAAGTTTCAAGCTGAGTTTGAGTGATTAAATTATTCTATATTTTAAAATTTGAAAATATTCATATGTAAAAATAAACAAAAATTAAAAATGATAACAGACTAGTTTATTAAATTTTATAAAAATACTAACGGATTAGTTTATTAAATTTTGTAAAAATAGATAATATATTTATTTTTTTGTATTTTTGAAGTAAATTCACTTATTTTATTATTTTAAATTTGACAAATTATACTGTTTTTAACAGATTGTCAATATTTATTTTTGTAAATTTTTATATCAGAGATTGTTTTTATTTAGAGTCATCTCTATTTGTTTTCGTATAAGATGTAATTGTAAAGTTAAGTGATAAGTATCACTTGGCTAAAAAAATTCTATTGAAAGGAAGTAAGGTAAAAAATGAAAAGTATTCGATTACTTGGAACAACATTATTAGTTTCAACAACATTATTAGGAGCAGGAGGTGCATTTGCGCAAACTTCAGTTGATCAAACAACGCCAGATCCAGCTGCAGCTCAAACACCAATTACTGCAGAATTAACAATTAATCAAACTCCAGATGCACCAACATTGCCAAGTGGAGTAGATGGCGGCGGAGATAAAGGAACTGAAATTAGTGGCGTTTATGGGATTGCATATGTACCAAATACATTAAGTGGCCGTGCTACTTTAAAAGAATCAGGAGAACAACGAGTAGATTTAGCTAATAATTCTGCAACTAAATACAATGTAGGTATCCAAGACAAAACACGTAAAAATAATCAAAAATGGTCATTGAAAGCACAATTGGTATGGACAAATGATTCAAATGGATATATGAAAGGTACTAAAATTACTGCTACAGGTGGTAATGTAAAAGAAAATAAAGGAGGGGTTTTAAGCGATCTTACAAAAGGTCAAGTTACTACAACTGCAACTACTTTAAATATTGAGCAAAGTTCTCAAGTTGAAGTAATGAAAGCTGTTTCAGGAAAAACAATGAATGGTGTATACAACTACCAATTCACAGACCCTAAATTAGTTATTCCAGAAGTATCTACAGTAGCTGCAGGAACATATAGTGGGAACATCAACTGGAATTTAGAAGATACTCCAAGTGTTTAACATAAAATAATAAACTTATCACAAAGAAAGAGGGAGTTCTCTTTCTTTGTGATAAGAATACATATGAGTTTTAATATAAAAATATTCTACAAGAAAGGGTGAAAAATACAATGAAACGATGGATAGCGTATGGGGTAATAGCATTTTTAACGTTATTTGCTAACGCGTATGGTGTTCATGCGGAAGAAAACTCTACTGATTTGATGGGAGGATATACGATTGAAGGGGTACCGAATGAACGTCAAATTGATAAAAATGTAAGCTATTTTTATTTGGATGAACAACCTGGAGCACAAGATCAAATCAAAGTGAAGTTGATTAATGATTCTTCGATAGAGAAGATACTAGATATAAAAGTAACCAATGCAAATACAAATTTAAATGGTTTGGTAGATTATACAGGAACGCTGAAAGATCATACAAGTTTAAAAGTACCATTGACATCAATTGTTAAACCGCAAGTAGCAGAAGTAAAAGTAGCTCCCAAAAGTGAAGTTGAAACTACTTTAGATGTACAAATGCCTAAAGAAAAACAAGAAGGAATTATTTTAGGTGGTATTGTTGTTTCAGAAAAACAAAATGAAGCGAAAAAAAATCAAAGTGTAGCGGTGGGAAATACGTATAGTTATACATTAGGTGTTTTATTAACAAATGATCCATCGATAGAAATCAAACAAAATAAATCCGTTGAATTAGAAAGTGTAGGTGCAATTCTTTCAGATGGAAAGAAAGTGGTTCAAGCAAATATTTTAAATCCAAATCCGTACTTATTTGGAGAAGCAATTGTTTCGGGAAAAATTATGAATGAAAAAGAAACAGAAACAATTCAGGAAACGAAAAAAGAAAATGTAAAAATGGCGCCTCAATCTGTATATCCTTTCCAATTTGATTGGAAAAAAGAAGAATTAAAACCAGGATCATATGTATTTGAAGGAAAAGTAAAAACAAACGATAATGAATGGACGTTTAAAAAGAAATTTATGATTACTTCAGAAAAAGCAAAAGAAATCAATACTAAATCGGTATTTAAAGTTTATATTCCCAACTGGATAACTTATAGCGTATATATATTAGTCGTTATTAGTGTAGTAGGTACAATTTATATCATTGTACGGAGAAAACAAATAAAAACGAAATGAACATTAATGAATTGGTAATTGAATGTATGGTATATAATATAGCAGTATTGGGAGCTGGAGTGATTCATGCGATAGTGAAACAGATACAGGCAAATCGGGATTAATAATTAAGTTAACTCAACCTATAGTATTAGCTTACCAACTGTTAAGAATAATTAGTAGTGTAAATGCTATTACTCGAAGCGATGTTAACATAAGTGCAGTTGTGTAGCCAATCAAGTTGTAGGTGAAAAAGTATTTTTGCAAAGATTACTTAGTGTGAATGGAGAAAATAATCTCATATATTCTATTTAGGAAGAATTTTACTTGGAGTTAGTATATGTCCCTGTTTCTATAAAAAACAAAGAAAAGGAAGCGAAAGAATAATGTATAACTTACCAATTTGTTTATTAGTAGTAGGAATTAGTCTATTAGTGTTAAATAGTTTGCTTTTTTTCAACGACTACAAAACAACGTTTACGAAATCAATCAAAAAAAGTTATCTATACGTAAATGGTATCATGCTTATTTCTTCTGTAGGGGTGATTGTGCTAAGTATTGTATATATTTTTATGATTAACAGTCAACTGAACTAAAAAAATGGTTAAGAACTAGTCAATTTTCATGTAGCTGTTTATTTAATGGAAATTGACTAGTAAGAAATAGCATATAGTCTGAGACCTATTTATTAATAATATTATTTATAAATTGTACTTCGATTCACCTTTAACATGCGACATAACTTTGAAATCAAGTATTCTGTTTGTAGAAGATAAAAGGCTTTTAATTAGTGATAGAGTAGGATGTGAATACACAAACTATTTTTTAAGATAAAGTTTTTCTTTATAAAGCTTTCAGATATATTTGATTGTATGGAGTTCACTGAATTTTATTCCACTTCAGAACGTAGTTTAATTTTATTGCGAGATAGTTATCTGTAGAACATTACATTTGTATAAACTAGACAGAGTTTTCCCTCCATGATAAAGATTGATAGATTTTTTTGAAATTTCATCATATTTTTATGATTTATATAAATAAGTTGACCTTCATTTTATGTCTACTTATAGCTTGTATACCATTAATGAACCTTTTTAGTATGTATTAAATATGGTTAGAATAATGATGGAGTTTTTAAGAAAGAAAAGAAGTAGAATTTCAATTTTCTAAAAAATGTTTATTCAAAAGAGGGAGAATAGTAGTGTTAGTAAATTGCTTAAACACAATTTTTTTAGTACTAAAAGTTATTGGCGTATTGTTATTAGGAATATTATCTTTTCTATTAGTTTATCAGTATAACAAAAGATAGAATAGTTATTTATAAACCTATGTAATTACATAGATTGAAATTTACTTTGGCAAAATAAAATATGCAATTGGCATTAGATAATAAAAAAATATGTCAAAAATTTTAACAAGCATTAAAAATAAGATACTGGAGGAAGCAATGTGAAAAAAAGTAAAATACTATCCACGTTATTAGTAGTTAGTCAAGTATTTGGATATACGCCTGCTGTTTTTGCAAGAGAAGAATCTGTGTCAACGCCTCTTTCTACAGAATCTATGACAATAAAAAAAGAAGCTAATGAAGATCAAGCAGAAGGGAATGCTGATTCTAGTATAGAATCAGCACCAGAAGCCCCTCCTACAGATTCTTCAATAGGAGAAGAACAACCTGATATGCCTGAAAAACCGGAAGAACCAGAAATATCTATAGATTCAAATTCAAGCAATCCTGAGACAGAATCAGCAGAATCAGAACAAAAACCGGAAGAAAGTCAATCTGAGAAAGATTCAAAGCCAACGGATTCCTCAACAACAGAAATGCCTGCGAGCCAACAAAACCTAGCAACACAATCTTTTACTTCTACTAATACAGAAGTAAGCACAACAAATCAAGGAACAACCTCTGTTGTAGAAGAAGAATACCATCAAGCGTCTTCAGAACCTATTCAAGGGTTAGTATCAGAAAGTACACTTTCTTTTGATGGAACTATTCGTTTTGAAAGAAATGAAAGTGTAGAACAATTTATTCAAAAGATTGGTGAAGTAGCAAGAAAAGTTGGTCAAGAAAATGATTTATATGCTTCCGTAATGATTGCGCAAGCGATTTTAGAATCTGCTAGTGGTCAAAGTTTATTATCAAATACACCATATTATAATTTATTTGGGATTAAAGGAACACATAATGGAAAAGGAGTTTCTTTTGCAACACAAGAAGATTTAGGTAATGGAATACTTTATACTACCCAAGCTACTTTTAGACAATATCCAAGCTACGAAGAAAGCCTAAAAGACTATGCTAAACTCTTGAAAGAAGGACTAGTTGGGAATAATACTTATTATGAAGGTGTTTGGAAAAAGAATGCAAAAACGTATCAAGAAGCTACTCGTTATTTAACCGGGCGTTATGCGACAGATAGTCAATATGACCAAAAATTAAATAGCTTGATTGAAACCTATGAGTTAACGATGTATGATCATCCGAAAGCAACGGTAGAAATGACAGAATCTAATTTTCCTGCATATAACGGTGAAAACTATGATACATCAAATATTTATGCTTGGGGAAATTGTACGCAATATGTCTATAATCGAATTACTCAATTAGGTAAACACATTGATTTAACTATGGGAAACGGAAAAGATTGGGGAGTGACAGGTCAAGAACGAGGTTATGTAGTTAGTCGTACACCACAAGCTGGAACAGCTGTTTCTTTCCCTGCAGGTGTGTTGGGTGCAGACCCAATCTATGGCCATGTAGCATTTGTTGAGAAGGTGAATCAAGATGGATCTATTTACATTTCTGAAATGAATGTGCAAGGCTTAAATGTCGTATCTACTCGTACTATTGCAGCAAATCAAACTAGTATGTTGAGTTATATCACACCAAAATAATTGTGAAAAAACAACCTTATGATTAATCAAATAAGGTTGTTTTTTTGTAATGAAGTTGAAGTAGAGCTGAATTAAAAAATGATGCATTTTACGAACAGTTTAAGGTAACTACATTTACTGAAAAGGATGTGAATATAAGATGAATAGGCGTTTGGTTGTGGTAATGATTTTATGTGGCATGTTGATGCAATTTTTACCATTACTGATTAAATTAGGCATATTCTTTTTGTTGTTTATCTATTTGTTTACTACATGGGATGAGTATAGGTATCAATGTTCAGTTAGAGAAGATAACCTTATTTTAGTAAAAAAAGAATGTGTATATAAAATGAATAGACGATTAGTTGTGGTAATGATTTTATGTGGCATGTTGATGCAATTTTTACCGTTATTGATTAAATTAGGGATATTCTTTTTGTTATTTATCTATTTGTTTACCACATGGGATGAGTATAGGTATCAATATTCGGTGAGAGAAAGAAAGGTTAAAAATGTTCAGAAATAGAATAAAAGATTAAATAAAGAGGAAGTATTTGAATGTAAGCGCCTTTCTTTTAAGATACAAGTTAGGGATTTTGTAGTATATCAAGATAAGCTCCCAGAAAATTTAATGGTTCATCGTTCAGCTACATTTTATGGGAAATAAATTAGATGTATGAATCGTTTCATTATGTAAAAGATGTATTTCTTATTGTACGAGAATTTAAATAATTTAGATAAAAAGATTATCAGAAAGAAAGAGTGAGAAAAGCATGTTTATATACGGCCGTGAATGTGGCAATACATTTGGTTGTACGTATTTTTTACAAATTCGGAACGTAGAATTAATAGTAACATTGATATGGAAGGATGATTCTTTTGTATATAATGAGAAAGAAGTAAAAGAAACAATTAATCAAATACAAGGGATAACAGATATGTTGAGAATGGCAATCTATCAATATATTGAACAAACAAATAAATTACTTTATATTTCATATAAAGAAAAAATGCAAAATAATTAAGTTAAATTGAAATTGAGAAACCAAGTAATCTTCATAGAAAAAGATATTTGGTTTCTCAATTGTAATGTATTGTTAGTTAAACTATTTATCCGTTTTAGGAATATTATCCATAAAAAGTAAAAACTATATTTTCGGAGATAACATTTTTATCCGTTTATTTTTTTCTTTTTACAAAAGTAACATTTAAGTATAGAATGTTTAGAGTTTCTTTTATAAGCTTAGTATAGGACTTATTGATTTCTCCTTAGAATGGGTTCGGCGACTTTAATTCTACAAGATTTCGAGGTGTTTTTTTGTGAATCAAAAGGACGTTGGGAAACCAGCAACATTAGAAAGTATTTTGTTGTTTTCTTAATAACTAATTATAATTATCACTCAATTTTTTTATCAATAATTGAACGTAAGACTTTTTCTCTTAAATCCAATGAATTAATCTTGTTATTTTGTTCATATTCATGTACTAACAAATCACAAATATAAAGTTGTACCAGTTAAGCAACCTCTTATTAGAAAACGAACTGAATGGAGAACTAGAGTTGATTCAGCAAAAACTGAAAACATTGTTACCGGACGCAACACTTGCGGAATTTTCTTATGAAGATGTTCGAGGGGAAATAGAAGCAATTAAAACCAGTCAATCTCTGTTAGAGAATAAATTGGAACGAACGCGAAATGAAATCAATCAACTTCATGAAATTCAAGCTGTACAAAAAAAGAAACCGCAAACCAAAATAATGTCAAACCAAAATTATAAAAACAACTGTTAAGGTATGAAAGGAGAGTTTTATGCTTATTTTGAAACGAGGATTGTCTGTAGTGTTATTTTTCCCCTGTTTTATTCTACGTCTTTTTTTGTTACATTGGACTATTAACGATTCTTACTAGTGGTTTTACTACCACTTTAATACTAATCGTTGCTCGAATTTTGGCTTTTATTTGGATTGATCGTTCTATTTTTCCATTATCTAGCTGCGTGGAACGAATACTTAGGCAGTTGGTTTCTGGATTTTTCTAATTGGTTGAGCAGGGTGCCAAGTAAACTTTGGAATGAATAGCTTATCTTATGTTTAAGAAGTATTGAATAAAAAATGTACTACGTTTTATGTTATAATAGAGGTGATAGTAAAGTTTAATGACGGTGGCTATCCAATCCGAAAGTGAGGTGGTGCGTATGTGCGTACTTCCAAAATCTCAAGAAAGGGGAAGCCTTTTGTCTGCATTAGAAACAATTCAGCTGATATTAAGCTTTGGTATGTTTACCATCGCATTGATTAAGTTGATTGTGGATTTGCTTAAAAATGACAAAAAGAAATAACCGTCTACTTTAGCAGGCTGACGATTATTTCTAAAATCTGTTAAAACTTGCCACCGTCTTTAGCGGTGCTATCATGAGGGCGTATGACTAGTACGTCCTCTTTACATGT
The DNA here is from genome assembly GCF_051711865.1 of Enterococcus sp. DIV2419. NCBI lineage: Bacteria > Bacillati > Bacillota > Bacilli > Lactobacillales > Enterococcaceae > Enterococcus > Enterococcus sp. DIV2419. The sequence goes on from NZ_JBIONS010000002.1 coordinate 17,861, forward strand.
TTATTATAACACATTCTCTACAAGAAGAAAGGCGGAAGCCTTTCTTTTTTTTCAGCGCGCCTTAACGGCGGTGGCGGTGGGAGTTTGGCGCGCTGAAAAAAACGCTCTTTTCTTGATTTCTAATCAAGAAGATACTCGATAAAAGCGAGTATCAGGTTTGTCTTATATTATGATGATAAGGCGTGCTGTAAATTCTCTTGCCATTGTCTGACTGCTTGCTTTATCTTTTCTGGTACTTCCTGACGGTTACGTTTTCCTTGTATTTGTGTAACCTGTTGATTTCGGGACTCTAATGTGAAGTAAGGCAAATTTGGCTCTTCTTTTTTCCGGATAAATACAATCGTTGTTGCCCCCTGTCTATGTTGCTCTAGATATGCAGAGATGCAATCAAAATAGTCAGGTTTAAGTATGGATATTCCATTAATTTTTTAAAAAATAATGGAAAGAAAGAGTTGTTTATCAGATTTGATAACTACACAACGAGCAAAAAACGAGATGTCTTTGAACATATAAATTTATATTTTTAATTAGCAGAGATCACATTTATTACTGATTATGCGCTGCAAGATAACTTTGTGGTCTTGGAAATAAAATAAGGAGGTTAAGTAATGAAATCAGAATTGAATTCATTAAATGAAGAAAGAGGGTACAATGGCTCAATTATAATTGCTACTCCTGATGTACCATTGGAATGGCCGAGTACCATTCTACTTAACACAAAGGGAACACATAAAGGTAGTAGAGGGAATAAAGTATCTTTAACCTTTGATACAATGGAATTAGTTCAATGGTTACGGAAAACGGCGGATGAATTAGAGATTACGCATAACAAGCAATTAAATGAAATGAAGTAGTAAAAAGTAAGAAGTAATGGAGAATACAAATGGATGAAAAAAGAAAAGCTAAAATTCAACGGTTGTTAGCACTAGCGAACGATGCGAACGATGAAGAATCAATGACAGCTTTAGCAAAGGCCCAGGAATTGATTCTAGCCTATGGGATTGATGAAGAAGAAGTGTTTCATTATCAGCAACACCAAAGGCAAGAAAAGGTTATAGATAAAGTGATTTACAAAGGAAGACCGCATAAATGGGTCTACAGACTAGCTGGGATCATTGCAAAGAATTTTCGTGTGAAGAATTACTATCAAAGTTCTCCAGATATAGAATTACACTACGTAGGTTTAACAACAGATGTAGCGATTGCAGAAATTACATTTTTATATGCAAAAGTTACACAGCAATTTTTTTAGTGTGATGGTCATGATGAGAAATACCATATAAGGATAAATATGGATTATTTAAGGAATATAGATTGGTGAAGAAAAGTTGGTTAAATATACTAAATAGTAGTAAGAAACACGAATTTCTATTCAACTTTAAAACGACCGAGTAAACTATTTTAGTGTACTAGGATTAACCACTTATGATTTTTCAAGCATAAAACTATAGGTTAGTAAAATTACGTCTAACCGTGTTTCAAATTCTGTTAGTAATCGACAGGTTGTGAAATAAAAAGAGTTATATTTTCAAGAATTTCTTGACGGTAGATACGAATCAGTTCCTTTATAAGTCTAGCAAACTAGTTTTACCATTTTAGAGATAATTGCTTCTATAAATTTGAGTACCAAAGTAAAAATCCATGTTTCTGAAACGCGTATAAATACTAGATATCAAACGTTTTGCACATGGATAAATAAACAAAGAGAGGAGGTGAAAAAATGAAGTTAAATAATGTATTATTTAATAAAAAAATGTATATGGGTGTAGCTTTTGTATTAGTAGCTTTTGCAATTAGTCTGACTCAACCACATTTAACATCAACATTAGGAATTTCAGCTTATGCAGCTAAAAAAGTAATTGATATTATTTCTGCTGCTAGTTCTGTTGCGGCTGTAGTAGGAATAATTGCAGCTGTTGTTGGTGGAGGTGGTATTGGTGTAGCAGTTCTAGCTACAGCAAAAGCTTTGGTAAAAAAATATGGAAAAGCATATGCTGCTGCATGGTAAAAATTATATTATTAACGGACAGCTTTTAAAGCTGTCCGTTAATAATATAGGAGGTAATAACCAATGGTAAATATTTATTTGAAAATTTTCAAAAGAAAATTAAGGATTGTAGAAAACTTTCACATTTTTAAATTATTTTTTTTAATCATGTATGTGTGTACGTGTACGTTATTATTATTAATAATCAATTTAAATAATTTGTTACTTCCTATTATCTTAATAAATTTTTTGCTGTTAAACTATAATTTGCCAAAAATAGAGTTAGAGTTAAATCAAATGACAAGTTATAACTATTTTTACTCAGATAAGGTATTTATCAAATATATACTTTTCTTGATTAATAAAAACAATCCCTTTTTTCAATGGTTTTCTTAATAAATTTATTTAATATAATATTAAATATAACTAATGGACTTTTAGTAATCAACATACTTACAGCATTCTTTTTACAATTAATACTTTTTTTAATACAACTATTAGCAAAACGTATGTATAAGATTTTTACATCAATTATTCTTATTATCTTATTGCTAGGTTTACTGTTTAGTAAAGGATTTATAACTTCAGTTCTTTCATTTTTATTAGTAATTTTCCTGTTATTATTTGTGTATTTTGATGTTTTTGTAAGGAGAAAATTCAAAAGTTTTGATCTTAAATATGTTAGGAATAATGCCAAAATAACGATGTCAAAAATTTTTACTTCTAAAAATATGTATAATCAGTTATTTATAACTTATTTGAGTAGAGTTTCTATTAAAGAATACTTTGAATATCTATTTATTTGTTGTTTGTTAATTATGTATTCCAGTTTTTTTAATTTTATTTTCGATAACACTGGTTTGTTGATCTTTTTTAGTTTAATAGATATGGAATTACTTTCAGACAGGCATTTTAAATATTTGAGTAAAACCAGTGCAGAATTTTATTTTTTAAGTAATTCACCAGTTCAGAAAAATAAAACATATTTTTTATCGAATTATTTCCATAAGTTTTTAATTTTTGTAATGATAGGTATGGTTTCTTTAATTTTTAGCATGGATCGAAAGTTGACAGTTATTTTGATTAATTTTATATATTTATCCATAGTAATTTTCTGCATTAGTTTTTTATACTATAAATTAAAAAATAAAGGAATATTCACAAGGAAAAAAGAAAATAATTTAGTTGTTCAATATATTCTAATTATCTTTATTCTGTTATCTTTAATGGCAAAAACGTATATTATTAAATCTTTATAGAAGGTAGATAAAAATGAAGAAAGAAAATGAATTTAATTTAAAAGGATATTTCCTATTTTTTTTAATAGCTTCACTTTACCTTGTGTCAGTTTATTTTATATTTGATCAATTTGACATACCGTCAGAAGTTAATGGAATTAGTATTAAAAGTATAGATTATGGAGTTAGGTATGCGTTGAAAATTATTTTTAATAACACCAAAAATTTTTTGCAATATATACTTTTATTTCCAATTGTACCTTTACTAATTTTATATGAGTTATTCATGATATCTTTTCAAACGTGGATTTCTGTTAACAATGTAGGTGGATTTGAGACATTTCAATTATTGTATAAACACGGAATTATAGAACTACCTAACATGTTTTTGTATATGTTTTTATCTTTAAACTGTTGTACTATATTTTTTAAAAATTTTAGTATAATCGATGTTCTCGACTTTATTAAACAAAATAAAAAAACATATGTGTTCAGCTATATGTTGATTTGCATTTCAGGAATAATAGAAGGGATGATAGGGTGAAATCAGTTATTGAATTAGAAAACGTTGGTAAAATGTATAAAGAAAAGAATATTTTTAGTGATATCAGTATAAAGTTTTTGAACAGTATGTATTTTTTTAGAGGAAGTAACGGAAGTGGAAAAAGTGTTTTTTTAAGATGTTTAGGAAATATAGAAAATTTTTCAACAGGGACTTTTAAACATAACAATAAAAGAAATTTATTTCTTACAGACCAGTCTTTATGTCACTACTACCTAACAATAATAGAAAATATAGAGTTATTTTTTTCAATTCATGGTCTAGAGCTTACTCCACAAAAATTAGAGCAGATCAAAAGTCTTTACAATGAAGAAAAACAACTAACTACTTTGGCAGAAAATGCCTCGTTAGGGATGTTGTTGAAAGCAGCGTGCACATTGCTTTTTGAGAACGGCCATTGGGATTTAGTTATTTTAGATGAAACATTTTCAAGTATTGATAAACAGAGTAGAACTATTTTATTAGAACAGTGTCATCAACTAATTTTAGATGGAACTTGTGTTGTTTTAGTATCACATAACGAATTAGAATTAGAATACAAATATAATTATTTTACTATAAACTTAGATAAGTCAGGTGAGCGGATTGAATACAAAGAAAAATAACTGGTTGATACTTGCATTTTTTATACCATATCTTGTAACAAATGTTTTTTTGTTTTTAACTCTAATAGGAAAAGATAATAAATTATTGGAAATGATTGCAGAATCATCAAAACTATTAAATATCTCTGATGAAAAATTTAATTTATTTATGATAGTTTTGGTTGTAATAGTTAACTTATTTATCTTTTTTGTTACATTCATAATTTTAAAAATTGTTTTACTTATTCTTGGATTTAAAAAAAATTATGATCAAGATATATTTATAAGTCTCTTATTGTCAATAAGCTTAGTTAATCTACTTGCTATTTTTGCAGCTCAAATAATAAATATTAACAGAGTACCACTATCAATTAGTACTTCTACTATTGAAGTGATAGTCTTTTTATTGTTATTTTACAACAATACTAAAGATATAAAAGCAACTAAATTTTTGTTTTATGGCAAATTAGTACTGCTATTAATAAATATAGGATCATTAATAATTTTAAAGTAAATTATTAATGATTCTTACTCAAAATGAATGGGGAATATTAATGGAAATCTATAGTAAATATATTAAAAAAATAAGAATATGGAATTTAATTACTCTTGTATTAGCTTCAATTGGAACAATTTTTTCAATTATTGGACTACCTGCCGCATTAAGTCCAGATAAAACACTCTACAAGGACTTAGGATTAGAGGGGATGAGTATTTATAATCAATTAAACAGTATGCCAGTAAAAGTGTTTACAGTTTTAAATGTTCTTTTTACAATTGCTTTTGTGATTTTATTTTTTATTTCACATAGAAAGATAAAAAAAGATCAAATTCCACTAAAATATCCTTATTATTTAAATTTGGGATGGACTGTCGTGTCCATTATATTTTCTTTATTAACAACACCTAGTTTTACAAATACTTCAGAAACGCAATCTATGGGACTAATTATCGGAATTACAACTACTATTTTCACATTAGTGTTCAAACTACCGATAATTATGGTTTTAGTTTACCTATTCAAAGTAAATACAGGGGAGAATGATATTGAAAAAGTTAACTAAAAAACAACAAATTTCTTTAACGATTATAGGCTGTCTTGTTGGAGTATTATTAATCAGCGCGACCCTTATTTATAAGTTGAACGCCACTGAACCAAAAGAAGAAGAGGCCTATCAAATTATCAAGGTAAAAAAGAGTGATCCCTTGGTTTTAAAAGGAATTGTTCAACCTAAAACAACTAGTTATTTAAATTTTGATCAATCCCTTGGGAAAATTAATACTATTTCCGTGAAAAATGGTCAAGAAATCAATGAAAATGATGTAGTGGCTACTTATCAAAATACAACTGTTGAAGATCAAGCGGAAGAACAAACTCAATCTCTAGAAAAGTTGAATCTGGCAGTTACAAATGCTCAAATAAATTTAGATAATGCAACACAAAAACAACAAGAATTAGAAAATCGCTTAACCATTGCTAAAAATGAACAAGCCACCATTGTAAATAAAAAAATGGATGATGAAATGAAAAAAGCCGAAAAAACTGAATCTGATAGTAAAATTGAAACCATACAACAAGCGTTAGATTCACAAAAAGAGGCGGTTTTACAAGCAAAACAAGCGTTAGATGCGGCGAATGTTGATTTATCCAGTGCCAATAATACTATTGAACAAACAAAAAAGAAAATCACCACTACCGTAACAGCACCATTCAAAGGAATTGTCTATATTAACGATAAAGGGAAAGTAGACGCAACAGTACCATATGCGACTATTGTGAGTCCAGATACAGTTATAAAAGGTTCTGTCACAGAATATGATTATAATAAAGTAAAAGTGGGTCAACCTGTAACGATTAGTCAAATCAATGAAGAAAAAGCAACAGACGGAATAATTACTGAAATTAACGCACTGCCTGAAGAGATGGCTGTCAGTCCACAAAATACATCATCAACTAAAAATAGTACAATTTCAACATTCTCCTTTATAATTAGCCCTAAAGAACCTATTCATTATGGTTATAATGTCCAAATCAGTGTTCCAATGAATAATTTAGGGTTGGCTAAAAAGAATACAGTTAAAGAAAATAATAATGAGGTATTCGTTTTTACTTATAGAGATGGAAAAGTCGTTAAACAGAAAATAGAAGTAAAAGAAGATAATGATAAATACGTAGTAAAGACTGGACTTAAAGAAAATGATTCAATTATTGAAAACCCAGATACTAGTCTGAAAGATGGTCAAAAAGTGACGGTGAAACATGATTGAACTCAATAAGATAAATAAATACTATGCAAATGAAGAGGAGTCACTTCATGTATTAAAAGATATTCATTTATCCATCAAAAAAGGGGAAATGATAGCGATCATGGGCCCTTCAGGATCTGGCAAATCGACATTAATTAATCTTTTGGGATTTATCGATCGTAAATTTGAGGGAGAATACTTGTTTGAAGGCAGATCTTTGGTTAATACAGCAGATGACATTCTTTCTAAAATCAGAAATCAAACAGTAGGTTTTATTTTCCAAAACTTTAGTTTGATTGAGAGTAACACAGTTTATGAAAATGTAGAATTACCTCTTCTTTATAATGGGGTGTCTCCTTTTAAAACGAAGGAAAAAGTTTTTTCCGTATTGGATAGAGTTGGTTTAAAAGGAAAAGAATATAAATATCCAAAGCAGTTGTCTGGTGGCCAACAGCAGCGGGTGGCCATTGCCCGAGCATTGATTAATCACCCTAAGTTTATTATAGCAGATGAACCGACAGGTGCTTTAGATACACACACCTCAGAGGAGATTATGCAGCTTTTTACTACTTTAAATAAAGAAGATGACGTAACGCTTATTATGGTTACGCACAACCCTGAAGTCGTCCCTTATTGTCACCGGTTGATTACTATTAGAGACGGTGCGATTATTGAAGATAAGGAGTTGGTGCAATGAATCTTTATGTAAACATGCGTTCTGCTTGGAAAGCAATAAAAAATAATCGAAAACGTAGTGTATTAACCATGATAGGAATTATTATAGGAATATCGTCTGTTATTACAATTTTAGCTATTGGAAGAGGGTTCGAGAAAGATACTGTAAAAAATCTTACTAAGAGTGATTCTAAGAATGTGGAAATTCAATTAAATTTTACACCGAGTGATACGTCCTTATATGATACAAATACAAAATTCTTTCAAGATGTAGACTTATCTACAGTAAGAAATGTAGAAGGGATAAAAAAAGCTGACTATTCTAAAATTGATGAAGAGCAAATTTACAAAGATTTGTCTATTAGAGGAAATAAAAAAAATAAACAGATTAAACTTATAGATTCTGAAGGAAAAAAAGTTTCTATTGGCAGGAATTTAACAGGTCAAGATAGTGAATTATTAAATAAAGTAGCAACAATTGATTCAGTTACAGCCAAAGAGTTATTTAATACACCAGAACGAGCATTGGGTAAAGGAATTGAAATTGAGCAAGAATTATTTAGAGTAGTAGGGGTTTTTCCTGGAGAAGAGCAAGATAATTTGTTTTCCTTGTCAAATACAAATATTGAAATTCCAAAAGATACGTATCACTATTATTTTAAATCAGATAAGAATACCTCTTCTCTAACATTAACTTTAGAAGAAGGAGTTAAACCCGATAAGGTGACTTCAAAAGTAATAAAACAATTAAAAGATAAGGGTAGTTTGAGACATCTGGGAGAATATGAAGTATTAGATACAGCAATGTTGACGAAAGGAATTGGTCAGATTCTCAGTACAATTACTTATTTTATAACAGCTGTAGCAGGAATATCATTGTTTATTGCGGGGGTAGGAGTCATGAATATGATGTACATCTCAGTATCTGAGCGAACAAAAGAAATTGGTATAAGAAGAGCATTAGGAGCTACTCGAAAATCTATTATGTTACAATTCCTTTTAGAAGGTTTAATTTTAACTATTTCAGGAGGAATAATTGGCTATTTATTAGGAATGGTTTTTGCTTATGGTATTGGCTCTTTGATAAAGGTTCACGTATCAGTTGATTTATTTACTATTATACTAGCAGTTGGTGTCTCTTCAGTTATTGGTCTAGTTTTCTCTGTAATGCCTGCATCAGAAGCAGCAAAAAAAGATTTAATTGATATACTAAGGTAAGTTAAAAAAAGGGAATGAAATATATGGTTTCATGGATTTTAACTGCATTTGAATTTTACGATGGATATTCTCATGGTGGAGAAGTGTCAGACCACTGATAAATAGCTGTAAATTTTGGAATTAAGTGGCTTTTTATAATCTCATTAGAGACTGTAAAAGGCCATTTTTAATTATAATACTTTGACAAATATGCAGAACTTAATAGTTTGGATAATGAATCGTGAATTCTATAGAAACAAAAAAGAGGTATGAAAATGCTATGCTTAGATCAAATATTATGTAAAATATAGGTGTATCTGTATCTTCCTATATAAAATAAACTTTTGTTTAATGGGATTAATAATAGTAAAATTAACATGTAAACTAAATATAAAAAAACATGATAGAGGAGAAGTTGTATTTATGGAGGGAACCTTTATTTATCGTTGTACACCTTATAGAGATTTAAAGAAATGAGACGCAACTTATTCATATACAGTTAAAAAAGAGACTTATTGGGTAAGATCCTCTTTCATCAGTATTGTACGTGAACTACCTAAAAATTTTATACAAGTATCAAAAAATACAGCTGTAAATATATTCCAAATAATACAGATAGAACCAGCTATGAACGGAAATTTAATACTTAGGTTAATCACAGAAGAAAAAATGGTTGTTACTCGCAGATACATCAAGAAGTTAAAAATTAAACTTGAACAGATGATATAAAACCGAATGTGTAGCTATATTTACCGAATGTGTTAATTTTTGTTTTTTTAACAAAAATAATTTATATAATTTAGTTATAAAATTACTTGGGGGTTTTTTATATGACTGGATTATTCTTACAGATAATGGGACATACACCAATTTGGGTTTGGGTAATACTTGTTATTCTAATAAAACGGGGGATGACATTAATGAGGGACAGCAAGGTTTCATTGGGTAAATCATTAATTATGCCTACAATTTTTATCATATGGGGGATAGATAAAATAGTCACTAAATTTGACTTTCCAATACAATTATCGCTTATCTATATAATATTTATGATATTAGGAGCTATCGTAAGTTTATTTTTGTATCGTAACAAAGTATATTACACAGAAAATGGCTATCTTATGCAGGGAGGCAGTACAATTCCTATAATAATTATGCTCACAAACTTTATAGTTAAGTATTGTTTGAATGTTTTATTAGCAACTCAGCCTATGCTTTACGGAAATTTTCTATTTAATTTAATTTATGGACTGATTAGTGGGTTTACAGTTGGTTTGTTTTTCGGAGGGATCATTAAAACAATTAAACAAAATTATCAAATAAGACTTTAGAAAGAGTGAGAATTCGTGGAACTGTCAAAACGTGTTGTATCTGGCCTAGGAATTGGCTCGTTTGTCTATTTATTCATATTGTTGATGAGTAGTGAAAAGGTAACAAATGCTAATTCTATTATCTTTGTATTTGTTATTTCTATAATTATAGGTATAACAACCTTAATTTTTGATATAGATAAGTTTAGTTATTTAACCTGCTTAATTATTCACTATTTAATAGTCAATGTAGTTGTGGTAGTGGGAAGTTTCTTTCTCATATCAGTAGAAAGTTATATAAAACTTCTTACCAGTATATTGGTTATCTACGCATTATCTTATTTGGTAACATATCTTAAAATGAGAGTTACCTCAAGAGAGTTAGATAGTTTAATAAAAATTATTCAAAGTAGGGATAAAAATGAATAATCAACTACAAAAAATGGTATCAATTTGGAAAGTAGAAAGAAGATTAAAAAGCAAAAATTACGTAACGTATCCACAATCGCAAGGTAGTTTCCCTAAAGGCAGAACATCCACTTTTTTATTCGAGGCGTACAAGCCGTACTACAGGAGGGCATGAATGGATAATTAATTTTTATATGATTGGAAAACCAGTTAAGAAAAATAGCAATTAAAAAAACAGTTTACTAAGAAAGCTGCACTTGAAAAAGAAATAACGTCTGAATTAGCATCAAGAGAAGACCTAAAAAAAGTTGGCAAATGAATTATCAAAAAAGTGTCCACCATATTTATAGCAGGCTAGATTTTCCAAGTCTAGTTTTAATTTTTAATCATGGGAAAACACCACGCTACTTAGTTACTGAATTACTATTTTTTAAATAGAATACATGTGGTTAGTAATTCCAGAAAATTGTAAGAATTATAGCAATTGGATTTTTAGAAATGTCATTGCTAATGATTCATAAATTGGGATTAAATACTTCAGTTGGCGAAGCTTTCCCAGACACGTTCCTAACAAAATATTTTGTTAGGTTTTGACTTTTGACATATATCAAGGTGTAAGTTCGCATTAAATCATTTTATGATTTTTGCTGACGGTTGAACTATTCATATCTGACAACGAAATAAACATAGTTTCAAATTGACAAGGAGAAATTAAATGTCTATTAAAAAGTAGATATTCCTACCTATGAAATACAGTTAAATTTTGAATATGACGGTCGCTACCTACAAGGAACTAGAGAAATATTGGAATTTGGCGGTTCTTTTGATAACGACTATCACTAATACGATGTTTTGGTTAGAGAAGAAAACATGTTATACAAACATACTACTAAAGAAGATATTTTCGAATAAGAGAGGTTGTGTCAAATGTTTACATCAAGAAATAAAATTAAAGAAGAACAACAATTTATATAATTTTGTATTAGATTCAAACATTACTGACAGAGAGCGCAAGATAGGTTTAATAGCAAAGAAAGATTTTGAAAAAGGTAAATATTCCTTATCAGTGATTAATAAGACTTCCTCAAGTCTTCAACAGGAGGCACTAAAGAACGGCTTATCTGATGAAGTATCTGCTGTTTATAAAACGCTTATCCCAATTATTACCAAACTTTCTCCTATTGGACTAAACAGGGGCAATATGATGCTTAACCAAAATTACTTAAATAATTAATAAAGGCTTTCATAGGTGAAATATTTTCTTAAATCTTTTATGAGGAATTTTTTGTCATTGGAGAATTTTTTTACAGAAACATAATCAAAGTCACTTAAAAGTTAAAATATAATCTCATTGTGCTATTCTAGTTATCCCTACTTACAAAAACGAATTGCCCCTGTCATCGATCAGACCAACAAGCATCAACAAAAAACTTGCCAAGAAAAATCTTTGACAAGTCTTTTAGAAGCCTAACTATCGGGTATACATAATCTATTTTTTATGCTCACTAATGTAGTAAACTACAAACACACTGATTCTACCGTTAATAGTAGCAATTGTTGATATCCATACAGTTGTATACATAAGAAACCTATTCTTTAAATTAAATCCATCTCCTATAGTTCTTCCTTTTCCCGTAAGAAAAAACGAACGAAATCATTATTACTTTTTGTAGCAATCGCATTAGCGGGTAATACTGTCAAAATAAAGAACAATAATCCTATAGCGTATGCCAAGAAGATGAATAGTGCGCTACCGTTATTGTGTTGTAGAACACTAGTCGCTTCTGTATAGCTAGAAGCAATAGATATGACCCATAATACTAAAAATCCACGGCCTCTTAAGCCAGCATCGCGATAACGTCGTACCGCCATCGCGAGACTTGGCAGAAATAACGCTAACCAAGCAATAACCAATATCATCAATGGAATAATAAAACTTCCAAGTATAGAGGTAAACACATCAGATTCGTTTGCGCCTCCAGATATACTCATTGCTGAACCTATCGCTAAATAGACAAAGAATATGATTGGAATAAAGGAGAGAATTGTTAAAATTAATGTCATCCACCAATAACCTGCTCGAGTCGTTCTTCCCTTAAAATCAATATATCCAATAAAAAAGTCCTTAAATGCTCGTCCAAAACTAACTTTCCCAGGAACTTCATTTATTTTCCCCATACAGAAACCCTCTTTCTTTTTGTATTTAATTAATCTTATCAAAATTAAGAATTAAAAGGGAGGATTATGGCTTAAAATCCTGATATCCAAAGAGATTTCTATCATAACTTAATAGTTTTGGACTTTATCCAAATTTTGGTATCTTTTTGAATACAGATAGTAAGACAGTGAAGACAACAGATAGCAAAGCGAATATTACAACATACATGCCAATATGCCCTTGTAGACCGATTGTTTCTCTCAACATTCTTATGCTATATGTCATTGGTAACCAAGGGCTTATCATTTGATAAATTCCTGGAGATAATTGTATCGGATAGGTACCTGCGCTCGTTGATAGCTGCAATACGAGTATAACTATCATAATGAATTCTCCAACTTTTCCTAACCATGATAAGAAAAATGTATTAATGGCCATAAATGCACAACTAATTAATACCACAGATAATAACATCCTAATTCCATAATTTGCACGTAGTCCTAATACATAAACAGCCCCGTATACAATGAACGCCTGTGCCACAGCAATTACACCATTTATACCTATTTTAGATAACATGAAATCTTTACCTGAGGTACGCTCAGAGTTAGAAAAACCTATTCCGATAACTACATTGCTAGCTAATGCCCCAATGAATAAAGCGACACAAATCATGTAAGGAGTCATACCAAACCCATTTACAGGAGCATTATCTTTATCCGTATGTCTTGTTTTTATAGGAGAAGCTATTCTTTTAGCATTTTTATCATTTAAACTATTTTTTGCTAATTTATGATCTGCTTTTTCTAATGATGATGATAATTTTCCTGTACCTGTATTAAGATCTTCTGCTCCTTTTGACAAACTATCAGCCCCATTAGATAACTTTTGAGTTCCGGATGATAATTTGTTAGCTCCATCGGACAACTTGTCTGATCCTGATGATAAAGGTGCATTGTTTGCTTGCAATTTAGATATCCCAGATACTAGACTTGTCCCACCATCTTTTAATTTCTCTAACCCAGAACTTAATGCTAAACTACCATTTTGCAGTTTATAAATTCCCGTTTTGGCTTGAACACTTCCTTTTTGTAGATTGGTTAACCCATTAGTTAAGTTTTGGCTGCCCGTATGAAGCTTATCTAACCCATTACTTAATTTTTGACTACCTACTTGCAATTCTTGTGATTTTTTCGAAATATCAGAAGCTCCAGAATTTACTTTATCAATGCCTGTCGAAAATTTATTGAACCCATCAGTTAAATTTTTAGCTCCAATATTAAATTGATTTTGGAAGTCGCTTAGCCCAGAGTTTAATTGATTCATTCCGGGAAGAATCCTTTGATTTAAAGTATCATTTATCTCATAAGTGCCTTCAGATAGACGTGTTATTATTCCACTAGAAGGTGGTAATAGTTGTCTAGAAGTCTGAGCTAATTTTTGAGATTGTTGATTCAATAAATTTAATTGGGTTGAAACATCTTTTAAATCCATTTCAACCGTTACCAAGTCTGGTACCGCTGTTTGATTAGAAATAGCATTTTCTAATTGCCCAACTAATTCAGGATGTTCTTTCATTAGAATTTTATATGCATCCGTTTGTTGAATTGCAGTGAGTTGCTTAGGAACCAAATTTGTCAAAATAGATTGAGTGTCTTTGAGATCATTCTCTATTTTGTTACTAATACTTGGATCTGAAACCTCTTCTTGAAGTTTTTGATTTAATTCATTCAGTCCAGCTGATAGTTGTTTTATGTTTTGTTTGTCACTTTCTGATATATTTGTTTTTTCTTTCATTTCTGATAAGCCACCAATCAGTTGATTAGTAGCATTTTTAAATTGTGTAATGACTTTTGAACTATCAGAGATTTTTTCTATCCCTGTTGATATATCTTTGGATTTATCCGCTAATTCCTGAGTTCCAGTTGAAAGCCTTGAGGTTCCATTAGAAAATTGAGTAACCCCATCGTATAGTTGTTTCCCTCCATTAGCTGCATTACTTACTCCATCGGATAATTTTTGACTTCCATCACTGGCGCTCCCTATCCCTTTAGTTAATTTTTGTCCACCATCAGCTAATTGATTGATACCATTATTAAGTTTTTTACTACCATCAGCTGCATTATTTACTCCACCAGATAATTTTTTAGTTCCATTTGAAACTTGGTTTACTCCAGATACGTATTGTTTTAATCCAATGTCTAACTTATCTGAACCGTCTTTAAATGTTAGACTTGATGAGGCTAATATTTCTAGATTATTTGCTAACGTATCTGTACCCTTTTTTAAAGAAGACGAACCGCTTGCTAGTTTATCAGAGCCATTAGCTATCTGAGTAATTCCTTTTTTCATATTATCAATATTATTAAATATTTTTTTAGTATAAGTTTTTGTGATGTTTTCTGATATTTTTGATTTTAGCTCCTTAATAGCACCTTCACTCATTTTTGCTGAAATATAATTATGGCCTCGAGTTGTTTTATAATCCACTTCGGCCGATTTTGGATTGTTTTCTATTAAACTTGCTGCATTCTTGGAGAAATCTTTAGGAAAAGTAATGACCATGTAGTATTTCCCGTCTCTAAGCCCTTTATCGGCTAATGTCTTATCCATAAAATGATAATCTAGATCTTTTGATTTTTTCATTTCAGTTATGACATCTTTACCTATTCGAAAACTAAGGTTATTACTTTTATACTCTTTGTCTAAATTAACAACAGCTACCGGTAACTTGTTTAAATTTCCATATGGATCCCACATAGAGCCCAAAAAAATAAAATTGTAAATTGCTGGAACTAGAGCTAGAGCAACAAGAATCCCCCAGAAAAACTTATTCCTGATTATTGCTTTCCATTCTGCTATTAACATATTAACATTATCCTTCCTTCTTACATCCAGTATTCATATAGTGATTCTGAAAACTAATCAAAAAATGATAAAACAAAGAAAAAAACGAGGTGGTCGATATATTTAATTTATTTGATGAGATTAAGCAATTAGTCTATTTTCATAGGTATCCTATACTAGATATCTCAAATTCATAGAATTATCAAAAGCCGAAGTTCTTGCTTCGGCTTTTGGTAATTCTATTTATGCTCAGTAACCGTTTTAAAAATTGTATGGATATCTTCAAATTGAAGAGGTATCGGTGAGTGTTTTAATAATCGTTCTTGATTATCCATCACAGATTGTGAAAACTCAAGACACTCTTGTTTCGTTAAAGGATAAGATTCTTTATCAGAAAGTACGTTCATAATTAAATCATCTAACGCATATAACCAATCAAGACCGTCTGACAAATCAGCATTCCCCTTCATCACACCGCTCAATTCGGATAAGTCTACCCCTAACTGATGATACTGTTTTAAAGTAGGTACTAAACAAAGTGCAATGCAACGTCCGTGGGGCAAATGAAATTTTGCACCAATTGGATAAGCCAGCGCATGTACAGGACCACACCCCGCATTAGAAAAGGCTACGCCTGCCATTGTACTTGCGCTAAGACAAGAATTTAGCGATTTCAAGTCAGGAACGTCATGTGTGACGGCAACTTTTTCCAATTCGATAAGTAACCGTTGAATGGCCTCTTTAGAAAAGGTCCGACTAAAGACTGTCGCTTGTGGCGACAAGAAGGACTCTACTGCATGACTCAATGCATCGATAGCACTTGCAATAAAGACTGGATAAGGCATTCCTTTGGCAAGTTCTGGAATCAACACGACCCGTTTAGCATAAAAAGCGTCTGAAACCAATCCGATTTTTGTACCTAAAGCTTCTCGACTAAAAACAGAGACGTTCGTCACTTCGCTTCCTGTCCCTGACGTTGTCGGCAAGATTACCAAGTCACGCATCGCAGGAGTTTCAAGCTTAATCATTGCCTGAATGTCATCAAACGATTGAGCTGTTTTATAAACAAGACATTTCGAAACATCAATAACAGAGCCCCCACCAATGGCAAAGATACGTGTGATTTGACGGTCTTGTAAATCAAGCAAAATTTGATTTAACGCAACATCTGTCGGTTCTGCCTTAAAATAATCCTCTAAATACAAGAACTGAGCAACTTTATTTTTATACAGTCCATCAAACGCATCAATAATGTAACGATTGGTGACGATTAAATCACCCAAAACAAAAGGTATCACTTTAAGAAAATCAGATACGTGATCCAAAAGGGTCACAGAAGGTTTAAACTCAAATTGTTTTACCATAAATAACACTCCTATAAACTAATTGTCAAATGGCCCAACAAATCAATCAATTCATCATTAGCGGCATAATCTACCGGGCAAATCACCATATTGACGGCTTCTTGATCTAAACAATGAGAAAGTGTTTCAACCAAATGATCACGTGAGTTAATTAAATGTGCATTCGCCCCAAAGCTTTCCGCATATTTCACGAAATCAGGGTTATCAAAATCAACTTCTGAATGATGACCCAATTCCATGTTCATTTTCCACTTGATCAAACCATAAGCTTTATCGACCCAAACCAAAATAGTCATTGGTATTTTATAGCGAATCGCGGTTTCAATCTCTTGTGAGTTCATCATAAAGCTACCATCACCCATTGTCGCTAAAATATGTTTACCAGGACAAGCCAATTTGGCGCCAATCGCACCAGGCAATGTCCAGGACATGGTTGATAAACCATTGTCAATCATGCAAGTATTAGGTTCATATGTTGGATAAAGTCGAGCCATCCACATTTTCAAAGCCCCCGTATCACACAAAACAATGGTATCTTTATCACTTGCTTCACGAATCGCAGTCACCATTTGTTGTGGACTTAGTGGAGCAAGTGTTTCTTCTTGACCGACTTTTAATTCATTCTGAATATAATCTTTAATTTCACCTAAATTATTGGTGTTTTTGTAACCATTCAAAGCGTCATCTAGAGCATTCACTGCTTGAGCAATATTACAATTCATTGAAACGGTGGTTGGATAGTATTCATCCACACAATTATCAAAAGTATTAATGTTAATAATTAATTTGTCTTTATTTGGATTGATTTTTTGAGCTTTAAATTCAGAGAATTCGTAACCAATGGCAACAATCACATCTGCTTTGTCAAAAGCGAAGTTTTCATAGTCGTGAGCCATAAAACCAACGACCCCGAGTGAACAATCGCTCCGATCATCGATTACTCCTTTAGCCATAAAAGTTGTGGCAACAGGAAGATGTGTGTGTGTAATAAGTTCACGAAATTTTTCAGTTGCATTTTCACGAATGATACCCATCCCAGCTAGCACGATAGGGTATTTTGCATTTTTGATCAATTCACTGGCAATAAGAATATCTTCTGCTCGCGCATCAGCTGGAACAGACAATTTTGTTTGATATTCAAGTGATGTGGTCACCGGATGTTTTTCAACATCTTGGGGAATAGCCACATAAGTAGGTCCGGGGCGTCCTGAAATTGATTCAAAGAAGGCTTCATTAATGGTTTCGTTTGTTGAATTAGCAGTGTATAAGATTTCAGAAAATTTTGTTACCGGCTTAAACATTGCTTTCAGATCAATCACTTGGTGTGATTCCTTGTAGATACGGTCTAATCCACCTTGTGCAGTAATGGCTATCAGTGGTGAAGAATTCGTCATGGAATCAGCCACCCCGAGCAATAAATTAATCGCACCAGGTCCTAAAGTTGCAGTACAAACACCAGGTTGTCCAGTCAAACGACCGTAAACAGAAGCCATAAATGAAGCTCCTTGTTCATGGCGAACTAGAATAAATTCAATTTTTTTTGAACGATTAATTGCATCAACAAAAGGAATATTTTCCTCACCTGGAATACCAAAGACATATTTAATGCCACGATCTTCTAGGATTTTAACTACTGCGTTGGCAACGTTAGGATTTTTAATTTCTTTTTTCATTATAATAGCCTCTTTTTATATTATTTTTTTTGTTCTTATCTCAAAGTCCACGTACAATAATCAAAACTCCGATAAAGGCTAAAGATAAGATAGTTGTTAAGAACAAAGTTGAAGATGTTTCTCTAGCTTTACAATCATATTGGTTGGCAAAAATAGTTGAGATGACCGCTGTTGGAAGGGAAAAACTGATTAAGACCATGTTAATCATATTTTCACTGATTCCGCTTATACTCATAAGAATCCATAATACACAAGGAATTACAACAACTTTTATAAGTGACGACAACCAAACGTGAAGTGAAAAACTTGGTTTTTCAGACTGCAAAATAACCCCAGCAGCAAATAAAGCTAGCCCACCAGTTGCCTTACCGAGTACTTTAAAGGTATTTCCCCAAGCGAGATCCAAATGGACTCCACACAGAAGGAGGACTAATGCTAATATTGGAGCCCAAACTACAGGCTTTTTTAAAGCCCCTATAATTTTGAATCTTAAACTGTTGGAGTGACCATCACTAGACTCTCCAAAAGATAATAGAACTGCTGATGCAGGGACTAGCACGATGTTGATAATCAATGCACCAATAGAAATCAAAATTGCACTGTTAGTAGGGAATAAAGCTCCTAACACAGAAGGGCCGACAAACGGGATGGAAGGGCAACCAATAAGTAAGGCGAGAATAACCGCTTCGATAGACGATTGTTTAAAGAGGAATCTAGCAATAAGGTAAACTAAGAAGAATACAACTACTAGACCAATAAGCATCCACAATACCACAGGCCCGTTCTGAATGAATTGTGATTTCTTAGAACTTAAAATACCTCCAAATAAACTCATGGGCAGACTATACGTCATAATCAGTTTAGTGAACCTTTTGGAATCCGCAGACGTAAAATCGCCACGATGTCCACTATAATACCCTAAAGCCATTGTTACGATTATTGGAAGTAATGCACTAATTAATGTTTCTAGCACTTAATTTTTTCTCCTTTCTAAAAATAATTAGTTAAAAAAGTCAATAAAAAAATATGTTTATTTTGACAAATATTATTGTACAATTTAGAAAAATTGAAGTAAAATAACAATAAAAACAAAGAATTATTCAAAAATTGAATAATTCATCATACACAAAAGGACTCTTTTCAATTATGCAATTAAACGACTTAGAAAATTTCATTATCATTTGTGAAAGTAAAACCTTATATCAAGCAGCCCAAGAAAACTTTACCAGTCAACCTGCGCTCACTCGTAGTTTGCACCGTTTAGAAACCCAACTTGATTGTACGCTCGTGTCAAGAAAACGCGGACAAAAGAAACTCATTTTGACTCAAGACGGCCGTTGGCTCTATCAGGAAGCTAAATCCATTCGCGCTCAGATTGAAAAGATTTATGGTCATATGAAAACCAAAACAAAAAGGCCAGCCATTTTCATCTCTAATTTATGTTCTGCATATACGATTCAAGAAGAATTAAGTCAATTGGTAAAATACGGTACCATACAACAGCAAGGCGTACCTAATCAAAATCAATGGCAATCCTTTCAAAAATCCAATTGTGAGCTTGGGTTTATTGAGACTAGTTGTAAAGAGTGGATTGATACCATTGATAAAAAAAAATACCAAGTTCTCGCCTTTCGACAAGATAAAATCGGAATCGCTATTAATAATCAACACCCACTCATAAAAAAAAACAAGCCGATCACTCAAAATGATCTATTACCTTATTCCTTGATGTGTTTGACGTCTAATTATCCAACAGGGAGAATTGGGTTAAAATTTAAAAATCAAACCCATTTTAGCCTAAACAACATACAAATGATCAATGATTTGCAAACCATCAAAACACTTGTATCACATACGGATAATTTCATCCTCATCACAGAAAATAAAATTGGAAATCGCTCAGATTTGTCTTTTTTAGAATTGGAAGATTACAATGAATTTATTTATACGTATATTGTAGTAAAAATAAATAAAGTGGACGAACAAACATTAACTCAAATTAAAAATATCTTTGTTAATCAAAAGCAGATCCAGCACACTGTGAGATGGCAACATGTAAAAGGTAACCAAAGTTAGTGAACCTAATTCAAGAAAATAGATACAGCTTAGGGTCACCAGAACATCCGTACAGAAAATCTGATTATTAACTGAATCGGTAAAGGAACAATTAGAAATATCAAATCCACATTTAGAAAACAGATTGATTAATTTTCAAAAAGTTTATCATTTTCAAAATTTTTCGGGGTAAATGTGCAATAAAATATACTTCTAAAGTAAGAGCTGGCGAGATTGTTATTTTATAACGATCAAACAAGTTATAACTATTGCTCTTGTCGAGTATAGGTAGTCCTACTGACAAGCACCATGTAGAACAGCCTCTATGAAATCACTATCGGATATTTTCCAATCAATCGAGAAAAAGTAGTTCTAAAATAAAAAGATAAAGACTAGAACAAAAAATATTAAAAAATGGAGATCTATGTCAAAGATTGTCACACGCATGGAGGAAATGGAAGTTGGAAACATAAGGGATATCCAATGGCATAATCAACGATAAAATAGTAATCATTCCGATAAAGTACAGTAACAAAGAACCTATAACTGGGAATTTATTAATCCTTGTATGAATTGATAGAGATTTTCGGAGAGTAAATAAATTTGAAGAGAAGAATGATGAATAGTAAATTAAAAAAAGTAAAGAAGTAAATAATGCGATTGAGGAACTAGCTTCGTAAATACTAGCCATCAAAGGTTGTGAGAGTTTCGGCAATATTTAATTGATATTTACTAATAAGCTATTTAGTAAGAATGACTATGAAAATTTCTAATGCCATATCAATAATAGTTATTATTGATATGGATGCTATTCACGGGGGACATGGAATATAGAAACGGAGTAGTGCAGTAGCACAAAAACATAAGAAACACTGATTTAACAGAACTATAACAACAAGGCCTGATGATTTGTAATTTATCGCTAGTTGTTCATTTTTATACTAATATTTTTTGTAAGGATAATTATAATCATCCCTATTTACAGATCTAGGTATGAAGAATACTATTGCTAATAACAAAATTTAATTAGTTGAAATACAGTCAAGCAAATTAGTAAAAAAGGTAGTCAGTTAGCTTTCGCTAGCTGACTACCTTTTTGTTGATTGAAACCTACCCTTTTGAAAAGTTTTGTTAAGAAATATTATTTGTTGACAGTGGATTATTCTGATAGATTTCAAAGGAAAGTATACTCTTTTTCTTTTGGAATGCAAGTGCTACTTATAAAAAATGTTAAACTCTAATTAGTTTAAAAAGAATTAAGCAGTTACTTGAATATGATTCAAAAAAATATAAAAACCTTCGTGTCTGACAAACTATTATTTTTTTAAACTATTGTGTGAATAAAGACAAAGTCTGATGTTTAAAACTATATATAGGTATTTGTGCTATTGTATACTCATTTAAAAGTTAACTTTAACACTTAAAAATAATTAGTGACACTAATTTTTATAACATATAAAGAAATGGCGATGAAAATATTTTTACTGACAAAATTCACCTTATCCATGTTCAAATCATCTATTGCAAGTACTACTATATTTGACTACCCATGTAATAACTTATTTGATGTAAAACAAAAAATAAGTTACTCAAGAAAAGTTGACACGGAAAAGGAAAACTCTATTTTGTGTTTTCGTTGACGAGTTCATCTTTAAAATATACTGAATGGAAGAAATACCTACTAAAGGTTCTTGAGGACAAAGATTCATATAATACTCGTAAATATATTTGTGAACAATTCTTTCTGCTTGAATAAACGAGTGAAAGATGCGCCATTTTAACTCCTCAAACTTAATAATGCTAAAAATTATTCAGTCACCGCGTTATTCCAACAACTTTCCTTGCGGGATATACTTTGAGTCTATTTTAAAGACTCAATATTATGGACTACCTTTTTCTCGTAATTTGACTTCCTTGATAGCTATGGAATAAAACAAGTTCTCCAGGCAAAATTAACTGTACTTGATCAATAACTTCTATTACCGCTTCTACTTCACAAGTCAATACCGTTTTGTAGCTAATTATTACTCGCGGAGCTAGTTCTAGTGCTACACATAAATAAACCTTTCCGTAATATCGCACACTGTATGAGGTATTTCCTGTAGGCTATTTTAGACTTCAAACTATCTAACTAGCTTGTTTTCAAGGGATTTATGAGATTTATTCTTCTTATTATAGGTTATAATAACTTTAGAAATAAGCCCATGGGATTTAAGAAAATATTTAACAAATTTTTGGAATAGCTCGTGTCTTTGATTGATTAGATAGTCATAAATTTTTTAATTGAACTTAAAGAATGTATCGATGACAAGGGCTCTAAGTTTATTATATTTTTTCTACTTAGGTGTAGGTTTACGTTGGGTAAAGCGATAGGATCATTGTCGGGGTAAGTTTATGCACTGGCATAGCCATTTAATCCCAAATTATTGATGGAGAAGGTGAATGAGCGTAAATCTTACAGGTTTTGGTTCTTGTCAAAGAAGGCGGTCGCTTTTG
The DNA here is from genome assembly GCF_051711865.1 of Enterococcus sp. DIV2419. Classification (NCBI taxonomy): domain Bacteria; kingdom Bacillati; phylum Bacillota; class Bacilli; order Lactobacillales; family Enterococcaceae; genus Enterococcus; species Enterococcus sp. DIV2419. The sequence goes on from NZ_JBIONS010000002.1 coordinate 40,662, forward strand.
ATAGGAAGTCATTTCCCTTTTTAAACAGTTTATTCTACCTTTCAAGTTTTCGCTGTCGTTGCTCTAAATCAGCATATGTATCTGTACGCTGGACTTCATAAGTATCTATCCATTATTAACAGCTTAGTGTGACTATTAAAACCATGCTAGCTGTTTTTAATTTACTCAATTATTTATCAGATGCTAAAGATAAGTAAGTATGAAAAGAAGATAAACTATATAAAATTATACAAATATTATAATTTATTCGTAAATTATTTCATTAGCAGAAAATTCACCTAGTTTATACAAGAAATAAGATTTCTAAGAAAAGAATATTTTACTATAATTTAAATTTTAAATTATGGATTTAAAATGAAATAGTCTTCTGTCAAACAAGTTTATTAATTTATTATATCTCTTCTGCTTTTTTATCACAAACTGTTCCATTAATAAATACAAGCTAAATATTCCGTAGAGTAATATTTAACTTGATTTTAAATCGTTATTAATTGATGTAGATATTTTGTATTATGCTAATGTATTAAAAAATAAGTATAAAAGGAGAGCTGCATAAATGAGTACTGATTCTAAAAAAGAGCATAATCAGATTACGTCTTTACAATTATTTTCTATGACAACATCTATGGTTATGACAGTTTATGGTTTTGCTGCTTTTGCAAAACAAGGTCCGCATGCTTTTTTCTTTCTATTTTTAGCCGCGGTGTTATGGTTTTTACCAGTGATACTATCTTCTGGAGAAATGGCATCTATTGATGGATGGGAGAAGGGTGGGGTATTCACTTGGGTTTCGGGCACATTAGGTGAAAAAAATGGTTGGTTAGCCTTGTTTTACCAATGGGTTCATATAACTGTAGGGATAAATACAATGATGTATTTTATCATAGGTTGTTTTGCTGCTTCTTTGAATATCCCGGTTATTGATTCAAATCCTTTAATAAAGTTTATAGTGATGATGGTTATTCTTTGGGGACTAATTTTTCTTCAACAACATGGTACAAAAGTTACGGGGCAAATTGCTCAGTGGTGTTTTACCATAGGTGTCATAATTCCAGTACTAATTCTTTTAGTAATGTTTATTATTTACTTAGCACAAGGTCATAGCCATTACGTAACTATTAACTGGCATACAATTATGCCACACAGTTTTGGAATACACACACTAGTTGGATTTGTTCCTTTTATATTAGCGTTTGCTGGTGCTGAGGGATCTGCCCCTCATGTTAAAAATCTAAAAAATCCAAAAGCTTATCCTAAAGTTATGCTTGCCTTAGGAATATGTGCAGTAATTTCAGATATCGTTGGCTCAATGGCCATAGCTATGACTATTCCCAATGACCATATTGTTCTTAGTAATGGGATTGTATTTGCATTTGGAGGACTTTTAGATAAAATAGCAAGCCATGGAGTTATATTAGAGAAAATTTCGGGTATCCTTTTAGCCATTGGCGTATTAGGTGAAATAAGTAGTTGGGTAGTTGGCCCAAACACGGGAATGTATGAGGCTGCTAAAAAAGGTTTTTTACCTAAAAAGTTCTCTAAATTAAATGATTATGGAATTCCAACTAATGTTATGATTTTGCAGGGAACGATTGTTTCTATTATGGGGGCTTTACTGACATTTGGAGCTGGAGGTTCAAAAGATAATTTATCTTTCCGAACTGCTATGAGTCTTACTGTAGCAATATATACTTTAATGTATATGATGATGTTTATCAGTTATATTGTTCTTCAAACAAAAAGAGGAAAGAATTTAGTACCTACTTATAATTTTACTAAATATAAAATTATAAAAATTATTGTAGGTTTCTTAGGATTTATCCTATCACTATTAGGATTTGTAGTTTCGTTTGTACCCGCTAGTGAATTACCAACAAGTGAAAAACAAGCGTACTTAATGATGCTATTGGTTGCATTTATAATTGTTTTAATTGTTCCATTTGCAATGTATAAAAAACATGAAGAATGGAAGAAATAAATAAAAAAAATAACAGAGGAGATATAAACAATGACAAAAAAAAATGATTTGAATGAATATCAAGAATATTTAGAAGATTCTTTTTTAGGAAGTAAAGGATCGCAAAGACTACTACCAAATACTAAAATGCCAGAAACTCCTATGTATGCTAACTTAGCTAGAGATTTAATTGAACATTTTAGATTGAACGAGGCAAAAGCTAATCAAAATTTAGCAACATTTTGTACTACTCAAATGGAGAAGCAAGCGGACGAATTAATTTTAAATAGCTTAAATACCAACGCTATCGATAAATCAGAATATCCTAAAACATCAGCTATGGAAAATTCATGTATTAGTATGATTGCACACCTGTGGAATGTTGGTGATGATAAAGAAATTTTTAAAGATTTTATTGGGACTTCTACTGTAGGTTCTTCAGAAGGGTGTATGCTAGGCGGGTTAGCTCTACTTAAATCTTGGAGAAAACGAGCTGCTGATGTTGGAATTGATGTTGATAATATGAAAGATCATAAGCCAAATTTAGTTATAATGTCAGGATATCAAGTAGTATGGGAAAAATTCTGTGTATATTGGGATGTTGAATTACGGTCAATACCAGTGTCTAAAGATCATATGTCCCTAGATACAGACTCAGTCATGTCTTATGTTGATGAAAATACTATTGGAATTGTAGGCGTTCATGGAATTACCTATACTGGAGCAGTAGATGATATTCAAAAGCTAGATGATTTGGTTTCTGAGTACAATAAAAATTCAAAATTAGATCTTCGTATACACGTAGATGCAGCATTTGGAGGCCTGTTTTCACCATTTATGGATGGATTTAAACCTTGGGACTTCAGACTGAAAAACGTAGTTTCAATTAATGTTTCGGGTCACAAGTATGGAATGGTCTATCCTGGAATTGGATGGGTAATATGGAGAGAAAACAATCTTGATCTTTTACCTGAAAGCATGAGATTTGAAGTTGCATATTTAGGAGATAAAGTAGACTCTATCGCAATCAATTTCTCTCATAGCGGAGCACATATTGTAGCACAGTACTATAATTTTATTAGATTTGGCTTTTATGGATATAAAAAAATTATGGAAGGTGTTAGAAAAGTCTCAATAGCTTTAGCTGACGAAATTTCTAGTACTGGCTTCTTTGAAATTATTAATGACGGTTCACAGCTACCAATTGTTTGTTGGAAGCTAAACGATGAAATAAAAACTGATTGGTCTTTATATGATTTAGAATCAGTACTTGCAAAACATGGATGGCAAGTACCTGCTTATCCATTACCTAAAAATAGAGAAAATACAACTATTAGTAGAATTGTTGTTCGACCATCAATGACTATGACCGTTTGTGGAGATTTCATTGATGATTTGAAATTAAGTATAAAAGAGTTGGAAACAAGCCGCTTAGTGCGACCAAATCAATCTATTATTTAGCCATTAAATATTCGTATAAAAGCACTACATTATGCCTTGTTATTGTCTTAGTGTAGTGCTTTTCTATCTTAAATTAATATCTATTTCTTTGTCTTATTTGTTTTTTTGATTCATTATAGCTATAAATTTATTTCTAAAAAATGATGATTATTGTGATTTTAGGAAAAGTATTATCGAAATAGCTTTTTCATACCTGTAGCTGTTACTTATTGGAATGAAAAAAATATATGGAAGAGGCATTCTGCAGGTTAATATAGTAATAGATTATAATTATCAACGAGCGCGGGTACTTATTCGCTACCATTGTGTCCAAGAATTTATTAAATAATAAGCCCTTGGTTACCAATGACATATAGTATAAGAATGTTGAGAGAGACTATTGGTCTACAGGAACATGTTGGCGTATATGTTTTAATATTTGCTCTGCTATCTGTATAAAAAAGATACCAAAATTTGAATGAGGTATTATTAGTTTTTAATTAAATTTCGAAAGCAATAAACAATAATATCTATCAGTCCATTCAATTATGTTAATTGGGTTCATTGATAATAGAAGAAGCACTTTTATAAATTAATAATAATTAATTATTTTTGAAAAAAATAAAATAGAAACTTTTAAGAACGTAGGTGACTATTTTAGAATCGTAGAATTAATATTATTTAGATATTCTGAAAGTGGAATAGGTACTAAAGCAACCAGTGTTTAATGGGTTATACCAGAAGATTCTAAATAAGAGAATCACGAAAACATATTTTTTAACATAAATTTAAACCTAGATAGTTTGATTAAATTAGGAGTATAAAATAATGAATTTATATGATATATTATTTTACTGTAAAATTTGTGAAGGTGTTAATTTTTTGAGGATTTCCGAAGAAGAACACATGTCACAATCTGCAGTATCAAAGTTAATAAACAGATTAGAAACTTATACAGGAAAAAAACTAATTAATAGACATCAAGGTAAACCGACTTTTTCAATAACAGAAGACGGGAAAGTCTTTTTAGAATTTTCTCTTAAAATAAAAAAAATTATAGAGGAAATGAATGAGTATTATTCAATAAAATGCCACAATAAGATAACTATACTAGTATCAGATTTAGTCATGACATATTTAATTCCCTTACTTTATGAAGAGTACTCCAAAAACTGTATTTTTTTACTTGATGAATCGATAGAAAACAATATAAAATATATAAAAATATTAGAAAGTGATAAAAAATTAGAAAATTTTGTAGATACTATAATAATAGAGTTGTATAAAGAAGAGCTTTTTTTGATATCTTCCATAGATAATAAATTTATTTATACAAATAACATGGAAAACTTAACTTATTTAACAAGTAAAAAAGGTAGCGTTCTAAATAATTGTGTTAATACATTTATTGAAAAAAATAACATAAAAACAAAGAATATTAACATTATTTCTGATATACAAGCTATTAAAAATATAGTAGCTCTTAGCGAAAAAGTAACTCTGCTACCTCACAGCATGATAGATAAGCGTGATGATCTTAAACAAACAACATTAGATAAAAAACAGTTTCTTTATTACTATTTAATCATTAATAAAGAATTATATAAAAGAAAAGAAGAAAAAGATATATTTGTTTCGCTAAAAAATTTCTATATGAGATATTTCAAAAATAGCTAGTTTAAGTATTCTATACAAAATAACACATAGCATAAGAATATATTTAAATAAGTTATTAATAAACTTAAGGAAATTAACATTATAAGGGAGCTGTATCAATTGAAGAAAAACAAGGTAAGTATTACTGGCAATGTTCGAGTTAGATATGCACCAAGCCCAACAGGTTTTTTGCATTTAGGAAATGCACAATCTGCATTATTTAATTATTTATTCGCAAAACATTACAATGGTACTTGGGTACTACGGATTGAAGATACTGACCTAAAGAGAAATGTTCTACATGGAGAAGAAAGTCAGATGGAGAATCTCCACTGGCTAGGTATCGATTGGGATGAAGGTCCAGATAAACCTAAAGTTGAATTTGCTCCTTATCATCAAAAAGACCGTGTAAACTTATATCACAAATATGTGCAACAACTTTTGGATAATGGTCTTGCATATCGAGACTATTCAACGAAAGAGGAGCTAAAAGAATTACATGACCAACAAGTTGATGCTAAAATTGCTCCTCATTACGACGGACGCTGGTATGGTGCTTCTGAAGAACAAATAAAGCAAGCTGAAGCTGAAGGACGCAAATCGACAGTTCGCCTACATTTACCACCAAATTATATTTATTGTTGGAATGATATGATTAAGGGACGTGTCGAATTTAACTCAGATAATATTGGTGGGGATTTTATCATTGAAAAAAGTAACGGTATGGCAACCTATAATTTTGCAGTTGTTATTGATGACTATCTAATGAAAATAACACATGTTTTACGTGGTGATGATCACATTGCCAATACGCCAAAACAGATTGCTGTATACGAAGCTTTGAGGCTTTCACAACCTTTTTTTGGGCACATTTCACTAATCTATAGCATGAATACTCATAAAAAGTTGAGTAAACGTGATAAAAATACATTACAATTTATCAGTCAATATCGCAAATATGGGTATTTAAATGAGGCACTATTAAACTTTATTGCCTTCCTTGGCTGGTCACCAGTTGGAGAAAAGGAATTGTTTAATCGAGAAGAATTGATTGAAGCTTACGATATAAATAGAATGTCTGCGTCCCCTGCTTATTTTGATCAAAAGAAACTGGACTGGATAAACGCAGAATATATTAAAAAGACTTCAATTGAAGATTTAACATGTCGGATACTGCTTTTAGTGAATGCCGAAGAAACTTATACTGCTAAACAATTGAAAAAATTTGAAATTGAAAATGATTCTAATTTTGTTAAAAAAGTAGTAAATATCTATCATACAGAAGCAAAGTCTTTAATGACTTTTATGGAAAAAATTTTGTTTATTAAAACCATTGAACAAGCTTCTTTTACTTATTCTGATTTAGAAGATTTTGATAAAGATAGTGTTAAACAAATTTTAAATATAATGATAACAGAGTTAAACGAAATGAAAGAGATAGTGGACTATTCAGAAATTATTCGTACCATTCAAAAGGCAACTGGACAGAAGGGCCGAAATATATATATGCCGTTAAATATTGTATTTACTGATAGAAAGTCTGCACCGAAGATCACTGAAATACTGTCTGTAATGCCACTAGAAACAGTAAAGCATTTAATATATAAAGCGTTAAGCTTTCTGAGCAACAACTAAGAAATATATAGATTCATGAGTATGTTTCATAATAATCTTTATCTTACATTGTAGATATTTAAGATAGTGTTTAAAACTATTTCATTCACTAAGTGTTTGAAAAGCTTTAGAAGGAAATGCTATAATAAAAATTAGATATGTGGATTTAGTGTGGATGCAAAAAATCTAAGTGAAGTTACTCTATTTTCTCACTAAGTTTTGCATAAGCTTAATGAGAAATAGATAGAGAAGTTAGGATCCGATTCAAAATAAATAACGATATAAAGAGGAAAGCAATGAAGAATAATTTTCACGAAGATAGATTAGTTGGATTATTACTTACTTTTCTTGGTGGAATGATTGATTATTACACTTATGTGCATTACAAGACATTTGCATCAGCTCAAACAGGAAATTTAATTATAGCAATTAGTCAACTACGAGATCATCAATGGGATTTTGCGATTAAAAAAATACTTTCAATCACATTCTTTTTTAGTGGTGTATTTGTTGCCCAGGTTCTAATAGATTTGTGTAGAAAAAAGAAAGTATATTATTGGCGGATATTTATACTTTATTTTGAAGCTTTAATTTTTTTTGTAGCTAGTTTAAAATTTCCACAACCCTATGAAACTACTATTATTATTTCTATTTCCTTTATTTCGGCTATTAGATGGGTATCCTTCGATAGGATTAATGGCCTCACTTATACTAATTTGTTTACTACGGGTAATATAAAGGGGCTATCTACTAATTTATATTGTTATCTACGTTCTAAGGATGATACTTCTAAAAATAAATTATTACACTTTTTTTTGGTAGTTACATCATTTACGACTGGTATAATTAGTTCACTATTTTTATATGAAATAATTTTTACTAACACTGTTTTAGTAATTTCGTCAGTTTTCTTGTGTTTAGCTATTTTTGAAACTTTTTATATTGGATATTTTTACAAGAAAGGAAAGTTCAAATACTAGCGATAAATGTTGTAAGTTCTGTTTTAGAGTAAAAATAATTGTTTGAAGATAGATAGGATTTCTCCAAGCAGGTAATTTATTAGAATTGAAATGTTAAGCAGTATCCAGCAGAAAAAATTTATTATTATTTTAAGTAGAATAATTTTGAAAATAGAATTCCTGAGTACGGAGCTAATACTATTACAAAATACCAAAAAACAGCAAAATATTGTGATTCTTTGTCAATAATTTGATAAAGAAAAATTGTAGGATAGTGTCAAGTTCAGAGGAGAAAATCCTCTGGACTTTTTTATTTAGTTTGTATTTCTTGTCCTTGTTTGACCAAAATCTGTGGTTGTGGAGGCTTATTGGTCTGTTTGTACTGATTATTTTTTTACTTTTAGTTTATATATTTTTAACTCACAAGAAAAAGAAGAGAAAGAAGGATACGAATGCTTAAAAAAAGTGTTTTTATTGGGGTTATCATGGTTTTGTTGTTTTCTTTTTTCTCACCCATAATAAGTGTGCAGGTAGTGTCAACAACAAAGGAGAATGCACCTAATATTACGCAAACAACTGAAGAATCAAGTATAGAGACTACAACACCCTCTTCGGAGAGCAGTTTATCTTCGGAAATAAACGCTAATACGGCAACATCAGAACAAACGAGCCATTCTATTACAGAAGATGCTGGAAAAAGCTAGGAAACTTCTTTTGATGCTCCTCCGGTTCAAACGGAGAGCACAACTGGTTCGATAACGGATGAAGAGGGTGTCAAAACTAGGCGTGTATCTGATTTAGCAAAACCAGATACGGGAATGATTTATACACCGGAAAAAAGTCCAGAAGGAGATCCATTAAAAGGTGGCACCCTTGCCATAAATCAGAAATTTTCTGTTCCAGGAACAGAAGTAGCTTATAATGCTTTTTTGAGGTATCATATCGGTTTTAAAATTACTTGGACTGTTCCAGAAGGAATGACTCCCCAACAATTTATAAATGCACTAGATATGAATAATACACGCATTTGGCTAGGGAATAATAAATTAACAATTAGTCGAGATTCATTTAAGCTTAATGCTGAGGGGAAAATTGAATATGAAGCCAATAGCATTTCATTTGATCTATTCTCAATTATCAGTTATTTATGGTCGTTAGTGTTTGGGAAAGGGACTGCTGAAATATGGTCGTACTTGCATCTAGATGTTAATAAGCTTTCTGAAAATAATCCTAATGATTTTAGCAAAAACAAAATTGTAACCAAAGGGAAGCTTCTCCCCAATAAAAACAATCAGTTAAGGCCATCCGTTGCTTTTTATAATCGAAAAGGCAAGAACACACGTACTAACACACTAACCCTGTCTACATGGAGTAACTACATTTCGCCATGGAATGCTGCAAAAGCAAGCAGTGAGGAAAATGGGAAAAACGATGAAACGCAAGCAAACGGCTCCACTGATGTCCAAGGGGTAAGTCGTGTTTTGAAAGGGAACGATTATAAAAACAGAAAAGTCGAAACACCGATTACGGAAAAGATCAATCCGTCAGAGTATATTCGAGTAGTCAACTTATTTACTAAACAAGTGGTTCCAAATGTACCCGTAACGATAGATTCCCCGGCTGTTAAAGATGACATTGATAAAAAAGGAGATACGAGCTTCTTAAACCGGTCAACGACCTATTACTATAGAGGTAACCAGTTTCTCAGTCCGGCTCCAATTCACTTCTTACAAAAGAGCCATTTAAAGTTAGTTGTGAAAGGAGGGGGGAGTTACTCTGAAAAAGAGGAAATACCAGTAAAAGGAATGGTAGAAACGGAAGGGGAAGTGGTTCACTATTTTTACCGTGTTGATCAAGGAGAGGAGCTTCCTTTAGAGAATAGAAGCAACCAACATAACCAACTTGATGCTATAGTAACAGATCTTACTGCTGGAGATCACAAAATCACTATTAAAGCAGTGAATGAGTTTGGACTATACAATACAACAGAGGTACGCGTTACTGTTTATTCAGGTCAATTATCGTTGTATTCTGTCCCGAATCGAATAAATTTTGGTGAGACTAAGAAATCTTCAGAAGCAATCACTTTGTCAGGAATGTCTGAAGGAAATCTTATAGTATCGGATACACGTCCAAAAAATAAAAAAAACAAATTGGGTCTTAAATTTGAGAAGCTCAGGAAGTTTGGTAGGAAAACGGACATCTTTAATATACATCAACAGAAAAGATAAACAGTTGACGATTAATCAGGAAGACCAACCTATTGAGGAGAATCTCCCAGATAAACCTGATAAAGATAATCTCTCTGAAGGCTGGCAGAATAAGACCCGTGGCCTCTTTCTAACCATTCCGCCTGAAGAGCAAAAAATAGGCGAATACTCGTGGGTACTGACGTGGACGTTGCAAAATACCCCACACCCTCAATAATTATCAGTCTCTTTACTTTAACTATGGTATAAGCACTCATCAATGAGTGAATACAAATAAATCACATTCCACAAGGAGGAAATTATATGAAATTAGCAACATTAGGATTAGCGACAGCGTCTGTAGCGTTACTAGGTGTCTTAGCAGCCCCTGCGGTGCATGCAGCAGAAGTTCCAGGTGAAGCTAAAGACACACAAACAGATGTTATCAGCTAAAATATAATATTACTATTAGTGATGTTGCGCTATCATTAGGTTTTTCAGATGCGTCTCATTTCTCGAAATTTTTTTAAAAATAACAGGAACGTCTCCTAAAAATGTCAGATGTCTGTTGAATCAAAAATCACATTAAGTCTAGGCTAAAAAATATTTTTTACTCTCAATAGAGATGAAGCATTTTAAAAGTATTGTGGTTACAAATAAAATAGTATATATTTTTTCGTTAAGAAAAATAATAAAAATATAGATAACATTATGAAGTGGAGATATTTTCAACTAAATAGAGTATTTAGTTTTGGAAAGTAACGATTAATTGTTAGTGTAGCCAGATTTGTTCTTAAAGCTGACTACACTGATAGTTATAGAAAGAAGGATAGAGAAAATATGAAATTTTATTTCTTCATTATTAAGAAATAAAGTGTATAAACAGCGATAACTAAGATTCGGTGATTCATCAGAATACATAACGATATATTCTTAATCTGCTTTTGTTTTTTTAACGTTATTAGATGGTAATGTCGATACTACAGAACTTCCTTGTTTTCTTGATTTTGTGGTTAACATATAATCTACTTTGAATAGGTATAAAATAATAAAGGAAGTGTTTACTTTGGGTAAAAAAGTAGTCATTTTAGGGAATGGCTTTGACTTATCTAGTGGATTGGAACCGAAGTATAGTGATTTTTTTAATGAATTAATGCAAAACTGCAAGATCTCATAAAAAGAGCATTTAAGAATTTTAAAATTGAGCTTTACGATAAACTTTATTATAAAACTCTTTTAAATGTCAGATAACCAGAAGCTCAAATTGATGCTATTAGTGTAATAAACGAATATGGATTAGATTGAATATACAATAAACTTCCAAAAAGTAATTTAACTTTTTGCGATTTGATATTTTGTTTATTTGACGATGATAGTAACTATTTACAGTGGCAGGATTTAGAAAGAAGAATCTTAGAATCTTTAAATACTCCAGAAGAAGGGTTAGTAGGTGTTCTGAATTTAAACATGATTTTATCCTTCAAATTAATTCGAGGAACAATGCTAAATAATAGGGAGAAATATAGTGTATTTAAGGAATTTGAGTGACGGTAAATAGTTGATGAATATATACTTTTTTAGTAGAAGAAAAATACTAATAGGAGGTATAATATTGAAAAAGAGAATATGTATTACTACTGGGGTTGCAATGTTATTAGGATTATCACCGATATTAACAACAGGGGCTACAGTATACGCAAATGAGGAGAGTAACTATGTACAAGTAAATTCTACAACAAAAGAGTTAGAGCAACGGATGGAGGCGCTAGCCAATCAATACAAAGGAGTTTCTCTATTTGAAACCGAATTCAATAAAGAAAATATGACTCCTATTCAATTAGAATTATATAACAAAGTTTTAGATCTACAATATGATATTGCTTTACAAAATGGAAGTACAAATGGAATGTCTAGAGAGCAATATAAACAATATCTATCAAACGCTATGCAAGGTTTTATAATACAACCTAGAAATTCTGGACATGGTTTGATTTCTGTTGACGTCTTAGGAACAGTTTTAGATACTGCGCTTAATGTTGTATTAATTATCGGAGGTTTTGGGTCAGTGTCTGCAATGGTTAAAGCATTGGGTCAAGAAGGTGCAAAGAAATTTGTAAAAAAAGAAATGATTCCAGTAATTATTAAAGAAAGCGAGAAGCTAGGAATAAAAGGCGCGAAAAACTATTTACAAGATAAAGCAGTTGGATTAATTATTAGTGCGATTCTAAGTCCTGGAAAGCAGGCTGCAAAATTATTAGATTCTATTGACAAAATACCCAATAATGGCTACATTGAATTAACTTAATAGAGTTTACGAAAGGATTGAAAAAGATGTACCTTGTAATAGGGTTAATCCTAATAATCTTTATAGTCTCAGTTTTTATTGCTACTATAGGGATTTTGAATGAAAAAATAAAGAATAAATTCTACTTATTTGTTAAATTTTCGTTTAATATTTCTATTGCTTGTATTTTTTTAGGTGGTATATCTTTTCTTTATGCTTACTTTGTTTTTGACGAGTTTAAAAATTTTAAAATTATCTTGATATCCATATTTTTATTTGTAATCTCTTACAAAGGTTATATGGATAAAAAAAATATTTTCCATGAAGATGTATGATACTAGACTTAATTAGTAAGAAGGAGACATATTGATGGTTCAACTAATTTCTATTATTCTTGCGTTTTTGATTATATACACTTTATTTAAAACAAGAGAAACAAGTAATTCTTCAAGAAAATTAAGAATGTTAGTGTACACTTTTTGGCGGATAATTTTTCTATTAGGTTTAGTAAGTGTCGTACTAGGAACCTATGGACTGTTGAATTCTTATAACGTTAGTGAAAATTGGCGTATAAATATGTCCTCTATTTTAGTCGTGTTGTCTGGATTTTTACTAGTTGTACTCTCTTATGTTGGCATTTCAAGACTTAAAAGGAATGTTAGGTGAACTAAATGAAGAAAGTTATCTCTACTATACTTATAGTGCTTTTTATGGGTCCAGGTTATGTGGTGAATGCTGCTCCTGAAATGAAGAGTTTGGCTAATTTCGAAACGAACGAACAACATTATGATTTACAGGGGATAGAGCATTCTTTTGCTAAAGTGTTAAACTTTAAAACAAGTAGAAAAGATATTACAGCAAAAACGATACTAAAATTTGTATATCCAAAAAAGACAGACAAAGAATTTAATAATGCTTCTGCGTCTATTAAAGATTGCATTCGCTATGCCACTTCTATTGGGGTAAATATGGAATGGCTTGATGCAACGAAGAATGAACTTAATTTCAACCAAGTGAAGAGTGAGCTTGATAAAGATCATCCAGTATTACTATGTTATAAACCAAACAAAACCGATTGGATGGAACCTTATTTATTAGCTGTAGCGCATGGATACGTATACGTTGCTCCAGATGGTGAAAATATTAAAGAACCATTTATGAGTACAAGTATCTGGATGTCGAACTATATCTATCCTTCTGGCCTGACTACGTTGACGAATAAAAATAAGTTAACTGTTACAGATTTTTCAGTGAATAATACACCGCAAAAAGATTATACATTTATAGGTATGATTATTCTTAAGTAAGAGAGGTTGAAAGGACCGTGAAAAAATACATTTTAGGGATAGGCTTGTTTTTAACAAGCCTTTTGTTTGGAATTAATGCTTCAGCAATGGATAGTGATAATCCTCCACTGTTCATTCAAACAAAAGAAGTACCTTCAGAATTGAGGATGCATGCACAGCAAGATTGGCAATTTTATTTTGAGAACTTGTCTGTAGTGGAAAATACAGAACCTTTAAGTACAGATTATTTTTATTTGGGGCAGCCATTTACTTTAACTAATGAAACAGATACTCAAACAGCCTATTTTCCTATTATCGATAAAGAATCTGGGCTTATTCATGATTTATTAGAAGTTTCTTTAATGAACAATACGCCATCGCTAACGATTTCTAGTCAGTTTGTTGAGCTGTTAAATAGACTAACACCTACAGCAGAAGGTACCAGCTTTTCTTTGAACCTTGATAGCGAGAGCCACCAACTTCTGTCTGCAGAAGAACCAACTCGTGAACAAGCAGTTGATATTAAGCAATCGGTAGACGACTTTAATAGAAAGAAACGTTCTGTACCTGATGATACGGTTCCAGAGTATAATCGAAATATTATCCCTAATTGGATGATTACAGAAACGCAAGGATTAGAACCATGGTGTGCATTTTATACGTTATCTACAATGATTAATTCGATTGAAGGGAAAGCCATAACCAATGCAAAAACGCTCATCAAAAAAGCTTTTCCTACTGCCTCAGAAGCAGAATTAGTAGATGGGAAGTATATTACAAGTAAACCTTTTGCACATACCGTTCAAACTATGCAAAAGGAATATGGTTATACTTTGGATATAAAAAATAGTCGATTGACACCAGCGGAAGTTCAAACACAAATTGATAAAAAGGCTCCAGTGTATGTTCATTTAGACAACGTTACTCAGAATTATAATCCTGCAAAATCACATGGAGTTACTGTCATCGGTTATATTATAGCCAAAAATAATACGTTAGATTCTTATTACTACTTTTGGAATCCTTGGTGGCAAAAAGTGATGTTAACTAATCAAAAAGATATGAGTAACTGGAAATTAAATGATAATGTTTATTCATGGAAGTATTCTGGTATTAATTTTAGAAAAGAACCAATAAATTATGCAATGAAAGGTAAAATTGCTACTTTATTATCAAGAGCTACTTACTATCAAACTGGAGAAAAAATTCCTACTGATTTAAGAAATAAAGAGTACATTATCAAGGATGTAAAAAGCGTTTCACAATCGAGTTCTAAGCTGGCTTATTATTTAGAGGGGATAAATAAGTGGGTATTAGAGCAGGATGTAAAAGAGTTTCCTACGCCACTGCTTAATAAAAAAGTAACTTTATTATCAAAAGCTAGTCAATATCAAACTGGAGAAGCAATTCCAACTAATGTAAGAAATAAACAATATACCGCTCTAAAAGTGAAACCTTTTAGACGCTCTAATTCAAAATTAGCCTATTTTCTTTCAGGAATTAACAAATGGGTATTAGAACAAGACATTCAGTAGCCATTCATGACAGAAGTAATTCTCAATATCAAAATCGGTGGATTATGAGACTGGAACATAAGTACCAAATAGAAAAGAGGAATCCTTTAAAATAAGGGTTCCTCTTTTCTGTTAATTCGTCTCAATTTCAACTATAAGTTTGAACAATTGCAACAGTTAATCGACCACTGATTAACTATTTTTCAATTAAGACACTTGATAAATATCCAGTTGTTTATCGCCGACTGGCTCAAAGAGATAGATTTGTAAAGAAGTGATTTGTGCTTCCTAATCCTTTTATAGCATTTTATAAGTAAGTAGACAAATATTTTACTAAAGATAAATAATAAAAGTTTAGGAGTGAAAAAATAGATACTAGATTACTAGAAAATAAAGAGACAAATAATGTGATTGGGGGACTAACCACTAAAATAGTGACCACCAAAGGTTACGAAAATATTGGATATAATTACTTAATATTTGCTAGTAAATTACTTATTAAGAATAGCTAGGAAAAGTCCCAATGCCATATAAGTAGTAATTATTATTGATAAGGATGCTAAAATAATAATAAGCGAATGAAGAATATGTGACTCTTTAAAATGTTTTATTGATAGAAAAATTAAAGTGGCACAAAATATAACAAATACTAACCAACATAACAAAAAACCACCAGTAACACGTATCACTTCAAAAAATAGATCCATATTATTCAGCTCCTAGATATTTTCTTTAATTATATCATATATAGAAAATAATGATTATTATATCATTTAACTTAGAAATCCTTTAAAAGGCTTCAAGACTATGGTAAAGCGAATAAGGAAGCGTTTACAAAAATATTTAAAAGAAAGAAGTATATGAAAAAAGTGTTATTGGGGATTATTTTTCAGCTGAGTGTTGGATTATTCTTTATAGCTCCGTCAAAAGCAATTGCTGATGAAATAGACGTCTGGACAAATACAATTTATCAGGAGTCGAACTAGATAATTTTGAAGCAAGAGAACAAGCAGCTAGACAAAAGAGAGATATTGGTTTAGATGAGAGTGCTATTAAGAAGGAATACACAGATTTAATAAAAAAAGGTGAAACCTTGATAAAATAGTAATAGGCAACAACTAACTCCTCAATATTAATATAATAGTGCCAATTAAAATACATAAATTAATCCCTAAATTGTTAGTTGTTACCTTCATAATAAATAGAATTGTGAAATTTATTGTCTAAGGTGAATAGTTATGAAAAGAGAGTACGATTATCATAAAATTTAAAAACAAGTGTTTACCAATGGCTGTGAACTAGAATCCAAAATACGTACTACGTGAACAATGTGTAGTATGTATTTTGGTGTTTTCTTAATAACTAATTTTGAATAATCATTCAATTCTTTTATCAATAATTGAACGTAAGACTTTTTCTCTTAAATCCAATGAATTAATCTTGTTATTTTGTTCATATTCATGTACTAACAAATCACAAATATAAAGTTGTGAAATTTTTCCAGCTAAAGAACCACCATTTAAAAATTCTTCGATTGCTGTTTGTAAAACTAAATCTGCAGATTTTCCTATCGGTGAATGAATATAATTTGTTATAGCAAGTATTTTTGCTCCATTATTTTTTGCAATTTTTAATGAGTCATAAGTATCTTTTGTTTTTCCAGATAAAGAAAAGATAATAACTAAATCTCTATCTGTTAACAAAGAAGCAACTTGAGCTTGATAATGAGGATCTAATACAGCTTTAGCTTGTATTCCTACCCTCAAAAACATACTTTCCAAATCAAGACTAGTATTTCCACTAGATCCTACACCAAAAATATATAGGCTGCTTGCTTGATTAATAAGTTGGATTGCTTTTGTTAATTTTTCTTCATTAATTAAACAAGAAGTAGACTGAAGTACTTCAATCAAACTTTTAGCAACTTCATCGTGGTATTTACCACTAGATGGTTGTTCTTTTTTTTTGCTAAAATCTTCTTTAGCAATTTCAATTTTTAGATCAGAAAAACCAGAAAATCCAAGTTTTTGACAAAAGCGAATAATTGTTGCATCGCCAACATTCGCTTTTATTTTAATATCATTCATAGTGCTGTAAATAATAGATTCTCCAGAGCTAAGGATAAAATCAGCAACTTTTCGTTCCGATTTTGTTAATAAGGGATAATGTTCATTAATTAAATAAATGTAATTCATAAAATCTCCTTTAAATGTAATTTTTATTTATTATACACTATAAAAATTAAAAAACTCCAAAAATCTCCATTTTTCTTGACAACAATGTAAGCGGATGCTAAACTTTTTTTGGAGTAAAAATCCTAAAAAAAATAAAAATGGAGGTTTATGGAGTTTGGACAAAGCAAAATTCTTAGAAGCAATCTCAGGTGGTTTAATTGTTTCGTGTCAGGCGCTACCTGGTGAACCATTTTATACAGAGGAAGGAGGTTTAATGTCATATTTTGCATTAGCGGCTAAAAATGCTGGAGCTGTTGGCATACGTGCAAATTCCGTTCGAGATATTAAGGAAATCAAAGAGAAAGTTTCTTTACCGATTATTGGCATAATAAAAAGAGATTATCCTCCTGAAGAGCCATTTATTACAGCAACTATGAGAGAAGTAGATGAATTAGTTGCAATTGGTGTGGAGGTAATTGCTTTGGACTGTACTTTACGTAAACGTCATGACGGATTATCTATTAATACTTTTATAGAAAAAGTAAAGAAAAAGTATCCTCAACAACTATTAATGGCTGATATTTCTACTTTTGAGGAAGGAAAGAATGCTTATCAAGCTGGTGTGGATTTTGTTGGTACAACCTTAAGTGGCTATACAAAGGAGAGCAAAAAACAAAATGGCCCAGATATGAAATTAATTAAACAATTAGTACAAGAAAATATTTGTGTTATTGCTGAAGGGAAAATTCATACACCTGAACAAGCAATACAAATTAAAAAGCTGGGTGTTGCAGGAATTGTCGTTGGTGGTGCAATTACACGACCACAAGAAATTGCTAAAAGATTTGTCGATGCATTGAATAAGGAGGAAAAAGATGTTTAAGAAGTTTTCACAATTAGGTCGCGCATTTATGTTACCGATTGCAATCTTACCAGTAGCAGGTTTACTTTTAGGTCTTGGTGGTGCTTTAACAAATGAAAGTGCAATGAATGCGTATCCAATTTTAGAACAGCCATGGATCCATACAGTATTAAGCATTATGAGTTATGCAGGAAATGCTGTCTTTACTAATTTAGCATTGATTTTTGCTATAGGTATTGCTGTAGGGTTAGCAAAGGGGGATAAAGGAACAGCAGGTCTAGCCGGTGGAGTATCTTACTTAGTGTATACAGCAACGATCAGCGGCTTTCTTGCGTTATTTTCTGCTAAAGATGCAACTCTTGATACTGGTGTTGTTGGATCTATTGTAATTGGCGGAACTGTTGCATTTCTACACAATCGATATCGGAAAATTGAACTACCGCAATTTTTGGGCTTTTTTGGCGGATCGCGTTTTATTCCAATCATTTCTAGTTTAGCGGCAATTATTATAGGTTCTTTCTTTTATTTAATTTGGCCACCAATTCAAAATGGATTAGCAGTAGTTGGAGAACATATTGCACAAATGGGAAGTCTAGGTACTTTTTTGTATGGATTTTTACTTCGTTTGACTGGCGCAGTAGGATTACATCATACTATTTATCCACTTTTTTGGTATACGTCTTTAGGAGGTACAGAAAGTGTAGCTGGAGTTACTGTTTCTGGTGCACAAAATATTTTCTTTGCGCAACTAGCTGATCCAAACCATACAGGACTATTTACTTATGGTACTCGTTTCTTTGCAGGTAGATTCGCGACAATGATGTTTGGTTTACCAGCAGCTTGTTATGCTATGTATCGTGCTATACCTAAACAAAATCGTAAAAAGAATGGTGGACTTTATTTTAGTGGTGGCTTGACTTCATTTTTAACAGGGATTACTGAACCAGTTGAATATATGTTTTTATTTGTAGCCCCATGGTTATATATAATTCATGCATTCTTAGATGGTCTATCTTTTTATTTTGCTGATATTTTAAATATCCGAGTAGGAAATTCATTTTCTGGTGGATTAATTGATTTCTTATTATTTGGTGTACTCCAAGGAAACGATAAGACAAATTGGCTGAAATTAATTCCTTTCGGAATTGCTTGGGCAATTGTTTATTTCTGCGTATTTACTTTCTTCATTAAGAAATTTAAAGTAGCTATTCCTGGAATGGGAGAAGAGTTGCCAACGACTACTGAAAATAAATTAAATAAAAAAACATCATTAAATGATGAAGCTCAAATAATCATTAAAGCTCTTGGTAGTAGAACCAATATTGAATCCGTTGAAGCTTGTGCTACTCGTTTACGTGTAGCTGTTGTAGATGGCCGAATGGTTGACAAAGAAACTATTAAACAACTAGGTGCTACTGCTGTTTTTGAAGTGAATGGTGGTATTCAGGCAGTTTTTGGTGGTAAAGCTGATTTACTTAGTCAAGAAATTAATCAAATTTTAGAAATTGAGAATTAGGAGATATCTTATGTTTAATCTATTTAAAAATAAAAAACAAGAAGGAATTTCCATTACTGCTCCTTGTTCAGGGAGGATTATTCCTATTTCAGAAGTAAATGATCCAATATTTTCAAAAAAAGTACTTGGAGAAGGATTTGCAGTTGTTCCCGAAGGTAACAAAATATGTGCTCCTTTGACTGGACGAATTGAAGCTGTTTTTCCAACAAAGCATGCAATTAGTATAAAAAGCGATGCAGATATTGAATATTTAATTCATATTGGTATAGATACAGTTGAATTGGAGGGTAAACCGTTTTCAATTTTTGTTAATGCAGGAGAGAAGGTTACTACCGAAACATTATTAGCCGAAGTTGATTTTGATCAAATTAAACAAGCAGGAAAAGATCCATCTGTCATAGTTGTTTTTACTAAACCTGAACAAGTTAATGAAGTCATCTTAAATAGTTATACAACTATATATGGTGATTCGTGTGGTAAAATTATACTTTGACGTAGAGTTAAATATGTTATCGGATTGAATTTAAATGAATAAAAGGTGATTATAGACTGTGAGTTATAGAATTTAAGTAAATTATATTAACAAAACACCCTACTATTATATAAATCAGTAGGGTGTTTTCTACTTATCGGAACTTTAGTATATTCAACAATATTAACACAAGAAATTCTTTTTTTTGATTTTCTTGTGTTAGAATATGCAATTTTAACTTTTACGATTTTGTGATAATTTTGAATAAATCAATTAGGAATAGAAGTAAAAAATATAAATTAAGAATTATACTATTACAATAAAAGTTTAAACTTACTGTATCAGTATGCACAATTGATTTTTACTGAAAAGTCATAGTTAAGTTACTGTGAATTTTGTTGAGTATATTACATAGAATAACAGATAAATTAGTTGTGGATTCTTTTATTTAAGTATTTGGAAAAGAGCAGACTGGATTAGAGGGTGTTTGTTCACACTAATCAAGACTTACATAACAAATGGATTTAATTATTTAAATCACCAATAAATCAAAACGAAACTTGACTGCAATTTTGTTCAATATAAGTGAACGGTTAATTGTATAAAAATACCAAATATATTTCTATAAAAGGTATTCGGCCTAGCTTTTGGGTTTCAATACAAAGTGTGGAATCTTTTTTTTAATATCCAGCTACCTAGCAAACAGGACAAAGGTAAAATTAAAATTCCTGCACAACCAGTTAAAATACTTACTAATAGTTCCCCTACAAAAATTTTAGAATTAATTAATTCTAAAAATGAATAGTTTAAATCCTGTAAGTAAATTACTAATGCAAAATTAGATGCTATAAAAGCAAATAAGAGAGTGTATATAGTCGAATTTAATACCTCAATTACTACGTTAAAACTAGAATTAAATAGTTCTTTAAAAGTTAAATCTGGGTTCTTCGTATATATTTCGTAAGTAGAACTACAAATAGCCATACTTCCGTCAATAACGGCACCAGAAAAACTAATTAAAATAATTGAGACGTTTAGTTCAGAAAAAGGGATATCAACATTTAAATCAAAATTAGCTAATTCAATTAATTCTTCAGAAGAAAATCCTTGTGTCTTAAGAGCAGTGATTAATGGTAGTGACACAATAGTAAAAGTAACTAAAAAAAATATAACACAGATAAAAGCCAATTTTGTTTTAGCATTACGTCCATTTATCCAATAAAGAATTACTATCGTCATTAGTAAAAAAGATACAAAGGTTACCAAATATACAGAAATATGAAGCGATATAGCTATTAGATAGCCAATAAAAATGACTATATTCAAAAATAATCCTGAAATAAAGTAGAAAGAATTATTTTTAAATATGATAATTGAAATAAAGATAAAAATAATGACTAATAAACTAATTACATTCATCTGTTTTCCCCTTCTTTTTTAATTTTTTAAATAAAAGAAAAAATAGAAATGAACTTGGGATAGTGAACAAGATGGCAAGTCCTCCACATAAAACTCTCATTATTTCCAATGAAAGATGCATTTTGAATGTCTCAACAAAATCCCATCCATTAGCTAAATAGAAAATAAAAAAAGGCGTTGCACTACTAAGATAGGCAAATAACAAAACATTAATCATCGAAGTAGTGGTATCTGAAGCGATATTCTTTCCTGATTCTATTAATTCTTTTGTATTTATCTCAGGAGTATGTCTTACAAGTTCATCTAAACTTGAAATTATAACAACAACATTGTCTAGTGCTGCTCCAATTCCTCCTAACATTAAGCTAGCAAGAAAAACAGTTCGATAAGGTCTAGTTAAAAATTGCATTTCTTCATAGCGCAGTCCTTGATCGTTTAATAACTTCATAGTAATTGTGGTAATAAAATAAGATATAAAAACACTAAATATTGTTGCTAAAACCTTCCTTAAATCAATTTTTTTTAGTCCGTAGAGAGAACCAGTTGATATAATAATAGCAATTATTGTATAGAATGTTATTAGCAATAGTAAGTTTATGGATCTGTTTCGCTGATTTATCCAAAGCAAGAAAAAAAGAAAGATTATATTGAATAAAATACCAACTAAAGAAAAAAATCCTTTTTTCCCAGCGATACCTAAGACTAATGAAATAAAACTAACTACTAAAATAAAAGTATAGCCATCTCTTTTTAGAGAAATAAATTCCCACTTCTTAGTGGAATTATCTAATAATATTTGATTATTTTGATTAAATACTGGATTGGTACTTTCATTTCCATTAAATTTTACTTTTACAACAATAGTTTTTTTTGTATTATTTACTAGTTTAACTGTTAGTAATTGTTCGCTGTCAATCATTTTTACTGATTTTACAATACCAACAGGTGTAGTATAAAAGTAACCGCTAAATCTTTGAATTAATAGACCACTAAAAATAATTACCAACAAGCTAAATAATGTAAATTTAAATTTTTTCATATAGTCCCTCATTTCTCTGCATGATTAATTAAAGAGTATATCTTTGGTTTTATCAAAATCAGTTTAAAGGATACCATAAATTTATAAAAAATATATGGTATGATTATCCATTTTTTTGTTATAAGTAATCAATAATATCTTAAAATTAATAAATTATACTATATTCTAGACTAATTTATTATAGAAAGGTTATTGACAAATTAGATACAGCTTGATAGTATAAAACGAACAAAACGTAATCGTTACGATTTGTTCGTTTTATCTGTAATGTTTCGCTATAAATAGTTTCAAATAGTATAGTTTGAATGCTCAAGTATTTCAGTAACTTTTATAACACAGGAGGTAATAAATATGGCTGTACCAGCGAGAAGAACATCGAAAACAAAAAAAAGATTGCGTCGAACACACGATAAATTAAAATCACCTGAAATTTCGTTTGATGAGAATCTTGGTGATTATCGTAAAAGTCATCATGTATCTTTAAAAGGCTATTATGGTGGAAAAAAAGTGATGGATAAAAAGTAGGAGGTAATAGTATTGAAGAAAATGAATATTATTTATCCGCCACTTGTGGAACAGAGCTTTAAATTTTATCAAGATTATGAACAAGAAAGATATGATAAGTCTGAATTATACAGAATAATGGTTATGAAGAATATTATTAATGAAAATGGCACTCCAACAGAAGAGGCTCTTAAAAAAGGATTAGTTAAAAACTTTTATGAAGAATATGATTTATCTTTTGAAGAATTTTTAAAATTGTACCCATTTTTTAAAAATTATGAACCTGATTATTTCCAGAAAATAGATGGTTTTTGGGAAGTTCCTGTTTGTTTAAAAGAAGAATTAATATTATTACTGAATGATAAAGATTGTGACTATGATGTACGGATTCAAATTCAACAATTTCTTGAAGAAAGGTGAGTAAAGACAAGATGTTCAGAAACAAATGGAAAAACAGTTCACTAATTCTTAATAAAAATGTGTAGAAAGGGTCTGATGAAAAAAGGAGACATAATAATTATTATCTTTTTAATAGCTATCTCTTTTTCTCCATATTTTATTTTTTTTCACAATAAGCCATTTAACTCCAAAAGTTTTGACGACGCTAAATATGCTGTGGTCAAGATAGATGGGAAAGAGATTGAGCGTATAAATTTAGATGATTCAAAAGAATTTATCAAAACATATTATCCATCAAAAGGGCAATATAATACTATAGAAGTTAAAAATGGGCACGTTCGTGTAAAAAAAGATAATAGTCCAGATCAAATTGCGGTGAAAACAGGATGGATATCAGAACCAGGGCAAACTAGTATCTGTATTCCTCACAGATTCATTTTAGAAATTGTTCAACAATATTCTAAGGATTATTATATTTACTAAAATCATTTTTTGGCATACATGCTAAAAAATGATTTTTTGTAAATATTTTATTGCATTAATATCAATATAGTTTAGTTTTATTTGGAAGAATGTAATAACAAATATGAGATGGGATTGTCCTTATTAAATAACATTCATAAATGTTATATTTTAAGTGAAAGTAATGATTTACATTTAATTAAATGGAGGTTTTATGAATAACCTATTTATTTTTGTTTGCTTTTGTTTTATGTGGTTAATGATTTTTGGAGTAATTTTATACTATGTTGGTCTAGTTAATCACAGATATATACATCATACTTTAATTTTGGGTTTAGTAACTATTATTTCTGGTACTCTATGTTGGTTATTTGTAGGATACTCATTAAGTTTTTTTGGAAATATTCAATATAGTATCTTTTATAGCCCCTTAGCTTCTAGTGAAATTGTTTCTATACTGATACAATTACTTTTTTGCTTATATTCTGTAATTATGATAATTGGTTCAGTATTAGAAAGAGGTAATTGGAAATATATTGTGTTGTTTGTTCCTTTGTGGATTGTATTTGTTTATGCACCTGTTTGCTTTTCGTTATGGGGACATGGAAATTGGCTAGGGAAAATGGGAGTACTGGATTATTCAGGTGGACTAGTAGTCCATACTACCGCTGGAATAGGAAGTCTTGTTTTAGCAATAACATCACCAATACGTTTAAAGAATTCATTGATATTTAAATCACAAGAAATGATAGCTTTTGTGGGAATGCTATTTATTACCTTAGGATGGTTCGGATTTAATATGGCACCTTCTGGAAAAATCGGTGAAGAATCCATTCAAATTTGGTTAAATACACTTATTTCAATTTTAGGCGGTAGCATCAGCTGGCCTTTTACCCAATGGATTTTAATAAAAAAAGTATCTATCTATTCTATAATGAATGGAATAATCGGCGGATTAGTAGGTAGTACTTGCTCGGTTGGATATGTATCTCCTGCAATTAGTTTATTAATTTCGGTAATTGTATGTACCCTTTGTCCAATTATTATTCACATAATGCATCTACGCATAGCAAACTTTGATGACGCTGCAGATTCTTTTGGGATGAATGCAGTGGGTGGAATTGCAGGATCGATTTTAACTGGTGTCATGGCAGAAAAAGGGGACTTTTTTCTTCAATTATTTGGAACTTTTTTAATCAGTATTTGGAGCCTTAGTTTAAGTCTTTTGATTCATTATTTATTGAAAAAAATAGTAAATGATTGTGATTCTCAATGTATTAGATAAAAAAATTAAAATTATTCCTAGTGTGTATGAATATCAAAATAATAGTCAATAATAACACTCAGGAAGAGATTTGAAGACTTTAAATTTTAGTGGAGGTAAATAATGGAAAATAAAGAAGTTATAATTATTGGAGCAGGCGCTGCTGGCGTAGGTATGGGGGTTGCTTTGAAAGATTTTGGCATAAATAATTTTGCTATCTTAGAGAGAAAGCAGGTAGGTAATAGTTTTATTAAATGGCCTGAGGAAACAAGATTTATCACTCCTTCTTTTACAAGTAATGGCTTTGGGATGCCTGATTTAAATGCAATAGCAATTGATACATCTCCTTCATATACTTTAGGTAAGGAACGTTTATCTGGAAAAGATTATGCTAAATACCTCCAATTAGTTTCAGAAGAATATAAGTTACCTATTAATACAAATTGTAAAGTTCAATCTATTAAAAAAGAAAAAACTGGTTATTTGCTTGAAACAACAAAAGGATTTATTCATGCAGAATATATAATTTTTGCGATGGGAGAGTTCTCTTTTCCGAATAAATCTAGTGTTAAAGGTTCTTATAAGAATAGTTTACATTATGGCGAGATTAATTCTTGGATTGAAATTAAAGGGGATAAGCAGACAATTATCGGAGGAAATGAGAGTGCGATTGATGCAGCTCTTGAATTAGCTAAATTAGGTAAACGAGTTACAATTTATACAGATACTTTGGGGTTAAATATAAGAGATGCTGACCCAAGCAAAAGGTTATCACCACGTACAAGACAGAGATTTTTTGATTTACGTGTAAATCAAAAAAAATTAGATACTATTAAAATATACACAACTATCAAAGTTAAAAAAATTGATAAAACGTCTACTGGTTATATATTGATTACAGAAAATGGGAAATCATTACCTGTAGAAAATATACCAATTCTTTGTACAGGTTTTGAAAATGGTATAAAATCTATTACTGCATCATTGTTTAAGTATAAGGAAAATGGACAAGTTCTTTTGAATGATTTTGATGAATCAATAATTGCTAAAAATATTTTCTTAATTGGTCCAAATGTACGTAAAGGTAATACCATTTTTTGTTATATATATAAATTTCGACAACGTTTTGCCGTAATTGCTAATGAAATTGCTCGACGAAAACATATTACTATTGACGAAAAAAAATTGTCATACTATAAAAATCAATCTTTTTATTTAGATGATTGCTCTGGGTGTGAAGTAAGATGTAGTTGTTGACAAATAGGAATTACTTCTGAATAACCTTTAGAGTTTGTTATAATAACCATTATTGTATCATAAAGTCCTGAATTTTTAATCATTGGGTTGTCCAATGTTCCAAGAACCTCCCTCTTTTTACTTTTTGATTAGTAACAAATTTTTTAGCGAATTATTTATTATTTAATGATACTGTATCAATACCAATATTAATCAGTAACATGTCCAGTTTCAAATAGAACTTGAATAATACCACATCTACTGGAGAATAAATAGTGTTTCTATTTGGCTTAATAGGAACTATTTTCTTATTGTTAATCTGTCTTTTGTTTGTATTGAAAAAGAAGAAATAATGAGGGATTTAAAATTAGCAAAAAACTTGGTAAAATTAACTAAGGTAACAATCGCACCCTCAATATAATAGTGTCATGAATTTAAACCTCGATTTTTTTGCGGTTGTTACCTTTTTATTTGGGTGTGGAAAATAAATGTTCTCTTTATTTCTTTTTGTTATTTTGCCAGTGATAAACTCCTGTTAAGATAGTAGCTATATAAAAAAGGCAGATACTTAAGAAGAGTATATTCATGATTTCCTCCTAGTTAAATAAAAGTCATGAATGATTGTACCAAGATTTTTTAGAGAAGTTAAGATTGAAATAGAAAAATAAATACAATAAAATTTTTATAGACTGTTACGTTGAAATTGTTCTTCAGAGACTATTTCTTCCAAAACCACCTACTAGATAGGTGGTTTTAATCATTATTTTCGGAGGTTGTGTTTTGGCCAAAAAAAGTAAAGATTTAATAGATGTGGGTACATTTGTACATTGTCAATCTGTAATGGGACAAACAATCAAAGGAAAAGTTGAAGTGATAAATCAATATACATTGATCGTTTTTGATGGAGAATTTCGTCATGTGGTCACGAAAAAACAGTTGAAAGAGTTAGGCTATTCTTTACCAAATAAAAGAAAAAAATAAGCAGAAAGGGGTTCTTTCTGCTTATTTTTTTGCTCGTATAGATTGTTGATCGAATTCGAAAAGTGCGCCTTCGCAGTCAAGAGTTACCTTCTTTTTATCTGAAGATATTTCAGAAATTACTCCATGTAATCCTCCAATAGTCACAACAGCGTCTCCTGGTTGTAAATTGTTTAAAAAATCTTGTCGTTCTTTTTGTTGCTTTTTTTGTGTACGAAACAAATAAAGATACATAGCAATAATGACTAGTAGCATGATAAGCATCGGTTTCATTTCTCCTTGTTGAATTGAAAATTTTTATATAGACATCAAGGCTATTTTATAAAAAGAAAGTATTGATGGCAATATTTGTTTTGAATAAAATGGTGTCAAAATCAGTTTAAAAATAATTATCATAGATACCAACTTACAAAAATATTAGGAAAATTCTTTTGTTTTAACATTTACAAAACTATACCATTGGTTCTATAATTTCTATATAGAAGACGTTTTCTAATTTTTATTTTCGAGATGAACATTCATGAAAAAGAAATTAGTTAAAGGCTTAGTTATTTATGACATGATTGACAGCATTAGGAACAAATATAGAAGCTGCTACGTATTATAGAAATGGTGTGTATTGCAATAGTAAATTGGGGACAAGCTTGGTCAGAAGGAGTTAAACGTTGGGGAGATAATTTGTTTGGTAGTTTTAGTGGAGGAAGTATTTAAATGATTGATATTGAGGAAACAAAAAAAATAATTCATGAGCTATATAATAGTTTAATGAAGCGTGATAAGACCAAAGCTATATTAGATATTACAGATGTTTTGTTGCAAGTCTATAAAAAAATAGATAGCGAAAAATATCCAGAAATATTAATAAATAAAATGGTGAATTATATCTATATTGTTGGATTTGACAATAAAATTCATTTTTTAGGAAATGATGAAAAGTTATTAATTGAATTGGGAGATATATCTAAAAAGGCTGGAATTAACAGTAAATATAAAGCTAATTTTACAGATAAGTCTCAATTCTATAGTTATTCTGAAAAAGTACCTATTAGATAATTATAAACTAGCATCCATTACGCAAAAACTCACTGCCGATTAGAGCAGTGAGTTTTTTATCTGTTTTTTGACTACATTTATGAATCTTAAAATATGGGTGGAATTTAACTATACTGTAAATTTGAGAGAGCAATTCTAAGCCATTTTCAAAAATATTGCTAGGTAATTATGCAATAAAGACATTTAAACGTTCTTTCTTTCAATTTTGATTTATAACAATTTAAGAAGTTTAGTTTCACCACACTTGTATTTGAAAAATAATCACCAACATGTTGTTTTTTTGGAGTAAAATTATAACTACCACATAATGTGTTATCATTAAAAGATATTGAATGGGGAAAGGCATAAGAAAACAAAAACCATTAATCGGATATTTTTGATTAATAGGTATTTTTGCTTTCTAGTTAACATAAGATATATTATTAAAAGTGGTGTAAAGGGGCTTAATGTCAAGAATAATAGCAAAAAATTATATTTTCTAAAGGAAATTATTCGTTTTTTGATTTATGTATAATTATCATTAGATTCACGCTCATGAAGCTTATATGTAGTAGATTTTACACATTCTTAATGACCAAATTAAGTGCATGACTGTACGGATGTTTTATTTTATAACAGTTACGTTTCTTTTTAGATTTTTGGGATTAAAAGTGATAATTTTTCGGTAAATCCAGATAACAACATGCAAAAAGAGCTGATACCAGCTCCTATTGTATTATTCATTAAAAGCATCAGAATATTTTATTGTTCCACTAATTGAATCTAGTGCACCCTCATATAATGGTTTTATCATAAATAGTTCATCAGATACATCAAAAGGTGCCTTAATATTGTATTTACTTGCTAGCACATATCCAAATCTAGGATAATAGTTGGGATGACCCAAGATGCTGATGAATCGATAATGCATTTCTGTCGCTACTTTTTCTAACTCTATTAAGATTTTACTTCCTATTCCTTTATTTTGATGATTAACTGCCACATCAAGTGGAGCCAAAACTAATCCCACATGAGCAACTTTGTTAGAATCAATAATTTCTACTTCACTTAATAATCCATGACCTATTATAGAGTTGTCATTGTCAACAGCAACCATTTCTAAAGCAGGAATGTATGTGGTACTGGCGCGTATCTTATCAACTAATTCAGCTTCGTTACCATATCCATGCTCCGTATGCTCAAAAGATTCTCGAATCATTTGAGAAACTATTGAAAAATCTTTTTTATCTATTTTTCTAATTTGCATACTTTGTACTTTCCCTTCTATTAATAAGTTTAAATTTTAAGAAGCTATATGCTTACCAAAAGTAAACATAAGTTTGCAAACAAAAATCTACTTCAATTATTGCTTTAATAGTAACAACTTATTTTAAAGGTTTCAATAACATAGCTATAGAACTAAAATATCCTTTAGTACCTATTTACATTATATTCCGTTTAATTCCTGTATAAGGACCAGCACCCTGATATTCTAGCTGTAATACTATTTAAGAAACAGAAAATCCCTCTATTAAAGTTATTTTAATAGAGCTGTGTTTTCTACTTGATAACTATCTATGTCTTAAGTGTTGTGAATTAATGACTAACTATATTATTCTAAATGACCACGAAATAAAATATTAGGTGTAAATGATTTACTTTCTTGTTCTACGTCAGAAATTATGTGTGTAACGAGGAGTTCACCAATTTCAGTTAAACGAAAATCGATAGAAGAAAAGTTCAAAGTTTGACTATACGGTGTGTTTCCTTCTCCAATAATTTGATAATCTTCTCCATGTTTAATCTTATTCTCGTTAAAAGCCTTAATAACACCGGCTGCTATTTGATCACCGCTCGTATATATTATTTCAGGAACATTTTGAGATTTTGCCAAATGTTTACCTAACTGATAACCATCATCAAAGCTTTTAATTCCAATGAAAAAATCTTTATTTTCTATGGGCTCAGTAAAATGATTTTGGAAAGACTTAATTTTATTTAGAGAGCTTTTACTAACCTCTGGTGATCGTTCTAAAGTAAACACAGTTCTTTTCTTACCTAACGTTTTTAAATGACCAAATAAAGTTTTATACGCAGCTGTTCTATCAGGATAAATCATAGTTATATCTCTGTTATCTAGCTTTTCAGCAGAGACTATTTTCCCATATTTTTGTAAATCTATAATTATATTTTCTGGAGCATTTATGGAAGCTAGAATTAGACCGTCTATGACTTTACGACGAAACATTTCATAGTAGGTTTTTTCAGTAATAAATTCATAATAACTAGGCAATACCATAACATGATAGTCTTTTTCTTTTGCATTTAATAAAATCGAGTTTAACAGTTCGTCATAACAATTATCATATGCGGGCAACAAGACACCTAGAGTATATGTTTTTCCAGTACTAAGACTAATAGCATTACCGTTCGGAATATAACCTAACTCGTCTGCAATTTTTTTAACACGTTGTCGTAACTTATCAGAAACATATTTTTCATCATTTAATACTCGGGAAACAGTCGTTTTTGAAACTCCAGCAATTTTTGCAATATCTGAAATAGTATGCATTTTTTTCTCCTTGACTTGGAACGCGTTCCATAAATTATAGTAATCTTACAATAAATTTTACAAAATAAACAGGAAGAAGTGAATATCAAATGGAAATTGAACATATCGGACTTTGGGTAAACGATTTAGAAATGATGAAGGATTTTTATATAACTTACTTTAACGCTACTGCAACTGAACTTTACCATAACTCTAGAACAGGCTTTCGTTCTTATTTTTTAATTTTTAAAGATGGTGCCCGCTTGGAGATTCAAAATAAATCTGGATTAGTTGATGGCAATAATTTTTCTTTAGGTTTTGCTCACCTAGCAATTAAAGTTGGTGAAGTATCAGACGTAAATCGAATGACTACGCAATTCATTAAAGATGGATTTGAAATATTAAATGGACCTAGGTGGACTGGTGATGGTTATTATGAATCTATAGTAAAAGATCCTGAAGGAAATTTACTAGAATTAACCATTTAAAAAAAGGTAATTAAATTATTTTTATTTGGTATAGAATTAATATTATTTAATTCGAACGATTTATTAGGAATTTAAAATTAAGAAACTATACTACCCTTTAGTAACATTTATAATTATTTAGAATTAGTTATGCACTAGCAGATACTTTTACTGAAACAAAAAAGACTTGAACTTTAAGTCTTTTTTATATTTTTATTAATAAGTTAACAGCTGTAGATTCTTTTGAATATACGAGAAGAGTCCTGTACCATATTCAAAAATCTTCCAAGTAACCCCTAAGTATTCAAAAGACCACCTTTGTCCTCCAAAATAATTATCGAAAACTTGCTTTTCGATTTCATTCAGTGGAATCATTCTTAATTCTCCACGATCACTGCCAGTAAGACTCTTCAAGACCAAAGTATTTCCTTCAATTGTTAAACGTACATAGATCAATTGATTACCTTTTTCTCCTTGTATTTCGATATTTGTAAACATTTTCTTCCCTCCTATATTTTTACAAATTTAGAATAAATGATGAAACTGGTTCCATAGCAAGGAAAAAATATAGTTTTTTCTTATTGTTCAAGTTTAAATAGAATAATCTATTTAAATACCTAATAAATAATACAAAAAAACCCTAAAAGTTAGACTTTTATAACTTTTAGGGGTTACTGCATATGAAAAAGAATTTTTCTATTCTAAAATTTTTTTTAATTATTAGATATTCAATCATTAAGGATAGCTTCTATTTCTTTTTGGAACGAAAGTTTACCATAAAAATCATCTTGGATTAGTTCTGGAAAAATATTTTCAAAAAAATATTCGACACTACTTAGCGTTCTATATTTTTTTACAGTTATTACTGCATCGAAAAACATATCCTTAAATACATTATCTGGATTTGATTTAGAAATTTCTTCGTATGATTCATACATTAAGTCTATTTTATCTGCAACGGATAAAATTTGACCTTCCAAAGTATCATCTTTTCCTTCTGAAAGTCTTCTTTGATAAATTTTTTGAAACTCATTAGGAATTTCTTGATTTATAAAAGCTTTTGTCATGCTTTCTTCAACAGAAGCTAACATGCTGCGTAATTCTTTATTAGCATATTTCACTGGTGTTTTTATATCACCAATAAATCTTTCCGTATAATCATGATTTAGACTCTTTTCATAGAGAGTTTGCCAATTAATATTATTCCCCGACAACTCTTCTATATCAGCTAAAGTTTGAGCAATCATTGCTACTCTAAATGAATGAGCAGCTACCGTGTGTTCAGTAAATTTAAAAAAACCTGGAGCTCTCCTTATTTTTTCTAAATTTGCTAATCCTGTTAAAAATGCATTCAATCCCATTACTAAATCATCTCCTGAAATGTAGACTCACTTTTATGCCTATTATATCACAAGAGAATAGACAGTTATTGTAGAAAGCAAATATTAATCACAACTTCAATTACTTTTACACTTAAAAATTCGTGGAAAGAAGGTTGATAAATTGTGATCTTAATATAGCTAGTTAGAAAAACTTCGAAAAGTATCTTTTCGACTAACATATATCATATACTTGTAGTAATATAAAAAAACCGACCAGAACAATCTAATCGGCTTATATCTAATTTTATTTTTGTTTATATTGTCTCTACGTTTGGTTATTTAATTTTAGCCTAAGTAACTTGTCAATTTCTGTGATAATAAGAATGACAATGCCTGATACAATCGAAATACCCCAGAGAATTATTGACATCTCAGAAGTGTGAAACAAAGACTGCATAAATGGGACATAGGTCAAAATTAGCTGAAGAACAATCATAATCAAAATTATTACAAAGGCTTTTGGATTACTAAAGAAACTTTTTGATATTACCGGCTGACTAGTACGAATATTGAATAAGTAGAATATCTTACTCAATACAACAACATTAATCATCATAGTACTAGCAACTGCTTGGCTAACACCTTTTGCTAATAACCATTCATATGAAATAATACTTATCAGAGCCATCAAAACCGATACGTAAGCCATTTGCCATATATCATGATTGTTTAACAAACGATTCCCATTTTTACGTGGTTTTCTATGCATAATCCCCTTTTCAGCAGGCTCAAAGATAAAAGCAAACTGAATTGTAATTGCTGATACCATATTAATCCATAATAATTGTGTTGGTTGTAATGGCATTTCTTTTTGCGTCAAAATTGTAAAAGCAATGATTAAACCTTCAGCAAAAGATGTTGGCAGAAGGAATAATATGCTCTTCTTGATATTATCGTAAATTCTTCTACCTTCTCTGATGGCTACAGACATTGTTCCAAAATTATCATCTGTTAGAATCATATCCGCAGAATCTTTTGCAACATCAGTTCCATTCATTCCCATGGCTACACCAATATCTGCTTTCTTTAGAGCGGGAGCATCATTGACACCATCACCCGTCATTGCAGTTACTTTTCCACTTTCTTGTAAAGCTTCCACAATATCCATTTTATTTTTTGGTGTGGTTCTTGCAAATACTTGATTATACAACACTGCGTTCTTAAACTCTTCGTGTGACATACTGTCAAGTTCTGCACCAGTGACCACGTTTATCTTAGAAGCTAAACAAAGTTTTTCACCTATTGCTTTTGCTGTTAAAGGATGGTCACCCGTTATCATCTTGACATGCACACCCGCACGATTCATTTCTTTTAAGGCATGAATAACTTCTTCTCTTGGAGGGTCAATGATTCCAGCAATCCCCAGTAAATCTATACCATGACTAAGTAATTCATGTGTCACTTCCCCAATATCTGAAGAGACTTTTTTGAATCCAACAGCAACAACTCTTTTTCCTTCCTCAGAAAGTTCTGTTACTTGTTGAAACCAATATTTCTCATCAAATGAAGAATCAAAAGATTGTGCCATTGGAAAAAGTTTATCGGGAGAACCTTTTATAAAAATAATCCGTTCTTTGTGACTATTTTCGACAAGTTTTGCCATGTATCGATAGTCTGAATCAAATGGTAACATGTCTATTTCTTCATAGTCTGGTTTCTCAGGATAAGAATATTGCTTATAAAACAACGTTAAGAAAGAACCATCCGTAGGCTCTCCATTAATTGTCCAACGGTCCTCTTCTTTCACCAGCACCGTATCATTAGCTTCAAACCCAGCTTCTAAAAACAATTCAAGTTGGTTATCGACTACAACTGGAGAATCATTATGAAGAATCTCTCCTTTGGGTTTGTATCCATCTCCTGTAACTTGAAGATATTTTTTGTAAAAAATAATATCTTTCACAGTCATTTCATTTTTAGTTAAAGTTCCAGTTTTATCTGTAGCAACAACATCTACAGAGCCTAATGTTTCTACAGCAGGCAAGGTCTTAACTATTGTATTCTTGTTCTTAGCCATATCACTCACACCCATTGCTAGAACAACGGAAGTTGTGGCTGGTAATCCCTCAGGGATAGACCCCACAATCATTGTAACTACGGCAAGAGATAGCACTGACAAAGAATAAGTCTCTAAAATCAAACTAAAAATAAACAAAGCTACTGCTACCCCCATGATGACATAAGTAATTCCTTTACCTAAGCCATCTATCTCTTTCATGAGTGGAGTTTTTCTAGTTTCCGTATTATTAACATCAGTTGATATTTTTCCTATTTCAGTCTTTTCACCAACTGAAGTTACAACTCCTATGCCACTACCTGAAGTAACAGAAGTTGAAGCAAAAGCTAAATTAACTCTTTCAGCAAGTGGTATGTCTTTCGTTTCTAAAGATTCTTCAGTCTTCTTTACAGAATCAGGTTCACCAGTCAGAGCAGATTCTTGGATCCTCAAATTATCGGCTTCAACGATTCTCAAATCTGCTGGAACATTATCACCAGCTTCTAAAAAGACAACATCACCAACAACCACTTCTTCGGAAAGAATATCTTTTCTGATCCCATCTCTATACACAGTTGCTTCAGAAGATAGCATTTCTTGGATTCGCTCTAAAGCGTCTGAGGCACTTGCCTCTTGATAATAGCCAATCATTGCATTGATAATAACCACTAATGCAATAATAAGGGCATCTGAGATATGTCCCATTATCAATGTAAGCAATGCCGAAAACAATAAAATATAAATTATCATGTTACTAAATTGTCTAAGAAGTAGTTTCCATTTTGGTATCTTCTTTGACTCTAATTTATTTAATCCGTACATTAACAAACTTTCTTTAACTTGTTTATCTGTTAAACCATTTTCTAAATCTGATATATTGTATTTTCTTAATACTTCATTAATATTTAATTGGTATATATTTTTTTCTTCCATAAATTATTTTAATCCCCTATCTTAATATAGTTAAACACAAAAAAGCCCATCTATTACTATCCTGGTAATGAAAAGTAATTTTTGATGCACTACTGTATTCTTATTCAATTAAGAAATAGGATAAACATACTAAAGTTCTCTGCTCACCTTCTATCGAGTCACTTGTCAATTAAACCACCTCCTTTAATATAAATATAAGAATACAGAATTATGAATAACTTTGCAAGCTTTTACTTGAAACTAACAAATAAAAACCTGCATTGAATAATTCACATTTAAATATATAACATAATAACTAATGTATTTAAGATACTAAAATTTAGCTCATTTTATTTGTATATGTTAAAATTCTATTATGTAAAGTATGTTATTCACTTCTTTACAAATCTATCTTAGTCTTAGACAGTCGGCGGAAAACGACTGTCTATTTATCTGGTGAAGTATTTTAGGTATGTTTATTCAGTGGTCGATTAGACAGGAAAAAGAGCGATTCTAAAAAGAATCGCTCTTTTTTTAGTTAGTAGTAAAGCGTCCTAGGTAATCTACGTTGAAGTCAAAGTTAGATCCAGGAATGAAATCAAAAGAACCTTGACTACTCCATTGCCAAGCGGCTGTATCTGTGTGCAATAAGTTATTAGCACTTGGGTTCGCTGGCCATTCTGCCACCCAACTATTTTCTTTACCTAAAACGTCATATTCCATCCAATTATTATTGAACCAACTAGCGCTAGAATAATGGACAACATTTTTGAATCCACGTTTTGACAATTGATCTCTGAAGTAAACAGAAACTTTTGTGGCATCCGCGTTAATCATTGGTGTTGTTTCTGCATCATTAACCATGACGCTCTTTTGGGATAGGCCTAATTCTTCTGCATAATCCGCATAATAATTAGCTTGATCAATTGCTTCTTGTTGATTTTCAAACCAAGAAAAGTGATATGTTGAAACAGTTAGGCCTGCTTTTTTTGCATTGTTTATTTGACTAGGTGCTAACGGGTTTTTATAGGTTGTTCCTTCGGTTAATTTGACTACTACGCCTTTAATTCCAGTGTTTTTCATCTTTTGAAATTGTTCTACAGAAATCTCTCCATTATGAGAGGAAATATCGATAAAATCTACTCTCGGAGGTGTTTCACTGAGTCTGCGTTTACTTCTTAGTAAGGAATAATTGACAGGGTCATTTTGAGCAAAACTTCCTAATTCATAGTTACTCGTCACAATATTTTTTGCTTCTGCTGGAACACTTGTTATAAGACCTCCAAAAGTTAGTACTATTCCTAAAACAAATAATTTAGCTGAAATTTTCATTTAACCATTCCCTTCTTCTATTGTATGGTACATTAACAGGATAGATCATTAATGAAAAATAATAAATGTTTTTTATTATTACATATAAAAGGTTAAGTTAAACGACTTTAACAATATATGATTTAGTAATGAATAATACCAAAGAAGATAAACAAGTAATTAAGGAACTTTATCCGTGGTCTACTGCTTATACTCAAAAAAGATAGCAACACTATGTATTATAATGAGAATAAATTTGAAGCATGGTCTTTCATTGTATTAGATCACTCTGATACTACTTCAGCTAAAGCTAAAAAAATTAATATCTGTAAAAAGAATGAATTACAAAGATATACAAGATGAACTACGAAGTTATTAATTACCCGAACAGTAAGAAAAAGAAATTAGAGTAAACAATCAGTCGATATTTGATCAATCAACTTTACAACTAGTTCAATTAAAAGAATTCGAATCTAACTTAGAATCAGATAAAGTACTTACTCAAAAAAATAGAGGTAGTTTCATATCAAAAATTACTTTTAGATAATCTTATTTTCATGTTAGAAGTTAGAATAATGAAGATAACAGTTTATATTAAATATGAGTAATGAGTACACTTTTCTAATTAACGTAATAAATCATCATATCTTACTTTATTATATAGTACCTCCAGAATTATTCTAGAGGTGCTATAATTTTATAATTCTATTGTAAAGTAAATTACAGTATTAGGGAGGAAAGTTATATTATCTTTAGCAGGAAGATAATATAACTTTCCTCACCTCTATCTCGTTTAGTAGAGAAACTAACTGTTGGATTTATTACTCATAGAATTAACAAAATTGGAAGAGTAACTATCTTTTGGTAGCTAATAAATGATTTATTTTATCTATTTCTTTTATAATATCATCGTTATCACTTGTAAGCTTTTTCAAATCAGTGTCTATATCCCAAAGTGTATTAAACAAATTTTGACTGTCATTAAAAGTAAATACAAAACCAATATATCTTTTAAATACTTTATATTCATTAAGATCTGGCACAGGTATATCTTTACTAACAATTTTTTCTTCTAACACTTTCTTTGCAAGGCGTAAGCCAATACGCTTTAATTTATTCTGTACTCTTTTAGCTTTATTTCTTTCTGAAATAATAGGCAAAAATAAAGCAACTATTAAGGCAACTGTTTCTGCGATACCTTCAACCCATTCTGCAATGCTGCCAGTTTCCATATATATCCCTCCTATTTTTTAATATAGGTATTCTCTAAGTTTTCCATTAACAAATTAATTGAGGAAAAAAAGTTATCTTCATCAATTTCTTCAGTAAGCAAATCATTGATTTTTTCAGAAATAATAATCAGATTTTCATCGTCACTAACAATCATTAACATTGAATTGAAACTTGCAAATTGTTTGTATGAATCAAGTTCTACTATAGGAATACGTTTTTCTTTGTACTCTATTATAATATCATTTACTAATGAATATTCTCTGCGTGCTAAACGTTCAACAGAATTGTTTCTTTTCTTTTTTTCTCTAACTATTGGCAAAGTAATTGCTCCAATTATAGCAATTACTTTGGATATTCCAGCTACCCATTCAGCAATATTACCAATTTCCATCTAATCATCTCCAGTATTTTCTAGGTACAATTTCCAATCAATCTTTAATAAAGATCCATCACTATTTCTGGGAATAATTTCTTCTATTGAATGATTTTTGAGAACTTCAAGATAACTATTTTCAGCAGTATTTAATATATCTACTGTAAGATTACCATATTTATCTACTAATTCATCTGATATAAACATGGTATGAATAACGTCTGTTTTGACATTTTTTAAAAAGGATTCTTGTGTCTCAATTGCTTGAAATACATCATAAAATGATATATCTTTAGCATCTTTATTTAAAGAATATCCTCCTGTTTTTGAAGCCTCTGATTGAATAATATCCGCATTTTTTAATTTTTTTGCTATCTTTTGTAAATAAGTATGAGATACCCTCATTCTTTGACTTATTTCTGAAGCTTTTAAGTACGATTTGTCTGGTAATTCAGCCAACATTACAAGAATAGCTATTGATTGAATAAAAGAATTACTTAATTTCAAAAATAAACACCCTTTCTATTGACATTTAATATCCTTGGATATATTATATATGCAGATGGAAACTATAGTTATATATTAACTTAACTATAGAGCATCAAATAATTAAATACAAGAGGTGTTCAATATGAAAAGAAAATTTATATTAGGATTTGTACTATTATTCTTAGCTAGTATTCCTATGTTGTACTCTACATTATTTTTAGGGGCATCAATGAATCCTTATGAAAATTTAAATAAGCTACCCGTGGCTATTGTAAATAATAGAGAAAATGTTATTGCTAAAGGATTAACGGAAAGTAACCTATTCGATTTTAAAGAAGAAAAAGATATTAATTTAGCAAATAAGGATTTAGAAAATGGTAAAGTTTTTGCAGTTATTAGTTTTGACGAGGATGTTCAAGAAAATATAATACACTTCCCAAAGACTAAAAAAGAAGTTTCAATTAATTTAACAATTTCAGAAGGGTTGAACTATTTTTCATCAAAAGTTATAACTAGTGCTATGAATAAATTTGTTGAACAAACAAATGCTAAGTTATCTAATACTTTAATTACAAAAATGAAAGGAGTTAACATTCCGGATAATGTAGGTTCTATTGTTCAATTAAATACCCGAAATATTCATCCCGTAAAGAATAACGGAGAAGCAATGGCACCTTACCTATTTTCTTTAACATTGTTTGTAGGTGGAATTTTTGTCAATCAATTTGTAATGCGTAATTTAAAAAGAAGAGAAAAAAGTTTTACTAGTTATTGGACTAGACAGTTTTTAATTCCACTTTGTATTGGAGTATTTCAAGTAGTATTGTTAATTATAGGAAATCAATTATTTATCCATATTCCTATAAATTCAAATTATCAATTATTTGTTTTCTTATGTTTAACTTGTGCAACATTCTCAAGTATTATTGTAGGATTTAATAAATTGATACCTGGTATAGGAAGCTTAGTTGTTTTGTTATTAACAATGCTTCAAACGTCTTCTGCTGCCGGTGTTTATCCAATCATTTTAACAGATAATATTTTTAAAGTAATTAATGCATGTATTCCTATGACATACAGTATTAAGGGCTTAAAAAGTATAATTAGTTTAGATAGTTTTGGTTTAATTGATCATGTTTATCCTTTAATAGGATTCTTTATATTTGGACAAATATTAATTCTCTTAGCTTATTTCATTCATGATAAAAAAAAATTAAATAATTTCTAAGTTCTCTTGTTTTTAGACTTAAATTTAATAATACTTTGATTAATTATGAATGCTTTATTTAAGGTATGTATGAAGAAAAATTATCTCCTAACTAATATATTTACTAATCCATTGGTTCTTATACTGGATCAAATTTCAATATTTTAGTGTTTAGGGATAATTTAATTCGATTATCTACTCAATAAAAAGAACTCAGAGATTGAATTATAATTCAAAGCTGAAAAAAGCAAAAAATCATCATTATTTTATTAAAAAATATACTTTAGTATTAGATAGTCATGGTAAAACGACTATCTAATTATCGGGTGAAATATTTTGTTATGTTTATTCAGTAGTTGATAGATATAACTAAAACATACTAAGATTAGAGGGCAAATTCTTCCATCGATGAATTTACCCTCTATTACTTTTGTACTGTATAATCAGATTCAGATGTGAAAAAAATTCTAGTTAGAACTTGTTCTCGGACATGATTAATCAAAGCTATATACACTATACTTATTAGAAATAAGTTTATTTTAACTTTTGTATTTAAATAGCGAGATTTATTTCTACTAAATGGTAGAATAAATCTTATAAGCTTAGTGAAAGTATTCAGATTTTTTGAAGATACAAGATTATTATTGTCTTATATATTAATAAATACTGATATTTCGTTAACCTATTAACTATATTCAAAAAGACTTGCTGTTTTCAGTTTTTACTCCTTACTTAATCACTATACTTAGATTCTAATTTTTGTAGTAATTTTCTAAGTGGTTGGTCAAAATATCCCGTATCAGTTTTATTTAGTAATAAATCATTAATCTCTTCAGAGATCTGTATTAACTCCTCATCATCACTAATAATCATTAACATTAAATTAAAGCTTTCAAACTGTTTATATGAGTCTAGATCTACGACATTGCCTATAGTGTCTTTTAATTCATTCTCTATTTCTTTTACTAGAGCGTATTCTCTATGAGCTAAACGGCTGATTGAAGCTTTTTTTCTTTTTTTTTCACCTATAATTGGAAAGATAATTGCTCCAATTATAGCTATTATTTTTGAGGTCACTGCGACCCATGCTGCCACACTACCGATTTGCATAAAATAATCTTCCTCCATATCATAATAACTTATTATTTTGAAAATATTGTTATCTATCAATTTTTAATAATTTTTTTGAATAAATTTCTTAATAGAATTTTTTAACATTAAGATATGATTTTTCGCTCCTAAACACATCATAAAATGAAATATCTCTAAATTCTTTGTTATTTTTATAAATATGAATGGAATAAATTCATTCTCTAATTTCTTTCTTGAGATTTCAAATAAGAATCATCCGTAATTTAGCTATTGTTAGTAATATCGAAGTATCTGAACAAGCATATAACATATGTTTACTCTTAACAAAACCTTATCTATTCAATATCCATAGATATACCATAACTATAAAACAATATGCCAAGTTTTTCAATTATGATATTCAAATATTAGGTTTTTCTTTATATAATAATCTACGCTTGAATAAAGAAATTAGAAACCATTGTATTATAATATTGTTTTTAATTACAAATAATACAAATGTGTTGACAATCAAAATCTACAGATGTACTATATCTGTAGTTCCTGCGTATCCTTAGAGTTTGATTTAGAATGAAATCATTAATTTAAGAGGTGATAAAAAAGAAAAATAATTTTAGCGTTTGCATTAACCATCCTACTTAATAATCCTAATTGGAACAGTTACCAAGGTTAACTAGTAGATAAAGGAGGAATTTACTATGGAATTTAAAGAAAAAATAAATCGTTTAAAAAAAGAGGGAAAAGAACTTGGTCAAATGTACAAAGAAGAAGGGAAATCTGTTGGTGATGAATATGCAGAATTAGGAAAATCTGTTGGAAAACTATTCAAAGAAAAAGCTAGACAAAACAAAGATCGATTTAAATAAAAGTATTTTTAATAAGCTTAATGAATCAAACAAAAATAGAGTGGTTTTCCACTCTATTTTTGTTTGATAAATGTTAGTTTCACAGTTTAACAAGAAAAATTTATATGATATTATTTTAATATAAATTAAAAAAGATAATCATCATCATTCATTGATTCAACGCTACCCATTAAATATCCAGCCCCTACTTGTGAGAAGAAATCGTGATTTGCTGTCTCGGTTGAAATACCATTCATTACAATAGGGTTAATACTGGTAATTGTTACATCTTCATATCTAACTGGAAATCCCATATTTTGTAAGGACTTATTAGCATTGTATTTAATAAAGTCTTTTACTTCTTCAACTAAACCTACAGATTCATATAGCTCTTCGGCAAATGCAAATTCATTTTCTAATAGATCATCTAATAGTTTATACATCCAGTCCTTTAAATCCTCTTGTTCATCAGCTGTTAATTTAGAGAAACTCAGCTGGAACTTGTATCCAAGATAAGTTCCATGTACTGATTCATCTCGAATAACAAGTTTAATAATTTCCGAAAGATTTGCTAATTTATTTTGTCCACGATACCAAAGGGGGATAAAAAAATTGTTATAGTATAATATACCTTCTAAGTAAACACTAGCTATTTTTTTCTTTAAATTATCCCCGCTTTGGTATATATCGTTAATTCTTTTCACCTTGTATTGCATTCTATAATTATTATTCATCCAATTATAAATATCATCAATTGTTGCTGAATCATTTAGGGATGTTAAGATAGTTCCATAGCTTTTGGCATGGATTGATTCCATCATTAGAAAGTTATTAATTACTGCTACTTCTTTACGAGTTATAGCATCTTCTCTCATTACATTAACACCTTCCTCCGATTGTAGTGTATCTAACAAAGCTAGACCACCAACAACTCTATTAATCAGGTCTTTTTCAGATTGAGAAAGAGTTCGCCAATCTTTTAAATCATTTGAAACTGGAACACGAGTGTCTAACCAAAATTGAGCAGTCGCTTTATCCCAAACATATTCGTCAAATTCATCTTCTGTTATGTTCCAATTTACTGTTTTTACTGTCATATCTAATACCTCCGGTCATTATTTCAAAATCAGAATGTATAATCATCATTAGAAGTTTTTTCTGTGTAAATGTTATTACACTTTTGCGCTTGTTGAAAAAGTTTATTAGTGGTCATTAATAAGCTATCTAAATAAACTTTAGTTGATGATGTTAGTTTCTCTTCAAATTGTTTTTCAAATCCCATAGAATTAAAGGCATAGTTTGCTCCATATGATAATAAATTATTGGCATATGAACGGGTATTTTCTGACAAACTATCATAAAAACAAATTTCTTCTAAAATAGTTTCTGCAGAAAACTCCTTAAACCAATTTATAAACTCACTTCTAGAATCTTGAGTTAGAGACATAAATGCTTGTTGAAATTTATAACCACTATAGGCTATAAAAAGTCCACTACCTTGTAAAATATTACGAATTATTTTGTTTGATTGAACTAACTCTTTTTCTTTTAGAATAGGAGCATAACATCCAAAAGTCAGTGCGCTTTCAAGAAAAATAAATGCAGCTTTTTTTTGAAAGGTATTTCCATTCTTAAAAATATGCTCAAAGAGATTTGCTTTCTTTTGTAATGTAGGATTTGCATCAGCAAATTGGTAATATTCATATGCTCTATCATCGATGTCTAAAGAACGAAAAATTGTAGTAAAAGATTTTGTATGAACAGATTCCATAAATGTAATTACATTAAGAATAGCTTCTTCTTGTTGAGTTAGGACGTTTTGACGTAAACTTGCAACTCCAATTTCAGATTGAATAGCAGTACTTAAAGATGCACAAGCTAATAAATTACATATTTCTTCTTTCTTATTTAATTCCAATACATTCCAAACGTTTCTATCTTCTTTAACAGAAATCCTAGTATCTAACCAAAAGTTATTAGTTAATTTCTCCCAAGTATACTGGTCTAAATAATCAAGTTGTTCATTCCAATTGATTGCTTTATAATATAAAAATCCCATAACATATCCGTCCTCCGTCTTATTTAAGTTTTTAAATCATACAAGAATTACATTCGTTAGAACTAGAAATCTCATCATCTTCTGTGAAAGTACGTACATAATAGAGTGACTTAATTCCCTTTGTCCATGCATAGTTTCTAAGACGATTTAAATCACGAGTAGTCATCAATTCATTCCCTTCTTCTTTCCATTCATACAGGCCTTTTGGTAATATAGATCGCATAAATAACGTTAAACTCATTCCCTGGTCAATATGTTTTTGAGCTACAGAATAAGTGTCTATGATTTTTCGTTGATCAATATCATAAGCAGAGATATAGTAAGGTAATATATCTTCATTTAAATAAGGAGCTGGATAAAAAATTGACCCTACTTTAGTTTCTTGTCGTTGCTCAACTAATTGAGTAATTGGGTGTATTGAAGCACTGGTTTCATTAATATATGAAATAGACCCATTTGGAGCAACTGCTAATCGATTTCTATGATATATTCCATATTTCATAATGGATAATTTTAAATCTTGCCAGTCTTCAACAGTTGGAAGTTTAATGTGTTCAAACATTTTTTTTACTTTGTTGCTT
Organism: Enterococcus sp. DIV2419; assembly: GCF_051711865.1. Taxonomy (NCBI): domain Bacteria; kingdom Bacillati; phylum Bacillota; class Bacilli; order Lactobacillales; family Enterococcaceae; genus Enterococcus; species Enterococcus sp. DIV2419. The sequence goes on from NZ_JBIONS010000002.1 coordinate 85,416, forward strand.
TGTAATACAAATGGTGTTGAAATATAAGTATTAAAATAACTACCATCTGCATATTTTGATTTTTCAAAGTTATGAAATACTTTTTGTCGTTCCTGTGCAATTTTATTACTTGCTAATAAAGAGTAATAATTCAATGCAATAAAAAATGCTTCAGTAAATTCCAATGCTTCTTTAGACCCATAATAAATTTTATTTTTTGCTAATGCTGTGTGTAAGCCCATAGCTCCTAGTCCAATTGTATGATATAGACTATTCCCTAAGTTTATGCTAGGAACTTCATCTATATTTGTATTATCAGTAACTGTCGTTAAAGCTCTAACCGCAACCTCGATAGACTGAGAAAAATTTGGAGAATGAATAAGTTTGTCAATGTTTAAAGAGCCTAAATTACAAGAAATGTCTGAGCCGACTATTTCATAAGACAAGTCATCGTTGAGTATTGAAGGAGTCTGCGGTTGTAAAATCTCACTACAAAGATTACTCATAATAATTTTTCCTGAAACAGGATTTGTTCTGTTCGCTGTATCAATATTTATAATGTATGGATAACCAGACTCCTGTTGTAGCTTAGATATTTTTTGTTCTAGTTCCCGTGCATTAATATATATTTTTTTTATTTTGGGATTATCAAGTAACGACTCATATTCAGCAGTAATATCTACATAACTAAAAGGCTTGTTGTAAATACGTTCTACATCATAAGGACTAAACAATGCCATTTGTTGATTTGTTTTTAAAAGTTCATAATATTTATCTGGAACAATAAGACCTAATGAAAGTGTCTTAATACGAATCTTTTCATCAGCATTTTCTTTTTTTGTTGATAGAAAAGATTGGATATCTGGATGGAAAACATTGAGATAAGCAACCCCTGCACCATTTCTCTGACCTAATTGATTAGAATAGCTAAAGGAATCTTCTAATAGTTTCATAACTGGAATAATTCCAGAAGATGCATTAGATATTTTTTTTATAGGATCTCCAGCAGCACGAATATTAGATAAATTTACACCAACACCGCCTCCGATTCTAGACAACTGTAAAGCTGAATTTAACATTCTTCCAATTGATAACATTGAATCATTAACATCAATTAAAAAGCAGGATACAAGTTCTCCTCGTCTTTTTTTTCCAGCATTTAGAAACGTTGGTGTTGCAGGTTGATATCTCTGATTAATTAATTCTTCCGCAATCATTTTTGCAAGATGCTCATCACCGTTTCCTAAATATAAAGAATTAAAGAAAACACGATCTATAAAGTTTTCAAGAAATTGTTTATTATCATTTGTCTTCAATGCATATTGTGTATAAAATTTATAGGCTCCCATAAAACTATGGAATTTGAATTCCTGTTTTTTTAGATATTCATAGAGATTATTTAAAAATTTTTCTGAATAAAGATTTAGTAGTTGTTCTTCAATATAATCTTGTTTTACCAAAAAATTTAATTTTTCTGACAATGAACTAAAATATTTTGTATTTGGCTTAACTTCTGTTTTTATATAAGAATCTAAAGCTTGTTTATCAAAATACAAAGGAATTTTTCCTTTAATAGGAATATTTAATAGGTTATTAAGATAAAAACAATTTTTAGAAATATCATTTTTTGTCATATTATCCCTTCTTTCTCATATTAGCTATGCCTTGTAACCTAATTAGTTTTTCACCAATTCTTTTGACATCCTCAAGAGTTCCGCGAAGCTCAAATTCATCAATATAAGGAAAACCAAAATAATTTGAATATTGTTTTGCAGTAAGACCGAACTGCTTATTAAAGTTTCTGTTACCACTACCAACAATTCCATAGCAAAGTAAGTAATTATTGTTAAACAATAAATATTCCTTTAATGGAGTAGTCAGAATTTCCTTATAACCATTAGCTATACCGTTCCCTCCTTCTAAAAATGAAGGTAAAAAGGTGACGAAGGGTTCGTTCAAACACTCAAAAGGTTGATTGTTTGAAACTATATCCTTGATATTTTTTGCACAAAGATTAATATTATTGTCTGTAAAGTAGCTATCAAGTTGTTGAATAAAATCTTTGGTATTTCCAGTTAAACTTATATATATGATATTTACTTTTTTTATCAAATTTAAAGACCTCTCTTTCACATAAGATACTACATACAGTATCACTACTATGTATAAAACGCAATATATTGTGTTTTTTCCTGATAACCAATAATAAAAGCTATTGTGTGTTTTTTCACAATTGATATTAAAATGATGTTCTGGTTCTATATGTTTTAAATATACTATTAATGATAGTATTTAATAATCTAAACTAAATATATTAAAGGAACAAAAGTTTAAATTTTTTTGTTTTTATTTTTGTTTTTTTCACAAGAGAAAAGATTGTAATATCTAGTTGTTGAAAAATAGTAATTGTGCATATGTTTTAATGTGATTGCACGAACAAATAACCTAATTTTATTATGTATAATAGGTAATCAAAGATAAAAAAACGAGGTATGAGTTACCATAGCTCGTTTTTCCTTAGAAATGTTTAATATACTTAGATTCTTTATACAAATTATTTAAAACAAATCCAAGTATCTATAATACAAATTGATGTTGCGTGGTATAGCCTATAGGTAATGTAGAAACAGGTTAAACCATGCTATATACTATATACTCATACTTAAAAATAAAACGAGGTACCTAACTTTTAATGCTGAAATTTTACTTTTAAATAATTTTTTTCATTAAGAAAAAATTATACGCATATATACATAATCGCGAAATCAAAAGATAAGCTCATGTGCTAGCGATTCCAAAATTATTTTATATTACAGCGTAAAAAAAAGATTATTAAAGTTTATTGATGTGACATATATCCCATTAAATAGCTAGTCCTTAAATAATAATTAGTAATAAACTTATATAAAAAACTTAAAAAGATAAAGGATTCTTATATCAATAAAATATAAATATTTTCCTGGATTAGAAGTTTTTTATATCTTTAAAGCAATTATATATTTGAAAATGTATAAAAATTATAAGATTAAAGGATGTTATAATTACTTTTAATTACAAATATTACAAAAAATTATTTAAAACTTAAAAAAATAAGTATATATTTTGGTATAATTTGGTTAGGAATTTTAAGTATAAAAAATACGGAAAGAAGGATTTTTGCTGTATTTTGTTGAAGTAATCCCGAAAGGCTTTGAAAATAAACAATGTGCAGAGACACTTAATATATGATTAATTGACGTTATTAGGTTACTTAAAAGAAACTGAAACACTTTCAAAAGAATGTGCAATAAAAATCAAAAAATAAACTAGAATCAGAGTTACAATGTGGAAAAGTGATTGTGTAAATTGTAGAAGAGATTATTGGTTAAAAATAGATACACTAATTTATCATTCCTTAAAAAATAAGAAAATTGCCTATTATGGGAGTGAAATATCATATGAAACAAGTGGTTATTAGTGATTATGTAGTAAAACAATTTCCAAATGAAAAACAATATTTATTTAAGCGTATAATTACAAATAAAATAAAATTTAGTTTAGAACATAATTTTTATAAAATAAAACCAGTCCGTGTAAAGAACAAAAAGTGGTATGAAATGAAGCTTATTCTTGATAAAAAACCTTATCGAATAGCATTTGATTTAAATAAAGATAAGATTAATGTATTCTTTATTAGTTCAAGCGTAGTAAAAAAGATGTTTGACAAAGAAGTAAAAAAATTATGTAAAAATAAATGAAAAAAACAGTGTAATACTTATTTATCAAATTATCATAGGAGAATAATGATTATGAAGATTATTGATAAAAAGCAATTAAAACCGTATATACGTTCTTCTTTAAAGAATGATTGTACTATAAAAATTTACACATTTAAAAAAGATCGATCTATCGTATTGATCAAAGACAGAGATAAATATCTAATATTAGAGAACGGATTTTATAAAAGAGAATTTAGATTTTTGATAAAAAACGAAGCAATTAAATCTGTTTTAAAGTTAGCGTCTATAGAATTTAAAAATAGCCGTAAATTATATGTTATCACTAGTTATTAAAATAGTTCTCTTCCCTTTGGTTAAGATATTCAATTTGCTTTTTTCTTGGCAGTTACCTTATAATTCAATACCAAATAGATTTTTTAATCTGGTAAATAATATAATTACCCCGTTTACATAATGCATCAAGATGTATTGTTTACGCTGTTATTCTACAGAGATTTATTTATTTTGTTAAAATATAATCATTAACAAAGTAAAATAAAAAGTCTAAATTATAACATAAAATTCAACAAATAATCTTTTTTTATGACAACTTATCATTGATAAAAAACTAAAAATAAAACTAAATTCAGCCATTTAAATACTATATTATATAACTAGCTATCAAACAGACTGTAATTCTCTTAGTTCTTTTTTTCCTAAAACAAAAGTAGCTTGGAGGACAATTAATCCAAGCTACTTTTGTTTTTCTTATTTAATTTATAATTCATCAACGTTGTATTCGGTATATCCCTCATAATAATAGCTAATATCAATACCCTTCATGAAAATTTCTCTATCATTAATCTTATCAGTTAAAGAACTTGAGATTAAGTGTTTGATTTCCAAATCTTTAACTGGGCTTCTTTCCATTGCAGACAAATAATCTTCCTTATCGATTAAGTTCCAGTCAACAACTTGCTTTAATTCTTTTTTTAGAATTAGATCTAACCATATTCTGGTTGCTCTGCCATTACCTTCACGAAAAGGATGAGCAATATTCATTTCAACATATTTGGCTACAATCTCATCTAAAGTACTTTGTGGCATTTTATCTATATGTTCTAAAGAGACTTTTAAGTACATTACTGGTGCAAAGCGAAAATTTCCTTTAGAAATATTTTGACTTCTTACTTTACCAGCAAATTCATAAATATCTTCAAATAAATAATTATGGATATAAGATAGCCCTTTGAATGTTCCAACTTCTACTCTGTCAATATCTCCAGAGTCATATAATTGTTTAGCTTTTTCTTTACTGAGACGTTCCTCAACTCTGTTTAACTCAAGTTGGTTAATAATACCTAATTTGTTTTCTAACAACTGAATTCACCGCCTATTAATTATTAATCCTCTTTTTCAATAACTCTTTCAATTTTCATGCTAAGTTTTTCAATGTATTTTAGCACGAAAGCTACATAACAATCAAAAATATAAAGATACATACCATCCAGCTTTTATCCAGTAATATTCTCCTTTTTCCTAATGGTGAAAATAAACTCAATGCACTTTTTCAGATATGGAACATCATCATGATAGATAGTTGATGATATATAATAAATGTTTTTTATTATTACATATAAGACATTAAGTTAAATGTTTTTAACAATGAACGCTTGTAAAATATCTAATTTACTAGTTTCGTTATTAAGTTTCGCAGGCTTAACAACTTGAATTTTTCTTTCAGATAATATTTTTAATAACCCTATTTCTTCAGGAATTATTTTATATGCAAGTGATAAAATATCTTCAGGAACAACTATCCAACTATAATTAGTTTTAGGATTTAAAATTATATTGTTAAGGTTGCTATCTGATAAAACTATTTCGATGCTATGTGTATTTAATTCTTGTGTGTATTTATTAGACACGTTTTCTAGCAACAGAAAATCTAAAGTGATATATCTCATTAATAACGAAGAATAAAAGGAAAAATTGGGAACTAATTTATAAACTGATTTTCCTTTATGATGTGAGTTACTAGTACTTTGTAGCCACGAGGTTTCTGACAATGCAAATGAAAAATCAGATATAGTAAATATTTGTTTGTCGCTACTATCAATTTTAGAGTATCTATTTTTTTTAACTATTTTCCCACCCTCTTTAGCTTGGATCGTTTTAATAGTTGACCAAGTGTTTACTAAATCAGATCGCTTAATATCTTTTGCTAAAACTTTCTGCATTAATTCATCTTTTATTTGGTTGTTTCCTTGACTAATTTTTTCTACTAATTCAAAGTTATCTGGACTGATTTCTACATCCTCTATGTTAGGAACACTAACTCCCCTACCTGCTGCTCGTTGCTGGTAGTCAAAGTATATTTCTCCTGCTTTTTTTCTTTTCCATATTAACGATTCAGTTACTCCGGCTACATATGCTAAATGTTTAATCCACTGTGTGAAAGAACTATACTCGTTACGCCATAATTTATTATATTCTACTTCTCTTATTAGCTCGTATAGGCGTACCCATGAATGAGTATCCTTAGACAATATTTCTTCAATTTCATGTTCTATTTTTCTTAGGTTCAATTTATCCTCCTTTCTATCTATTTACTATAATATATTATAGTAAATAGACGTTATAAAAAGAAAGAATTCATAAATATTAATTATTATATGTATTCTTTCTTCCTATTATAATTAAAAAATGTATTCAATGATTTGATCTATTTTAGCCATATCCTTTAATGGTAAATGTTCTATTTGGCTTAAATTTCTTTCTGTAAAATCTAAAGATTTTAATTGGGAGATAACGACTTGTCCAAGAGTTTCCATTTCATCAGGTAATGTATAATGAGTTGGTATATTTTTAATTGTAGAAGTTATTGGACAAATTACTGCAAACATTGTCTTTCTATTAAACTCATATCTTGAAACTACTAGACCTGGATGTCTTTTCTGTATTTCTTTTCCGGCTGAAGGATCGAAATCTATCCATACAATATCGCCCTTTTTAGGAATATATTTCTTTTCGTCACTCATTAAAATAATTCTCTCCCTCCAGGTTCAATGTCATGCCATTCATCTTTATCGTAATACTCCCCTTCTAATCCACCACTAAATGGATCTTGTAATTTAGGGACTAACGTAATTGTCCCATCATCAGAATACATTACTATATATTCTTGATCTGCTTTTGGTTTCTGTCCATTATTAGATGGTAGTGTCAATACTACAGAACTTCCTTGTTTTCTAGATTTTGTGGTTAACATACAATCACCTCTTATCTTTTATTATACTAAACAATTAAATAGTTTCAAATGATTATATACTATAATTAATTAACTTAGTGTAACTTAGTTATATAATCGAGATTAGATATTTTAGAATTAATTATTTGGGTTCAGAAACTTTTAAGTTTTTGACCTCTTTGTTTTTTCGTGCTATACTTGGAATTATCAAGTGTCAAAAACTTATGTTCAGAAAAGGTGAGGAAATTTTGTCCATTTATGGTTATTCAAGAGTGAGTACTAGTAATCAAGATTACAAAACCCAGATTCAAAAACTAGAACAAGCTGGAGCAGAAAAAATCTTCAGTGAAAAATACACAGGGACTAAAAAAGAAGGAAGAAAAGAATTAGAAGAACTACTTTCTATTGTAAAAGCTGGCGATAAAGTTTTAGTGACGAAAATTGATCGGCTAGCTAGAAGTATTGTTGATTTAAATTCGATTATCTCTTCTTTAAATAATTCAGGAGTGACTATCACCTTTTTAGACAATGCCCTAACCTTTGAGCCAAATAAAAGTGATTCTATGCAAACATTAATGATGAACATGTTAGGGAGTTTCGCACAATTTGAGAGAGACCTAATTGTCACGAGAACACAAGAAGGAAAACAGTGGCATCGAGCAAACAATAAAAACTATCGAGAAGGACGTCCGAAAAGAGTTCTAAATGATAAATATAAACATGCACTAGAGTTAATGGAAACAAACAGCATGCGAGAAGTAGAAAAGAAAACAGGTATTTCTTTGTCTACCCTAAAAAGAATAAAAAAGCAGGCTAAGGAAGAACAACAGTTTAGTTTAAAATGAATGTGAATTATTTATATTAGTAGCAGTTATTTAATGAAAATTTTTAAAGAGATAATGCCATTTGTCCTACTACTATAAGATATACTATCAATAGAAAAACATAGCTGTTAATTACAAGCTTACTTTTAAGCTAAAAAAGGAGTGATGACAAGCATGCAGAGATTATTTATTATTGGGAATGGATTTGACATGGCTCATGGTTTACCAACTAGCTATACAAATAATTTAAAACCTATTTTAAAGAAAATGAATCGTGACTTATTTAAAAAAGTCGACTTATTCTATTTCATTTTAGATAATGGGAAAGAAGATTATTGGTCAAAATTTGAATCTCACATAGGTTTACTAACTGACCAAGAAATGGATAAATTAGTATCCTTGCTAAAAGAACAAGTAAATAAATATTTTGAAAATTTACCTAAAATTAATGATTTTCTTTATTCTGAAACAGACGAAAATTTTTATGACACATATACAGAAAAGCAAAATGCAGTTAACGCTGCAGCAAACACCAACCTACAATTTAAGGCGGAACCTTTTGATAAAATAGATGAGATTAAAAAGTTTATCGATGAAGGCTTTAAAAGAATGATAGAAGAAGCTAATGACAATTTGAAAATAAAAGAGAAAAAAGGAGATATAGAATTTTGTTCAACTGACTATTTTATAAACTTTAATTATACTAAAACATTAGAAAAAGTTTATGAAATAGATAAAAGTAAAATACTATATATTCATGGAAATATGGAAGAAGAACTGTTATGGGGGAATGAAAAAAGAGCTTTGGATAATTTATATTACAAGTTGGAGAATCAATTTTCTTTAATAAATACTATAAACCCCGAGAATCCTTTTAAGTATAACCCAATAGAAATAATTAAAGAACAAGCCTTAAGAGGTAAAATCAGTCATAAAGAAGCTGCTGCAGAAATGGAATTTTATGAAGAACTTTTACACGATCCAAGTAGTAATGACTACTACGAAGCTAGTTCTATTGATAAAAAAAATATAGAAGAAATATCTGAAAATATTAAAGTTTTGAATAAATTGTTAGTAAAGGAACTTTCAATAGATAAGTTAATAGAATGGGTACAGAAAAATAATTTACAAGAATTAGAAATAGAACGAATAACTGTTTATGGACATTCACTGGGTAGTGTTGACCAAGAATACTTTGAAAAGATTGATTCTTTTTTTAAACCTAAGATTTGGGAAGTATCATACTATTCTTCTGATGACATAGTTAAAGTCAATGCACAAAATTTGAGTTTCTATAATAAAGTTGATTTTTTTCAAATTTAAAATAAATATAAAAACGTAAGTGAGGAATCTACAATTGAAACTAATAAAATGGTCTAGTCTATTCATTGTACTAGGATTACTGGTACTAATTTTAATTTTTATAAAAGTTAATCCTTCAGATGGATGGTTAGGATTTTGGGGAGGTATAATAGGATCATTTATGGGAGTGATTGGTGCTATAGTAGTATTGAACAAGCAAATAGCACAAGACAAAGAGAGTTTATCTCTTCAAAAAGAACAATATAGAAAAGAAAAAATAGATAATACCTTTTTTAATTTGTTAGAGATGCATAATGAATTAAAAGATAAGCTTTCTCAAAAGAATTTATTTGATAACTATTATAAGAGACTAAAAGAAGAAGCTCAAAGAAAAATAAAAGAATTAGGTAATAACTGTCTTAAAAATGATTTAACGGTTTTAGATGAATTGTGCTCACTTTACAAAACGTATATAACTATGGTCGAAGAAAAAGCCAAGGATTTATATATAAGTTTAGATGACTTATCAGGTGAAAAAGAAGACTATGAAGGCTATTTAAGAAACAGATTGTCCGAGGAAGTAAACACACATAGCCTTAAGAATATAAAATTATTTAAGGAAGCTAATAAATTATTAGATCAAGTTTATTATATCCAAACATTGAGAAAAGATATTGAAGAAAATAGTAGCAAAGATGACTTGATGTTAAGATATATTCAAGTGTATGAATTTAGTGAATCTATTAAAGATAATAGGGTTTCACATTCAAATGAGCTACTAAGCTTGGTATATAAGTACTATAACCATGGTGACGATTTTTCTTTAATTTGTGTAGATAAAGATAAACAAGAAATAATAAATAACGTATCTGATTACTATTATTCAGATATGGCTGCATATTTTAGGTTAACCCATAGAATTATTAAATATGTAAATGACAATGTTGAAAATAAAGAAGAAGCACTGAACTATTTTGGATTTTTTAGAGCCACTATGGATGAAATAGAACTTCTTGTTCTTTTTTATAATTCATTTTTTAGCAAACGTGGTGTGGGCTTGAAAAAGCAATTATCAGGTACTTCTTTTTTTGGAGAAAACGGAGAACTAGGAGAAAATAATAATTTCATTCAACATTTCTCTAAGGAAAAATTAATATGGGGAAACAATGATTTAGAAATTATGCGTAAAAGTAATGGTTAAGATTTTTTTATTACCATAGCTATCAGATGAATTTAAATAACTGCTTATTTACGAACAGTATAAATAAAACAATGTAATGAAAGAGTAATTTTAAGCTGTTTTCAAAGAGATTATTTGGAAAGAAAAGTATAAAACTTTTTCCATATAATCTATATATATTACAATAAACAAGTAAATGAGTTTGCAGCGGTGATTTAATCTAAAAAAAGTAACATGTACTTAGAATAATTAAAAAGACATCCCTTTTAACAGTAATAAAAGGGATGTCTTTTTTTGCCTAAATTTTGTGATCAATAAGAGGATGTCCATATCCAGCCTCTTGTTTTACTTCAGTAGTTAAAGCAAAAGATGTCCCAATAACACCTATAGCAACTAAAAGCAATGAACCTAGGGCTAATTTTTTCATAAGAAAACTACCTCCTTCCTTTTTTATTATATTTATATTAACATGTAATTATATATATGTTAATATAAGATGAGAAAAAAGGAGGTTTATACATGAAAAAAAATATTCTAGAAGAATATAGAGCTACTAAAAACAAAGGAGAAGATTTTTTACATTGGTTATTGGTTAGAAAATTGAATACCTTTGGAAAAGTAGTTATCGCGATTATATTATGGCTTTTGTGGTTAAAATACGCATTCAATCTAGTATTCATGGTGAACTTTCTAAAAGTAATAGTATTAATTACAATTATTTACTGGCTGGTTGATATCTACTTGCGCGTTAAAAACAAACTAAAAAAATAATGACTGTAGATTTCTGAGCTACTTTAAATCTAAAATAATTCGGAAAACTGAAATTTTGTTGTTGCAAAACAGAACGTTAGTTCGTATGATGTAACTCGAAAGGACGGTTTTTTGCATGAAATTTGATTATTCCAAAGAACCTCGAAGAGATGTTCTATGTGTCGATGTAAAATCCTTTTACGCGAGCGTAGAATGTGTAGAACGTGGCTTAGATCCCCTTAAAACAATGCTTATAGTGATGAGTGGTGCGGATAATGCAGGCGGACTTGTACTTGCTGCTTCGCCACTGGCAAAAAAAGTCCTGGGAATTTCTAATGTGACTCGTAAAGATGAAGACCATTCTGTTTTTAGTGTGGATGAAAGCTTCATTGATATAACTGCTTCTCTGAAGTATTTTAATTGTGATACTGCTTATCGATTGGCCAAAATTATTCAACGTGTCATTTATAACCATATGGGGCTATACGTCACGATTGGCATTGGAGATAACCCATTGTTAGCCAAACTAGCTTTAGATAACGAAGCAAAAAATACACCAGGTTTTGTTGCAGAATGGAGATATGAAGATGTACAAGAAAAAGTTTGGGCTATCTCCCCTATTACAGAGTTTTGTGGCATTGGCAAGCGCATGGCAGCTCGATTAAAATGAGTCTATTTATGATTTAGCACATGCAGATCCGTACATTTTAAAACAACGTTTTGGTGTCATGGGTTTACAGCTGTACGCTCATTCTTGGGGTATTGATCGAAGTTTTTTAGGAGAAAAAAGACAAGTTGCTAAAGAAAAGTCTTTTGGAAATAGTCAAGTATTACCTAGAGATTACGCAAGAAGAGATCAAATTGAATTAGTACTGAAGGAACTTTCAGACCAAGTAGCTACCAGGTTGAGAAATGCCAATTGTCAAACTGAGTGTGTATCAATTTTTATTGGCTATTCTAAAGGACAAGTTGACCAACGGGGCAGGACTGGTTGGCGAAAACAGCTTAAAATCGCTCGTAGCAACAACACAAAAGTGTTAACCGAGCATGTATTGAAGCTTTTTCGAGAAAACTATGTTCCTGGTATGGATATTCGAAATTTAGGAGTCTCCTTTGGAAAGCTGGTTTGGGATACCACACTTCAATTGGATCTCTTCTCACCTCCTGAAGAACAAATTATTAATACCCAATTAGATTTTTTGATCGATAAAATACGTCGAAAATTTGGCTTCAAATCCTTGATTCATGCTTCTTCTCTTTTAGATGGAGCAACAGCTGTGAAACGAGCCGGATTAGTTGGTGGCCACGCTGGTGGCAACACTGGTCTTGGAGGGTAAACAGATGAAAAAAACTAAAAAAGAATTTACACCTTATAATGATTATATAGATCGCCCATTTCAGTTGAAATGGCCAACTGCTTTCCCTTTAGGAGAGTTGCAAGCAGCAATCAAAGAAACAAATGATTATCATTCAAGAGAAATTGAACGATTACCTCAGCAATCTCAAGTTAAAATAGAATACTTATTAGAACGCTCAATTAAACAAAATAAAGTGCTTGAAATCCAGTTGAACTCATTGGATGAATATGATCGTGTAAAACCGCATGTGTTTGGTGTTTTCCGTGGAATGGCTGAATTTGATGTTGTTTTAAATGGGAGATTTTCAAATTGATTTTTATGACATACGCCATATTAAAATTCATAACTTTTTGAAGTGGTCTGCAGTAGATACATTGGAAAATCCTTTTGGAGACGTCGGACTTCCAGAATTATCAGATGAAGAACAAGAATCAATTGATGCTTTTATGAAAGATTATTACGATGATGGAGAATTTTGTGAAGAAATTTAACTACCAGGGTGCAGTGATTAAAGACAACAATAAAATAAGTGGCGTTGCATACGTTCAGTGTACGTGTGGGTGTCTTGCGAGCAGAGTGTCAAGTGATTCAGGTAAGTACAAATGCTCGTTATGTAAACGAGTATACGTACTAAAAAGAGAGCTAAAAGTTGAAGTAAAAAACTGAAGATTTACTACTGTATAGGTATATTCGAATTTATGTTATAATTATTGCGGCAACTTGCCCCGATTGGGGGTGCTGTTTATGTACGAACTTATGTCTTTGGTTATCGCCCCGCTTTTTGTGGGTCTAGTAATCTTACTAGTTGACCATTGGTTAGATGATTAGCAGATAACCATGCAAGTTGTCCTAGCCCACACGTCTATCCGCAAGACGAAAAAAATAGCCCAAACCTGTGACGAGGTTTGGGCTATTGTGCTGTTCATATCGAACTTATGTCTTCCGCATTATTAGTATAACACATTATTAAAGAAGGTCAACAAAAAAGAAGCAGCTACGCCCTTCCCTTATTGTATGTTTTTTAGTACAATATTACTGCAAACGCATTAATAACCTAAGAAAGGAAACTTACCCACCATGCCTAGAAAAACCTTTGTATATCCACACCCTATCAACGCATACATTATCAAGCAACTAGGGATTACTGTAGAAGAATTTTGTGAATTACATGCTTTCTCTCAAGGAACTGTCTCTTCCTGGATTACTCGCAACAAAAAAATTGAAACACTTCCTATTTCATTTATTTATTCTCTTTCTTTGTCGGCCAGCAAGACTATGGATCAGGTATATTCAGACCTTCTAAAACTGCAAGACGATTATTTGCTGCACCTGGAACGTTACAGACGTACTAAAAAAATTATTGATAAAGAAGTTTAGTGTAACATGCGTTAACAATATCTCTATTTTTTTGTTCAATCAAAAACAAGTAACAGTAATCCTTATTTTTAGATTATTACACCTTAGGATTATCTGTACAAACCTATCTATAAATAACAAGTAGGCGAAAAATGCCTGGCTGTTTATCCATTTCAACTTCTACATTTTGTTTCTTTCTATTACTTATATATCAATATTTATTATGTATTACTTACCACTTTTAATACATTTAGTTACTACCTTAAATTGTTTTGTCTAGCACTTTTCCCCTATACTTATAACGTAATTACCGGTTTTATTCTATTTATCTACTACCTTATCAATATTTATTTACTACTTTAATAGCATTTATCTACTACCTTTTATTAAAAATTATTACTTATACATCAGCATTTAATATATATTCCTTCTTATTTATCTACCACTTTTATCCCATTTAGTTACTACCTTAAATATATTTAAACATACGTAAAGAAAGTGTAAAGTTCATAACTTATACTTCTCCTTATAGACTTCAAAAAAATCATTAAGTAATTAAAAAAATACCTACCACTTTAAATAAATATGGTAGGTATTTTTTTATTTTCTTATTTTATCGTTGATTCCCCATTGTTTCTTTATATCAGTAAACGTTTCTTGCTTTATTTCTTCAGACGAACGTATCACATTATTGTCTATATCTACATCAGGAATAATAGGATGGGCTTCTCTAAACAAATCTAATTCCAAGGCAACAGAATTAAGTAAATCATTTTTATCTTCTTGAGAAAGATTTAATCGAATATATTCATTTAAAGCTTTTCGCAATAATTCATCTTTTTTCATATTTGTTTCATACTTTTCAACCATGATGCTTGCTGTAGCATTAGTAAGGGCAGATAATTTAACAGATTGCATTGCAGCGTAAACTTTATCAAATTTTGTTATTGGGGCACCTTTTCTTTTCTTTCGAATAGGTACTTCATGAGTTACAGAGCTTGTTTTCTGGCTTCTAAAGGTACTATTAGTCTTAGGAATATTACTTATAGTTGTTTCTCTTGCCCTCTCCTTTGATCGCTGCTTTATTTTATCTAGTCCTTTATTACTACTACCAAAGATACCTAAGTTTTTAATCTCAGCCATTCTTTACACCTACCCTTCATACCAATGTTCATGTTCTTCTAATTCGTCCAAAATGTTGATAAATAATTCATGGCATTTCTTATCCCATTGCTTTAATTTTCCTTTTTTAGTTAATTCAGTAGTGATACCTGATCCATCATATCTTTTAAGTCGTGCATTTTTTAGCACAACGTTTTTAATTAAGTGCTCTCCATAGATTTCCTGTGCTTGTTGATACATTTCTTTATCTACGGAATCACCGCTTTCTAACATAAATGGAACAACACCAGCAACTTTTAAATTTGTATCAAATTCATTAGTAAAGAAGTCCATATATTCCAAATACTGCATAGCATTACGCATAGATTTGACTTGAGTTTGTAACACAACAATAGCCCAATCAGCTATATACATAGCTGATTTACTATAAATAGAAATTGATGGAGGTACATCCAAATAAATGACATCAAAATCATTAAATAGAGGGGATAATTTTTCTTCCATGTATTTAAACTTATCAATTGAATTAGGAAATCTATCTTTAATCCAATCATCGTATAATTCAAACGACATATCCGCAGGTAATATATACAGATTTTCAATAATCTTATAAATAGCGTCATGTGGATCAACATTTGAAATAAGTACGTCAGTAATTGTATTTGTATATTCGATTAACTCACCTTCCCCCCCGCCCTCATCTTTAGAAAAATTCATATGCGTTAAGTTCATAACATCAGAAGTATTTCCTTGCATATCTAAATCAATGATTAATGTTTTTAATTCTTTGAATTTTGCTGACTCAAATCCAAACATTTGAGCACAAGTACTTTTACCGACGCCACCTTTAAAGTTACCAATTACATATTTTTTTGCTACCATACATGCAACTTCCTCTCTAAGTACAATTTTATAAATATTATAACATACCACCTAAAATATAACTAGTTTAAATACCACCAGAAGTATTTAAGGTAGTAATTAATTTCAATTATATAATAATTACTGTGGTAATCAATTTATTTAAAGGTGGTAATTAATTATTTTATCTCTATATTTAAAGTGGTAGGCAATTGTTTTTGATCTATAAAAAGGTGGTAACTAATTATAATTATGGTAGTAGGCAAATCACATATCTTTATATTTAAAGTGGTAATTAAATAAATTTAAAGTGGTAACTAATTCATTTAATAACTATCGTTATTACCAATAATTATACATTTACATACAAAAATAAGTAGTAATTAAATAAATTTAAAGTGGTAACTAATTGTTTATTAAAAGTAGTAGGTAATTCACTTTACAGTAGAATACAACTATACATTCAAGTAGTAACTAAATAAATTATTTTTATATTAATGGTGGTGTGTAAATACTTATTTTATCAAATTGAGGTGGTAACTAAATAGTTTCTAACAAGAATTAAAGTGGTAACTAATTTAAATAGCTATTATTATTGCTTGCCAACGCCTTTAGTCTTTGCTATTTTTAAATTGCTTACTATGTGATTAAAGTATATCTAATAAAGGAGTATCTAAAATAATGACGAATATTAAAGAACGGGGGTATAGTTATCAAAACAGCTACTCGGAGCTATTTTGGAAATTCCCACAGTTTCTGTTGAAAAATGAAAAATACAAATCTATGAAAGATAGTTCTAAGATTGCTTATATGCTTTTTAAAGACAAAATTTCTCTTGCTCTCACAAATAACTGGATTGACGAAGATGGAATGATTTATTTGATTTTTCAACAAAAGGATCTCATGGAAATGCTGAATTGCTATCAAGGAAAAGTTAAATCTACCCTAGACGAATTAGAAAAGTATGGCTTATTGGAAGTTGTCAGAGGCGGTTTTGATGCGAAAGCTGGAAAAAACATAGCAAACAAATATTATCTCTTACAGCCAGAGTTAAAAAAAGAAGATTTATACCTGTCGGCAAACATAAACACTGAAGCCCTTGATAATAGTGGATATGCTGAAATCGCACGCCGTGAAAAAAACGCTGAAGCCCTTGATAATAGTGGATATGCTGAAATCGCACGCCGTGAAAAAAACACTGAACCCCTTGATAATAGTGGATATGCTGAAATCGCACAAGTAAAAGATAATATCTATATAAATAATTCTTTAGATACAATAGACACAAAAGATACGAAAAAAGAACGATTGCAACAACAATTATTGCTCGAACAGTTTGCAGAAGTTCAAGAGAACACTTTCCTAAGCAAAGATAGCTTAAAATTTATTGCTGCCTTCTCTAATACTATTCAAGAAGCCCATGAAATGGTTGGAACAATTATTCGTGCTAAAACTAAAGTAGAAAAAGAATACAATATCGTTCTAATTGGTGAAGATTATCAAGAAGAAATAGACAAATGTTTGCGACGAGTGATGCACAAAATCAAAACTGATTCCACGGTAAAAAGTCCAAAAGGCCTATTCTACAAGTCGTTTTACAATTTATTTGTTGAATGTGCATTAGTAAAAGAAAATATAAAAAATAAATATATTTCAAAAAATTCTGCAATTACTTTGCATAATTGGGTTGAAAACTAAGCAATTAATTCATTTTTCTGAATAGATTTCATACTGTATTTTGTCTAGAAATTGAATTAGTAAAAAACAACACTTTATTTTTTTGTTTTGTCATTTCTTATGAAGAAAAAGAAATCACTGAATTAAAAGAGCAATCAGGATGAAACTGCCTACAAAGAAACACAAAAAAATTATGGAACAAAAAATTCAGTAAAAAAAAGATGAGTTAGCTACATTTACCGAGGAAATTGCAACTAAAAAAGAAGGTTTTTCTCAGATAGTAAAAAATACTCTTCTAGCTAAGAAACAAGGATTACCGCTTTTACTGTCAAAATAGTGTACTATAAATGAAAAATAGGGAGGGTGTGAGAGAATGAATACAAAAAAATTAGCGGAATTAATATATTCCGTGGCACAATACGATGGGTACAACACGTCTATTCTGCAAACACAAAAAAACCTTTATACAAATAAGGATGAGTGGCAATTTACCAATGAAACAGATCGTTATATATTTGAAGACTTGGTTAAAGCGATTCATTATGCTAGTTTACAAAATAAACTAACGGTTGATGTATTCAAAGGAATTAATGCACAAATGGACTCTCACAAAGAAGGACAGCCTGGAAATCCCGGTAAATTGAGGGGAAAGGTCAATATACATGTTGGCGATTATGTACCACCTATAACAGTTACAGAAAAAATGGTTCAACGAGAACTGGAGGAAGTAACAGAAAATAGTGTAGAAGACGGCTGGTCATTGTACGCTCGTTTGGCAAAACTACAAGCGTTTGATAATGGAAATAAGCGAACTGCCTTAATCTCGGCCAACTTGTTTATTGAATCTTTAACAGGAGAATCTTTTACTTATTTGACAATTCCAACTGATTTTCGAAGAACACAATTTGATGCTAATTTGACGTACTATTACATGGCGGATGACTTCGATGATCACATGCCAGGCGTCCAATATTCGTTAAATGAATTTGTGCGTTTTGCCAAAGAATACACAGAAACACAGCGAAAAATAAAGGAAAGACATGATTAATAATATGACACTAATCGTCCGGTTAACAAGAAACCCTGATCTACCTTACACACAAAGTGGAACAGTAGTTGGACGTTTGATCGTAATTTCACGAATCAACAAGGACAACGCGTATATGTGATAGAAATTGTTGTACAAAAATTTTAATTTTTTGGAATAAAAAGAAGTAAACGATCAACGTAGAAGTAGTAAGCCAGACCAAGAAACTTTTGACAAACAAGCAACTGAGAAACCTGACCCTTTCAATCCTTTTTATAAAGATGTAAGTCTGAGAGGTATATCAGATGACGACCTTCCTTTTTGAGATAGCTATCAAAAAAAGATACACTTTTTGTAAGGAGAATTTGAATGAAAATTGTAATACAGTGGTATTTTTGGCTAGCTATAGTTTTCACCGTGATGCTATATCAAGAAATTATTTTACTTAGCGAACTAACTACAACAAGATGGCTAATTATTATTTTTACAGCGATTAATATTCCCTTACGGTTGTTTATGGCCTATCAAAAAAGTAGAGAATTAAAAAGACTAGCAAATTTTGCTAGTCTTTTTTTTGTAAAGGAGGAGAATTTTGGTGGAACAAAGAGAAATTGTACACCATTATTATGTTTTAGGTACTAGTACTTTAGATAAAGTATTAAGAGTGCTGCTTAATTTATCCAGTGATGGTGTATTGTCGCTAAAAGACAATTTTCTTTAAAAGGGTAAAATAATTTGTATAAGCTAATGAACCATGAGGGTCCACTGACTTCGGCGCAACTTTATGAAAAAGTGAATTTAAATAAGTTAAAAGAACAGTTGAAAGACCAAGGGCTTCCTTTTGCGTCTAAAGAAACCAAAGAAGGGACTAACTTCTATTTTTGAGTAAAAGATACGAAACTTGCAAAGAAAGCCTTAAAACGCGTATTAACAGATATTAAGAAGACCCCACAAATGATTTTGAGTAAGCCAAATACCATGACTTTTAATGAACGGTTAGCCTACGCTGCAGCCAATAAAAAATATGTGGGGAAAATCGATCAAACAAAAACAATCATAAAAGGAAGAAAACTGTAATGCAGACGTACAAAAAAGAACTGAAACCGTATTTCTACCTTGGTATTTTTCTATTTGTGATTGGCTTTGGAATAGGAAATTTCTTTTGGCTGTTTGTTACCAGGGACAGACTATTTTTCAAAAACGAATTATCTCTTTACAAAAGACATTCTGACGTATATCGAACAAACTTTTTTTCGTTTTTTTATAACACCAAGTCTATTAGGATTTAGTATAGGAATACTTGGTTTTCTTTTAGGAATATTAATGTATGTGCGAGATAATAATCGTGGAACCTACCGTCATGGAGAAGAATATGGTTCGGCTTGTTTTACTACGCCTGCTGAAATGAAAAAATATGAAGATCCAATTCCTGAAAACAATATTATTGTTAGTAAGCATGTAAAAATTTCTCTTTTTAAAAAAACGTTTACCTATCAAGCTACAAAAAAATAAGAATATCGCTATTCTAGGTAACTCTGGAGCGGCTAAAACGTTAGCTTTTATCAAAACCAATCTTATGCAACGACATGCAAGTTTTATTACCATTGATCCAGATGGTGGGATTTTACCAGAAATTGGTCTGTTACTAAAAAAGGGCAAATATAAAATCAAGGTATTGGATTTAAACACATTGTCAAACAGTGTTGCGTTTAGTGTCTTTATCTATATGGATTCAGAACTTGGCGTTGACCGTGCTTTAGAAGCAATTACTGAAGTTACCAAAGAGGTATAAAAAACTACAAGGTACGATTTTTGGATAAAAGCCGAGGGCTTATTGGTTCGATCTCTTATTGCGTATTTATGGTTTGATGGGCGTAGAAAAGACTATCCCCTACATTTATGCATGGTAGCGGATATGTTATGCCACCTTAAATGAAACCATTCCTGACAACTACGATTACCGACAATGGACCTTGTTTAACAATTTGTATGAGAGTGAACTGAGAGACAGCGTGCTAGGGATAGCTGTAGCACGTTATTCTGTTTTTGACCATAAAGAAAAAGAAGTGGTAAATATGATTCGTACAGATACGATGGAAATTGACTTTTGGAATGAAGAAAAAAAGCGGTATTTATTGCGATACCTGAAACCAATACGTCGTTTAATTTTATTCCAGTGTTGATGTTTGCGATAGTCGGGGAAGTGTTGCGAAATAAATCAGACCAAGTACGTTTAGGAAAACGAATATTAGAAGAAGGAAAAGAACTTCTACATGTCCTCTTCTTAATTGACGAATTTGACAATATTGTCCGAATCCCTCACTTTGAGAAAATATTAATCACGTTTCGTAAGCGAGAAAAGTCGTCTACTATTGTTTTACAAAAAAACTAAAGTGGAAAATTCACAAGCTAACGAGCAAAAAAGGCAACAAATGAACCAAAAATTTCTGCTCAAATAGCAAATCCCACTCGATTTTAAAAACAAATAATAAGAGAAAAGGAGAAAACAAAATGGACCAATTAACGGACGAAAGTAAATTTATTCTGACACAATTTTTCTTGGCAGACCCGCTTAGTGAACAACCAAGAGTCCACCAGAAAAAGAAAGAAAAATCAAAAGGAACGGTGCTAAAAGAACTGGATACGTTGATTCATGATTTTAAAGAAAAAGAATTAGAAATTGATTTATTTCCTTACGAAGAAGCAGCCACTTATTTACGAAAGTTGAAAGGAAATGACGCGTATTTGGTCTTTCTGGATGAGTTATTAGCCCCTTATCAATAAGAAAGAAAAAATAAAGGTCAAAAATGGTAAGTCGAAACGTCAATAAATGTCAAAGTGCAGCGATGGGGATTGGGGGAACCCCAAAAATTTGAACGACTCCTACCAGTATTTTTGGTAGGGGTCATTCAAAATATCGCAACATGGTACCATGTTGCTCTGCTCGCAAAAAGAAAGCCTACCCTTGGGTGTAACCAATTGTCAAACTAAGGAGACTACTTATTATGTAAAAGAAAGAAGAAACAATTATGGAGAATAAACAAAAGCTAAAACGACCTATTCAAAGAAAAATACGTTTTTCAAAAGAAGAAAATGAATTAATCAATCGAAAAATTGAAGAAAGTTTCTTTCCAAACTTTCAAAATTTTGCCTTGCACCTTTTGATTCAAGGAGAGATTCGCCATGTTGACTATTCCGAACTCAACAGACTAACTACCGAAATTCATAAAATTGGCATTAATATTAATCAAATGGCCCGTCTGGCCAATCAGTTTCATGAAATTTCGTCTGAAGATATTAAAGATTTGACCGATAAAGTACAGAGTTTAAATGCGCTGGTTCAGAGCGAATTAAACAAATTAATAAAGAGAAAGGAACAATCGTAAATGGTGTATACAAAACATTTTGTTATTCATACATTTGATAAATTAAACAATGCTTGCTCATATATTGAGAATGCAGAAAAAACTGAAGTCACGAATGATAATCCGTCTGAACACTTAGAACATTTATTTCAATATATTGTGAATGACGATAAGACATACATGAAAAAATTAGTTTCTGGTCATGGCATTGTGGATCCAACAAGTCCTTATGAAGAATTTAAATTAACAAAATTACAAGCAGCAATTCAACGAAAAATCGGGTACACATTCGATCCAAAATCAGAACGATTGCTTCCGCCAACGTTAACAGAATTAGAAAAAGGCAACGCCGTTTTAGCACACCATTTAATCCAATCCTTTTCTCCAGAAGATGATTTAACGCCAGAAAAAATACATGAAATAGGGTACAACACGGTGATGGAATTGACAGGTGGAGAGTATGAATTTGTGATCGCCACACATGTCGACAAAGAACATTTACACAATCATATTATTTTTAGTTCAACCAACTTAAAAACAGGTAAAGCCTTTCGCTGGCAAAAAGGAACCAAAAGAGTCTTTGAACAAATTTCGGATAAGATTGCAGCGAAGGAAGGCGCAAAAATTATTGAAAAATCACCGAAGCAAACTCATACAAAATATACAAAATGGCAAACAGAGTCCATTTATAAACAAAAAATAAAAAGTCGTTTAGACTTTTTATTAGAACAAAGTTCTTCAATTAATGACTTCCTAGAAAAAGCAGAAGCTTTGAATTTATCGGCAGACTTTTCTAATAAGTGGACGACCTATCGATTGCTTGACGAACCACAAATAAAAAATACTCGTAGTCGAAGCTTGTCAAAAAGTGACCCCACTAGATATAATTATGAAAAGATTATTGAACGATTGAAAGAAAATAAAAACGTTCTAACAGTGGAAGAATGTGTCAAAAGATACGAAGAAAAAAATGAACAAGAAAAAAATAATTTTGACTATCAATTTACAATAGAACCATGGCAACTGTCTCACAAAACAGAAAGAGGATATTATATAAATATCGATTATGGCTATGGCAATTCTGGAAAGCTCTTTGTAGGAGGGTATAAGGTTGATCCATTAGACAACGGTAATTACAATATCTATATTAAAAGAAATGAGTATTTTTATTTTATGAGCGACAAGGATGCTACTAAAAGTAAATACTTAACAGGGGCTTCGTTGATTAAACAATTACGACTGTATAATGGACAAACACCACTGAAAAGAGAACCTGTGATGCAAACCATTGATGAATTAGTTAGTGCCATTAACTTTTTAGCGGCGAATGAAATCGAGGACACAAGACAACTAAAATTATTAGAAGAAAAATTAGAAGTTGCTTTTCTTGAAGCAGAAAAAACTTTAGAGACTCTTGACGAGAAGATGTTAGAGCTGCACCAATTAAGTAACCTCTTATTAGAAAATGAACTGCAGGGAGATCCAGAGTTAATTCAGAAAAAATTGAAAACATTGTTACCGGACGCAACACTTGCGGAATTTTCTTATGAAGATGTTCGAGGGGAAATAGAAGCAATTAAAACCAGTCAATCTCTGTTAGAGAATAAATTGGAACGAACGCGAAATGAAATCAATCAACTTCATGAAATTCAAGCTGTACAAAAAAAAGAAACCGCAAACCAAAATAATGTCAAACCAAAATTATAAAAACAATTGTTAAGGAATGAAAGAAGAGTTTTATGCTTATTTTGAAACGAGGATTGTCTGTAGTGTTATTTTTACCCTGTTTTATTCTACGTCTTCTTTTCCGTTACATTGGACTGTTAACGATTCTTACTAGTGGTTTTACTACCACTTTAATGCTAATCGTTGCTCGAATTTTAGCTTTTATTTTTTTAGTTTACCCGATTGTAATTTTAACAACTGAAGAACTTAGAATCGAATGGGCAAGTTGGGTTGGTTGGCTTTTATTTGGATTACTTGTTCTGCTTTTTCATTATCTAGCTGCCTTGAATGAAGAATTAGGAGGCTGGTTTTTAGATTTTTCTGATTGGTTAAGCAAGGTTCCTAGCAAACTGTGGGCTGAATAATTGCTCCTATGCTAAAACACCTTAACTTAAAAAAGCCAAGGCGTTTTATGGTATAATATACGAGATAGTAAAGGTTTATGACGGTGGCTAATCTCTGAAAAAGGGGTGATTGCCTATGTTGATTTTTGGCTATACTCCTAGAAAGGACTAGCTTTGACTATTTTTGAAGCGTTAATGTTTGCGATTACTTTTGCGACATTAATTCTAAAAATTAGTGATAAAAACAACAAAAAATAACCGTCAACTTTAGCCGAGTTTGGTTATTTTTTGTAAAAATATTTAACTATCGGTCACCGTCTTAAACGGTGCTATCATGAGGGCGTATGACTAGTACGTCCTCTTTACATGTTTATTATAACACATTCTTTACAAGAAGAAAGGCGGAAGCCTTTCTTTTTTTTTCAGCGCACCTTAACGGCGGTGGCGGTGGGAGTTTGGCGCGCTGAAAAAAACGCTCTTTTCTTGATTTCTAATCAAGAAGATACTCGCTAAAAGAGAGTATCAGGTTTGTCTTATATTATGATGATAAGGTGTGCTGTAAATTATCTTGCCATTGTCTGACTGCTTGTTTTATCTTTTCTGGTACTTCCTGGCGGTTACGTTTTCCTTGTATTTGTGTAACCTGTTGATTTCGGTACTCTAGTGTTGCCTTTTGTTCAAAAGAGTTTATGAAACAACCGGAAATTAAGCGAAAATATAAACGAAAATGGCAATTAAAACAAGACTATATCGAAGGGTATTTGACGGCTCTTAGTTCAGTATTTGAAGTCCAGGTACTTACGAATGGTTACGAAC
Organism: Enterococcus sp. DIV2419; assembly: GCF_051711865.1. Taxonomy (NCBI): domain Bacteria; kingdom Bacillati; phylum Bacillota; class Bacilli; order Lactobacillales; family Enterococcaceae; genus Enterococcus; species Enterococcus sp. DIV2419. The sequence continues at coordinate 110,050 of NZ_JBIONS010000002.1, forward strand.
TTGCATTGCAGTTGCCTGTTGCAGTCCATGAAGAAGTCTCAAAGCTAGGCTTGGTTAAAGGAAAAGACACCTCACACCAGGTTGAAAACTTCGATGCTTTTCATTCTGGTTACCAGGAAGGTTTGCAATTTAAAAATAAAGAGTTAATCAACTAATACATTATTAATGGAGGGAATACTATTTAACAAAAAGGATGGATCAGAATGGCTATAAGAAAAGGTAATAAACGTGCACAATCTAATTTAAATTTAAAACAACAAGAAGGGTTAAAGTATCTCAAAAAAATATAGAAAAAGCGAATCGAAAATTCTTGCTATTGGTCTCGAAATGTTACTAGAACAAGAACAAGCAGGTTTGCTAATTCCAAAACTTTATAAAAGATGATTACTAAATACGTCACCTTTTTATTTTTCGTAAAAAAAGTGACGTAACTTTTTTGATATCGTTTTCTTTTTAGCTGTTTGAAAGCATAGAAATGTTTGGCAAATGTATAACTAAATGATAATATTTTATTGAAATGATATTTAGAGTTGTAATAGATACAACTTAAGATTTTGGGGAAAATAAACTAAGGTAAGAATGGAGAATAAAATGAAATTTATAATGTTATGTGTACTTGTTTTAGTTTTTTCGGGTTGTTCTAACACAGAAAAAAATAAAGAAAATCCGCCAATAAAAGAAAGTACTAGCTCGTTATATAAAACAAATTCAAGTAAAACGAATACAACTGAAACGAATAGTAGCACTGTAAATAAAAAAGAGGATAAAAGCTCGATAAGTGAATCGTCAAAGAAAGCTAGTGAAGAACAAACAGTTACAACTTCAAAAAATGAAAGTACGAATGAATTACCAAATACTGTGCAATCAGGAAATCAATCTGTGGATGCGCCATATGCTGTATCATTACAACAAATAGCAGAACTAAAAACGTTTGACCAACCCTATATGAGTGGCTCATTTGCTGTAGATTTGAGGTTAGATAATGCTAATGACAATAAAGGCGTGCTTACTTTTCACTCACGTTCTCGTAAAGAACCTGAAAAAATAGAAACTAGAGAATCTTCATTTGTTGTAAATACAGTACCAACAAAAGAAATCAGAGTATTTTCCAATAATAAGATTGGTTCAGGAATAAGAACTGTAAAAGTGAATACAGAAATTATATGTGATAACCAAGAGAAAATGTATTTATTTAAAAATAAAGAAGGGTCTATATCTCTAGCAACCGAAAACCACGTTGGAAATGTTTCAGAAGATCAATTAGATGTTATGATGGAGAATTTACAAAATAACTAACATATCATTATCAAATAATTTACTAAAAGTAGAAAATTAATAATTTTCTACTTTTTTTTGTCACAAAAAAGATTATTCAACCACATATATTGGCGTATACGAAAAAAGTCGCGACAAAAAATATGAGGTGAAGTTTATGAATTACAGTCAAAAAGCAATCGATCTTTGTAAAAAGTACTCAAATTTTTCATTAAAAGCTGTAGCAGGAAGAAATGGAATTTTATCTATTGGCTATGGTCACTTTACAAATGAAAAACATCCGATTAAACCAGGAATGGTCATTACAGAGAGCCAGGCTACTCAGATATTACGTGATGATCTAAATGAACATGCAGCATTAATATCTAAACTTTTAGCAATTAAAGCTACTCAGAATCAATTTGATGCATTAGTTTCTTTCTCTCATTCTAAAGGATTAGGCTTTTTACCAAGTTCAGATATCATGCATTTTACGAATAACAAAGAATTTAATTCGGCTGCAAGAGAAATGAAATTGTATGTCTATGATATTGGAAGCATTAAATTACCAAAACTTGTTGAACGAAGAAACGCTGAAACAGCCCTTTATCTTGAAGGTGCCTCTGGTAATGAGGAAACAACAAATCATGCACGTATTGGTTTTGATGTAATGATTCGTTGGATGGAACAAAAAAAAGCTCAACATATAACTTATAGTATGGATTACCGATTAGGACCAAATTCTTATGATTGTTCAAGTGCTGTGTATTTTGCATTAAAAGAGGCAGGGTTTATTGATCCTTCAACTTTTCCTGGAAATACTGACTCCTTATTTGGGCAGTTAGAACGCGTTGGATGGTCGCAAGTTCCTTTAGTAGGAGGAAAATATCATGTACAACGAGGTGATATTTTTATTTGGGGAATCAGAGGTAACTCTGGTGGTGAACTTGGACACACGGGAATTTTTATAGATGATAAAGATAATATTATTCATTGTACTTGTGGCTGGGATGGAAATAAATGTTCAATTAATGGAATTTCTGTTGATAATCATGATCAAGTATGGGTCGCTTCAGGTCGTCCACCAGTTACAATTTACCGTTTTGGAGGTGCTTCAAAACCATATCCTGGAGATTCTTCTGGTTCAAAAGGAGATTCAGTGAATCCTTCAGCGGGTGTATTTTATCCAAGTATGAGATTACCGGTAAGTGGTGATACGGATCCTAATAGTCCGGCTTTAGATTACTACGAAGCTGGTCAGGCTATTGTTTATGATAGTTATGTTTTTGCTAACGGCTATGCATGGATTAGTTACGTTGCAGGTTCAGGATTGCGCCGTTATGTGGCAGTAGGACCAGATGATGGTCGAACAGACACTGTATGGGGAACAGGATTTTTAAATAATACCCCTTCAGGATCGGGTTCAAATACGGGAAGTGCATTGAGTGGTGTATTTTATCCAAGTATGAGATTACCGGTAAGTGGTGATACAGATCCAAATAGCCCAGCATTAGCTTATTATGAAGCTGGTCAGGCCATTATCTACGATAGTTATGTTTTTGCCAATGGTTATGCATGGATTAGTTATATTGCAGGTTCGGGATTGCGCCGTTATGTGGCAGTAGGACCAGATGATGGTCGAACAGACACTGTATGGGGAACAGGATTTTTTGATAATGGTGGAGATCCTGGTTCACAGGCACACCCTAATTCTATTGGGTTGGTACCTAAAGCAGGTAATTTTGTTCCAAATCGCAAGCTTCCGGTTAGTGCGGACACCGATCCAAATAGTGCTGCATTAGATTATTACGAAGCAGGTCAGTCAATTGGCTATGACAGTTATATTTTCGCAAATGGCTATGCATGGATTAGTTATATTGCAGGCTCTGGTTTGCGCCGTTACGTGGCAGTGGGACCAGATGATAGTCGTACAGACACTGTATGGGGCAAAGGATTCTTTAATTAGTACAAATTATATTGCTTTAAACACTAATTATTAGTGTTTAAAGCAATATTTCTTAAGATAAAGCATTAAGATCATTGAAAACTAAATACACACCTATATGAAATCCATTACTAACGTAATTATTTTATGTCACAAAATGTATATTTTAATTACATACATTTATAAAAATAGAAGGTAGTGATTATGTGGAGTTTTGGGCAGAAGTAACTCGGTTATCAGATATCTATAGGTTTACAAATAAGGAAGAAGATTTGATAAATGTAATGGAGTATATGGAAAGATATATAGGTGTATCTGCAAAAAATGCAAAGCATAGAAGTGAACTCTATAAGCTTTGTATCCCGTATGAAGATTTTATAAGTTCTTTTGATTTGGCCGTATGGGAAGCGCTTAAAACGTACTCAGGACAAGAAACAGTAGAACATACTTTTAAAAATATTGTTCTTTTTAGAATGAATCTTGCTGAAAAAAGTGTGTGGCGATTATACAAAAGCAATACCTGTAGTAGTGCAGACAAAAATGGTATTTCTTATGACTCTGCACGTTGGAATGAGTTAGATAGTAATACATGTCAACAAAAAGATGCAGGAATAGATATAGAAAAAGCGATTTGCTATAAAGAGATGCTGAAAAACTATATAAAAAAATTTCCTAAACAAAGCAAATTTATCCTTTTGTTGTTACAAGGATATACGTCATGTGAAGCTTCAAAGCTATGCCAATGGGGTTCCAACTACGATGAAAAGAGTAGAAAGAGAGCACAAAGAACGAAACAACATTTTAAAAAGTTTCTAAATGAAATGCTGTGTGAATCTTTATAAACATACAGATAAGGAGAGTTCTATGGATAAGATACAAGAACTGATTATTCATATGGGACTAGAAAGTAACCATATGTTTATTCTAGCAATGATTTGCTGCGCAATGATAATTGATTTCTTATCAGGAGTTTTTGCCGCAAAAATGAATCCAAAAATAGACTTTCAATCAAGAATAGGAATCAATGGAATTTTAAAGAAAATAGCTGCACTAATGTTACTCATATTCTTTATCCCGTTAGCAATGACTATTCCAGGAAATACAGGTACAGGATTACTCTATGTACTCTACTTTGGATATTTATTAATGGAAATTCAATCAATATTAGAAAATTATCAAAAAATAGGAATCGATGTTTCATTGTTTCAGAATTTCATAAACAGATACAGTAAAAGTACGATGGATAACAATAAAACAAATAATTCAAATGAAAAAGAAAAGAAAGAGGAGAAATAATTATGAAAAAAAGTCTATTTATTTTAGGAACAATTTTGTTAACAACAATTGCAGTACAAACAGGAATTGAGACATACGCTAGCAATAATTCCTTTAATCAGGAACAGATTGAATCAAAGGCTAGTAAGCCAAAAACACAATATTCAGAATTAGAATTTGATACGCACGAAGAAGCAAAAGATAACATTCAAGTAATCCCAGAAAAAAGTGGGATTCCAGTTGATTTAGGGAATAATATTACTGGCTATCAAGAAGGTGGAGCTGGTTCTCGTTTTATTACTTTCCATATCAAAAATTATGGTGTTTTTATTCGTACAAATTCAATTTTAGGGCAAGACAACGTTGCTTTATCTAAGGAAGTTGCTCAAATTTTATTAAGTATTGAAAAATATCCGGAAACGGATCGTGGATTAATTCGGGCAGATTTTGCTTCGGGGATGATGTCAATTACTTGGGCGTCAGATACGTTCGTAAAAAGTGTTACTAGCTCTGATTTACGAGTAAGCATTGAAAAAGCTTTAACAAAATAAATTTATAAAGTACAACAAATTTGGAAAGTGAGGTATTAACAAATGGATGAAATGGTTTTAGGTACACAAAAATGGTTAAATAAGACGTATGGAAATGTTTCTGGGTTCAATAAAGTACCAGAAAATGGGAAAACGGGCTGGCCAACTATCTATGGATTACGTCGAGCATTGCAAAAAGAAATGGGAATCCAAGAATTATCAGATAATTTTGGTCCTACCACGGAACGTTATTTTAAAGAAAAAGTAGAAAAACAGTTAAATGAACGTTTTGGGGCAGGCATTGGAAATATTGTGAAAATAATGCAAGGTGGCTTTTGGTGTAAAGGGATTAATCCTTACGTTTCTGGAACTGAAGCAGTTGATGGGTTAATGACAGGTCTCACAACATTAGCGATTAAAAAATTTCAAGAAATGGCAGGATTAGCACCTAGTGGGTACATGAATGCAATGTTAATGAAAGCCTTACTTGATATGAGTGCATTCGCGTTGGTACCAAGAGGGGACAAAAATATTCGGTCAATGCAACAATCTTTAAATGCTAAGTATAATCGTTATTTTGGCTTGTTGCCATGTGATGGTGTGTATCAAAGAGACACGAATAGTGCTTTAATTTATGCACTTCAAGCAGAGATGGGTATGGATGAAAACACAGCAAACGGATTTTATGGACCAGGAACAACGGCTAAGACACCAACATTAACAGTTGGATCTACTGGTAATTTCGTAAAAATTCTACAATGGGCGTTGTATGTAAATGGATTTAATCAATCTGCAGTATTTAGTGGTTCATTTACCTCTTATATTGCAGCTGAAGTAGAAAACTTCCGATTATTTATGAATCTACCCCCCTATAACACTTCCGCAGATATGACTGTAATCAAAGGTCTTCTATCAAGTGCAGGAAACACTGATCGTGCAGCCAGTGCTTGTGACATGGCTACTCAATTAACAAAACAACAAGCACAACTAATTAAAGACAATGGGTATTCTATTGTTGGACGTTATTTAACAGGTAGCGTAGGAGTGGGCGCAAATAAAAAAGATAAAAATCTGACTCTTGAAGAAATTCAAGCCATTACTAGTGTGGGATTAAGTATTTTTCCTATTTATCAAGATGGTGGATGGGAAGAAAGCTACTTTAACGAAGGAAATGGGTTAAGAGATGGTTCTTTAGCGCATAACGCAGCATTTAAACTAGGGTTTCCTTATGGAGCGACTATTTACTTTGCCGTTGATGTAGATATTTTAGATGGTAACATTCCAGGAACGGTCTTACCGTATATCAAGAAAGTAAAAGAATCTTTAGATGCAAATGGCATGTACAAAACTGGAATTTATGGTACACGAAACGTCTGTCAACAAGCAATTGATGCTGGATTTGTTGAACATTGTTTTGTATCTGATATGTCTACAGGATTCAGTGGAAATCTAGGTTTTCCAATGCCAAAAGAGTGGGCATTTGATCAATTCTATGAAAATAGTGAATTAGGGTTTCCTATTGATAAAGTGGCCGTGTCTGGAAGAGACCACGGGACCAAGGCGTTTTCTACAACAATCGGTAATTTAATCCAGTTAGAAACAATTAAATTACTAAATGCTTTAGGGAAAAATTTTACAATCAAAGATGTAGGTATTAAACTTGATACTCCTACACAAATTATTAGTTCACCAACTCTTGATGTTTATTTTAAAACAAGCGCCTCTTGGACACATAAAGTAGATGATTCAGGAATGTCTATTAGTATTAAAAACGGTAAAATTGATACAAAAGTATACGTAAATCCGATAAAAGAGTCTTTGAATTCGTATAAATATTTACTAAAGAATTATAATGAAAATCAAGTTGATGAAATGCTTAATAAGCTAGCGCCAGTTATTAAAAATGGGTATATTGAAACTGGTTTTTGCGCTAGAAATAATTTAATTGGAACGAAATTGGTAATTAAAAAGGAAATCGGAGATTCTGAAAACAAAGGAACTTTACAACTTGAAATTGAACTATATCCTAAGCCTCTGTTACCAACTGATATTAAAATACCTCAACCCGATTATGATAAAGCATATAGAGATATTAAAAATGGTCATGTTCCACAATTAAATGTAGAAGTTATTCTAAAAGGTGTTCTAATTGGTGCACTAGCAGTAGTTATTATTATTGGAATAGCTTCGGGAGCAGCAGAATTAGCAGGAGCGATAACAGCATTTTTTGCTGCATTAGCTTAAGTTATTTCTCGTTGAAAAAGAGCAACTCTTGTGAAAGAGTTGCTTTTATAATTTGTAAAAGAAAATTTAAATGAGTATAATGAAAATAAATTTAAAGGAGGGAAATTATGAATAGTATTATAGGGGAAATGGACTTGGCGAAATACTTTATTCTTTTAATTTTTCCATTTTTTTTACTGTATATATTTAAATTTTTTTTAAATCAATCATTTGTTAGAAAGAGTAATATTCCGAAGAGAGAATTAAAAGAACAAAAAGTAAATCTAATAGAGTTACAAAAGAAGAGTTTTGTATACTACAGTTTTTTAATAAATATATATTTTGTTTTGCATTTGGTAATGGTTATTTTTTTAGGGATGTTTTTAGGGTCTTTTTATGAATATGGATACTTTACAAATCAATCGAACGCTATATCATATGCTTTTTTGACTTTGGTTACAGCTCTAATTATTTTATTAATCAACTTACTTGTAGCAGTTTTAAGAATAAAATTTTTGCATACAGATCAAGGAAAACTGTACGTAGATACACATAAAAATGTATTTTTACTAAATAGTAAGCAAAAAAGTGCTTGGTTTTCAATACACATATTATCTGTGATATTGGCAGGTTTTAATATATTATTATTTCTTAATTCTACTGTGTATTAGAATTGGTATTTTTTGTAAAATTTGTGCATTATATAATCTTATACCCGTATTTCAAAGGAGGTTATGTATGACTTTTGACTATAATTTAAAAGAAGATGAATATTTAAAAGCAATTAAGCTATATACTAGAAAATTCACTAAAACTGGTAAGCGTAAAATAAGAATTACTTATTTTGCTGGACTAGTTTTACTGGTTACTTCTGCGTATATGTTTATATCGATAATTAAACAATATCTTTCTTTCAAACAATCACTTCCTGACTATGTAGTTAGAGAACTACTTAATAAATTATTTACGCAAGGTTTTGGATATATATTAATAATTATTATATATCTGTTATTGGGTATTTTTTTTCTATACAGTGCATATACTTATCCAAGTGCTAAGATTATTAACAAAAATACAGACTCGAAAACTTTAGAACCAAGAAAAGTTAATATTAATGACTTGGGAATTGTATACTGGCAAGCAAATAATGAAGCAGATAAAAAATCATATATTTGGGATGACATAGAAGATGTTTTTGAGAATGAAGAATTTTATTTAATGACAGTTGCCAAAAACAAAATTTTTATTTTACCTAAGAGAATGATTTCTACGAAAATACAAAGTGAATTTATAGAGAAACATGTTACGAAATGAAATGTATCTCTATATTGACAATTATTAGATGCTGAAAAATGTAAATAAACAAAATATAGAAATTATAATACAGGATTATTTATATATTTTTATAAAGTTTGATATTGTGTAGATTTTATTATAGTTTAAGGAGTGAATAAATATGAAAAGTGTAGTATGGATTTATACAGTAAATACTGATGGAGTTGTGATTAGAAGCAGTGGTTCTGGTATGATGTGGATTAGCTCAAAAAAATTTCAAGATAAACTAAAAAAAGAATTACTACCAGAATGGAATTTATCCGTTATTAGTTATGATATAGCTAAAAATGATATGCCTGATGCAGATATTATTATGTACAATGAGATAGATATGGCATATCTTGATGAAAAAATAAAGAACACTGGATTGCCTGTATCATATATAGATTTACAAACAAAAAATGCTGATAGTATAAAGAAAAAATTAGAAAACTTTGCTAAAAATAAAATATCAAAATAACTACCATAAGTTACTGATAGAAAAGAACCAACAGGGTATACCTTGTTGGTCTTTTTAATATTCTGATTGCTACTAGGTAAGCTGTAGGGTATTCAAGTTGGGCATATTTCAGTTTCGTAAATTTTTAGTATGCCTGTACTGTATTGCTAAGAAATTTTTAACCATATTTGTAGGAACTATAATAGTAGATATTCTGGTTTTATGAATATTTGTTAGAGATAAAAAGTCAAAATATGTTATATCCCTAGAGACTGTTTCCAAAAAGAAAAGAAAGTCTTTATTATATATGCAACTCAGCTTTTTTTGTTTAAATGTCTAAGAGTTAAAGAAAATGCAATTCTAACAAGATTGCGTTCTTTTAGGACGGGATAAACGTTAAATAGGAATTTTGACAATAAGCTACCTTAAATATTGCTATGATTGTATCAACATTTCCTGCTACAAAACTTATATGCAAAACAAAAAATAGCCAGTCGTTTTCCGCCGACTGACTAATAAAGATAGATTTGTAAAGAAGTAATTTGTGCTTCCTACGATTATTTTATAACATTTTGTGATTTAATAGGCAATAATTTTACTAAAATATGATAATTAAGTTCCAAAAAGGCATGCTCAATTAATCTATATGGTAGAGTAACTGGAAAAAGATATGAGAATATATAAAAGATACAGATAAGCTTTCATTGATACCTAATTACATATATTATTATGGCTATTGAATAATATGTTTTAGCCTAGTGTTAGTTAAATTGTAGAGAAGATACTTTTATTTTTGAAAGTATCTTCTTTTTTTTGTTCAAATGTTTTGCATATTTATTTTATTGTTATTTTGTTTTTTAGACAAAAAAAATATATAAGATTAACTATATTTATATTTGATAGCTAAAGAATTTGTATTTAATAGTTATAGTTTGAGAGTAACTAATCTATGTTAAATTAGTAGAAATTTCTTAAGTTTTATAAGAAAATATCATCATTTTTTATAGATTATTTTACATTTTTTTGTGGTTTTTGTTAATTATTTAGATTCGCTTTCAAGAAAAATTTGATAAGTTTATCTTGTGAAAACTAAAATTAAGTTTTGTCAACAAAACAATTTTTTAAGAAAGGAAGTGGAATAGGGTTAAAGGAGTATTTCTTTTTTTTGAAAGTAGGTGGAGTATTTGTTGATGAAATTACAAAATAATAAGGTAATGCAAACTTAGCAAATGGTTATATTTGAGTCCTCAATACTATCTTAAGAAACAAATGAAGAAAACTAGGTAGCAAGTATAGTTCAAAAAAGTTAAAAGTTAACAAATTAGTTAGGTTGGGATGAAAAAATATCCTGGTCGGTATAGCTGTATCAGAAAAGTAAGAACTACGAAAGTGTTTCTGCAGGAAATATTTATAACATTAGAAAGCTTTATGACAGTTATAATTACTATTTTTATTGAATTAAGGAGAAAGCAGAATGGTAGCAAATAAAAAATGTTTAATTTTAGTAACAGGAATGATAATAAGTCTTGTTGGATTTAACAATAGTCAAGAATCTTTTGCAAGTGAAAATTCAAAAGCAAATACAGATATTTCTATTCGTTTAGAAAGAAAAGTTGATTCTTCTGTTTTACCTGGGAATAACTCTGGAGATTCATCTACAACTAATTCAGAACAGGTGGATCCGTCAGGAACAGCAAATTCCCAAAATCAAACTAGCCAAAAAAATCCTTCAAGTGCAGGTACCTCTGCTAATTCTAGTAAAGTAGATAATAAGCAAAAAGGAACTTTATTAAAAGCTGGCTCGATTACTAATCAATGGGGAATTATAGGGGTTATTCTTATTGGACTAGCAGGGGTAATCAAATATTTTGATAGACGTTTTAAAAGAATGAATTAAATAAAGAATGGAAAGCTGGATGTTTTAGTAAACAAAAATTTATAGCATTTTAAATTAGATTAGGAAAAGTACATTCATTGAAAATTTTATTAAAATAAAACGATTATATAAGCTGTAAATTTAATAATAATCGTGTATAAGGAGTAGATCAAGTGAATAAGAAATCAAGCAAGTATCTTCTTTTTAGCACAATGCTTTTAGGAAGTTTTATAACGACACCTATTACAACCTTAGCAATTGAAAACGATCAGGCAACAACACCTTCAGATGTTACCGAAGTATCAAAAGAAATTATTGAAAATTCAATGCCAGAATCATTAAAACCTAACTCTCAACAAAGCACTACCCAGAGCCAAGAAACAATTACTAGTTCTCAAGCAATTACTGAGACTGAAAATTCACAATCCAAATTAGATGAATCAAATTCTGCAACACAACCAAGTAGCAATGAAACTAATAAAGATTTAATAGAATCTAAAAATCAAGAACCGGTAACAACGACTTCGGAGGGAACATATGATGAGAGTTATCTAAATTCATATTTTAATGCAACTCTACAAGAAGATGGTACTTATCTGGTAACTGGAATTAAACAATTAAATAATAATAAAATTCTGTTGCCATCAAAGGTATTAAGTAATACAGATATAGGAGAAAAAAAAGAAATAAAAGTAACCGGGAATTTTTGGACTGAAGTTAGTAATTATAAAAGTATAACTGAATTTGAGATAAAAAAAATCGATAATTATGAGGTATATTGTACTGAAAGTAAATCCTTAGCAAATTTATTTAGAAACGCTACTAGTTTAAATAGAGTTAACTTAGAAGGATACAGTTATCAAAATATTAACAACGCCCAGCAAATGTTTTATGGTTGTAGTTCGTTAACATATGTTAATTTAAATGCAGACGAATCATTTTCATCAGTAACTACTGTATTAAATATGTTTAATGGATGTTTAAATCTTACAGAGATTGATGGCATAGAAAACGCAGATATGAGTAATGTTACTGATATGTATGGAATGTTTTATAATTGTAAAAAATTAAAAAATTTAGGGGAAAATAATAATACTTTAAATTGGAATGCCCCAAATCTTAAAACTATGGAGTTAGCGTTTGCTTACTGTAATGTTTTGCAGTTTATTGCTTTTCCTAATTTACAGCTTCAAGAAAGTACAAATATAACAAACATGTTTTGGGCATCAGGTTATACTGAAACGTTAATAGTAGCTAATGATCCAAAACTTCTTTCCTATAGTGGTGGTAATAGACATCCGATATGGAAACCTAATTTAAATGCTAATGGAGGAGTATTCCCTTCTAGTCAGAAAGAAAATGCTTCTTACATTAGTAAAGTTTGTATGACTCCAGATCAACTAACCATGGAAAAATTTGAAGCATGGAAATCAGAACAAATTCCTACCAGATCAGGAAATTATCACTTTATGGGGTGGGAAGCTTCTAGAGAAATTCTTCCTGATACACACTTATTAGAAAATTTAGATGTATCATATACTGCTCGTTGGGTGTATAGTGATTGGAACTTTGAATTAGATCCAAGTGATCAAACATACAAATTAACTGAATATATTGGTAGTGATTCAAATGTTATCGTTCCTGGAGAAATTGATGGAAAACCTACAAAAGTAGATTTTAGTTCTGGATTTGTTTCAACCGCAATTGATAAAAGTAGTATTACATCGATTACTTTTTCAGAGGCTAATGGAAAAAAAGCTAAGTTAATAGGAAATAAAATATCCTTTGAAAATTGGACAGGATTACAAAAATTTGATGCTGCCAGAGTGGATACTACTTCCATTAATAACTTGGAAAATGCATTTAAAGGATGTACTGAACTTGTTTCGGTAGATTTTAGTGATTGTAATTTTAGTAGTGTTACAAATATGAATAGTATGTTTGAAAATACAGATAATTTGAAATTTATCAATTTTAACACTACTTCAATTAATTCACAAGCTACAATGGATAATATGTTTAATGTA